>CALFXL010000029.1 GCA_937958045.1 uncultured Opitutaceae bacterium | reverse complement strand
CCGCCAAGGCGGGCTGCCCACCGCCCCGCTCGTACAAACCCGCGGATTTTATAATGTCCAAGACCCTCGCAAGATCACCCTCACGGCGATCTTCGAGTTTTAATGAAAGGAAAACCCGCCGCACCTCCGCGTGCGCTCAGTTTTTCGGCAGCGTGAAATAGAATCGCGCGCCGTCCGGGCGTTGCTCGTAGCCGCAGCGTCCGCCTTGGAGATCCGCGAGGCGTTGCACCACGGCAAGGCCAAAACCGCGCGTCGATGGCGCTTCGCCTAAACGGTGAAACGGCGTGAACAGTTGCCCGCGTTTCTCCGCCGGCACGCCCGGGCCGCGATCATCGACGTGAAAGACTTGTTCGTCATCGGTCTCGAACCAGCCGGCCGCGATCTCGGGTTTTTGTCCGCCGTGTTCGAGCGCATTGCTGAACAACGCCGCCCACATCATCTCGATCCAACTCGCGACGCCGCGGACCACCGGCCACTCCTCCATGTGTGTGATGTGCGCATGACGCTCGAGGCTGCGACGTTCGACGCGCGCGAGACCTTTCCACACGAGTTCATCCATGCGCAGCTCCTGCCGCTCACCGGTCGATACGCTGGCTTTTGCAATAAAACTCACCTGCTCGATGATGCGCGCGATCTCCGCCGCAGAATCCACCACCGGCTGCACCAGCACCACGTCGTCCGGCATGTCGGCGCTCAGGATCTCCCGCATCACTTCGCTCGCGGTGACAATGCCGTTGAGCGATGAACGCAAATCGTGATTCACGCGGCGCGACACCGTGAGCAAATCACCGCGCAAGCGTGCATTTTCGCGCTGCAACGTGTGCTTCTCCACCGCCTCGCGAAACAGCGCCGCCCAGAGGCTCACGTTATCTGCCTTGTCGATCGCCGCAGGATCTCCGATTTCCACGACCGGCCAGCGCGGCAGCGCACGGGTGTCGGGCACCGCGCGCAACTCGGCGGCCAATGCCGGGGCCTCGCCTGCGATGACAACGAGCGCGCGTCGGTGATCGTCGGCGAGCGCAGTCAGGGAGCCGTTGTCGGCCGTCGAAATCGTCGCGCCGGGAAACGCCGTTTGTACCGCCTGCGTGAATGAAACCGAGGGAGTTCCTTGTAGTCCTAAAATGAATACGTGCTGGATGGAGTTCATGCGGAACATGCGTGATGGGCCTTAACTTGAGGGCGGAGGACTCGCGAAAACGGCTTCGATCGCGCGTTCGAGCGAACTGACATTTACCGGTTTGGTGAGATGTTCGGCGAAACCCGCGGAACGCGTGCGCGCGAGATCTTCGTCCATGCCGTAACCGCTCAAGGCGATGCCGGGCAGCGCGGGATTATTCGCGCGGAGTTCGCGCAGCAATGTGCAGCCGTCGGAGTCCGGCAAACCAATGTCCGACACGAGCAAGTCCGGCGGCCACTCGGCCGCGATTTCACGCGCTTCGATCGCGCTGCCCGCCGTGCGTACATCGAACTGCCGGCGCTCCAGCAGACCCTTCAAGGTCGCGCGTGTGGGCGCATGGTCTTCGACGACGAGCAGTCTCGCGCGCCGCGGTGGGACTACATGGGGAGCCGCATTTTCAGTGGGCGATTTCACGTCGGACGAGACGGGTACACTCATAAGGGGAAGTTCGAT
>CALFXL010000028.1 GCA_937958045.1 uncultured Opitutaceae bacterium | reverse complement strand
ACGCTCGCCGGCGACAAAGGCGCCGACATCGCGCACAGCGATGCGATCATTTTCGAGAACGTCCGCATCGAAAACAAAACCGGCGAAACGCTCACCACCACCGCCGTCACCAACTCTAAACTCGATCTCGCCCGCTGAGCCCGCCGGGAGCGCCGGCGGCCCGCCGGCAATTCTGCGCCCTCATCCGACAAGCACTCGCATGAAACTCCGCCTCCTCGCCACGCTCGCCGCCCTCTCACCCCTGGCACACGCCCAGTCACCGGCGCCAGTCGCAGCGGCCGGCAATGCCCGCGCATTCCGCCACCAGCCGCTGATCCAGCACCTCTACACCGCCGATCCTTCCGCACATGTGTTCGAGGGAAAACTTTATCTTTATCCCTCGCACGATGTGCCCGGCGTCACCGATCGCACCGACGGCAATCACTACGCGATGCGCGACTACCACGTCTTCTCGCTGGACGATGTGGGCGGCAAAGTCACGGATCACGGCATCGTCCTGAAACTCGAAGACATCCCCTGGGCCAGCCGGCAGCTCTGGGCACCCGACGCCGCGTATTCAAACGGTCGATACTATTTCTATTTTCCTGCGCGCGACAAACAGGGCGTCTTCCGCATCGGCGTCGCCACGGGCGATTCCCCGGCCGGCCCGTTCAAGCCCGAGCCGCAGCCGATGGACGGCGCTTTCAGCATCGACCCCGCGGTTTATCGGGACGACGACGGCGCGTTTTATTTCTACGTCGGCGGCATCGGCGGCGGGCAGTTGCAGCTCTGGCCCGGCAACCGCTACACGCCCGATGCCGTCGAGCCCGCTGGAGACAATCCCGCCATCGCGCCGCGAGTCGCGCGTCTCCGTCCCGACATGCTCGGGCTCGCCGAGGAACTTCGCGAAGTCCAAATCCTCGACGAGTCGGGGAAACCGATCACCGCGGGTGACACTCAGCGTCGCTTCTTCGAAGGCTGCTGGATCCACAAGCACAACGGCACGTATTACCTCACGTATTCGACGGGCACCACGCACCTGCTCTGCTACGCGACCGGCAGTTCACCCTACGGTCCCTTCACCTATCGCGGCGTTTTGTTGAAGCCCGTCCAAGGTTGGACCACGCACCAATCGATCGTGAAGTGGAAAGACAAGTGGCATCTCTTCTATCACGACTCGCAGCTCTCCGGCGAAAGCAACCTGCGCAACGTGAAAGTCGCTGAGCTCCACCACAACCCCGACGGGACGATCGAAACCATCGACCCGTTTAAGTAAGATCGTGGCAGCCCCAAGAGAGATTCTGCGACGCACAGCGTAAGGACGCCACCGGAGCAACGTCCTTACCTTCGCATTCGTTCACTCGCTCGTCAGTGTGATTTCGGCGCCGCGGAGACCTTCGCCGCGAGCTTTGAGCGTGATCGCGCCGGGCTCGCCGGGCTTCGCGCGAACGATGACCAGCGCGAGTCCGTTGAAGGCTTTGCGTTCGTGCGAGGGAAACGCCGTGAGATCGGTCGGATCGCCGTTGTCGGTCGCGACGATTTCGCCCGGTCCGCTCACTTCAAATGCCAGCGCGTTCTTCGAGCGCGGCACCACGAGACCGTCTTTGTCCACGATCTTCACAGTCACGAACGACAAGTCGTCGCCATCCGCGCGGATCTTTGCGCGGTCCGCCGTGAGCATGAGTTTCTCCGCTATGCCAGTCGTGCGCGTCACGGCGTCAGCCCACGGTTTTCCGTTTTTATACGTCACCACTTTCAACTCGCCGGGCTGATACACGACGTCGTCCCACCGAAAGCGGTACTCGAGCGACCCGCGTTTTTTGCGACCGAGCGATTTTCCATTGAGGAACAATTCGGCTTCATCGCCCGAGCTATACACATGCACCGGCGTCACCTGGCCAACGCGTTCCGGCCAGTTCCAATGCGGCAGGATGTGCGCCATCGGCAGCTCCGGACGCCACCGCGCTTGATACAGATAAAAACGATCCTTCGGAAAACCTGCCAGGTCCACGATGCCGAAGTACGAACTGCGCGAGGGCACGCGGATCTTCCCAAGCTTCTCCAACTCCGCCGCCATGCGTGCGCGCTGTTCGGGATCGGAGAAGTTCAACAGGTTCGTCGCGTCGCTGTTATAGGGCGTCGGTTCGCCGAGATAATCGAAACCCGTCCACACAAACTCGCCGCCGACAAACGCGCTTTCGTCCTGATGTTTGAACTCGAAGTCGGGACTCGAAGCCCACGGTGGCGCGAACAGATCGTAGGAACTCACGTGAAAATTCTCACGCCCCTGCAGCTTGTCGTCGGTCACCACGGGGAAAACGTACTCACCGCGCGAGCTCACGGTTGACGCCGTCTCCGCACCGTAAACCGGTATCGTGGGATTGCGCCGCTTGAAGGGCACGTATTCCCACGGCTTGTAATTGAAACCGATCGCATCGACCGCGGCCTGCATGCCGATGTAGCCCGCTTCAGGATTGTTGAAACCACCGGTAATCGGACGCGTGCGGTCTTCTTCGCGCACGATGCCCGAAAGACGCACCGCGACTTTCCATCCATCCGTGAACCACTGTTCGATGATCTCGTTGCCGATACTCCAGATCACCACGCTCGGATGATTCCGATCGCGACGAATCAACGCGCGCAAATCGCGCTCGTGCCAGTCATCGAAAATCCGGCCATAGTCGTAGTAATAATTGTTCGGGTCATATTCCGGAATGTGCGCCGGCCATTTTTTTCCGCGGCGCCACGCATCGAAGCTTTCCGCCATCACGAGAAAGCCCATGCGATCGCACAGCTCGAGCAACTCGGGCGACGAGGGATTATGACTGCAGCGAATGGCATTCACGCCGATCTCACGCAGGATCTCTAGCTGGCGCTCCGTCGCGCGCACATTCACCGCGGCACCGAGCGCGCCGAGGTCGTGGTGCATGCACACGCCCTTGAGGTAAACGTGTTCGCCATTGAGAAGAAAACCGCGATCCGGATCCCACGCGATCGTGCGAACACCAAAGGGCGTTTCCACGCGATCGACCACGTGTCCGTCGACGCGCAGCTCGGTCACCGCGATATAACGCCGCGGATCGTCCAAGCGCCACAACTGCGGATTCGCAATCACCAGCCGGTTGCTGCGCAGGGCATCGCGCGCGCGTTTCGGATCGATCTCCACTTCCATCACTTCCGACTCCGCGACCAGCGCCGCCGGACGTCCTTGCGCATCCAGTTCGTGGATACGGGAACCGACGCCGACCCGGAGTTTGTTTTCCGAAAGATTGCGCAATTCGACCTGCACAGTCACTTCCGCGGCTTCGGCCGTGACGCGCGGCGTGGTGATATAAACGCCGTCCTTCACCACGTGCACGGGATCGGTTTTCACGAGCCAGACATTGCGATAAAGTCCACTGCCTGGATACCAACGCGACGACTCAGGCGGATTATCGAGTCGGATCGCCAGCGTGTTGCTGTCCCCAATTTTTAGATACGGCGTCAGATCGAGCCGGTAAGACGTGTAACCATAGGGCCAGCCGCCCACCAGATGTCCGTTGAGCCAGACCGTCGAATACGCCATCGCGCCATCGATATCCAAAAACACGCGACGGCCCGCGTCGGTAGCCGGCACGGTGAAGGTTTTTCGATACCAGCCCACACCTTGCCACGGCAGCTTGCCGGTATCGCCTGGCAGCTCCAAATCAAACGGTCCTTCGACCGCCCAATCGTGCGGCAGGCGCACCGATTTCCACGCGGCATCATCGAAGTCCGCACGCACAAACGAAACCTCAGCGCCCGGATTGCCTTCGGGCCGCACCGGTTTTTTCACGCCGGCATTGATCAAATCCACGCCCGTCGCGAGCACCCAAGGCTTGAGTTTCTCGTAATCGAGCGCGCCGTTTGCATCCGGCGCATCGCCGCGATGAAAGCGCCAGCCGTCATTGAAGGACAGTCGCTCGCGTCCCGAAAATTTGGATACAGCCCTGGGAGCGACAGGCTGTGCTTCAGACTGTGCCCAGCCATGAACAACCGGAGACAAAAAAAGCGCGACCGCCAACCAGGCGGACGCCGTGCAGCGAAGGGGTAAGTGGATGCGCATGGCCCTATGCTCATGCGTCGCTTGCGTGGATTGCCGAGCTTAAAGCATGCAATTTAACGAAAAAGCCAGCGACTGGAAGCGCCGGCGGCCCGCCGGCAGTTTCCGATAAGCCGGATAGCGGCGGCGCTCACGTGAGGCGGGTTCAGCGAGTGACCTTCAACGCGCCGTCGAGCACGCGTTGCTCGGCCACTCCGAACTGTGGCAACTCCACCGTCGCATCACCGAGACGCACGCGTAGAGGACGTCCGGCGAGACTGCGGATCGTCGCCGACATGAGCCGGCCTTCGCTCCACGCGAGATCGACTTCAAAACCACCGCGCGCACGCAGACCGCTCACCGAACCTTCGCGCCACGACGACGGCAATGCCGGCAGCAAACGAATCTCCGCCCACGCGCCGTCCTCCGCTTCCGCGGAACTTTGCAACAACATCTCCGCGATGCCAGCCGCGCCGCCGAAATTTCCGTCGATCTGGAAAGGCGGGTGCGCGTCGAAGAGATTCGGATAAGTGCCGCCGCCCTTGGTGCTGATGCCTTGGACGGCGCTCGCCGGCTTGAGCAGCGAGCGGATCAACGTCAGTGCGCGATCGCCGTCGCCGAGGCGTGCCCAGAGATTGAGTTTGTGCGCGATGCACCAGCCTGTGCCGGCGTCGCCGCGCACATCGAGCGTCTTGCGCGAAGCAGCGGCGAGCGCGGGGGTTTTGTCCGGAGAAATTTCATCGCCCGGATAAAGCCCCCACAGATGAGAAATGTGACGATGCTGCGGATCAGCCTCCGGATACTCTTCGATCCATTCCATCACGCGCCCATCGCTGCCGATGCGTGTCGGCACGAGCCGGCCGATGGTTTTCTCCAACTCGTCGCGCAGCTCCGTATCCACGCCGAGGATACGCGCCGACGTCGCCGTCGCGCCAAAGAGGAAACGCAGCAACTGCATGTCCATCGTCGCGCCGAGCGTGATGTGCGCGCTCTTGCCGTCAGCGGTGACAAACGCGTTCTCCGGCGAATTCGAGGGCGCGGTGACGAGCCATTTTTGTTTCGGCTCCTCGATCAGCATATCGAGGTAAAACTGCGACGACTCGCGCAGCACAGGATACGCGCGCTTCAAGAACTCGCGATCGCCGGTGAAAAGATAGTGCTCCCACAAATGATGGCAGAGCCAGGCCGAGCCGGTGGTCGTCGCGCCCCAATTGGCGCCTTCGCCCGGCGACGTGAATCCCCAGGGATTTCCGAGCACATGCGCCACCCAGCCGCGCGCGTTGTAATAGGCTTTCGCGGTTTTCGCGCCGGGCTCGCGCAACGAATGGATAAACGCAAAAAGCGGCTCTGTGAGTTCGGAGAGATTACAAATCTCCGCCGGCCAGTAGTTCATCTGGATGTTGATGTTGAGGTGCCAGTCGCCGTTCCAGGGCGTCTGCACACCATCGGCCCAGAGCCCCTGCAGATTCGCCGGCAAACCGCCGGGACGAGACGACGAGATCAACAGATAGCGGCCAAAATCGAAATAGAGCGCGATCAACGCCGGATCGTTGGCGCCTTCGGCAAACGCACGCAGGCGCTCGGGCGTCGGTTTCGCGGCGGCTTCCGCATCGCCACCACCGAGCGAAAGCATCACGCGCTGAAAGTAGCGTTGATAATCGGCGGTGTGGGCGAACCACAGCGTGTCGTACGATTGCGGCACGACTCGATCCATATCCGCCTGCGACGTGCGCGCGGCATCCTCCACGCGACGACCGGCAAAGGTCTTGATGTCCGTCGCCGCCGTCACGATCGCGAGCACTTCGTCCGCGCCGTTTACGCGCACTTCGGTGTCGTTCACATCAATGGTTCCGCCAACGGGGAGCACGCGCAGTCGCGTCGAAAATTTCACGCCCGCCGTGCCGCCGAATCCGTCCGGCAACTGTCCAAAGAGGTGCAATCCATCGCGCCCGTCGGCTTCGACGCGCGCGTTTTCCGGTCGAGTAAGACGGAACGCCGCCGTGATCACGCCCGGGCGATCCGCGCGCAGCCGGATGATCACCGCTTCATCCGGCGCCGACACAAACGCTTCGCGTGTAAAGCGAATGCCATTGCGTTCGTACGTCATGACCGAAGTCGCCGTGCGCAGATCGAGTTCGCGGCGGTAGTGGCTGACTGGATACATTTCGTCCGAGGCTTCGGGCAACGCGATCAGCAAGTCCGCCAACACTTGATATGAGCCATAAGGCACGTTCGCGCCTTTGCCAAAACCCGAGCCTTTGCCGGCGCAGGTGAAATTCGCCGCCACCAACGCCTCGGCTTCGAGATTTTTTCCTTCGAGCAACAACCGACGAATCTCCGGGAGCGCTTTCGCGGCGTCGCGCCGGTCGGCATCCTGCGGCGAACCGGACCACATGCCGGTTTCGTTGAGGACGATGCGCTCCTCCTCCACTCCGCCGAATACCATCGCGCCTAACCGGCCGTTTCCGAGCGGACTCGACTCGGTGAAGTGACGGGCCGGCGCATCGAACCAAAGCGTCGAAGCAGACACCGACAGTGCCAGCGAGAGAAACGACGCGAATGCGACCAAGATGTTTCGGAAGTTCATGCGGGGATTTTTTTAGGGCTGATGAAGCAAACTCGGGAGCGCCGGCGACTCGCTGACATCCAAAACAGCAGCCGGCCAGCGGCCGTCGCTCCCAATGCAGAATCACTCGACGTGTTGTTTCGCGAGCGCGACGGGATCTTCGCCGCCGGTGAGCACGCGGAGACGATAACGCAGCAACATCGGCCACGGATTGAGACGAAACTCTTCGTGCGGCAAAGCGCCCCACGAGGTGTCGCCACCGAGACCGCGCTGCTTGAGATCGAGGTTCAGCGTGATCGTTTTCCGATCGGGAATTTGGAACTGATAAAACGGCTCTTCCTGCGTCGCGGAGAACAGATCTTCGGTCTGCGGATGTGTGGCGTTGGCGCTGAGCAAGGGTTGGCCGACCGCGAGCAAACCGCGTCCGTTTTTATCCGTCAGCGCGAGCCAGCGCACCGCTTCTTTATTACCGGTTTCCTGCGGACGCATGTACGGAAAATACTGCTCCGCCACGGTGCCGCGGTAGAGGCCGACGCGCGCATCCTGACGATCCCAATACGTTTCCTGCGGACCTTTGCCAAACCACGTGAGTTGATCGAAGCCTTCGCGAATGATCATTTGCGTGCCAAAGCGCGGAAGCTCCGGCGAATTGCGCGCGGGTGCGGGAAGCAACTGCGTCTCGATCAGGATGTCGCCCGAGCCGAGCACCGTGTACGTGATGCGCTGTTTGGCGACCAGCGACGGATGCAACGTGATCGAGCCCCAGGTCACGATGATGACGCGTCCTGCGTCCGGCTGAGTGACTTCGAGCGATTGAAGTTTCCAAGTCTCGTGCGCGTGACGCCAGAGTCCCGGCGGCGGATTCCAGCGGTTCACGATGTTCGTGCTCCACATGCGATTGCCGCGATCATTGTCCACCGGCGCGCGCCAGAAATGCGGCGTGAGCGGCGACTCGATCATCTCGAGTTCTCCGGTCTTGAGCGAGGCGAGCAAACCTGTCGCGCGATCGATCGCCGCGGAAAAGATCGGCCCGGTGAGGACGATTTTTTTCGCGGAATCCACGAGCGTCAAAGCCGGCGGCGCGGGCGGACGCGGACGCTGCGCGCTGGAAGTTGCAGGAAGTTTAAACTGCTCCCACGCGATCTCGTGACCGGCTTCGGCCCAAGGCGTGTCGTGTTTCAGCGAGAAACGAACTTCCACAAAATACTCGGTCGCCGGCGCGGGGTCGAACGAACGCAGCGGGAGCGCGAGGATCTTCTTTTCGCGCGGAGCGAGCGTGAAGTTTTTGAGCGCGCCTTGCTGAAGCGTTTCGCCGTCCGCGACGAGGCGCCAGTCCGCGACCAGCCAATCTTCAGCGGAGAGAAAATCGTACCAGTTGGTGAGCTCGATCTCGGCATTCGTGAGATCGCGGGCGCGCATCTGGATCGGCTGATAGATCTTTTTGATCTCGGCCATTTCCGGTTGCGGTGTGCCGTCGGGATTCACGAGGCCATCGCCGGGCGAACCGGCATCGGTGCGTTTTCGTTCGGGATCGAAGAGATCGCCGTCGCCGAAGAACGTGCCGAGCTCCGGATCGAGCGGGAACGATTTTGTCGTTTCATACTTCGCGAACGTGCGGCCCGGCGGCACGGGCAGTCGCAGTCCTTGCTCTTTCCAATCCCAGATGAAACCGCCCTGCAGGTACGGCGCGCCCTCGTAGATCGGTTTCCAATACGCCCACGTGTCGCCACCGCTGTTCCCCATCACGTGCGCGTATTCGCACATGATGAAGGGCTTTTCGCGCGGCTGCGCGGAGTAATTGATGACCGACTGCGGGCTCGGATACATCGGGCAAATGATGTCGGTCACTTCGCCGCTCGTGTGCGCTTCGAATTGAACGGGACGCGACGGATCGTGGTCCTTGAGCCAGCGATATGTCTGGCGAAACGCCTCGCCGAAATGCGCTTCGTTGCCGAGCGACCAGATGACGACGCTCGCGTGATTTTTAGAGCGTTCGTACATGCGGATCGTGCGGTCGAGATGCGCAGGAATCCACGACGGCATGTCCGCCAGTGGCGTCGCATCCTTCGCGCGCGCAAAGTCCATCTGCGCGTGCGCTTCGATATTGGCCTCGTCCACCACGTAGAGACCGTACTCGTCGCAGAGCGCGTACCACTCAGGCGTGTTGGGATAATGCGAGTTGCGCACGGCATTCAGGTTGAAGCGCTTCATCGTGAGGATGTCGGCGATCATGCCTTCGCGCGTGACGACCTGGCCGGTGTCACACTCCCATTCGTGGCGATTCACACCGCGGATCAGCACGGGCTTTCCGTTGATGAGGAACTGACCGTTCTTCGTTTCGCTCGAACGAAAACCCACGCGCCACGGAATGACTTCGATCACGCGATCGTTCGCATCGAGCAACGTGATCTCCAACGAGTACAGATGCGGTGTTTCCGCGGACCACTTCAGAGGATTCGTCACGGCTTTCTCGATGAGCACGCGGGCGGGCTCGCCGGCAGTCGCCGTGGCCGAAGCCTCGGCGACAAACACCTCGCGGCCGGCGGGCTCGCGCAAGCGCGCGGAGACTTTGACGGGCGCGGAACGATCGCGCGTGTTTCTCACGTCGGCCGAAAGCGAAAAGACCGCGTCGCGATAATCGCCGTCGAGCGTCGTGCGCACCGTGAAATCACGAATGTGCACCGGATCGGCGCACCACAGCGTCACGTCGCGGAAGATGCCGCTGAGGCGCCAGAAATCTTGATCCTCCAAATACGAACCGTCGCACCAACGGAGGACTTCCACCGCGAGCAGATTTTCGCCGGGTCTCAAGTGCGGTGTGACCCGGAAGGTCGCGGCGGTGCGGCTGTCTTTACTGAACCCCAGCTCGTGACCGTTGAGCCACGCGGTGAAGAACGAGTTAACGCCTTCGAAGGTGAGATAGATCTCTTTACCCGCCCATTCTGCGGGAACCGTGAACGTGCGACGGTACGAGGAAACAGGATTGTAGTCGCCCGCAATGACGGGCGGAGCGACTTCCTTCCACGGATAATCGATATTGGAGAAAATCGGCGCGCCATGTCCCTCGATCTCGACGTTGGAAGGAACGGGAATGGTCGTCCATGCGCTGTCGTCAAAACCGGGCGTATGGAAATCTTGGATACGCGCGCTCGGGTGCTGCACCCAATGATATTTCCACGTGCCATTGAGCGAGCGGACAAGCGGCGACGTTTCGCGACGAAAACCACGCGCCGATTCCGCATCAGGAAAACGCGTGAAGCTCGCCGCCGGCGCTTCCGTGCCCGCATGGAGTTTCGTTTCATCCTCCCATAGAGATCGGGGAGCTTGCGAAAAGACAGGTAGAGAAAGTCCAAGGACGAGGCAGAGAGCCAGGAGGCGTTTCATGGGATTTTAGTTTTGGACAGGGTAACGAGACTTACAGGAGCAGGAGGAACTCACGGGGAGGGTCATCGGCTGTGCCATCCGCGACAAGAGCATCAGAATGGGGACAGGATCAACAGAAGCGACAGGATAGATTCGGCGGAGGCGTTTCCTGTTCATCCTGTAATCCTGTCCCGATCTCGGATCACTCTGTCAGCAGTCGTTCGATTACCGCATACGGCACTTCGATCGCCGTGCCGTGCCGAGTGCCTTGCGGGAAAGCGATGCGGTCGGTGATGTCTTCAAAGGTAGTCCAGTCCCGTGTGCGCAGCGAACCGTAGTGCTTTTCTCGATACACGTCGTAGTAGATCAGATAATCCTCGCCGACTTTCAGCACGGTCGGACCTTCGACCCAATCGCGGGTAAAGGGCGCACTGAGCGCGCTCCACGGACCTTCCACGTCATCGGAGGCCGCATGGAGCAGATGTTTTTTCACCGGGTTCTTTGTCTCATCTTTGACCACCATGCGATAACCGTCGCCGACCGGAATGATCGTCGCATCGATCACGGAAAAACCCGGATCGTACCAAAGCTTGGTCGGCGTGAACGCCTTCCAGTCCCTGGTCGTCGTGGCGTACATGCGATGATTGAGATCGTCCTCCGACGCGCCCGCAGTCTCGGCAAATTTCCCCGGAATCGTCGACGCCCAGAAGATCAGGAACTGCTCGCGTTTTTTATCCCAGATCAACTCCGGCGCCCATGTGTTGCGCACCGCGGGTTCATGCGCCATCACCGGGATCTCCTGCTGTTCCGACCATGTGATGAAATCGGTCGTGGACGCGTATCCGATGTTGTTTTCCCACCAGCCCGAGGTCCACACCATGTGATAGCGTCCATCGGGGCCGAGCGCGACACACGGATCGCGCATGAGCTTCGCGTTGCCGACCTGCGGCGTCAGAAAACTTTTCCCACCGCCGATCGTTTCCCATTTCAACCCATCGACGCTCCACGCGAGGTGCAGTCCGCTCGCGCCGTTGCCGGTGAAGTAAGTAAACAGATACGCCTTTTCCGGCGTGGTCGCGCGCAAAGACGCGAGGGAAAACAGGGACACGATCAAAGCAAAAACAGGTTTCATGACGTAGCGGGGTGAAACGGCACCATCCAAGGGAGATGGTGCCGCGGAAAGGGCAAAGATTTCAGTCAGATTGAATAAGCAAAACGCGCTCAGCTTCCATCGGGTTTTGCGCCGATACCGCCCGGGCTTGCCGGCAGAAAGAACGCATCAGGATCATCCGGCGTCGCGGGA
Organism: uncultured Opitutaceae bacterium; assembly: GCA_937958045.1. Taxonomy (GTDB): domain Bacteria; phylum Verrucomicrobiota; class Verrucomicrobiia; order Opitutales; family Opitutaceae; genus Nibricoccus. The sequence continues at coordinate 74,249 of CALFXL010000028.1, read as the reverse complement.
TTGTAGCCGGAAAAATCAGGACTCAAATGTGCGGCCAGTTCGGGCAGCGATTGGCGAATGCCTTCCGCCACGCACTTGGCCAGTTGGTACGCGCCGTAGGCATTGTGATGCGTGCGATCGCCTTCCTTAAACGCGAGGCCGGAGCGCTCGGGCCCAAGCGCTTCGTACAAAGGCGCGCTCATTGCATGCAGATCGATCAACGGCACCGACAATTCCGCCGCAACCGCGCGGGCCGTCGGCGGAAAATCGCGATGCGTGTCCACCACCCTGCCCGATTCGTCGAAGTGGCGCCGATGCATCGACGTTATGATCACCGGCCGCGCGCCTTTCTCGCGTATCGCCGCGACGTACTCGCGCAGCGTCGCGCCAAACGCTTCGGCGGTGACGCCTTTCTGATCGTTGTGGCCAAACTGCACGAGCACCCAATCGCCGGGACGTAGCAGACTCGTCACCTTGGCCAAACGCTGCGCCGATTTGGAGCTGTCGAGCGATTCGCCGGATTCCGCGTGATTCGCCACCACCACACTCGGTGCAAAAAAGCGCGTCAGCATCTGTCCCCAGCTCGCGTACGGTTCACGTGGCTGATCGGCGACCGTCGAATCTCCGAGCAGATAAACGACCGAAATCGTATCCACGGGTTGTATACTCAATTCCGTCAGCGCGGCGTTTTCACCCGCAAATTCCAGCGTGAGTTTATCGTCCCACGCCCAGGCCTCTTCGGCTTTCTCGCGCGGTTTCAAACGCACTACCGGGCCTCCCGTGATTTCCGGCCGGCGCGTATTCACTACAAATTCCACAGTGCGCTGCTCTCCCGGCGTGAGGCTTTGATTCTCGATCATCAAACGCCTCAGCTCCGCGCGCACCGTCACGTTTCCCGGCCGCTGCCCGCCCCGCAGCACGGCACGCACGCGGTAATTTCCTTCGGGAACTCGCGTGGAAAAATAAAACGGATGCCCTTCGCGAAGCACGCCGAGAGCACCGCCGTCCGCACGCGGCGTCGCGGCAGGCTCAAATCCGAAGCCGCGTTCCGCGTCATAGAGTATCGGCGCGCTCACCCGGACGGCCTCTTCTTCGGAAGCGGCCTCGCCAAACACAAACGCATGGTTCTGCGCCCACAACGTGGACGCGAGGCACCAACAACAGCCGATTAACCCGCGAAGGATTTTTTTCGTGGAAACCATGCGAGGAGCAAAGATCCCTCACGATGGCGCGAGCACCCGCACGAGCAACTGTCGTTGGTCGCGCTCTTACCGTCAGGCTAATCAGCACACCAAAACGTCGCCTGCTACGGCGGTTTTCGACGCGCGCGGAAAACGCCGATCGGCGAGAAGCTGTTTCAAAACACCTTCCGCTTCTTCCGGCGAATAGTCCGTCCGCGCCCGTTTTTTCACGCCATAATCGGTGAGCAGAAAATGCACGGTCGGCTCGATCTGATGCCGCTTCAAGATGTGCAGCGCGCATTTCAACGCGCAACCGTCGAGCGCAACAATCGGACGCCCCGACTTTGCCACCCGCACGAGCGGAGCAACGTCGCCACCGACACCCGCGATGCAGGACATCTCGGCCGCGCCGAGTCGATCCATACGGATGGCGAGATGGTTCGCCATTTGCGCCGCGCTTGAGGCGCCGGAGCATGAGTAAACCAGTGGTTCGGACGTTTGCATGCAGCGAGCACACGCCCGCTACACCCTCCTGCGCAAACATCCGCCGCGAGACACTTGATCCGCATCAAGCGTCCCGCATTTTTTCGACTCTTAACGTATCAGTGTCGCACCGAGCAGGCCGATCACGACCTCGGTGGAGAGCGCGCGAATCGTCAGCGAGCGCAGTTCCTTGTTCGGATCGAGCGGCAAAGAAAGCGCCGTCGCTGCACCACCCGCAGTCGGGCCGTATCCACTCGGCACATACATGCGACCGGTCTTTAATTCGACCCGCAGCGGAACCGGCGCTTCGCGTCTAAACGCATAATCGTCGATCATATAATCCTGCTCGATCGGCCACCATGTGGTCGGATTGTGAAGCGCGAGCCGCGCGGTCGAGCCGTCTGCATACGACACCACGACTTCACCATTATCGATGTGCGAGTGCATCGGCGTAGTCGAACCGGCCACGAGCAAAATCACGTTGCGTGCGCGACCGGACAGCGGCGCCGAAAGTTCGGTCGGATAATTATCCCAGTAAGATACGAACGCCGTATTCTTCGCCGTCTCCGCCGGCGGCGTATGCACGGGCACACCTGAAGGCAGGCGAATGGTTCCGCCATTCTCCGCCGCCAGACGTCGCAGGCCGCTGTCGTCGATCTCCGCCATTTGGCTGAAAGCCGACCAGCTGCCGATGCCCTGTTTCGGCATGCTCAACGAAACATGCGGCGAACGCGGCGAGAGATACTCGTTCCGGAAGATCTGGGTGATCTTGTCGTTGAACAGGCCGTCGAGATTGACCGGCTCGAAACGTGCGCCTTCCGGAGCCGTGTATTGGGTGAATGAATACACCGTTTTCTCGGCCGGCGCCGGCGCCACAGGGCGCCACCAACCGAAATCGCCGCGTCGCACTTGTTCGAAGTTCGCAGGCACGCCGACGCTTTCGGATTCCGGCTCGGGAGCGATCGCATCTCCGCTCCAGCGGATCACAACTTCACTGCGTGCGGCCGCAGGGCCTTCCACGATAAGCCGGGGCCTGCCGATCGCGGAGCCATCGCTTTTCCAGGTCGCCGGTTTTCCATTCACTTCAACTGATTCAACCCGCGAGGAAATCGCCGGTACACGCAGACGCAGCGCGAGCGAATCCGAGCGCTTCCATTCAATCGTGTACGTGTCGCGACGTCCTTCGCGCTTGAAGGCATACTCGATGTCCGGCGTGCGGATCGATGCATGTTCCCAATCGGCGGGATACCCCGGCGTGATGCGGAGCTCGCCGTCGATGCCATCCGCCGCGATGCCAAACAAACCTTCCACGAGACTGCGCGCGGTGACGCCGGTGGAATCTCCGAAGTCACGATACGTCTCACGGCGATAAACATCGTACTGCGAGAGATTCGGCATGCTGCCGGGGTTGAGCCCCATAAACATCGAGTCGAGCAGCGTGCCTTTCCACAAACGCCACGCGACGTCCGCACGACCGCCCTGCCAGTAGGCGAGCGCGGTGTGACCGGTTTCGCCGAGGTAAACATTATTCAGGCTCCATTCGTACGGCACCCAGTTTGTCGACGGAACCGTGAACCAGTCGCCTTTCGGCACGCCAGGTCCACGCACGGGAATGCGCGCAAGATGCGTGTCCACGTATCGAAGCGTTCGATACGCTTGAAACGGATCGGGCACACGCGAATCGATGGTATGGTAAACCGTCCACAATGCCGCCGCGGGATGCGCGCGTTTGAGTCCTTGGTACTCGCGATACTCCGCATACCAACCGCGATCCTCCAACCACAACTCGCGCTGCATCGCTTCGTGGATGCGCTTCGCTTCGGTTTCGTACGGCGTGGAATCTTCGCCGATCCACCGCGCGATGCGCGCCGCGAGCGTGTTGTGGAGATAATTGTACGCGGTCGAATGCGCCGCGCCGCCGCCATTATACGTGAGGCCATCGCTCGCCCAAATCGCCGCGTACGCTTCGTAGAGTCCGCCGCGGTCGAAGTTGCGCTTTTCCCACGCGAGATGCCGCGTGAGAAATGGCCAGATCTCGCGCGCAAATTCGCGATCACCGGTCCACTCGATATGGCGCAGCAGCGCATCGACGAAGCCGAGGCTCATATCGTAGTGACGCGCCGGAATGCCGCCAAAGCTGTGCAGCGATCTCCAATCATCCGTCGCGAGATTTTTTTCCGGATCGGCGCGCGGCGCGGGCGGGATGCTCGTCGGATCGGTGTTTTGCCGCGAGATCCATAGGCGGAAATGTTCACGCGCCCGGTCATGCCAGCCGAAACTGTTGAGCACGTATTGTCCGCGCCAACCGAGCAACGGCATGCGCCAGGCGTTGTTGCCGTGCATCACCGTCGACTGCGCCCAAAGCGCATCGCCCGAAATCGCCATCGCGGCAGGCATCGCATTCACGAACTCGTCCGGCGTGTTCACCACCACACGATTCACGACATCGCGGCGATAAGCTTCCGCGGCGGCAAAAACCTCCTTCAACTTCAACGGCGTTCTCGCGACCGGCGTGCTTTGTGCGCTTCGTTGCAACGCGAGAAACACCGGCGTCCCCGCCGTCAACGGCGTGCGCCCGATCGCGATCGGATGCGCATCGGTCGCCACCGAAGTCAGTGCGTCGTTGAGCCGTGCTGCCGTGGTTGCATCACCGACCGACCATTCGCCTGCGGACAAAGTGCCGGCGAAAACTCCTGCTTTCCCGTGCAATTCGAAACGCGCCTCGGAAGCGGTCACCGTCTGCCCCGCACAATCCGCGGGCAGCAACTCCCACTTCTCGGCATTATCGCGGCCGCCCATGATGTCGCCGTTGCGATTGTTGATGGCCTCATTGCTCGCGCCGCCAAACAGGAAAACGAGCTCCACCGGCGCCGTGGTTTCACCGGACAACTCCGCGCGCAACACGAGCCCTTCGGCGTCTTTCGTCGGCAACACGGCCACCGACAGCGTCGCCTCGCCAAGCAACGCGTCACGCACTTCATACACCATCGAGCCCGGACGATAGCGCGCGCGTACGTGCGCGGCATCTGTAAGCCAGCGCCGGCCTTGTGTAGTGGAAATTCCAATACGCAGCACTCCGCCCTTGCGCGGCGTGGCCAGGCCAAACTCCGGACGGTCGCCCGCCTCGATGCGGAAGGCGGTTTGATAACCGTAGAGGGGACGGTTGAAGCGCGCGGTGCCGTTATCGATCACGAAGTCACCATTCTCCGGACGATAGCGCAGCGGACGTTCGATTTCAGACGCGCGATTCGGTGATGCCGCCGGCGCGCCGGGCGAGTGAACCACCGTGGGCGGAAAATCATCGGCTTGCGCAGCCGCAGGCGCCGTGGGATCGGCGGCAAACGACACGTACGGAAAAGCCGTCAAACTCATGAGCGCGGCGAACGAAAACCAGTGAGGCGTGCAGGGGTTCATGAAGAGAAAAAGAGAAACCATCGACCGTGTTCGAAGCGCGCCCGGTCATCTCCGGACAGTCATGCGCCAACGATCGCTGACGACAAGGTGGAGCGCGCGATCGTCGGGTGCTTCACCTGGGGAGTTCGTCGGCTAGAGCATTTCAAATAAACCTGTGGCCGCTGAATGAAACAGCCGGACCGTCGGCAAACTAAGGATTACCGGCCTAGCGGCCGGCGCTCCCGACTGGCCCGTTCGACGCCGACGACCTGACTGATATGCGCTAGGTTTCATTTCAGCGGAGCGCTGAAGCGATACTCGCCGGAGCCAAGTTCGAGAACAGCGACGCCGTCGACCGTGCTCACGTGCTTGATGTCGTCGAGGTGCGACACGGGACGGCCGTTGTCCTGAATCGCGGCAAGATCACCTCGCGGCAGCGGCAGATGCACGCGCGCCGTCGTCCCCACGGGCACCGTCAAATCGAGCAACAGGATACTGCCTTCGCGCTGCCACTTCGATTCGATGCGGCCGTACGGCGTTTCGTGATTCGCGCGCACCCAATTGAGACCATTCACGAGCGCTGGTTTGATGACGAAACGCTTGAATCCTGGCGCGGTGACATCCGGCTGGATGCCGGCGAGATCGTGGAACAACCACTCGATCACCTGGCCGAGCATGAAGTGATTTTGCGACGCGTGCCGGTTGGCGTCCCACGCCTCGATAAGACTCGTCGCGCCGCGATCAAGTTGGTAAGCGTAGCCCGGTTTTTCACTCTGCAGAGCCATCGCAAGCAACACGTCGGAGCGACCGGCATCCGCGAGCGCACGGATCACGTAACGATAACCCACATCGCCCGCGGTGACCGCGTAGCCGCGTCCTTGAATTTCGGATACAAGCGCTTCGAGGATCGCCGCGCGATGTTCCTCCGGCACGAGTCCGAGCACGAGTGGCAGCGCAAGCGCGGTCTGCGAGCCGGTCGAATACGTCGGACGCGAGGCATCGAAAAACTCGCGGTTAAACGCTTCCGCGATCGCGGCCGCTTGCGTCGCGTATTTTTGCGCGTCGTCCGTTTTTTCCAGATGCGCCGCGATGCGACCCAAGGTGCGCGTGATCTCGAAATAATGAGCCGTGGCGACGAGCGACACCGGCGTAAGTTGCGCGTTTCCGGGGCGCGCGGGACCTTGATCGTACCAATCGCCGAGACCGTGCGAGAGCAGATGACCTTTCGCCTGCGTGCCGAGATAAGCGACATAGCGCTTCATCGTATCGTAGTGACGACGCAACAACGTATCATCACCCGTAAACACGTAATGCTGCCAAGCCGCGAGCACCACCGAACCGCCCCACTCCGGCGAATCGCGGAAGCCACCTTCGAATTTGATGTACTCCGGCGATATGCTTGGCACGAGTCCGCGCAGCGTCTGCGAATCCGCCATGTCTTGGAAAGTCTTCCGATAGAGCTGCGCGACGTCCCACTGATAACGCAGCGACGGTCCGTTGAGATGATACTGCTCGAGCCAGCCGAGCCGCTCGCGATGCGGGCAATCGGTAAACACATGCGCCATGTTGCTGCGCTGCGCCCAACGCACGAGCGTGCGGATGCGGTTCAACAACGCGCTCGACGATTCGAAGTCGCCCGCCGCCGCGGAGTCCGAATGCACCACCACCGATTCGAGCGAAAGAATCTCCGGACGCGGGCCCTCCTCGACATGTTCCGCAGGCAACAACTCCACCTGCACATAGCGTGAACCGTGATAGAAAAAGCGCGGGAAATAGTCTTCGCCCTCGGCGTCGCCGCGCAGCGTGTATTGCCAATAAGACGGCACTCCGCCATGCGCGCTCGAGCCGCGATCGAGCGAACCATCGGCGCGCAACAATTCCGACGGTGTGAGCCGCACGATCGTGCCCGCCGCACCGCGAACTTTGAGACGCGGCATCATCGCGGCGTTCTGCCCGAAGTCGTAGATCAACACGCCCGGACGTAGTTCTTTTATGGATACAGGCTGAAACGATTCGAATTGCGCAAACGCCGGCGATGCCTGCGTGGCGCCGCGCAGCGTGCCGTTGGGCGCGGGCGCTTCCGCGGCGGGCGTCCAGCCGGCATCGTCGAAGCCCGCGCGATCCCATCCCGCGATTTCGCGGCGCGCATCGTAGTCTTCACCGCCATATACATTGGAAAATGTCAGCGGGCCTTTCCCGACTTTCCACTGAGGATCGGTCGCGACGAATTCGACCGAGCCATCCTCGTATTCAAGTCGCAGTTGACCAAAGGCCACGAGGGGACGAAACGCCGATGCGAATTTCACGTAACGGCCTTTGCTTTCCTGCACGTTGTACATGCCTCCCGCGAGCGTGAGTCCGAGCGCGTTGGCGCCGGACTGAAGTTTCTCCGTGAGATCGTACGTGTCGTAGAGGACGGTTTGAGAAGGCTCCGTCCAACCAGGCGTGAGCAGACGATTCGTGGCCGACGCGCCGTTCACGGAAAGCGTGTAGTGGCCGAGTCCCGACACATGAAAAATCGCGCGACGCAGGCCTGGCTTCACGGTGAATTCGCGGCGCAGCAAAATCGCGTCGTTCGCGCGCGGATTGGCGCCGGGAAGCCCGAGCCCATCGACGACGGCCGCGGATGACCACAATCCGCCTTCACGCGAATCACTCGCGGTGACCTTCGAGCCGGGCGCGATATTTTTTCCGTCCGACAACACCTCGATCTGGCTGAGCGCAAAACAGGCGAAATCGTCGAACGCGCGGAGTTTGGTCGCGGTGACGCGCAAGAAACGTCCCATCACGCCGCCCTCCGGCGCAGCGATGTCGGTGCGTGTGAGCCACGGGTTGTAATCTTCCTTCGTGAAATCGGCGAGAACCGTGGCGGCGAGCATCGCGCCGTTGTTGGCGACCTCGACTTTGAACCGACGCGGATAACCGAAGCGTTCATGAACGGTGTGTCGCAACGCGTAGAGACGCACGCGGTCGATCTTCACCATGCGACCGAGATCGAGCTGCACCCATTTCACTTCGTTCTCATCGGTCGTGACGTCGGAACTAAAACCCAGCGCCGTGCGTGTACGTGTGAGCAAATCGGCGTCGGTGATCCAGCGCGCCTGCGGCTGCCAGCCGGCGTTTTTTGTTTCGCCAAGGACGCCCATGATCCACGTCGCCGGCTCGCTCCACGCCGAAGGATTTCCCGCGGCATCCCACGCGCGCACTTTCCAGACGACGCGTTGGGACGAGCTCAGCGGCTTGCCCGCATACGGAATAAATAAAGTGTCGCCCGAAATCACACGACCGCTGTCCCACAAATCACCTTGGTCGCGCGCCAAAATTTCCTCCGAGGACGCGACAAGCACTTGATACGCGGTCTGCAGATCGCCGCGCACATCGGACGCGAGTTTCCAGCCGAGCCGCGGCCGGGCGATATCCACGCCGAATGGCGCTTCCAAGTCCTCTACGCGAAGACCGGAGACCGTGAGCGCTCCCTGCGCCACGGACACCAGCGTCATCAGTGCGGAAAAAACGAGTACAACAAACGACTTCATGAGGACAAAAAGATGGGAGAGGGACAGACGGGAGACCGACCTAAGAGGTTGGAGAACAAAATCGCGGAAAAGCCCGTAAGAGGAAGCCCGTAATGTGGCGGCCCGTCCCCGAGCACACCGACAACGCCCCCGCGATGACCGCATCACGGCACCCGGAGCGGTTGAGCCGCACGAGACCCAAAAATTTCCGTTTACACGCGGGCCTTCGTTTCTACGTTGGCGGCTCTCGTTCGGTTGCGCCCAGATGGCGGAATTGGCAGACGCGCTAGACTCAAAATCTTGTTCCGAAAGGAGTGTCGGTTCGACCCCGACTCTGGGCACCAACGAGTAACGCAAGAAGAAGGCTTGCGGCCAAGGAAGGCCGCGGAGAGGCGCAGATTTTTCAGAAAAAATCCCGGAATTTTTTGAACGCTGTGCCCCAGGCTGCGTCTTACCCCGCGTCAGTTACTCCGTTCTTTTTGGTAGTCATAGTTTGTAGTTTCTAAAAGTCGGCAAGGGCGCTGGTCTTTCACGAGGCCAGCGCCCTTACTGTTTTCGGTTTCCGGCGCTCGCCAGCCTCTCCCATGCCCGACTTCCGCGTTTATTGCCCGACTCCCGAAATCAATCCGACGACTCTCCACCTATCTCCCGGCGAATCGCACCATCTCGTGGTCGTCAACCGCGCCCGCCGCGGCGATCCGGTCGTCGCTTTCGACGGCAAGGGCACCGAATGGGACTGCGAACTCACCACCCATGCCAAAAACGCGGCCGTGCTCACCGTGCGCACCGCGCGCCAAGCTCCTCCCCTCGCCCATGAAATCACCCTTGCCCAAGCGCTACCCAAAGGCCCGGGCATGGACGGGATCATTCGCAAAGCCACGGAGATCGGCACCGCACGCATCGTGCCCATTGTAAGCGAACGCACGCAGGTGCATCTCGATGGAGAACGTCAGGACAAAAAGACGGACAAATGGCGCACCGTCGCGCTCGAAGCGGCCAAACAGTGCGGCAATCCCTGGCTTCCGGAGATTGCCCCCGTGCAATCGCTCCAAACCTTTCTGGGCGGTTCGATGCCGAGTCTTGGCACCACAAACGCCCCGGATCTCGCCCTGATCGCGAGCCTTCACCCCGGCGCCCAACCGCTCAAAACGCTTTTCGCCGAGGCCCGCGCCACCCTCGGTCGTCGATTGCGCCGTGTGACTTGGCTGATCGGCCCGGAAGGCGATTTTAGTCCAGCCGAAGTCGAAGCCGCCATCCGCGCCGGATTTCGTCCTGCGACGCTGGGCCCGTTGGTGCTCCGCTGCGAAACCGCCGCCACCTACGCCCTCAGCGTGACCGCGCACGAACTCGGCGATTGAGCGCCGGCTTTTATTCGTCAACAAACCCCACGGGAGTCGCAGCCCGGTCTTGAATGGCGGCACTGCGTAACGTCTAAAACCATGAATATCCTTCGCGCGGGAGCCGTCGCTTCATTCGTTGCCATTTTGGCAATCGTGCCTGGCTGTATAATACAACCGCCAGGTTTCAGGAAGTCAGCCACGAGCAGGCGTTCTCGGCATACGTCGGCGCTCAATATACACTCAAGGTTCCCATGCATCTATCCGGCGTGAATCTTCCACCCGGCTATCGCAAGGTCATCGATCTATATTCCATACACCCCACCTCGCCCACCTGGTCAGGACCGGAACTCGTCACCCGCGACACCCTGACGCCTGGCACGATACTGATCGTCGAATCGGTCCATCGCTGCACGAATTGTATTTTCGAAAAGGAGCGTCTGGAAGCCCAAGTGCGAATCGTCAATTACACCACGGCCGTCGATCGCCCGATCAAGATATCGCTCAAACACCTGACGCCCGAGTTCACAGACCGCCACGCGGTTAATACTCGTTAACAACCCGGCGCAGTTCCCCTACCGCATTCTTTGCACACAGCTAGGAAAGCGGCTCCGTCCGCACAGAAGGGTTCAGCATGAAAACACTTATCGTCTTCATCGCTCTTTGCGGAGGGGAATCGATTGTATATAGCGAAAGCCCCCTTAACCCTTATCAACGTTAGGGCTTAACTGGAGGTCATGCGGGAAACCAATCCCGTCGCACTCACGGTCGCCTCCGCACTCACGGCTTAAATTTCACCGGCTTTCTTTGCGCCTTCGGCGCCTTTGGGTGAGCAATTCCGAACTTCAGACTGGTCGCACGCAAAGCCGCGAAGCCGCAACGTTACGGAGAAAACTCCGGCTTACCTTCGGGAAGTCCCAACACCACGCGGGACACGCCGTCCTTAAATAGAGCCGATCAAAAATTGATCAGCAGCCCCAGCCGCTTGCCGGACAATTTCAGATATGTCTTCAGCTGCTTTTTATGCACGGGGTGAAGTTGCTCTACAGACTTGAGCTCAACAATCACGAGGTTCTCCACGACCAGATCCGCTCTGAATCCCTCGTCGAAAATCAATCCGTTGAATTCAATCCGTTGAATTCAATCCTCACCGCCTGCTGTCTGACCACGGATAAACCGCGACCAGCCAGCTCGGATGCCAGCACGGCCTCGTACACCGATTCCAACAAACCCGGCCCCAGCTCCACATGGATATGATAAGCCACATCCACAACCTCCCTCGCCACCTCGTTTTCCGTCATAAGTTTTCTTTGCGCCTTCGCGCCTTTGCGTGAGCCCTCTGTTCCTCAGCCCGCCCTCCGCCCCTCCCGCCGAGAAAACACTCACCACACAAGCAAACCGCCCGCGAAGGTCAGGCCGGCGCCGACGCTGCAGAAGATGATCCTGTCGCCTTCGTTAAAGATCTGCTCTTCCGCCGCCCAGCCGAGCGCCATCGAGACACTCGCGGCCGACGTGTTGCCGTATTTGCCGATCGTGACGACGAACTTTTCGTAAGGAATTCCCACGCGTTTTCCGACCGCGCGCAGGATGCGTTCGTTGGCCTGATGCGGCACGATCCACGCGATGTCCTCGGGCTTGAGGTTGTGGCGTTTCAAGGTCGCCTCGATCTGATCCGCAAACGCGATGACGGCGTGCTTGAACACCGCGCCACCATTCATCTGCAGGAAGAAATCCTCCTGGTCCTTGCCTTGCGGGTCGGGGAACGGCCGGTTGGCGCCGCCGCCCGGACGTTGGATCGCGGCAAACTGATCCGCATCGCCCGAAAGCGCCATGCGCGCGAGACGATGGCCGCCGGGAGCGTCGGTCAAAATCGCCGCGCCCGCGCCGTCGCCAAAGAGAAACGCCGTGCCGTGATCGCGCGGATTGGTGATGCGCGACAACAACTCGGCCGTGACCACGAGCAGTTTTTTCGCCGTTCCCGCGTGGATGAACGCACGACCGACTTCCAGCGCGTAGAGCCAGCCGGAGCAGGCCGCGTTGAGATCAAACGCCAACGCGCGTGGGATGCCCAGTTCCTTGGCCAGCGCGCTCGCCATCGCAGGCACCGGTTGATCGGGAATGAGCGTGGCCATGATGATGCCGTCGATTTCCTGGACATCCATGTTGGCCTGCGCGAGCGCCCGGCGCACGGCCGTCGTCGCGAGGCTCGTCGCGGTCTCGCCGGCGACCGCGTAACGACGTTCGCGGATGCCGGTGAGTTTGATGACCTCGGCCTCCGTCATATCCGGAAAGGCCTTCAAGATTTCGCTGTTCGAGCGGATGCCCGAAGGAATCGCGTAGCCGACACCTGCGATGCAAACCGTCTCGGTCGCGGGAGCCGCCGTTTCGCCAACAGCCGCGGCCGGAGCGGCGGCGGGAGCGGTTTTGTGCGTTTCCAAATAGCGCGCGACATCGTCGCCGGAAACACGTCCGCCCGGGCCCGTGGCTTCGATGTCCGTGATCGTGGCCGGATCGAGTCCCGCCTCTCGCGCGAGTTTGGTCGCGCGGGGCGTCCAAAGAAGTCCGTTGGCCGCGGGAGCCGACACTGGGGCCGGTCGATGCACGGGAGCCGGACGCGCAGCGGGTGTCGGTGCGGTTTTCATCGGAGCGGGCGCGGAGGGCGCAGCCACGGGCGCGTGGGCCGCGGCGGTGGCGCCGGAGACCTCGAGGTGTTTTAACGACGCGTCGGCGGTTTCGATGCGCAGGAAAGGCGCGCCGGTCGTCAGGATATCGCCCGCGCGGCCGATCACCTCCCGGATGGTGCCAGCGCAGGGCGATTCAAATTCGAAGACCGACTTATCGCTTTCGAGCTCCGCCAGCTTCTGACCTTTGGTCACGGTCATGCCGGGTTGCACCACGATATCGATCACCGTGAGTTCGTTGACGGTTGCACCCATTGAGGGCACGGGCACTTCGATCAGAAATGTTTCCATCGGAGGCCACGGGTAAATAGCACTGGCACGCGCGCGGCAAGCACGGCGGCAGGTTTTCCCACGATCGTTTGAAACCAGCCCGTTGCGATATTTTGGGATGGAAAAACGGCGAAAAAACTGAACACGCCGCCGCGATCGAGACTCAGCGCGGTTGCTGGATTCCGAAAGGTGCTCCGGGCAGGCGCGTCGTGCCGACATCGGGCTGGCGCACAAAACTCGAGTTCGCCTGCTCTTCCACAGCGTCGGCTTTTTCTTCATCGCCAGCCGCGCGGTAGAGCGAGGCTTGCTGGCCAAACGTGGAGAGCGACTGCAAACGCTGATTCTCCTGATACATCAACTGCGCAAAGGCCTGGTCTTCGCGACCGATGCGGTAGCGGCTCAGCATGTTGCGGTGGAATTCACTGAGGTAACGCTGCGCGGCGAGCTTCTCGAGCTGCTGACGGTTGTAGAGATTTTGTTCGGAGAAAATGGGCGGACGCTGCTCTTCGACGAGATAACGCGGCAGTCGGATGATCTCGTTGCGCGGACGATCCACTTCGCGCATGTCCAAGTCTTCATCGGTTTCTTCCGGCTCGGGCGGCGGCGGTTGATAACGATAGGCGGCCGAGAGCGCGGCGGAGGCTTCGCGGGAAATGCCACGCGTGCGCGTCGTGGTGGTGGTCGTCGACGATTGCTCCGACGCCGGGGGTTGTTCGGGGGCTTGTTCCGGCGTTTGTGCCACAGCGGATGCCGTCAGGCACGCGGCCAGAATGATCGGGAGTGGTTTGCTCGTGGCCATGATGAACACTGACACCTGTTCGCGCAGCTTGTTTAGGAAAAATTCTCGGGAGTCCAATACGGGAAAATCACCTTGGGCGCGCGACTTACGCACCCGGTGCGTCAACCTCGCACCTGACCGGTGCCATCGACGAGGAATTTATAGGTGCACAGCTCGCGCAGACCCATCGGCCCGCGTGCGTGGAGGCGATCCGTGCTGATGCCGATCTCGGCGCCGAAACCAAACTCGAAACCGTCGTTGAAACGGGTCGATGCGTTCCAAAACACCGCCGCGCTATCGACGCCGGCTTGGAAGCGGCGGGCCGCGGTTTCATCCGTCGTCACGATCGCATCGCTGTGTGCGGAGCTGTCGCGATTGATGATGGTGATGGCCGACTCGAGCGAATCCACGATGCGCACGGCGATCACGTAATCGAGAAACTCGGTGCGATAATCCGCATCGGTCGCGAGCGTGGAGGGAATATTTTCGTGCGTGAGAATCGCCGCGCTCGCGATGTCGCAGCGCAGTTCGACGTTTTTCGCCCGAAGCGCACGCGCCACGCGCGGCAGGAGCGACGCGGCCACGTCACGATGAACCAAGAGCTGTTCGGCGGCGTTGCAGACGGAGACGCGCTGCGCCTTGGCGTTGACGGTGATCGTCTCGGCGAGCGCGGGATCGGCGGCTTTGTCGAGATAGACGAAGCAGATGCCGTTGTAGTGCTTGATGACGGGAATGGTCGCGTTTTCGGCGACAAAACGGATGAGCCCCTCGCCACCGCGCGGGATGATGCAGTGCACGTATTGATCAAGCGTGAGCAGCGTATTGAGCGCCGCGCGATCGGTCGTGGGAATGAGCTGCACCGCATCGCCGGGGATGCCCGCGTGCTCAAGCGCCTGCGTGATCAAGGTCGCGAGCGCGGTGTTGGTGTGGAAAATTTCTTTGCCGCCGCGAAGGATCGCCGCGTTACCACTCTTCAAACAGAGAATCGCGCAATCGATCGTCACGTTCGGGCGCGCTTCATAAATGATGCCGATCACGCCGATGGGCACGCGTACGCGGCGGATGCGCAAACCGTTGGGGCGCGTCGTTTCGTCCAAAAGCTCGCCGACCGGATCGGGCAGCGCGACCACCTGGCGCACGCTCTCCGCAAGCAAGGCCAGACGCTGGGGATTGAGCGTGAGGCGCTCGATCTGCGCTTTCGTCAGTCCGTTCGCTTCCGCTTCAGCAAGGTCCTTGGCGTTGGCCGCGAGAATCGGTTCATGCGATTGCTCGATCAATTCGGCCAGACGGGAGAGCGCCGCGTTTTTTTGCGCAGTCGGGGTCGTCGCCAGGACAAGCGACGCCGCGCGGGCGCGTTGAGCGATGGATGTGACGAGTTGGGCGAGATCGGACATGGAAACACATACCATGCCGCAGAATCCGCCAAACGCACGGAAAAATAAGCGACCCGTTCAGGCGAGCGCAGCGCCGTTTTCCTGCAACAACTCACGCAAGAGCGAGCGGTGGCAGCGCGCTTCGTTTTCGCAATAACAGCCGACCGAAAAATCCGTCGTATGCGACAGCGCCGCCAGCAACTGCAGATCGTGGCGCGCCGCGGGCGTGGCCATCTCGGCTTTGTACTTCCGCGCGAACCGCGCCCAATCGGCATCGGTTTTCCCTTTGAGCGCGATCGCCATCGTGGCGGGCGACGGCGCCAGATTCGGAAACCACACGTCGTACCAGTTGCCCGATGAAAACTTCGCCTTCGGCACACCGCGCGGCGGACGTCGCACCGTGCCGATGCGAAGACCTTCACCAGGCAAGCGGGGCGTTCCGAGACGTACGACGTGCACACTCATGCGCGAATTCCGCTTATCATAAGTGCAAAAGTCGTTGCCGCAAAACCCGCGCACGACTGCGCGCGCGCAAGGTGAGCGTCTGGGGCGCGTCTGCGGGCGCGTAGAGATATTTTTTCAACAAAGCCTGCGCCCGCCCCGCGTCGAAGATCTGTTTCCGCGCGAGCTCCACGAGCGTATCGACGCGACGCACGACGGTGAAAAATTCCTCCAACAAATGATACTGCCGGCGATCCGTGTAATCATGCACGAGCACACGCGCGGCCGGAACCTCGAGCGCAGCGACCAATCCGCACGCCACCCGAAAACGCCCGTCGATCAGAATCGTGTCAGGACGTTCGCCCGCGAGATACGGAGCGAGCGCGTAATTGGGCCAAAGGTATTTTTTCGATTCGTCGCGCGGATGTCCCCACTCCCCTGTCGAGCCGATATCGATGATCAAAAAACGCAAACGACCATCCGCCTCCGCCCCGCGCACGACGTCGTCATCGCGCACATGATTCGAGATGTAGTTTGGATCCGATTCGACGGACACGATGTGACGCAGATTCGACAACTGCACAGCCAGCTTGGTGCTGCCGCCTGACCCGTATTCCAAATAACGAGTTCCTGCTGTTGCGACCGTGAGGAAATACTCACGCTCCGCGTGCGACATTCTCATAATGGCTCCGGGTTGATTGGGGTGAAAGCGCCGCGCGCGACATCACGCGCGGTTGATGGACGGTTGGGCGTCAATCGATCGCTGGTCAACACAACCGCCATGCCGTTGAAGCCTGCGGCTGTTTCCACAAAGTGGAGGCGCAACCGATTACTGGTCGTAGCTATGGTAGAACGGCGAAAATACCTGCGTCGCCGCCGCCGGTTCGCCGAAAATGCGCACCAGCGCGGCAGGCCACACGTCGTCGAGCGGCACGAGTGAAAACGCTCCGGTGATCCGCGGTAGCGTCGCGGCGTCGATGGTGGTCTCGGGCGGCGTGAACTTATTGCCGAGTCCCGCGATCACCGCGTTGTGGCTCAGCAACGTTTGTGCGCCCGCGCGTTCGACGGCGACATCCGCGGATGGTGTCACCAATGCCACGCCTGCGCCGCCAGGCGATGTCAGCAGTGCGAGCTGCGTCTCGCGGCGATTTCCCTGAAAATGCAGATCGTCGCGTGTGAGGTGATAGAGGCCGATTTCCGTGAGACGATCTTTGCCGGGATAACCCGCGTACGGTCCTTGACCGAACCAACGAAACTCCGTCGCGCTTGCCGGCAACGCCACCGAAAGACCGGCTTCCGAGAAAAGTCCTTTCGCATGCTCGATCGTGAAATCGTAGCGGAGCGTGATCACGCCATTCGCCGCGATCGCCGCTTCATATCCGCCGACAAACGCCTGCTCCGCGGCGCCGGGACGCGGATAACGGCCCTTCACCGAAAGCCGCGCGCCATCGCCTTCGCGCGAAATAGTCACTGCGGGCGACTCGATTTGCGTAAGCGTCGAGCTGAGCCAGAGTCCGGCTTTCTTGCCGGTGTTCACTTCCGACATCGTGGGATGGCGCCCCGCGTGCGGATAAATGCCTGCGACCAACACGCGTCCTGCGCGATCGCGAATCGTGAGTTCGCCCGATGTGCGCTTCACGGCGAGAGTCCAACGTTTATGCGCGATCGTGATCGCGTCGGTAGTTTCGTCGACGCGCAGCGCACTCGTCGGCAATTGCGTCGTCCACGCGGCGATGTTCGCCCGCGGTTGTTCGAGCATCAGCGTGCGCTCGTTGATCTGCCGACCGTCTTCGTCGAGACAGCGCAGCTCGAGCAGCAACACATCATCAGCCGCGTCCGACGGAATATTCACGCCGATCGCCACGCGTTCTTTTTCGCGAGCAGCGGCGCTCAACGGAAGCGCACCGCGTTCGAGTTCGCGGCCATTGCGCGTGAGCGACCAGACGAGCTTCATGCCGGTGAGCCCGCGGAAATCGTGACGGTTTTCCACCGTGACGGCGATCTCGCGTCGCCCCGGCTCAACCGCCGCCGAGCGTTCTTCGATTTGCACCGGTGCGTACACTTTTCGCACGAGCCAGAAATCGGTCTGCGGCGTGCGATCCGCATACACGATGCCGTCCGCGCCATCGTTACCGTTCGTGTCGTAATAATGATGCCGGTCGATCCACGCATACATCGTCGGTTGGCTTCGATCAACCGGCTCCGCGCTGCGGCGGAGGATGCCTTGATCCATAAAATGCCATACCGCCGCACCCGCGAAATGCGGATGACTTTGGATGATCTCCCACTGCCCCTGGACGCGATCCGTCGCGAGACCGAGCGCGTGCGCGTATTCGGTGAAGATCGTCGGACGACGCAGCTTCGTCGTGTAATCGAGCACCGTCGCATTCACCGGATAATGCGGCGAAAAGATGTCCACGAACTCGGGGATGCGATCGTAGTTCTTCGCGAAATAACTGCCAATCTTCGGAATGCAGATCGGTCGTGACGGATCGAGCTGCTTCGCGAGACGCCCGGCTTCCATCTCGATTTCAGTCACCGGATTTTCGTTGCCGATGCTCCAGATGATGACCGACGCGCGATTGCGATCGCGCGTGACCGTCGGCTCCACGCGCGCCAGCACCGTGTCGCGATACTCGGGTTTTTCGAGATGCTCCTCGCCCTTGCCGATCGAGACTTCGCACATCACGTAGAAGCCGAGTTCGTCGCAGAGCTCGATGAAACGCGGATGCGAGGGATAATGCGACGTGCGCACGAAGTTGATGTTGCCGCGTTTCATCAACTCCAGATCGCGCCGCATCTGTTCCTCCGTCACCGCGCGACCCGTATCGGGACTGAGATCGTGACGATTCACGCCGCGCAACTTGATCGGGCGGCCGTTGAGCAGAAGCACGCCATCGACGATGGAAACTTCGCGCAACCCGATGCGCTCTTCAATCGTCTGCAATGTTTCTCCGCGCGCCGACACCGTGAGCTGCAGGCGATAAAGCGACGGCGTTTCCGCGGTCCACAAATGCGGATCGGCAATCTTCACCGAGGTCGCATGACGACCTTTCGCATCGCCCGGCAAATCAAACTCCGCGACGTGCGCTCCCCGCGGATCCAGCAAGCGTGCGTGAACGCGTGCGTCGCCGTTGTTCGTTTTCACGGCAACATGCAGCTGCGCATCGCCCGTCGGCGAAAGGGCCGTGTGCGTCGCGATGTCGCGCACATGCGTTTGCGGCAGCGCAAACAAAGTCACCTCGCGATAAATACCCGACAGCGCCCAGTCGTCATTGACGTCGAACTCGTAGCCCTGTGGCACCGTGGTGACTTTGACCGCGAGGATGTTTTCCGCATCCGCGTCTGGTTTGAGCGCACGCGTGATGTCGAAGGTGTGCGGCGCATACGCACCGGCGTTCGAACTGCCGACATGCACGCCGTTCACCCAAACCTCGAAGCCGTAGGCGACGCCTTCGAAACGCAGATAAACCGCGCGTTCGCGCCAACTCGACGGCACCTGAAACGAACGACGATAAAGCCCGAGTCCGCTCTTTAGCTCCAACGCATACTTCGGCTCGGCGAAACCCTGCAGCTCCCAGTTACCCGGCACGCGAATCGAATTCCACGCCGAGACATCAAACGTCGGGGCAACAAATCCCGCGTCGTCGCCCGCCTCCTGGCCTTCGAGATATTTGAACGACCAGATGCCATCGAGCGATTGCGTGAAGCCATCAACCCGAACCGGATAAACCGATACCGGCGCCGTACCCGCCGCGGACATAACTGCGGAAACGCCCGCCGCCAACAAACCAGCGCCGGTCAACAGCCAACGAGAAAACGAAACACGCAGGATATTCATGGGGAGAACTGAAATGGGGTCACACTGCTAAGGGCATCGCCCACGTAACAAAGACGCGGAAAGGCATCACGAGATGCGTGTTTACGCCACTCAACAGAGAACGTCGGACGTCGTACCGTAAGAGGCGTGTCCGCGAACGCTACGCGCAATCACCACGTTCCCGTGGTATTGAAAAACTCGATACAATTTCGGGACGCCAAGCATCCGGGAGGATCCCGGTTCGTCCCCGGCCGTCCGATTTTTCACCGATACGTCCACCGGAAAACTTACGCACGCATCTTCACGATGACGGGTTTTGACTCGAGACAGCGCATGAAGGGGTGACAACCGGCCGCGATGGCCGGCGAGACGTCGCTTCCGGCACTACCCCGCTCGCCGAATCACCCCAAAAGTCATGAAAGCATCAGTCACTACCCCACCGCTTATCCGCCGCCTCCTCGCCTGGCTTTTTTTGCTAGCGCTCGGCACCGGCCTGCTCCACGCCCAGCCACCTAGCCACGATCCCTCCACGATGGTCCGCAACACCGATGGACGTTACTGGATATTCACCACCGGCAACGGCGTTTGGGCGATGTCGTCCAGCAACGCCAACTTCTCCGACTGGCGTGTGGAAAACACTGTTTTCCCGGTCGGCACTTGGCCGGGCTGGATCAATAACTACGTCAATAATTTCAACGGCCAATTCTGGGCGCCGGATGTGATCTATATGAATAATCAATATTACTTGTATTATTCATGTGCCGGCAGTGGCGCAGCAGCCGCCATCGGCCTCGCCACGGCGCCCAATCTCGCCGGCCCTTGGACCGATCGCGGTCTGATCGTCGCCGCCAACAATGCCATCGATCCCGCCATCCTGCGTGATGGAAACAATCTCTGGATGACCTATGGCAACTGGCAATCGGGCATCGACCTCATCCAGCTCAATCCGTCCACCGGACTTCGCCAAGGCACCAGCCGCTGGCTGCTCGTCCCGGGCGATGTCGAAGCACCGTATTTGGTGAAGAACGGCAGTTATTATTATCTATTCTTTCAACGCGGTCTTTGCTGCAGCGGCACCAGCAGCTCGTATTATACACAAGTTGGCCGATCGACCTCCATCACAGGCCCTTATCTCGATAAAAACGGCGTGAGTTTGCTCAACAACGGCGGCAGCACCTTCCTGCCGAATCGCGACGGTCGCTACATCGGCCCCGGTCATGTCGGTATCGGCGAGGGAAAACTCACGTATCATTTCTACGACGGAAACGATAATGGAAATGCCAAGCTGCGCATCACCACTGTGAGCTGGAGCAATGGCTGGCCGGTGGCCGCTGGTGTGAATATGCCTTCGCCTCAACCGATCGCCAACGGCACGTATAAAATCCGCAATCGGGTCACCGGGCGTTATCTCGACAATCTCGGCTCCACCGCCGATGGCGCGACCGTCGCCCAATGGTCATCCAGCGCCAGTAACAACCAGCGTTGGAATGTTTCGTTCAGCAATGGTTATTATAAAATCAGCTGTGTCACCGGCGGGAAATATCTCGATAGCGTAAACAATTCCGCCAACGACACACCGGTCGCTCAATGGAGCAATTCACCGAGCTTTAATCAGCAGTGGACCATCACCGCGGTCGGCTCCGGTTATTATAAACTCATCAATCGCGCCAACGCCAAATGCCTCGATACCGGCGGCGCCAATACGAACGGCGCCGTGGTGGAGTTCTGGAGCGATGGCTCCAGCCAGAATCAGCATTGGCAATTCGTCGCGCCTTAATGCGCCTCCCTTCCGCACCCGCGTAACACGGTGCGTTCTTGCGTCATCACACCCGGTCGTTCGCGCGGCCGGGTGTTTTTCATTAACCCCCAAATCGACTGCGGACTTTCCAAGTGTGCGGCCGTGCGTTTGAGTGTTCGATCCCATGAGCAAAACCCTTCGCATCGCAGTCGTCGGCTACGGCAATATCGGCCGTTCCGCCGTCGAAGCCGTCCAAGCCGCCCCCGACATGGAGCTCGCCGGCGTCATCCGCCGCAACGCGTCCAAGTCTGAGGTTCCGCCCGAACTCGCGGACGTCACCATTTCCGACCAAGTCGAAGCGCTCGGCAAAGTGGACGCCGCGCTCCTCTGCGGCCCCACGCGCAGCATTCCCGAGACCGCGCCGCTCTATCTGCGCAAGGGCATCCACACCGTCGACAGCTTCGATATTCACGGCCAAAAACTTTGGGATCTTCGCCAGTCGCTCGATGCGATCGGCAAAGAGCACAACAGCGTCGCCGTCATTTCTTCGGGCTGGGATCCGGGCAGCGATTCCGTCCTCCGCGCCCTCCTGCTCGCGATGGCACCCCGCGGTATCACTTACACCAATTTTGGTCCCGGCATGAGCATGGGCCACTCGGTTTGTGCGAAGAGCAAACCCGGCGTAAAAGACGCGCTCTCGATGACCATCCCGACCGGCACCGGCGTGCACCGTCGCATGGTTTATGTGGAGCTCGAGCCCGGCGCGGATTTCGCAACCGTCGAAAAGGCGATCAAGTCCGACGACTATTTCGTCAACGACGACACGCGCGTGTTCGCCGTCCCGAGCATCGATGCGCTCAAGGACGTCGGCCACGGCGTGCGCATGGAGCGCAAGGGCGTCAGCGGCACCACGCACAACCAGCTCTTTGAGTTCCGCATGACGATCAACAACCCTGCGCTCACAGCGCAGATCATGGTGTCGTGCGCGCGTGCGGCGGCGCTCCGGCTGCGTCCCGGCGCTTACACCATGCCCGAGATCGCCCCGATGGATCTTCTTCCCGGCGATCGGGAAGAGCTTGTGAAGACATTGGTGTAACCAACACCGCCCGTGTTCGCGAAGTGTGCGTAGAGAGCTCATTTCGCGAGCGGGCAAATTGCGCTGCATCATTCGAAGCACACGCGCGAACTACGCGGGGGAATTCGGGTCCAAGCGGCCTCGCTTTTCCCCAACCATGAACGTTATTCGCTCAACCTCACCCTTCCGCTCCGCCTTTCGCGCGCTGAGCGTTATTGTCGCCCTCACGATTTCCAGCCTCGCGTTCGGCTCTCCGCTTCTCCCCAAAAACATCGTTATTACCCAAGGAGCCGCGCAGTCCACGCTCGTGGATTTGCAGGAGAATCCTGACGGCACGCTTTCCATCCTCGCCGAGCAAACCGGCAAACTCTCCGGCCTCGGGGCGTTCACCGGTCATCTCGCGTATGTCGCCAATATCGATTTCAACACCGGCACGACCTTCATCGAGGGTTCGGGCGCGTTGCATCTGCCCGGCGGCGATCTCGAGGTCAGCGTGCACTTGATCCAAGTCGGCCTCGACTATCCGCGGCCTTTCACCGGCCTGCTGCTGGTCACGGGTGGCACGGGCAAGTTTGCAAAAACGTCCGGCCTCTTCAGTATCACCGGCATCGATGTCGAAGATTTGACGGACAACGTCCACCTGATCGGCACACTGTTTAACGTCGCTAAAAAATAACCCTTCCCGCGCCGCCTTCGCGCGACGCATGCTAAACAACAAGCCGGGCCGCGCTTCGATGCGTGACCCGGCTTGTGTTTTTGGAAAGTCCGCCGCTCAGAAACCGGTCAGCGTGCCGCGAACCGCGATCACGGAGTCGTCTTCAAACTCCGCTTCGCCGAAAACTTCCCCGGCCGCATCGAGCGCCACTGAATAAAAGACCGACGTTTCGTACTCCTGGGTTTCCGCATCGTAAACCGATACCGTCGCCGTCGCCGCGACCCATTGGCCGCCGACTTTTTGGATGTTTTCCAAAACGATGCCCACTCCGGCCTCGCCGTGGCTCCCGTACGACATCTCCGCGAAATCGCCATATCCCGCATAAGCCGTGGCCAAGCCATTCTCACCGACGGTCACCACCGCCTGAAACGAGAGCGTGTAGTTCGCGTAACCGGCTGCATCGAAGTCGATCAACGTCGTTCCAGAAAACGTCTGCGCGGTTGCACCGCCGACGGATAAAATCGCGAACACCGCGATCGCGCCAAAGCGTCTGAGTGAATCAAGAAACATAATGGGGATGTGGGGTTCGAAAAAAGACCGCCTCCTCGCCGCAATGTTCAGACGAGATTGGGAACGCTCACCGGCGTCAACCGCCCGTTCAGCGCGCGTTGCGTATCGTTTTCTTTCAGCGGAACTGACGCCCCGACCGGCGCACTATCCCGACATCATGGACGCGTCGATCGGCACTTACCTCAACGACCACCTCGCCGGCGCCGCTTTTGCGCTAAAAATGGTGCGGCGTCTCGCGCGTCACGACAGCGACCCGCTGCTTCGCGAACTCGCCGCGCATCTCTTTCGCGAGATTTCCCACGATCGCCAGCAACTCGAAACGCTCGTGCGCAATCTCGGGTTCAAACCGAGTCGCGTGAAAAACCTCCTCGCGCGTCTCGGCGAAAAAATCAGCCGTCTCAAACTCAGCCGCACGCCGTCCGGCGATCGCGGTGCGTTTGAAGCGCTCGAAGCGCTCTCGCTCGGCATCCTCGGCAAACACGCGCTCTGGACCGCGCTTGAAACGCTCGAAGATCCCGCGCTGCGTCACGTCCATTTCGCCACGCTCAAACAACGCGCGCTCGCACAACACGCCCAAACCGAGAGTCATCGTCTGCGCACCGCGCGCCTCGCATTTGCCACGCAGGATCAGCGGACAAACGCGGGCTGATGCGCTTTCGTTACGGACGGAAAACGAAGTTCTGGAATTGCCACGGATCCTCGCGATCGACGCACGCGTCTTCGTTTTCCTCGAAGTACACGCGTTGCTGCACGAGCGGCGTCCAGTCCGAACGCACCGATACCGTCTCGCCGAGATACGGCTTCGCATCGCGCAACACTTCCTCGTGCGGCAAATCTTCGGGCAGGCAAAGCCCGCGCCGCGGATTGCGTAGCGACCACAACACCGCCGCGAGCACACCGGCCGCGACCTGCACCGAGGTCGCGTTGACGCCCGGCACTTTTTTGCGCGCCTCCGCGATCGAGAGCACGCTGCCCGTCCACCACGAGCGAAACGCGTGGCCCATGATCAACGCGCCGACGCGATCCGTGCCCGTCACGATTTCGTCGGTGAGGATGCGCTTGCGCGGATGCAGTTCGTAATTGCGGGCACGCAGTTCATGCAACGACACGAGCGCATCGTTGCTCGGCACATATGCGTAATAAACGGTCGGCCGATACACCGCGCGATCTCCATCGCGAAGCGTGAGTGCATGCGACAGGCCAAATGCTTCGCCATGGGGCACCGCCATGCCGACGACCTCTTCTTCCGGCACCCAGGTGCGCACCCATGTGTTCATGCCCATTTGCGGCAGCACGATCTGATTGCGCGGTCCATGCTCCGGTTTCAGCGCACGCGGCGGTAGCGTTTTCTCATGCGTGCCCCAGCCGAGTTCGACCGGCGCGATCGATTCTTCCCACATGCCTTCGACACTCCATGTGTTGACGAATTCGTCCGGCGCTTTCGCCGTGTTCGCGCGCTGCGTATCGCGTTCGCTGCAATGAATGACGCGAACCTCCAGCGCCTGCGCGAGCGCAGCGAAATCCTTCGCCTCCGCGCTGCGTTGCACACGTTTCGCCTGCGCCGCAGGAAGCACTTTTTCGCGCAGCGCCGCCTCCGCGATGTCGAGCAGACCTTTTTTGGTGAAATGAGAAACGAGGCCGGGATTCGAGCCGTGATCGACGACCGCGGTCGGGCCTTCGCGCCATTTATCTTTCAGCGCCAGCAAGCGCACGTAGCGCGCATAAAGCGTTTTGTCCATCGTCGGACGCTGCTGCGAATCCGCGGACGGATCCCACGACTCGAGCGAGGCGTTCACGTACAACACCTGGTTGTCGTGCGCCCAGCGGATGATGTCGAAGAACTCCACGCTCCACGCGAGATCGACGATCAGATCGCCCGGCTTCACATGCGCGGACAGCAGACGACCGAGGCTGAACGCCGTCACTTTTTCGTGCACGAATTTCACGCCGCGCGCCGTCCATGGCCGCAACGTGCCGCCACGATCCGCGAGATCGATCACCGTGATGTGCTCCGCGGGCACGCGAAGATGTTTGAGCAACATCGGCAGCAACGCCTGCGCGACGATGCCATAACCAATGATGAGGACATTGTTTTTGAATTCCATAGTTAGCGAACGAGAGGACGCGCCCGTGAGAAAGCCCATGCGGCGACGGACGCAGTTGGTTGGCGCGCGGATGAAATTTTCCGCGCAGGGTGGAGTTTCGCTGCCGGTGCCTGTGGTAACGATCGGCCGGCGCAGTTGCGCCCAAGCCCGATTCGTTCAACTCACGACACCGGTCACCCTAGCAGGATGAACGGCTCCACTCCCGCGCGCAGGCGCGGGCGAAAGACGTTCGATCTATGCCGGATCGGTTTCACCTCTCGAGTATGCAAAAACAAAAACGCTTCTGTCAAATCCCACGCCCCCCGCAGACATTCGCACGACCGTAACGTATCCAAAAATCAAATACAGACATGCGCGTTACGCTGTGTAAGCCTCCCGCGTGCGCTACCATGCGAGTTTGAACACCGGAGGTTTCGAGCGCGCAAAACCGTGCGGCACTGCACATTGCCCGCCTCGAAGCATCGCCACTTAGCATTTTGCATTACGCTGAAAAACAATAACTTATAAACGATAAAACCGCGCACCATCGGGAACATTCGCCGTGCTCCGCCCACTTTCTGGGCATCATGCACACACTGTTTCACTCCTCTTCTTTTATCGCGATGCGTGGTGGCGCGGCAGCCGTTTTGCTCGCGCTTTCTTCGTCCGCTTTCGCACAAGCGACGACATCCGCCGAGGGCGAGCCGCCGTCCATCACCGGTCCGGGACCTACTCTCGATGAAAACGGTTCGGCGCGCGCACGCTCCGCTCCCGTCTTCAGCATTTATTTCGAGAACGACTACTTCGGCGGCACCGATCGTCACTACACCAATGGAGCGAAGTTCTCCTGGCTCTCCGCCGACTTGAGCACGTGGGGCCGCGAAGGGGCGCGTCGACGTTTCTTGGAGGTTCTTCCGTTCATCAATCGCGAGGGCGCGCAGAAAAACTTCGGCTTCGCACTCGGCCAAAACATCTACACGCCGCAAGACACCGACGCATTCGTGCCCGATCCCAACGATCGTCCGTACGCGGGTTGGACATACGCGGAACTCAATTTCGTCAGCAAAACCGCGACGATCATGGACACGCTGTCGATCCAAGTCGGCATGATCGGTCCGCATTCCTACGCCGACACCACGCAGCGTCACGTACACGAATGGATCAACGATTCGCGTCCCAATGGCTGGGAATATCAGCTCGAAGATGAGGTCGGCGTAAACGTCATCTATGAACGCAATTGGCGCCTCTACGCGCGCGCGTTCAGCAACTCGCTCGGCGTCGACCTCATCCCGCATCTCGGCGCGAGCCTCGGCAATGTACAAACGCACGCCAACGCCGGCGCCTCCGTGCGCCTCGGCATCAATCTGCCCAGCGACTTCGGCGTGAAACTCATCCGTCCAGGCGGCACGGTGAACGCACCGCTCGACGACTACGATCCGCGCGTTTCGCCGCGCCGCAGCTGGAGCTTTTATCTCTTCGCCATCGCCGATGGACGCGCCGTCGCACGCGACATCTTTCTCGATGGCAACACGTGGGAAGACAGCCCCAGCGTGGACAAAAAACCGCTGGTGGCCGACTTGAGCTACGGCTTCGGTCTGATCGCCGGCAAATGGCAGCTCACGTTCGCGCAAACCTACCGCACCCGGGAATTCGACGGACAGCCCGAAGAGTTCAACGAGTTCGGTTCCGTCTCGCTGTCGCGCGCTTTCTGAACTCCGCCCTGCGAGCGGTGTCTAGTGACACACGACACCGCTCGCGGCACTCGTGTCACCAGCGCGCACGTCCCTCGGCTTTACCCCATGAACTCCACGCTTCGTCGTTTCATCCTTCTCGCGGCGCCCGTCGCCTCGCTCATGTTTTGCGCCTGCGTGGACAGCCCGGTGCAGGAACGCGCCGCGCCTCTGCCCGCAGTGTCGACCGAAGTGCGCGTCCGCGAACGCGCCAGCATGCTGCGCGCGTTGTACCCGAATCTCACTCCCGAAGAAGCCCGCGAACGCGCTGCGCACGAAATCTCTCTCGCCGACGCCAAGGCGGAAGCCGAGTGGCGCAAAAAACAAAAAGAGAAGGCGCAGAAGGAAAAGTTCATCAAGGAACTCGACGAATCCTTAGAAGAGCAGCGCTAGCCACGCGCACATTCACGCCTCGCGTCCGCCTCAGCCCAGGTCGGGACAATGCTCCGCACTGTCCGCTGGGCGCGCCCGCCGTCCTCGCGCGTCTTTCCCTTGCGTCGCAATGGCTTGTCAGCGAGCTCCGCCTGCGAACCGCGTTTTCTTTTGAAACCCGGCTTTGCCTCCGGCGCGGTTTCCTCTACGTTCCGGGCCTTCCATGAGCGATCTCAGCGATCTCTATCAATCCGTCATCCTCGATCACAACAAGCGGCCGCGTAATCGCGGTAAACTGCCCACGGCCAATCGCTACGCCACCGGCGACAATCCGACGTGTGGCGACAACTGCACGGTTTACCTGCACACCACGCCCGACGGCCGCATTGACGCGATTAGTTTCGAAGGTTCCGGCTGCGCCATTTCGCAGGCTTCGGCTTCGCTCATGACCACCCAGCTCAAGGGCAAAAATCTCGAGGAGGCTGAAAAGGCTTACGAGGAATTCGCCCGCATCGTGAAAACCGGCGAAGAGCCCGAAGAATTCACCGAACTCGCCGCGTTTGCCGGCGTACACGCGTATCCGGCCCGCATCAAATGCGCCACACTCTCGTGGCACGCCGCGATCGATGCGCTCAAACAACCGGAGGGCCAGCCATGAGCGCCGCGCCCGCTCCCGTTCTTCCTGTTTTGCAGCTCCCGCCGCGCGTCGATCTTCAGGGCTGGCGTGATGTCCGCGCCGATTTTCCGGTGCTGCATCAACACGTCGGCTCCAAGCCGCTCGTGTATCTCGACAACGCCGCCACCACGCACAAGCCGCGCACGGTGATCGATGTGCTTTCGCGCTTCTACGAAGCCGACAACAGCAATGTTCACCGCGGGCTCCACGCGCTCTCCATGCGCGCGACCGATGGCTACGAAGCCGCCCGCGCTCGCGCCGCGCGTTTCATCAACGCCGCTGCACCGGAGGAAGTCGTTTTCACCCGCGGCACCACCGAATCCATCAACCTCGTCGCGCAAAGCTGGGGCCCCGCCAACTTGAAAGCGGGCGACGTCATTTTGCTCACCGAGATGGAGCATCACTCCAATCTCGTGCCGTGGCAGCTGCTCGCGCAACGCACCGGCGCGACGTTGCGCTACGTGCCTGTCGCCGGAGAAAACGCCGAGCATGGTCTCGACCTCGACTCGCTCGACAAACTCCTCACGCCCGAGGTGAAGATTTTCGCGTTCACGCACATTTCCAACACGCTCGGCGTCATCAATCCCGTCGCCGATCTTTGCGCGCGCGCGAAAAAAGTCGGCGCCATCACTGTCGTCGACGCCGCGCAATCGTCCGGACACGAACCGCTCGATGTTCAAAAAATCGACTGCGACTTCCTCGCGTTCTCCGGCCACAAGATGGCCGGTCCCACCGGCATCGGCATTCTCTACGGACGTCGCGCATTGCTCGACGCGATGCCTCCGTGGCAAGGCGGCGGCGGCATGATTTCGCAGGTCGAATTTTTCCAAAGCAAATGGAAGCCCTCGCCCGAGCGTTTCGAAGCCGGCACGCCCAATGTCGCCGATGCGATCGGCCTGCACGCCGCGATGGATTATCTCGACTTGCTCGGTCGCGACAAAATCGCCGCACACGATGACGGTCTCGCCGAAAAAGCGTATGCCGCGTTGAGCGAACTGCCCGGCATCCGCATCCTCGGTCCCAAAGGTAAACGCGGCGGCCTCGTCAGCTTCGCGCTTCAAGACGCGCATGCGCACGATGTCGTCACCTTCGCCGACCAAGACGGTGTCGCGCTGCGCGGTGGCCATCATTGCAATCAACCGCTCATGAAAAAGCTCGGTCTGCCGAGCACCGTTCGCGCGAGTTTCTACGTGTACAACACGCCGGAAGACATCGATGTGCTCGTCGCGTCGATGCGGCGCATCCTGAAGTTCTTCAGCTAAATTCTCGCGACTTCGTTCTCGTCAAAGCGCCGCCGACCCGCGGCGTTTTTGTTGTCCACACGTCGCTGTGGATGAGCTCCGCGTTGAACAACGCGCGCTCCGTCAGCGCAAAGCCCGCGCGCATCAACGCATCATCCGGCGGCGTGAGTCGGCGCGCATCCAAGCGTGTCGCTGCGCGGAAAAAAGCATACATCACCCCGTGCACCCAGCGCGCACGCCATCGTTTCCAGCCGCTCGCCGGCACGCAAAAATCCGACAACAACCAAAGCGCGTCATCGCTCGTTTGTCGCGCAATGCCGGCGACGATCGCGTCGACATCCTTCGGCGAAAAACAATCGAGCACGAAGGGCGTGAGCACCGCGTCGAATCTCGCCTCGTTTTCACCATTCGTGCGCACCGTTCTTTCCGCGAGCCACGAGCGCACGTCGGCGTGAATCCATGTCACGTTTTCAGCGTCGATCTGCGTTTTCGCGAGTCGTCGTTTCGCCGCCGCGATCATGCCGCCGCTGGCTTCGACAACGGTGACCGCGAGCGCTGGAAGTCGCCTCCGAATAACTTCGAGCGTTCGTCCCGGGCCTTCGCCGACGATCAAGAGACGTCGTCGTCCACTCAGATGATCGAACCATCGCGTGCGCGCGCGTTGCAGAATCGATCCCGCGAGCATCGCTTCCATCCAGCGATAATGCGGCGCGAGCCGATCGAAGCTCCTCACGCGACTTCCGTCTGAGCCCGCGCGCTTTTCGGATTCCACAGCATCCATGCGATCACCGCTCCGGTTGCGTAGGCGACGACGTCGCACCAGTCCGCGGTGCCCTGCTGAAACCATCGCGGTCCGATGCCTTCGCAGATCAACGCCCAGAGCGCTGTGTGCAGCGCGATCTCGCGAGCATTCGGCGGGGCGTCATGCGGGCGCCAGCCAAGCCGGCGATTAATCCACAACACAAATGGCAACGCCGCGGGAATCAGCAGCAGGTCGTTGAAATGCCCGCGCAAAAACTCCGATCCCACATGCGGTTTCACGCCAAAGCGATTCACCGCGTAAAGCGCGCAAGCGCTCACGCAAAGCGGATCGAGCGCGTATCGGAAGCGCTTCACAGCAGCGCGAAGATCAGGAAACCCGCGCCCACCGCGAGGCCCATTTGTCCGACGAGCGGAATAAGACGCAGAAATGAATTCGGCATATGGTTCATAAAGAAAAAAGAGAGCACCCGGGCGGGCGCGCAAACGACGCGCTCATTCCGTTTCGCTTTCGGACGCGGACGCCACGACCTCCGAAAGCACCGCGGCGAGTTCGGGGCCGACGCGCTTCAATTCCGCGCGATGCGCCGCCGTGAGTTTTTCGAGGAGACGCAAGCCCTTTGGCGTCACTTTCAACAGCACTTGTCGCGCATCTTCCGTCCCCACCGACCGTTTCAACAGACCGGCGTTTTCGAGACGATTCACCAACTCGACGGTGCTGTGATGTTTCAGCTGAAGTCGCTCCGCGAGTTCGCCCACCGTCGCTTCCTCGCGGCCGGGCATGCCTTGCACGGCGAGCAACGCTTGATGCTGCTGAGGCGTGAGCCCCGCTTGCGTCGCGGCCTCTTCGCTGAAACGCAAAAAACGTCGAAGCGAATAACGCCACGCGGCCAATTGCTCATAGTCGGCCTTGCTGAAAGATTTTTTCCGGAGATCGGAACGGAAACTCACGTTTATATCGTTACGCGATGCTTTGGCGCGTGCCAGTTTTTTCTCAACGACGTCCGTGAAGAACTTCGTCACCAGCTTCCTTTTCGCACTCAGGGAAGAATCGATTGATCATCGCCGACAACTCCGGCGCGCGCAGTGGCTTCGTGAGGTAGTCGTCCATGCCAGCCTCCACGCATTGCTCGGCGTAACCTTTCATCGCATGCGCGGTGAGTGCGACGATCGGCACCCGGCCCGACTTGCCTGTCTCCATTTTTCGGATACGCCGCGTCGCCTCCATGCCATCCATGCCGGGCATCTGCACATCCATCAAAATCATGTCGTATGGGCCGCTTGTGAATTTCTCGAGCGCCTCCTCTCCATTGACGGCTGAGTCCGGAATGTGGCCGAGCTTGCGAAGCAACGTCGAGGTCACACGTTGATTCACTACGTTATCCTCCGCCACCAATACACGCAGCGATCGCGCCGTGGTTTCTACGGCAATGCCCGGCTCCACCTGCGCAGGTGCGGCGGTCAGTTGCTCGAAGCAATCGGCAAGACGTTTTTCCGTCACCGGACGACGCAGCGCAGCATCCGCTTTGAGCGTTTTCAGATATTGTGCATCGAGCGGACGATCGATCGCGGTGAGGGCGATCACGCGCGCGCCCTCCGGCGCAACCGCGCGAGCCGCCGCAATGGCTTCGTCTTCTTTTCCGCGACCCGGCTCCACGTCGACAAACCACCAACGCGCTGCCGATGCCGTGGGCGTTTCCATGGTTTCGACCTGCAGCCCCTTTTCGTGCAGCCGCGCGGCGAGGTCCGTCCTTAGCGCGCCGGTGCGCGCGATGATCACCGCTTTCTCGCCTGCATACACGCGGCGGGTAGACGCGGCTTTTTCTGCGGACGAGAGGCGTTCCAGCTCTAGCGAAAAATGAAAACGGCTGCCTTGGCCCGGTGTGCTTTCGACGGCGATCTGACCGCCCATGAGATTCACGAGACGGCGGCTGATGGTGAGCCCAAGTCCCGTGCCGCCGAAGCGTCGCGACATCGATCCATCAGCCTGCTCGAAAGGCTCGAAGATAGAAGCGATTCGTTCGGGCGGAATGCCGATACCTGTATCCTCGACGCTGATACGCACCCGTCCGCGTTGCGCATCTCCGCCGATGCATTCAGCGCGCAAAACGACTTCACCGCGTTCGGTAAACTTCAGCGCGTTGCCCACGAGATTAACCGCCACTTGGCGCAGGCGCGCAGAGTCTCCGCGGAAATGCCCGCGCAAACGCGGATCTACGCAGCAGACCAATTCGAGGTCCTTGCCCGCGGCGCGAATCGCGAGCGTGTCGGCGACGGTCTCCAAGGTTTCCGCCAGATCGAACTCCACCGGATCGAGCACAAGCTTGCCTGATTCGATCTTCGAGAAATCGAGGATGTCGTTGATCACCGTCATGAGCGCTTCGCACGATGCGAGCGCGGTGCGCAGATAATCGATTTGTTCGCGATCGCGCGCGACGCTGAGCGCGAGCTCGGTCATGCCGATCACTCCATTCATCGGCGTGCGGATTTCGTGACTCATGTTCGCCACGAACTCGCTCTTCGCACGGTTCGCCGCTTCGGCGGCGTCCTTGGCTTTTTCCGCCGCTTCCTTCGCGGCCTGCAGGTCATGCGTACGCGCGGCGATCAGTCGCGACATCTTCGCGTGCAAGCGCCGCAGATGCCGGGTTCGCCAAACATAAAACAACGCAAAGCTCGCGCAAACACCCGCGCCCATCGTCGCCCAGCCCCACCATGTCTGATAAAAATGCGGCAACAGATAAAACTCGCACGCCGCCGGCGCATCGCTCCAGCGACCGTCGTTGTTGCAGCCGCGCACTTCAAATCGGTAGGCGCCCGGCTTCAGACCGCCGTAATGCGCTTCACGGCGCCCGCCGGCATCGACCCAATCGGTGTCGATACCCACCAACCGGTATTGGAAGCGGTTCGCCGCCGCATTGGTGAGACTCAGCGCCGTGTACTGAAACGCCAGCTCGCCTCGCCCCGGCGGGATGCGCAGCAGCTCCTCACCCTGTCGATCAACCTTGTCCACGACGACGCGCTCGATCACGACCGGCGGCGGCACCTCGTTGTGGCGGATACGCTCCGGATGAATGATCGCGACACCTTTGCTCGTCGCAAACAACAGGGCGCCATCTCCGCGCAAGGCCACACCGTGCGACGACGCTGTATTCGGCGCAGGACTACGCATGCCGTCCTGCTCGGTGAAAAACGTGAAATCCAGCTCGGCCTTCCTCCCCGCCGCCACGGCGTCGAACTCGGCGAGACCGATGCGCGCGACGCCATTGCGAAAGCTCACCCAAAGCGATCCATCGTATTCAATTCCTGAATACGTGAGTACGCCGACGCTCGACGGCATGCGAAATGTCTCGAGACGATTTTCACGGACGCGTTGGATGTAGAGCCCGTCGCGTAGAATCCAGATCGTGCCCGCGCTGTCCTCAAGGATACGCGTAACGTTATGTTCGGCCGCAGGGTCATCCGGCATCGGCTCCCACTTGCCGGTCTCGGGAAAATACCGGCCAACACCACCGGCGCCCCCGGCCCAGATGCGTCCTTGCGAATCGATCAGCATCGCTCCCGCCTGCGAAATGCCGGGCAGACGAATGAACTCGAATCGAGTGCCCTGCAAACGATGCAGTCCCCGCTCCGAAGCGGCCCAAACCACGCCATTCGCATCGCTGGTGATCGTGCGGATTCGTGAGGAGATATTTTCTGCAGCACCAAAATGCTTGAGCATTCCGTCCTTCAAGTAGCTCACACCCGCGGCGTAATAACCGATCCACAGACCGCCCGCCGCGTCTTCGTGCAACGTCAGCACGCTGTCTTCGCGCAAACCATCCGATGGATGCAACGTCTCCGAACCTCCGGGCGTGAAGCGCGTGAGCCCCCCGCCCCAGGTTCCTGCCCACCAGGAACCATCGCGCGAAACTTCCAGTGCCAGCACGGAGTTGGCTCCAAGTCCGTCGCGACGCGTGATGTTCGACACCTTCACATCCGAGAAACGCACCACGCCCGCATCGGTGCCACACCAGAGATTTCCTTCGCGATCCTCGCCGATACACATCACGTGGCTCAGCGTTTCCACGCCTTCGATCAGCACCGGACGAAAACGTCCCCGCGTGTAGCGATAAAGCCCTCTGGGCGTGCCTATCCAGAGATTGTCGTCGCGATCGATGAAAAGACTTCGCACCGGCGGCACATCGAAACCGTCGAGCGAGGAAAATTTCGTGAGTTCGCCGTTTTCGAGATAGTAAAGTCCCGACGGTGACCCAAGCCACCATGCGCCGCTGCGCGTTTGTACCGCGCCCCGCATACCCGTGGTCGCCACCTCACCCTCCTCAAGCCGCGTCCAATTGCCTTCTCTCAGATAATAAGCCCGCGCCCCCATCACGAGGATCTCCGATCCATCGCGGGAAACATATAGCGCATTGATGCCGCCAATATTCACGTGTGGCGGCAGCGCCAGTGGCTCCAACACACCATCGTGGAAACGATAGAGATTATTTCTCGTCGCGATGACCATCCCGCGCGGGCCATCGCGAACAATGCAACGCACATCCAAGCCCTCCAGCGCGCGAAGCTCCGTCGGACGCGTCCACACACCTTCGCGGTACCAGACTACGCCCTGCGGGGTGCCGATCCACAGGGTCCGCGCATCATCTTCAGCCAATGAAAACACGGACTCGTCTTCCGGCAGGAGTGGCTGGTTCTCCGAGGTGAACGCGGTGAACGTTAGTCCGTCAAAACGCGCCAGCCCCCCTCGCGATCCAAGCCACAAATACCCGTCTGAGGTCTGGATTACATCGCGCACCGCCGCATAAGGCAGTCCGTGCTGCGTCGTCCACTGGTCACGCCGATAATGCGACGTCGGCCGCTCGGGATCCAAAGCAGGCAACGCCGGCACAACGCCGGCCCAGCACAACAAAATGGTAAGCCAGCGAGAAAGAGTCTGAAGACGGACCGGAAACAAAATCGTAAAAAGGACCAACTCATCCCAACGGCACGAAGCGCAAATGACTTTACCAAACTGACTGTACGACTCACCGGTTTTTGTGAAAACGGCGAATCTGAGTCCGCTGTGCCCGTGCCGGCTACCGGCACTTACCCCTAATCGCTCTTGGCGGGCGCGTGTACCTATGCGGCCGTCCACGGGCATTACCCCAACCCCATACCCCATGAAATCTGCACGTTCATGTCTGTCCGCGCTGGCGCTATGCTTGGCGCTCGGAGCCGCATGCGCCTTTGCCGCTCCTTACCAAATGGAATCCCTCGGCCGCGGTGTCGTCGCCCTGCGCACCAGCAGTTCGCAAGTGTACGTCGGCTGGCGCCAGCTCGGACTCGATCCGTCCGGCATCGCCTACAACGTCTACCGCTCCGCCAACGGCGGTTCGCCGGTGAAGCTCAATAGCTCGCCCATCACCAACTCGACCAACTTCGTGGACACGTCTTCGGTCGCCTCGCAGACCAACGTGTACACCGTGCGCCCCGTCATCAATGGCGTCGAACAACCCGCGAGCGCCGGCTTCACGCTGCCCTCCAACTCAACCACAACGGGTTACCTGCGCGTTCCGTTGCAAATCCCCGCCGGTGGCACCACGCCCAGCGGCGAGTCTTATACGTACTCGCCCAACGATTGCTCGGTCGGCGATCTCGATGGCGACGGCGAGTACGAGATCGTCGTGAAATGGGATCCGTCCAATTCAAAGGACAACTCCCAGTCCGGCTACACCGGCAATGTCTATCTCGACGCCTACAAACTCAACGGCACGCGACTGTGGCGCATCGATCTCGGGCGCAACATCCGCGCGGGCGCTCATTACACGCAATTCATGGTGTACGATCTCGACGGCGACGGCAAAGCCGAGGTCGCGTGCAAAACCGCCGACGCCACCATCTCCGGAACCGGTCAAGTGATCGGCAACGCCTCCGCCGATCATCGCAATTCCAGCGGCTACATCCTGAGCGGGCCGGAATATCTCACCATCTTCAACGGCCAGACAGGCGCCATTCTCGCGACGGCCAATTACAATCCCCCGCGCGGCACCGTTAGCAATTGGGGCGACAACTACGGCAATCGCGTCGATCGTTTCCTCGCGGGCATCGCGTACCTCGATGGCACACGCCCGAGTTTGATCATGTGCCGCGGTTATTACACGCGTGCCGTCGTCGCCGCATGGGATTATCGCAATGGCCAGCTCACGCAGCGCTGGACCTTCGACACCGGGCACTCCGGCGGCTCGCTCGGCGGTTATCGCGGCCAGGGCGCGCACTCGCTCTCCATCGCCGACGTCGACAACGACGGACGCCACGAGATCATCTACGGCGCCGCCGTCATCGACGACAATGGCACCGGCAAACACACCACGGGCCTCGGTCATGGCGACGCGCTGCACGTTTCCGACATGAACCCGAGCCGTCCCGGTCTCGAGATCTTCATGCCGCACGAAAGCCCCGGCTCCAACGGCGGAATCGGCACGTCGTTCCGCGACGCCAACACCGGCACGATTCTCTGGAGCACCTCCGCGTCGTCGGACATCGGCCGCGGCGTTTGTGGCGACATCGATTCACGCTACGCCGGCTACGAGTTCTGGGGCGCCAGCAATTCCAACCTCTATTCCGCTTCCGGCGCCGTCATCGGTTCATCGCGCCCCAGCCCGATCAACTTCATGATTTGGTGGGACGCCGATCTGAAACGCGAACTGCTCGACGGCACCACAATCTCGAAGTGGAACGAAACCGCCGGCAACGCCAGCACCTTGCTCGCCGCCTCCGGAGTCGCATCCAACAACGGCACCAAAGCCACGCCCAATCTCTCGGCCGATATTCTCGGCGATTGGCGCGAGGAAGTCATCTGGCGCGAGAGCAACAACTCGGCGCTGCGTATCTACGTTTCCACTACAGTCGCGACGAATCGCTTCTACACCTTGATGCACGACGCGCAGTACCGCGTGGCCATCGCCTGGCAAAATGTCGGCTACAATCAGCCGCCGCATCCGAGTTTCTATCTCGGTACCGGCATGGGCGCGCAGCCTGCGGCCAACATCACCTACGTCGGCGGCTCCACTCCGCCGCCGACCGGCAACACCTACCAAGCCGAAAACGCCACGGTCGCAGGCGGCACGACGATCGATTCCAACAACGCCGGCTTCAACGGCTCCGGTTTCGCCAACTTCCCCGCCAGCGGTGGTTCTCTCACCTTCACCGGCGTCTCGGGAAATGGCGGCGGCACCAAAGCCCTGCAGATTCGCTACGCGCTCGGCGTCACCGCGTCGCGCACGGGCAACCTCACCGTCAACGGATCGACTTCGAGCATCACCTTCACGCCAACCGGTTCATGGACGACGTGGAACACGCTCACCATAAACGTGACGCTCAACAACAACTCGTCGAACGTGATTCAGTTTACCTCGACCGGGAACGATCTCGGCAACATCGACCAGATCACCGTGCCGTAACATGATCGCGTCAGTCGCGAGGTAAGGCGGTTGCTCGCAACCGCCGCTCCACGTCGATTTCCCCTTCGGCCAATGAGAATATTTTCAATCTGTCGTAGCCGTTGAGCGCACCTATCAGGAGCGCCGGCGGCCCGCCGGCACTTTCCAAGGAGCCGGCCAGCGGCTGCGCTCCCATCAGCTGCCGATTTATTTGAAAATCTCTCAACAAAAAGCCCGGGCCGATCAGCCCGGGCTTTTTCGGCGATCATTTCGATCGCGTGCAGTGAATTCAATTTTCTCAGCGGGAGACCGGCTGACCGCCGACGAGGCGATACACTTCCGTGCCCGCGAGCAGGAAACAACCGAGACCATAGTCCTCGAAGTCCGGCTGTTTGTCATACGTGACCGGTTGGCCGTCCTTCGGCTCTTTGCCCGTGCTCTGGAGATAACCGAGGAAGCCGTTCGGGTGCACCGCGTCTTTCACCATCGCGTTCCACGCCTTGTACACGATAGGCGCGTACACATCGCGCGGCAGCAATCCCTGACGCACGCCCCAAGCCATGCCGTACACGAAGAGCGCGGTGCCCGAGGTTTCCTTTCCGCCGAAGTGATTCGGATCGTGCAAGCTCACGTTCCAAAAACCGTCCTCGCGCTGCACCTTGCGCGCGGCTTCGCACATCGTCACGAGCATGTCGGTGTACTCCTTGCGATACGGCGAATCCTGCGGGAGCAATTCGAGCGTGCGCACCATCGCACCGACGACCCAACCGTTGCCGCGCGACCAATAGCTGTCTTCGCCATTGGGCTCGGTGTAGGGAGGATCAAAATCCTTGTCGCGCCACCAGAAACCGTCCGCCGGATTAAAGAGTCCTTTTTCACCGTGCTTGTTTTTTGTGTGGAGGTACATGGCGTGCATTTTTTCCACGTACTTCGATTCACCGGTGATCGCGGAGAGTTTCGCGTACACGGGCATCGCCATCTGCAGCGCATCGATCCACCACCACGCCGCATCGTCGTCCTCGGCGATCACGCGATCGATCGATGCCTTGATGTCGCGGATGCGCTCCGGCTTCGGGTCCATTTCATAGAGCGCGAGGTACGTCTGACCCGCGCAATGGTTGTCAGCATCGGTCGTGTTCACGCCGCGATTAAGGCCCCACTTGTGGGCTTCTCCCCAGCTCACGGCGTAGTCGATATAACGCTGATCCGGATCGATCTTATACAGATCCATCAAGCCCTCGTAATAAACAGCGCGAGTCCAGATATTGGACGGACGTGCGCGATTGGTGACGATGACTTTGCCGGTGTCCGGCCACTTCGCCATGAAGTACTCATTGGTGAGCCGCAACGTCCGCAGGATGTCCGCGGGCGCGGGCGGGGTCGTGTCGGCCGCGATGGCGGAACCAGCGACCGTGCAAGCCAGTGCCAATGTCAGGGTAGGGAGAATTCGCATGATGAATCGTAGGGCTTAACAGGCTCTCCACCCTTCCGCCCTCGCGCGTCGACGGCCAGCGATTCCGCCGCTTGCCAGTCAGAATACAGGCAGGCATGGGCGGCGGTTGTTGTTGTTTTGTAACAACAAAAAAGCCCCGCCGGTAACGGCGGGGCCAAATGTATCCAAAATTCAACTACACGCAGCTCAGTTGCCGAGCTGGTAGCGGGTGAAGCGGCGGATGGTGATGTTTTCGCCGATCTTGGCGATCTTCTCGCCGAGGATGTCCTTCACGGACTTTTCCGGCTGCTTCACGAAGGGCTGATCGATGAGGCACACGGTGGAGTAGTACTTCTCGAGTTTGCCTTCGACGATCTTCTGAATCGCGGCGGCGGGTTTGCCTTCGAGCGAAGCGGTGGCGATATCGCGCTCCTTGGCGATTTCGGCTTCCGGCACTTCGTCGCGGTTCACGTAGAGGGGGTTCGCCGCGGCGATCTGCAAGCAGAGGTCCTTGAGGAAGGCTTTGAAGTCTTCGTTGCGAGCGACGAAGTCGGTTTCGCAATTCACTTCGAGAAGCACGCCGACCTTACCGCCGACGTGGATGTAGCTCTCGATGAGACCTTCCTTGGTCGCACGGCTGGCGAGCTTGTCGACCTTACCGCCGGATTTCTTGCGGAGGATCGTGATGGCTTCCTCGATATTGCCCTTGGCTTCAGCGAGAGCTTTTTGGCAATCGAGCAGGCCGGCGCCGGTTTTTTCGCGGAGATCTTTAACCGCCGAGGCGGATACAGCTGTACTCATTTTTCTATTAAAAAGGATTTAGTTCTTGGGAGCAGCGACCTTCTTGCGGGCCGCGGGCTTCTTGGCGACGACCGGAGCTTCCACTTCCGCCTCGTCCACCAAATCGGTGGCGGGAAGCTCGACGCGGCTGAGATCGATCTCGCCGGTCTCGGTGGTGGCACCAGCGGCAGCGGCGACCGCGGCGGAAGCGGCGCGGAGATCGGCCTGACCACGAGCGGTGCGGCGGGTTTCGCGCTGAGCGAGACCGCTCTGCACGGCGGCGACGATGGTCTCGACGATGATGCGGATGGATTTCACCGCGTCATCATTACCGGGGATCGGGAACTTGAGCGTGGTCGGGTCGGAGTTGGTATCGACGAGACCGACGGTCGGGATGTTGAGGCGGTTGCCTTCGGCGACGGCGATTTTCTCGTGCGAAGCGTCGACCACGAAGATCACGCTGGGCAGTTCGTTGAGGTCGATGATGCCCGCGAAGTTTTTCTGCATGCGCACCATCTCGCGTTTGATGGCGGCGCCTTCCTTCGAGGAGAATTTGGCGAGCTCACCGCTGGTCTCCATCTGCTGGTACTTCTTGAACTTGGCGATCGACTTCTTGACGGTCGCGAAATTGGTGAGGGTGCCACCCAGCCAGCGATCAACGCAGTAGGGCATATTGGTGGACGAAGCGGCTTCGCGGATGATTTCCTGAGCCTGGCGCTTGGTGCCGACGAAGAGCACATTGCCGCCATTGGCGACCGTGTCCTCGATGAAATTGTAGGCCTTGGTCAGCGCTTCGTGCGTCTTGCCGAGGTCGATGATCGTGATGCCCTGGCGGTGATCGAACACGTAGGGCTTGGAGCGCGGATTCCAGCGCTTGGTCTGGTGACCGAAGTGGACGCCGGCATCGAGGAGGTCTTTAGGAGTGACGTTCATGGGATCTATGTATCTGCGACACACAGGTCGGCCGATGGGCCGCCTTGCGATCGTATGATGATGGTTGGTTGTTTATAGTTTTACGGACAGAGCGGTCGAAGACAGAGAGCCGCCGCAGGAGTGGCAAGCGTGAATTTCGGCGGCCGGGCCTGCTCCGAAAGAAAAGAGAGCCGCGAGCTGGAGGCACTCGCGAGCGGATAAAGCGACCTATCGCGCACAAACGCAGGCAACTCAACGCAGTCACTTCACGCCGCTGAACGCCGTGTGTGCACTCCCGGTACGTTTACGAGACATGCTTTTGAGATACGCGTCTATTTACTGTAAGATGTATAAACGACCCCTAAATCTTACGGTAAACAATTGAAACGCGTCGCCCGCGAGAGCACGTGTCCGACTTTTTCCGCCCCTTTAATAAGCGCACGTTCTTTTACCAATCCGCCCGCGTAGAACCCCTTTTGCCCCACAGCGAAAGCTGCTGTGCGCCGCCTCCGGCCGTCCGGTAAACTGATCTACCCAGCCGCGTCCAGTCGCCGGCCGCACAAACGGGCAAAGGTCCGCACCCACTCCCCTCGCGACGATGTCCCCTCTTCGGTGTCTTCCGCGTATCTCTCTTTCCTGCAAGGAAATAACCCTAAGAAACCATGAACTACCAGCTCAATAAGCCGCCGCGTCTTCTCAGGAGCGTGCATTGACCGAAAGGTTATTCGCCCGCTTTCGCGTCCCCTTCTCCGGGTCGCGCACATCCAAGCCCGCCCGCGGACTCGTGCCGATTTGGGCCTTTCTCCTGACTTTCGTCCTTGCGTGGACGCTCCCCCACGCAGCGTTTGCGCAGGAAACCGGCACCATCACCGGTAAGGTCCTCAGCGCCAAAACCCAAACGGCTCTCAGTAGCGCGGAAATCACTATCCATGGACAAAACATTCGGGTGCTGACCGATAGCGACGGTACGTTCCGTATTTCCCAGCTGGCCCCGGGATCATACACGGTGGCCGCCAGTTACACCGATCTCGACCCGGAAGCCCGCACCGTGACCCTCGGCGCCGGCGAAACCCAGCATATTGAGTTCGAACTCGCCTCCGAACTTTACATTCTCGAAGCATTCGTCGTCGCCGCCGAGCGTGAAGGCCAGGCCCACGCCGTGCAGCAACAGCGCCAATCGGACGTGATGAAGAACATCGTCGCGTCTGACGCCTTCGGTAACCTCATCGACACCAACGCCGGTGAGCTCCTGAAAAATCTCCCCGGTATCTTTGTGGACTACGCGGGTGAAGACGTCGGCGGTTTCTCCATCCGCGGAATCAGCTCGGACGACGCCACCTTCACGATGGACGGCAACTCGTTTGCCAACAGTTCGACTAATCCCGAGAGCTCCAACCCCCGCGGCGTCGCCCTGAAGAATTTTTCCGTGGCCGCGATCGAAACGGTGGAAGTTTATAAAGTTCCCCCGCCCTCTTCGCCGGCCAACGCCAACGGCGGTGTGGTCAACATGGTCTCTAAAAACGCCTTCGACCAGAAAGGTCGCCGCGTCACGTTGACCACCAATGTCAACCTCAACTCCGCCGCGCTCGACTTCGGCGGCTCCGCCGGCGGCAACCGCGAATCCGACCGCAAGTGGGGTCCGGGCTTCAATCTCTACTATTCCGAAGCTTTCCTGAACAACCGCTTCGGCGTGAGCCTCAACATTAATGCGTACGAGTTCTACCGCTTCAACAACCAGCTCGGTGACCTCGGCGTAACTTATCCGTTCAAGCCAGCCGACGAATTGCCGACCGCTGATACGCTGGTTTATACCAGCGACTACCGCGCATCGGAAGCCGCGTCCCGGAAGCAGCAACGCTCCACCACGCTCAACCTCGACTATAAACTGTCTCCGCGCACCGCCGTCTATCTAAAAACATCGTACAACGATGGCAAAACGCTGAGCGGCTATAGTCACTCGATCCGCATGAACAATGGTGTCGTAGACACCAGCAATCCGACCATCGAAACGCGCGACGCACAAAATGCATCGTTCACCGTCTCGATCGGCGGCGCACCTTCCCGCCAGGGCTACAACGAAGCTTGGTCCGTCAACCCCGGCGTGAAGCATAACTTCAGCTGGGGCAAACTTGACTACGATGTTTATACTTCGCGCGCGTTTACCCGTGGCGCGACCGGCATTCAGTCGATTAATTATACAAGCCCTGTCGGCCACTACATCCTCACCGGCATCGGTTCCGAAAAGGGCGCGACGATCGAGCAAGTGAATCCGGTCAACGGCGGTTATCTCAATCTGGACAATTATACGGGCCTCACCGTTTACGAGCGCGATCAGCTGATGGTCGATGAACGCGATGGCGGTAAAATCGACATCAAGATCCCGGTCTCGCTACTCGGTCATCCGCTTCGCATCAGCGCTGGCGGTCTCTTCTCCCGCTGGGAACGTAATTCTCATTCGTATCAATACGACTGGACGCTGAACTCCGGCGCCTCCACCCCGGGTTATAGCGAGTTTTATGATCCTGTGTTCGGCAGCTCGTGGAAGTATGATAACAGCGTGGTCGCCGATTGGATCAGCCCGTGGAAGGTCGCTGACTATTTCTACGCGAACCAAAATCCCGATGGCTCCAATGCCATGTTCACGCTGAACAAAACCACCTATGATCGCTCGCTGTGGCGCTACACCCGTCGCACGGAAGAAAAGATCCTCGCCGGCTATATCATGGGCTCTTGGCAGATCAACGAGCTGAACATCATGGCGGGCACTCGCTATGAGCACACCGACGCCGAAAGCACCGGCTGGCAAACCAACAGCCTGCTGCCCTCAAGCGACCCGAATTATTATTCGCTCGTCACGGGCCGCAAGAAGTACGGCAACCTCTTCCCCAATGTGCAGCTCAAGTATGAGCCGCTGAAGGACCTCATCTTCCGCGCTGCGTGGACCAACACCATTGCCCGTCCTGGATTCAACTATCTGATCCCGAGCAACTCAGTGAGCGAAAACGCCACGGATGAACGTACCTACATCACCGCGAGCAATACCAACCTGAAGCCACAACGGAGCCGTAACTACGACGTCAGCGTAGAATATTATTTCCCGAACGCCGGCCTTCTGTCCGTCGGCGCTTTCCGGAAAGAAATGACCGACTACATCCTCAGCCGCTCCGGCTTCATGGCGGAAGTCGCGCCCGAACTGCTTCAATATTATCCG
Source organism: uncultured Opitutaceae bacterium (assembly GCA_937958045.1). GTDB lineage: Bacteria > Verrucomicrobiota > Verrucomicrobiia > Opitutales > Opitutaceae > Nibricoccus. The sequence goes on along the minus strand of CALFXL010000028.1, from coordinate 30,348 downwards.
CAGGAAGATTATCGCTTCCCGATCTGGGTCACCACCGCGCAGAACGTCGGCGAAGCCACCATGCAGGGCTTCGAGATGAGCTACCGTCAGCAGCTCCGCTTCTTGCCCGGATTCCTGAAGAATTTCGACGTCTATCAATCCTTCACCTACGCGGATCCCGCAGGCGACATTCCGATCGAGAACATGAAGCGGAAGGTCTCCAACTCCCGCCTCACCTATCGCGGAAAGAGCTGGTACGCCACCGTCAGCTACAGCTGGTGCGATGAGTATCTGCGCCGCAATCCGTCCAGCATCGGCAACGAGCAAGACGGCACGCTGAAACTCGGCGATGACGGTGTTTATGTACAACCGTCCGGCCGCTGGGACATGAGCGTCGCTTACCAATTCTCCCGTATCTGGACGCTCTCGTTCGACTGGCGAAACTTCACCAACGAACCTGACCGTTGGGAACGCTTCGGCCGCGTTGTCCGCTACTTCGAGGGCGGCACCACCATGAACCTCAGCCTCAAGGCGAACTTCTGATTCTGCCTGAGATATCGGCCAGCCTTTAATAAAACATTATCATGAATAATAAACTTTCGCTTAAGCACTCCGCCAAGCGGCCCCTTCTGGGCGTGCTTGCCGGCTTGCTGACTGCATCTGCAGGTTTCGCTCAATATACTCTTACATCCAAAGTCAACTGGCTCGGTGTAGACTCCGACTATCTCAACACCGCCAATTGGAGCAATGGTGCCGTTCCCGACGGCAACACCGGCATTTCGTTTACGAATGCCGCACCCAATCGCACCATCAACCTCACGCATAATGGATCGGGCGACGTGACCTATCGCGTCTTCTCGATAACAACGGAAAACGATTACGGATATACGCTCAATCTACAGGGCAACTCCGCCGGCCGCCTCTATTATAATATCACCGGCCGCGGCACTCACCCGTGGAAAACAGATGGCGACGGCACATCCACCGGCGCCGCCGCCGACCGCAATCCGTTTTATCTTAACCTGAAGTCCTACGCCACCATCACGTTTGACAACGTGAATTCCACGCTCGCCGGTGGCGCTTCCAGCACGTCGGGCCTCGGGTATGCCAAGATTGTGATGACGGATCACTCCACGATCGATTACCGCGGACTGACCGCTGGTAACGTGTCGATTGGTGGATTGAGCTTCGATGCAACATCCAGCGTTGATCTCGGTTCGCGTCCCATCGGCTCGTTGAGCGCGTTGAATCTCGCTAACGAAGTCGAAGTCTGGGCCGGCACCATCACCTCCACTTCCAGCGCGACCACCGCCTATCAAAAATACGGCGCGGGAACTACGCTGGTCACCGGCACGGCCAACCTGCCCGGCATCATGACGTTCCGTTCGACTTCCTCCTACATAGTGGATGGCGTGCACAACGGCAACTTCGGCGTCGGCAACTCCGGCAACGCCTATATCGGCGGTAGCGGCGTGATTAACGGTAATATCGAGCTAACCGGCGGTAATGGCAAAGCCACGCTCGGCGCCGGCGGCAACAAAGCCGACCGCGGCACGCTCACCGTCAATGGCAACGTAAAACCCGGTGAACGCGGTGTGATCAGTCTGGATTTCTTCACATCGGCTCCGAACGACCACGACCAACTCCTCATCAATGGCCAGGTGGACTTCACCGCCGGCGGCGCCATTTCAGTGGGTGCGGTCAATAGCGATGATTTTGTCGTTAAAACCGAGAGCTATAAAATCATCTCTATCAATGGCGATTACCTGGGCAACATTCCTGAGATCGATAATCCTCAGGTGTTCGCCATGGCGTCTACCGCCAAGTATCGCGTCGAAGCGGTGGCTGGCGGCTTCGAGATCTGGGTCGACGTTATTCGCAACCCCTTTGCCGACGTCGCGGGCATCACACGCAATCAAACCGCCATCGCCACGGTCTTCGACAAGCTCGGTTCCGCACTGCCCGACGATCTCATTCGCGCTGCGGACGCGCAGATCACCGCGTCTGCGTACGGCAAGGTCCTCAATCAGCTCGGCCCGCAGTCGTATCAAGCATGGTATTCCGCCGCGCTGGTACAATCCGCCGCGCTGGGTACCAGCATCGAACATCGCCTCGCCGTGCCTGATCAAGAGTTCCGCGCCACCAAGAAGCTGGATTTCTATACACAGGTTTCCCGTTTCGAATCCACGGTCTCGGCTTCTGATTATAATGAATATTATGATTTCAGTCCCGAACAGTTGATCCTCGGCGCTGACTACGCGTTCTCGCCCTCGTTCCTCGCGGGTCTCGTTTATACGCACGACAAAACGGAATTCCGCCTCGACGATTCCGGCAGCACCAGCACCTCGAAGAGCAACACCTTCGGTGTCTACGGTCGTTATCGTAACGGCGCCTTCCAAGTGAACGCGATCGGTACCTATGGCACCGACAGCTACTCCGCCGACCGCAGCGTCCGCCTCTCGCGTCTCGGCACCTTCGCCAAGGCCGACACCGACGGCACGCACTACGGCGTCCGCGCGCAGGCCAGCTACAAGCTCGGCTTCTCGTGGATCGATGTCGCTCCGACCGTCGGCGCACACTTCATCAAGTGGGAAGCCGACGCGTTCCGCGAAACCGGCAATGCCAACCAAGCCACGCTCATTGTCGACGAGCAAAGCGCCGACTCTCTCCTGCTCTCGTTCGGCGTGCAGATCGCTCGCAGTTTCTCGATTATTAAGAACACCGCCGAAATCCGTCCCTTCTTGAACGTCTATTTCCAACGCGACACGACGACCGAAAACCGTCCGATTGGCGCCGCGGTTATGGGCGAACACCTGACGGTTTATTCGCGCAATCCTGATCGCGACGGCTGGCACATCGAGGGCGGCGTCTCTGTTAACTATAACAACGGCCTCTCGCTCTTCGCCAGCTACGGCAACGACAACAACAGCATCGTCGATCAGACCATCGCTCTCCGCGGTGGCCTCGGCTGGCGCTTCTAAGCGAGCTTAGTCTCGTCAACTCGCCCGCCAACTGGGCTGGCGAAGTTCTCCGATAACTCTCTGTCGCGACTCCGCGGCAGAGAGTTTTTTGTGACCACCTACAAGCCTTCGCCGGTAAGGTCACTCGCTCATATTCACCGAGGCGTCCCTATACAGTCGTTCGCTTCAGCAAACGGATCAGTTTGTTAAAAACGCGCGTGTAGAGCGTTATCATCAACGCCGCTGTATCTGCCCCGTCCGCATTCGTCCGGGTAAGCTCGGCGCATGCAGTTCCAATCGCTTTACACGCTCGTTCTCCGTCAACTACGCGAGCGCTACGATAGTTTTCCGCCGCATCCGCCTCCCGCCCGGAGGCGCGGGTCTCGCTGGATACAGACATTCGCCAACTTCTTCCGCCGTCGCCGGCGGTAAATTCCCCCTTTAGCAATGCCCTCCGCATCGCGTAACGAACGCGTAGCAAAATTTTGGATACGATCGGCGCGCGGCCTGCTGGCTGGAGGGTTTCCGAAGTTCTGCGAAACAGCCGTTCCGTTTCCGCGGAACTCTTCGGGGATCCCTCCGGTTGACATCCGTCCACCCCACGGGGACAGAGGTTGAACATACCCCCTATGAAAAAACTCATCGTTTCCTGCGACGGCACTTGGAATACCGCCGACAACAAAGACGACAACGACGTGCCTTCCCTCACCAACGTCGTCCGTCTGCACAATTGCGTCGCCGCCACCTCCACGGACGGCACCGAACAGCTGAAATATTATCATCCCGGCGTCGGCACCGATGGCGGTCCGCTTCAACGCGCGCTCGGTGGAGCCGTCGGCCTGGGCCTCGATAAAAACATCATGAGCGCGTACCATTGGCTCGCGCGCAACTACCAGGACGGCGACCAGATCTTCCTTTTCGGTTTCAGTCGCGGCGCCTACACCGCGCGCAGCCTCGCCGGTTTCATCGGCCGCTGCGGTTTGCTCGCGCTCGATGGCCTCGGCCCGAGCGAAGCGTGGGCCCGCGTCGAAAAGGCCTACGCCGAAGGCTATCGCAAACGCAGCGAAACATGGCGCGACGCCGCCTGGGCTTTCAACACGCCCACCATCGAGTTTCTCGGCGTGTGGGACACTGTCGGCTCGCTCGGTTTACCCGACGACTTCGCGATCCTCAATCTCCTCGATAAGGAGAAAAACTGGTCCTTCCACGACACCACTCTCGGCAAACATATCATCCGCGCGCGCCACGCCGTCGCGATGGACGAGATGCGCGCGAGCTTCACGCCGACACTGTGGACCGACGAAAACGATCACGTCCTCAACGACTCCGGGCCCGACGCGCGCGTACGCCAAATTTGGTTCCCGGGCGTGCACAGCGATGTCGGCGGCGGTTATGTCGAATGCGCGCTCTCCGACATCGCGTTGCAGTGGATGATCGAGGAGGCCAGTCAGGCGGGACTCGCGTTCAACCCTGTATTCACAAAACAAATACGTCCCGACTTCCAGGGATTGCTCCACGATTCGCTCAAGGGCGGATTTAAAGTTCTGCGCTCGCGCCCGCGCAATCGTCCGCTCCTCGTCGAATCCGAGCCGTACCATCCTTCGGCGCTGCAGCGCGATCGAGAACCGCCCGTCTTCCAATCGCCTTATCATCAGCCGAGCGTTCGCCTGAAAGTCGGCGAGAGTTCTGCGCCGATTCCGATCTACGCGCGCAATCATTGGAACGAAACCGGTATCTTCCTCGAAGAAGGCGCCAGTTATGTTTTCCAAGCGGACGGTGAATGGCTCGATGGCAATGTCCCTTGCGGTCCCGGCGGCGCGCGCGACGGCAAGTTCAAGCTCGGCGAACTCGTCAACGTCGCCAGCTCGCTCTTCGGCAAACTCGAGGGCGCGTTCAAAAAGATCTCCGGAAACGAGCAGGCCGACCTTATCGGCACGCGCCGCAGCGAGCATCATCCCTGGCTGTCATTGCTGGGCGCCATCGCCAATGACGGCCCTGAACGCGGCACCAATCCCAATCCCGACGGCTCCTCCTATCCGCACCAGACGTTCTTCATCGGCGCCGGTCCGACAGAGCCATTGCTCATCAAACCCACCGAGGCCGGCTATCTCTACGGCTTCGCCAACGACTCGTGGCATTTTTATGGCAACAACCGCGGCAGCGTAAACCTCACCGTCACACGCGTGAGCTGATTCGCGTCAAATCGAACTCTCCCCACCTAGAGCCAGGCCTTTTCGTTCGGAGGCATCGCGGTGTTGGCAGACCGATGGCGAGGCAGGCCCCGCGCACTAAGGCCAGATAGCCTGGTACCCGGGACCGGACTCGAACCGGTACGCCTTTACAGGCAAGGGATTTTAAGTCCCTGGTGTCTACCATTCCACCACCCGGGCGTGTGGCTGCGCTGTCTCAAGCAGACTGTCCGCCTCGCAAAACGCCAGCCGGAATCTGCGGCCGACGCCACCCCAAAAAACAGGCCTTGCGGGCGCCCCGCCTCCGCACAACGTGCGCGCTGTGAAGATCGGTTTCTTCGGAGGCAGTTTCGACCCCGTTCATTTCGGCCACCTCATCGCCGCGCAGGATGCATACGAACAGCACCAGCTCGACCGCCTGTTTTTTGTGCCCGCCGCCCAGGCCCCGCTGAAACCGGACGACGTCCAATGCTCCATCGAGGATCGCCTCGCCATGCTCCACGCCGCCATCGATTGGGACGAGCGTTTCGAGATCTCCGACTTCGAACTACGCCGAGGCGGCGTCAGCTACACGATCGATTCCGCGCGCCACTTCCGTGAACTGTTTCCGGACGACCAACTTTTCTGGATCATCGGCGGCGACCAATTGCCCAAGCTCGAACGCTGGAAAGACATCGAAGAACTCGCGCGTCTCGTGGAGTTCATCTTCCTCGAACGTCCGGGCCATCCCGTGCGCGCCACCCCCGCCATTCCCGGCCTCCGCCTTCATCGCTGCGACGGCCATTTGGTCGAAATCAGCTCCACCGAACTTCGTCAGCGCGTGCGACGCGGTCTCTCGCTCGACTATTTCGTTCCGCACAAGACGATTGTCCAGATCACCGAAAAGCGCCTTTATCGCTGAATCTCCTGCATGAATACCGATTCCTCTTCGCCCGCCACGCTCCCGCCGCTGCTGACTTTGATCTGCAAGGCGCTCGACGAAAAAAAGGCCGGCGACCTCCGCGTGCTCGATGTTTCCGAGCAATCTTCCATCACCGATTTCCTCATTCTCGCCACCGGCACCTCCGAACCCCACCTGCGCGCGCTCCGCGTCGAACTGGAAAAAGTGATCGATGCCACCGGCACCAAGATCCTCGGCATGGAAAAAGGTCTCGAGAGTGGCTGGCTGGTTGTCGACGCGTTCGACATCATGATCCACGTGTTCACTCCGGAGAACCGAAAAAAATACGCGCTCGAAAATCTCTGGCGCGACGCCCGCGAGATCCCCGTCGCCGAATTGCTCAACCCGCCGGCCACCGCGCGGAAAAAAACCGCTTCTCCGAAAAAACGCACCGCGAAGTCCGCTGGCGCCAAAAAAGCGCCCGCGAAGAAAAAACCCGCGGCCAAAAAAGCCGCCAAACCCCCGGCCAAGAAGGCCGCCGCGAAGAAAAAGTAAAGTCTCGCGCGGAAACCGGGTTCGCGCCGCTGACCCAAGAGGCTCCAGCGGAGCCGCTTGGGTCTCCGCGTAAGCGGACACCAGTTTATCTTACAGCGAACATTAGCGCGCTTAACGAATTTTCTGAGAGATTGACCCAACCCCAGGGTGTGCCGATAGTACATCCGTTGTTAGCGCTTAGCGCTGACATTTTGGGGTAACTAAGAAAGCAAATGGCCGGTCGTGTAGGGGTACGCGACCGGCCAACTTTTTTTGGGAAAATCTGCCTCTGCCACGCTCCGCGAGCGACATACGGGCGAAATGCAGTGAGACCACTCCGGCATTTCAGCGTCCCCGCTCCCGTCTGCGGTGCAGCGGTTTCGATGTGTATTTGTTTTCCCAATACACATCCCCCGATCGGGGCCCGACCGAGTAGCGGAAAACTCTCCGAACCGTCCGCTCGCCTCGCAGCATAATCCTACGATAAGCTCCGGCCGCTTATGCTGACGTCCATCGCTCGTTTATTGGCGAGCCGTGTTCGCTCCATGCTACGCCCACTTCCGCCAGCTTTCTCTTTCTTTTTCCGCATCGGCGGTCCCATTCTCGGTCTTCTTGTCGCCGCGACCCCGTTTGCATCCGCGCAAACGCTCGATCTGGTCGGCCCGGAAACCCCGACGCTGATGCTCGAGGCGTTTAAGGTCAGCGGCGATCGTCTGTTTGGCAGCGATGTCGAGGGCGCGGATCTACGCGATCGTTACGATAGCCAGCACATCGAGGACACCGGCTCGTTCACGTTAAACGAGTTTTTCGAAACACTCCCCGGCGCCGGTCGCGATGAGGAGGTGCTCGTGTTGATCGATGGCGAACCGGCTTACATCGATCCGTCTTCGTTGCCGCTCGGTATGATCGAGGAGGTCGAAGTGAGCCGCGAAGGTTCGATGCCCGAATACGGCGCGCAATCCTCCGGACGTGTCATCAACATCCGTTTGAAAAAAGATTACCGAGGCGGCGAAGCCGGACTGAAGTTCGACGGTTCTTTTGCGGGCGGCGGAGGCGAACAACTCAGCACGCGTCTTTCCACATCCGTCGTGCGCGGAAAGCTGCGTCTGCTTTTCGGCATAAATGCCTCGAAGCGATACGCACTCGACGCGACTGACCGGCCTTTCTCCAGCAATCAAGATCACACCGTGTGGGGCGGCAGCGATCTTCGTCTGACTTGGGGTTCGCCCGCAGTCATTCGCGCGGCAAGCGGTTCGCTCAACGGTCTTTTCGACGTCGAGGGAAATCCTGTTTCCGTCGCGCTCGTTCCCGAGGGACAATCCGGCGAAAATCTCTCCGCGAGCGACTTCCTTCCCGCGGGAAACGAGGCTTCCGGTCAGCGACGTTTCGATACGGCGGCTTATCGCCAGTTGATGAGTCCCTCGCGCCAGCTCGGCAGCACGTTCAGCGCGTCGTATCCAATTTTTGGACACAAACTGCGCGCCTCGCTCAGCGGTTCTTTCTCTCAAAACCAATCGCATCGCATAGGCGCGCCTCCGGTTTCCCCCGCGTCGTCGAAGACACTCGTGCCTGCCGCGTACAATCCGTTTGGCCAAGACGTCGAAGTCGGTTTCGTGCACACCGAGTTCGGTTCCACGCGCCAGACCTCGCGCAGCGAGCGCGCACAAGCAGGTCTCACTTTCAACGGAAAGATTTCCGCGTGGTCGTGGCAGGGCGGTATGGCGTATCGCCGCGACGATTCCGCGCAGACCGCCACCGATCTCGATCACGATCGCCTGGCCGAAGCGCTGCGTTCTTCCGACCCGGCCACACGTTTTAATCCCTTCGGCGATCCCGCTGCCGGTCCGGTTAACACTCATCTTTATCCATCTCTCGCATTCACGCGCACGAGCGATACGACACGCGACAACACGCGCTTCGATTTTTCCGCCAACGGTCCGCTCGTGCAGACTTGGGCTGGTCCGGTGACACTCGCATTGCGTGGCGGTTATCAGATGGACGAACGTGTGCGCATCTCGCGCGGCGCGCCCGGAGCACAATCGCCGGAAAGTCGGTACGAAAGTCACGCGCGCAATGCATCGGCATCGGTCAATCTGCCCCTCACGTCGCGAAAAAATGCGATTCCGTTTCTCAACCGTCTCGAAGCCCGCTTGTCCGCGCGCTACTCGACGCAGGACGACGGCAGCGACGGCCGCGGCAACGATATCGGGCTCACTTGGTCGCCCGTGCGTTCGCTGCTTTTCCGCGCGCGACACTCCGAGCAATCGTCAATGCCCTCGCGCGACGTCTCCGATCGTCGCGAGACACTCGTGCAAGAAACCATCCTCGATCCGCGACGCGACAACACCGCCACGGAGACGCAGATCATCGTACGCGATCTCGCTCAATTCGAACGCGAAAAAAGCACGCGCCAATCCTTCGGCGTTTCCCTTGAGCCACCGTTCGCGAGCGGCCTCCGCTTTTCCGGCACCTATTTTTCTCGCGAACGCGAAGACCTCATCCAGCGCCGTTTCTCCGCGCAAGATATCGTGAACAACGAAGCGGCCTTCGCGAGCCGCATTGTTCGCGCGGCGCCCACGGCGGAAGACATCGCACTCGGCCGGCCTGGGGCGATCGTCTCGATCGACACCACGCCTGGAAATTCCGGACGCAGCGAAACGCGCTCGTTCGATCTCAACCTCGAATACGCACCGCCGCCGACCGCTTTCGGTCGTATCCGTTTTTCCACGACAGCCGAACGTCTTCTCGAGGATCGCCGCGAACTCGCTCCGGGCGTGCTCTTCGTGCACGACGGCGGTTCGCGAACCGATCGTCCTGAGTGGGAATTTCGCGCCACCACAAGCTGGAGTTATCGCGCGTGGTCGACGTCGCTGCGTATCGATCACACCTCCGCCATCGACGCGGGACCCGGCGGCGAAGACACGCCCGAACGCACGATCGTCACACTCAACGCCGGCTGGCGGCTCAAACAAGCGTTTCGCTCGAAGCGCGCCGCGCAGTACCGCATCGGTTTCGGCATCGGCAATCTCTTCGATGAACAACCTGCGCGCGCCGACACCTTGTCCGGCTACCGCGGAGGATCGCCGCTCGGTCGCACCTTCCACTGCACGTTCTCGGCGTCGATCTGAGCGTAGTCAGAATTTGGATACGCGCATCATCCGGAGATCGGACCGGACAGGGTCATCACCAAAAGATCCGGGGCCGCGCGGGACGCTTCGAGCGTATACCCGAGTTGCTCCGCGAGCGAGCGCGCCAACGCGAGACCCAAGCCCGCGTGCGAACCGTCGCTGCGCGAGCTATCTTTGCGCCAGAAACGTTCGAACATGCGTGAAACATCGGCGGGTTGCAGCGCTCGCGCAGGATTGCTGATGGCGATCTGGAAACGATTCGCCTCCAGAGCGACGTTCACACGAATCTCCCCGCCACTGTCCGCGTAGTTCACGGCGTTTTCCAAAAGGTTGGTCAGGATCGAACGCAACGCCACCGCCCCCGTGACGACGACGGCATCGGCGGGTATCGCATCCACAATTTTGATACCTCGGACATGGGCCGCCGGCGCGAGTGTTTCGAGAATCGACGCGATCAACGGACCCAGCGCGACTTCGGATTTTTCCGCGATCATTCCGCCCTGCTCCGCACGCGCCAATGCCAGCATCTGCCCAACCAACGCCTCCATTTGCAGGGCGATATCGAGCACCGCGCGATCGTTTTCGGCCGTGCGTTCCTCGGGCCATTTGAGCGCGAGCTCCGCTTGCGAGCGAAGCTCGGCAAGCGGCGTGCGGAGTTCGTGGGCGAGATTGGAACTGAAACGACGTTCGCGATCGAAACCCTCGCCCAAACGCGCGAGCAGATCGTTCAATCGACGGGCGATCGGCTGCAGTTCGGTGGGCAACGTTTCGACCGGAAAACGTTCCGTAAGCGAATGCGCATCGATGCGTGCGGCTTGATCGGCGAGCGATTGCAGGGGACGTAGTCCCCGCGCCAATACACGCGGCACCACCAATCCGATCACCACGACCATCGCGCCGCCGGCCGCGAGCAGCGTCATCTTCAAACGCCCCACGAGCACGTCGAGATGGCTGCGATCCGATGCGACCACCACGCGGGCGATCAACGGATCTTCTTTTCTCAGACCGCGACGGTTTTGGAGGTTGGGCGAAAACTCGATGCCGATCGCGCGACCGGGCTGCCCCGTGGGCAGATCGAGATCCCAATACACCGGTGCTTCGAGTGTGCCCGCACGCAGCGGCAGATTTCGTCCGCTCAATGAATCCGAGCGCGTCAGCGATTTTCCCTCGCCGTCGTACACCTGGAAAAAATCCGTCGCGATGTCGTAGTCAAACTCCCGCAGATAACCGTCGGAGAAATCGACGCGGATCTGGTTGTTGCGCTGCTGGGTCGACGTGACGATGAACAGCGCTTTCACGCGCAGGGCCTCGTCGAATTGATCGTAGATGGAGTCGCGGATCGCCCAATAAATGCCGTAGCCCACGCCACCGAGCAAAAGCCCGAGGGCGAGCAGGATGCCGAGCGTCAGCTGCCTTCGGATGGAGCGCATGCCTCCTGAGATTCGAGAACGTAACCGTGACCGCGACGCGTACGGATAATCGGACGCGCGGACGCCTCGGCGAGTTTGCGTCGCACGATGCAGATCGCGGAATCGACCACATTGCTCATCGGGTCCACTTGCCCGTCGTAAATGTGTTCTTCGATCTGGCTGCGCGACACCACCGTGCCGCGGTGCAGCGCGAGGTATTCAAGAAGTGAATACTCACGCGAGGTCATTTCGATGCTGCGTCCACTGCACGACACCCGCTTGGCCGCGGTGTCGATCACCACGTCGTCGATTTCGATCCGGGAGCTTTTCACCGCGTATTTTCGCCGGCAAAGCGCCTGCACGCGCGCGAGCAATTCTTCGAGAGCAAAAGGTTTTACGAGGTAATCGTCCGCGCCTTGGTTGAGTCCGCGCACGCGATCTTCGACGGTGTCCTTGGCCGTGAGAAGCAGGACCGGCGTGTTTTTGCCGGCGTCGCGGAGTTGGCGCAGCACTTCCAAGCCGTCCATCTCCGGCAGCATGATATCGAGCACGATCGCATCGTAGTCATTGGATTGAGCATGCCAAAGGCCATCCTTGCCGTCGCCCGAAGCATCGACGGCGAAACCTGAGCGTCGCAGGGCCGACACCACGTTTTGCCGCAGACGGGCCGAATCTTCGACAACGAGGATGCGCATGAAAAAGGCGTGCATGGTAGCTTATCCGCATTACCGCTCCATTACAAAATCCCCGCCTTCTCACATAATGCTCTGGTAATCCCAGCGAGACTAGTTTCCCCACCCGCGAGCCGCGCCATGGGCATCGCCTTTATGACGACCCTTAAACGCCAACCTAAACTCCCTCTGCGTCACGCGCTGCTCACGCTGGCGTTTGTTGGCGTCACGAGTCTCCTCTGCGCGCAATACCCGCGCATCACGTCGGACATTCAAGCGGAAGCCAATCGTCGCCGTGCCGAGGCCGACGCTCGCTCCGACGCCGCGTGGACGGCGGCTCAACCCGTGATCGAAGCGTGGGCCGCCACGGGCAAACCGTATCTGCCCGGTGCGGCGCGTCCAAGCGATCTGCCGCAAGCCGACATTCCCGCATTTCCCGGGGCGCAGGGCGGCGGCATGTACAGCTTTGGCGGTCGCGGCGGAAAGATCTTTGTCGTCACCAATCTCAACGACTCCGGCCCCGGCAGTTTTCGCGAAGCCGCCGAAGCCGGTGGGCCGCGCATCGTGATTTTTAATGTCGCGGGCATCATTCACCTAAAGGAGCGCGTTCGCATTCGCGCGCCCTACATCACGATCGCCGGCAGCACGGCGCCGGGCGATGGCGTGTGCATCGCAGGCGACACCGTCGAGCTCGAGACGCACGATGTGGTGATCCGCCACATGCGTTTTCGTCGCGGCGCGACTTGGGTCGGCGATCGCAACGACTCCCTCGGCGGTCATCCCGTCGGCAACATTCTGATCGACCACGTATCCACTTCTTGGGGACTCGACGAAAACCTCTCGATGTATCGCCACGTGTATTCGCCGCCCGACGGCGGCAAGGACCTCAAGTTGCCCACGGTCAACATCACCATCCAAAACTCCCTCTCGGCCGAAGCGCTCGACACGTACAACCACGCCTTCGGCAGCACACTCGGCGGCTATAACAGCACGTTTCTACGCAATCTCTGGGCCTCCAACAGCGGCCGCAACCCGAGCGTCGGCATGTTCTACGATTTCACCTTCGCCAACAACGTGATCTTCAACTGGCGCTACCGCACGATCGACGGCGGCGATCACCGGAGTTTTTTCAACATCATCAACAACTACTTCAAACCCGGCCCCGCCACCTCGCTCGCAGAACCGAGCGGCTGGCGCATTCTTCGTCCTGAGTCGCGTCGCGCGAAACCGCCAGTGGACGAGTTCGGGAAAGCATATGTCGCCGGAAATATTGTTGAAGGAAACGCGCGCGTCACCGCCGACAACTGGGATGGCGGCGTGCAGATCCGCACCACCGCCGACGGCAATGCGGAGGAACTTCTAAAATCCATTCGCGCCAAAAAACCCTACCCGCACGCGTGGCTCGAGCTCTTGTCCGCCGAAGATGCGTTTGAATACGTCCTCGCGAATGCCGGCGCCACGCGTCCGCGACGCGATGCGGTCGATGCGCGCGTGATCGAATCGGTGCGCACCGGTCGGCCCACGTATCAAACCGGCATCATCACCGACATCGAACAAGTGGGCGGCTTTCCGCCTTACGAAGGCACGCCTTATCCAGACAGCGACGGCGACGGCCTGCCCGACGATTGGGAAACGCGCTACGGACTCGACCCGCACGACGCGAGCGACGCACACGGCGATCTCAACGGCGACGGCTACACCAACATCGAAGAGTTCATCAACGGCGATGATCCCACCGCGCTCAAACCCGCTTGGACCAAACCGCCCGGCTATGTCGATCTGTGGAAAGATCGCGATCTGCGCAACTGAAGCGACGTCTTCGTTGTACAGCAAAAACGCTCTCGCCGCGTCCTGTTTCTTGCTCCGATTTTTCGCGCACGCATCCTTGCTGAACGGTCATCTGGTTTGACCCTCGAAGCTCTCCGCGCGCACCGTTTCGCTTTCTCATAATGGCCACTTCGCTCCGCCCGTTCCGCCATCTCCTTCTTCTCGCTTTGCTCGCCGGCCACGGTTCCGCATCGCTCGTCGCGGCGACTCCGCCCGATTGGGAAAACGAGCAGGTTTTCCAGATCAATCGCGAGCCCGCGCGCGCCACCTTTACATCCTACGCGACGGCCGATCAGGCGCTCGCCAACGAGCGCGGCAAATCGCCGTGGTACAAATCGCTCAACAGCAAAGACGCCTGGCGCTTCAACTGGGTGCCGCACCCGGATCTGCGTCCGCGCGATTTTTTCAAACCGGGCTTCGACGACTCGTCGTGGAAAACGATTCCCGTGCCCGCCAACTGGGAGATGCACGGCTACGGCACGCCAATGTATGTAAGCGCTGGATACGCGTTCAAAATCGATCCGCCGCGCGTGATGGGCGAACCCAAGTCCGACTACACGACGTTCAAGGAGCGCAATCCCGTCGGCTCGTATCGCCGCACGTTCCAGACGCCCGCCAACTGGGCGGGTCGTCGCGTGTTCATTCATTTCGGCGGTGTTCAGAGCGCATTCTACGTTTGGCTCAACGGCCAGCGCATCGGCTATAGCGAAGGCTCGATGGAGCCCGCGGAGTTCGAGCTCACGCCTTACCTCAAAGACGACGGCAGCAAGAACCTCCTCGCCGTCGAAGTGTATCGCTGGTCCGACGGCTCCTATCTCGAAGATCAAGATTCGTGGCGCTTCAGCGGCATCTTTCGCGAGGTATTTCTCTACTCCACCGCCGACGTGCGCATCGCCGATTTCGCCGTGCGCACCGACCTCGATGAAAATTATCGCGACGCGAAGCTCCTCATCAAACCCGAGATCACCACACGTCGCACCGATTCGCTCGCCGGCTGGACCATCCGCGCGCAACTCCACGACGCCGCAGGCAAACCCGTTCTAGAGAATCCGCTGTCGCACGAGATCGAGCCGATCCTCAATCGCGAGCGAAAGGCCGACATCATGAACGATCGCACGCCTCAGCGCGGTCATGCGAAGTTCGCCTGGCTCGAAGCCACCATTTCCAATCCCGCGAAATGGACCGCAGAAACACCCAATCTCTACACGCTCGTGCTCACACTTCACGACGACAAGGGCGAGGTCGTCGAAGCCACCAGCACGCGCGTCGGGTTCCGCGAGATCGAGATCCGCGATGGCCGTTTCCTCGTCAACGGACAACCCGTGCGTTTCCGCGGCGTGAATCGTCACGAGCACGACCCCGAACACGCGCGCGTCGTTTCCTATCAACGCATGGTCGAGGACATCGTCCTCATGAAGCAGGCGAACATCAACGCCGTGCGCACGTCGCATTATCCCAACGATCCGCGTTGGTATTCACTTTGCGACTACTACGGCCTCTACGTGATCGACGAAGCCGACATCGAAACGCACGGCCTGCGCGGCGAACTCGCGAGCGATCCACGTTGGCACGGCGCGTTTCTCGATCGCGCGATCCGCATGGCCGAGCGTGACAAAAACCATCCGTCCATCGTCATGTGGTCGCTCGGCAATGAATCGGGCTACGGCCCCAACTTCGCCGCGGTCTCCGCGTGGTTGCGCGAGTTCGATCCCACGCGGCCGATTCATTATGAAGGCGCGCAGGGCAAACCCACCGATCCGCACACGGTCGATGTCATCAGCCGTTTTTATCCGCGTGTAATGGAGCCGTATCTCGAAGCCGATCCCGATGTGGAATCGCCTGAAAATGCGCGTTGGGAACGCCTTCTGGAAATCGCCACCGATCCCGCCGACAACCGCCCCGTACTCACCAGCGAATACGCGCACGCGATGGGCAACGCGCTCGGCAACTTCAAGGAATACTGGGACGAGATTTATTGGCACCCGCGCATGCTCGGCGGTTTCATCTGGGAATGGGTTGACCAAGGTCTCACCAAGACGGCGCCCGATGGCACGAAGTTCACCGCGTACGGCGGCGAATTCGGCGACAAACCCAATCACGGCAATTTCAGCATCAAGGGTCTCGTCTTCGCGAACCGCACGCCGCAGCCGAAATACTGGGAGGTCAAAAAAGTTTATCAGCCACTCCTTATCGAGCCGCGCGATCTCACGCCGGGCAAAACGCAGATCCGCATCACCAACCGCCACCATCACGTTAACCTCAATCAATTCGAAGCGCGCTGGTACGTGCACGCCGATGGCGAGATCGTGCAGGAAGGTGTGCTCCCTTCGCTCAACATCCGTCCCGGCGCCGATCCCGAAGTGTCCGTGCCTGTCGCCGAAATTCCCACGCCGCGCCCCGGCGCCGACTACTGGTTGCGCGTGAGTTTGCACACGAAGGGAAAATCCCCGTGGGCGCCCGCCGGCCACGAGATCGCATGGGAACAATTCCAGCTCAAGCTGCCGGAAACACCCGCGCCGGTCTTCGCGCCGACAACACCGCCCGCGATCACCGTGACCGACGATGCGGGCGATCGCGTGCAGATCGCGAGCTCCGCGTTTAAAGCGGTGTTCAGTCGCGCCGCCGGCACACTCGTGTCATTGGATTTTGGATACGGCGAACTTCTCGCTCCCACGCCACCACCCGTCGCGCCGGAGACGACCACGCAAAAGCCCACCCACGCTCCGGCGGGGCCCACCCTCCAACTTTATCGTGCACCGACCAACAACGACCGCGGTTTCGGTCGTTGGTTTAACCGCGATTGGGAAGCATCCGGCCTCAACGCCGTCACGCGCACCGTCAACTCCTTCGCCGTTTCTCAAGATATCCCCGGCGGTCCCGTGCGCATCGAAACCATCGCCACGAGCGCGATTCCGAAAGGCACGTTCTCTCACCGCGCGGTCTGGACGCTTCACGGCGACGGCACGATCGAGCTGAAAAACGATTTCACGCCCGCCGGAGAATGGCCCGTGCTTCCGCGCATCGGCGTGACCTTCCGACTCGCTTCGGAATACAAAATTCTTCGTTGGTACGGACGCGGTCCGTTTGAAAATTATCCCGATCGTCAGGCCGCCGCCGCGATGGGGCTCTGGTCCGGCACGGTCGCCGATCAATACGTGCCTTACGTTCGTCCGCAGGAAAATGGCGCCAAAACCGATGTCCGCTGGCTAGCACTCACCAATGCCACGGGACGCGGTCTCGTCATCACGGCCGGCGAACCGCTCGCGGCGATGTCGGCGTTGCCCTTCACCGCGCACGACCTCGCCTCGGTGCGCAACGAGTACCAACTCAAGCCGCGCGACGAAACCGTCGTGTCGCTCGACGCGCGCCATCTCGGTCTCGGCAACAGCAGTTGCGGCCCGGGCGTTCTCGCGCGCTACGCGATTCCGTTGCAACCAACGTCGCTCACGCTCGTCATTCGTCCATGTGCCACGGCTGAAAACACCGCACTGGCCGACCTCGCTCGCAAACCCGTCCGGTAATCGTTCGTCGCGCGCGCCCACCGGTCATTCGTTATTGGTCACTGGCCACTCGCATTTCCCGAGTGGCACTCCTCCAGCTCGTTCCCCCATGAAACTCCCCCGTCCTCTCCTCGCGCTCGCGTTTATCGCCGGCTTCTCCGTGCTTTCCGCTGCGGACAAAGCCGACACGCTTCCCGAGCAAACGCAGCAAGCACTTCTCCGCGCCGGTCATGCGATGCGCAGCATCGCCACCGAAGGTGGTTATCTCTGGCGCTATTCGCGCGATCTGAGCGTTCGTTTTGGCGAGGAAAAAGCGACGGAAACCCAGATCTGGGTGCAGCCGCCCGGCACGCCTGCAGTCGGACAAGCCTTCCTGCGCGCCTACGCGGTCACCGGCGATGAATTCTGGCTCGGCGCCGCTCGCGACGCCGCACTCGCGCTGGTACGCGGCCAACTCGAATCCGGCGGCTGGGACTATCTCGTCGAATTCGATCCCGCGAAACGCCCGCTCTGGCGGTATCGCGATGCTTCGTCTTCCGAAGCGCGTCCGCAAGCGACGCGCCAAGCGCCGCGCAACACATCCACCTACGACGACAACAACACCCAGTCCGCGATCCGTTTCTTCCTCGCGTTTCTCGATGCCGCGAAAAAGTCGCCTTCACCCGACGATGCGCGCATCCGCGAGGCCGCCGATTACGGTTTGAAGAAACTGCTCGAAGCGCAGTACCCCAACGGCGCCTGGCCGCAGCGTTGGGATGGCGAACCGCATGATCCCGCCAAATATCCCGTCAAGCCCGCGTCCATCCCCACCGATTATCCGCGCGAGCAACCCCACGAATCGTACTACGGCCACTACACGTTTAACGACAACGCGCACCGTGATCTGCTGCTGACCTTGGTTGATGCCTGGCATCACACGGGAGACGAAACCTACCGCGATGCCGCACGACGCGCCGCGGATTATTTGATCCTCTCGCAGCTTCCCGAGCCGCAACCACTGTGGGCTCAACAATACGACGCCAATCTTCAACCCGCCTGGGCACGTGCGTTTGAACCCCCCGCGATCACCACCAGCGAGAGCGCGGGTGTGATCCGACTGCTCGTGGACATGTATTTGGAATTTGGAGACGAAAAATATCTCGAACCGATTCCGCGCGCCATCAAGTGGCTTCGCGAACATGAACTTTCGCCCGGCCGCTGGGCGCGCCTCTACGAACTGCTCACCAACCGCCCGATCTACGGCGACCGCGACAAGAAAATCCACTACACACTCGACGAGATCAGCGAGGAGCGCCGTCGCGGTTACAGCTGGGAAGGCGAGTACGGCGTGGCCGAAGCGATCGCGTATTACGAAAACGTCGTCGCCGCCGGCCGCGATCGCTGGCTCGCCGAACACAAACAATCGAGAGCCGAGCGCACGTCCGAAGCCGATGTCCGCGCGTTGATCGACGCACTCGACGGCGATGGCTTCTGGGTCGGCGAACGTCGCTCACGTATCGCTCCCGCAGAATCAGGCCGCTGGATCGATTGCGGCACCTTTATCCGCAACGTCTATCGTCTCTGCAGCTACTTGGAGTCCGTATCCCGCCAAGCCGAGCATCCCTGACGCGGAAGCTTACAGGATAGAGAAAACGGAGATCCGCGCGCACGCGGACTGTATTCATCTTTCCAATACACACGTGGCCTCGCCGTCGGATGCGACTGCGAGCATTCTCGCGGATCTCTCAGTTTAGTCCCCCGCGCCCTCCGTTTCCTCCTGAGAAACCTAGAGCATCTGAAATTAAGTCGTAGCGGTTGAACCGGATTGCCGGGAGCGACGGCCGCTGACCGGCTCCTCGTGAACTGCCGGCGGGCCACCTGGCGCTCCCAAAGGCTACAGATTTATTTGAAATGCTCTAACTGCGCAAAAAAAGCCGCCCTGCCCGAAGGCAGGACGGCCACAACAACCCCAGTTTACACTTGGGGAATTCTCAGAAGTCGAAGGTGGCAGACAGGATGAACTGACGGGGATCCACGATGCGGAAATCGCGGGCTTGGCCGTCAGGATTCACACCAACCACTTCGAGTCCACCGCTTTCAAAGGCGTTTCTCACATTGAGCTGGAGCAAGCACTTCACGCGGCCGGAGAAGAGCGACAAGCGGTAGTTGGCCATAAAGTCCGCCTGAAACACTTGGTCGCCATAGATCGGACGCGAAGCGTCGTACATGTAGTATTGGCCCGAGCTGCTGAGCTCGTTGAAGTTCGCCATGTAACCAATCGCCGAGTCATCGGCCCAACGAACTGCGGCACTGACATTCATGTTTTTGAGGAAGTTGTCTGTGCCCAAGCCCGCGAGATTATAGCGAGCAAGCATGCTGGCGGAGTACTCGCGCAACTGCGGTTTTTTCTGCCCCGCGCGTGCGTTGATCAACGCCATGTTGGCCTGCACGTTATCTTGGAACCATTTTTGCGGCGTCAGATTCGTCGTGGAGACGTTGTTGCTGTCCCATGTCGTCCACCACGATTTGCCAGCAATGGGATCGGGCTCCCAAGTGCCGCTCGTGGAGTCGTAGCGCATGAGGTCCGACGGAATCATGATCTGCTGCCAATATTGCAAACGGTCATTCATCCATTCGGTGTTCGCCACAGAGATACCGGAATCGAACGCTTTCTTCTGGCTGATGGAACCTTTGAGCGAGAGGTATTGCGTGGGGTTGTAGTTGATCTCGATTTCGCGGCCGCGCGATGTCGAGGTGTTGGTGTCGGCGAATGACTTCGTCGAACCCCCCATGAAGAACTCGCGGTAGGCGAACGGCAGGCCGGCGGGTTCGATGTATTTTTCCCAGGCTTCGCGACGATACGCCTCGACCTGTTCGTTGCTCAAAGCCGTTTTGTCCGAAATACGATGTTCCGCGAGCACCCAGCGATACGCGCTCGCTTCGAGGTGCCAGCGATCCGTCGAGTCTGGAGCGCGATTCGAGCTGCGCGCGATGTCGAAGTCGATGCGCTGCAAACGTGAGGTCATCGTGCCGGAGCTGCCACCCGTGCGCGCGTTGGTTTCAACCATCTCGTACTGATTGTAGCGAATGGAGAGCTTGCCGTTCAGCAGGGTGAACGCGACGCCATAGTCCTTACCTTCGCCTTCCGGGTTGGTGAGCACTTTGCCGTGAATATCGTAAGCAAGGCCAGCCGGACGGAAGCTGTCAGACTGATTGTAGAATAGATGCAGCCACTTGAACGGCTTCACCACCACACCGGCAGTCTTGGTCTTGCCTTCGCCATAACCCTTTGAGTAGGCGAAGTTCGGATCCTCAAAGCTCCACATCGGATTGATATCGGGATAGCCATTGGCATCCCACGTGCGCGACGGGCCTTCATATTCGGTCAACTTGTCGTTGCGCAGACCAATCGTGGGGATGATGCGGTCTTTGAGCATGCTGCCCTGCCATACCACACCCAGCGTGTAGCGCTGTTCGCGCTTCAGACGATTCGCGTCGAAGAGCTCTTCCACCCGCACGGTTTCGTCAACCCATTGGCCCGTGCGGCCGTCATACCAGCGCAGCGTGTAGTCGCCGGATTCGGCGATGCGACTCGGACCGTAGTCGGCGTTGTAGCCATTCGTGTCGCCGAGATAATAACGATACGTCATGCGGTACGAGTTACCGACCTTGGTACGAATAGTGCCGTCGGTATTATACTCCGTGTACCAGTCATGCTGCGGGAGTATGTAGCTGCGATAGGCCGGCGTGCCGGAAATACGGTCACGCGTTTCGCCGTATCCAACAATTGAATGCGTCCCCAACCACTTCAGCCAACTTTCGCGGCGAGAGAGATCCCAACGATATGCGCTCTGAATGCGGTAGGTTTCGCTGGTGTCGATAGAGCGCCGAATCTGCGGCTCCGACCCCGCCATGAACGGACGGAGGAAGTACGGATTGTCCGAGCCATCGAGATTCTTCTCGTTGATGTCCACCATCAGCGTGGCCGCGATGCCGCCGGAGGAGCCGACAAAATCGCGAGACCAGCCGTCGGCCTTCTGCGAGAAATACGCGCCCTGCAACGCGAGATAATGTTCGTCGGTTTGCAGCACGGTTTGCTCCACCGTGATGTTGGCCGTACGCGCATCCTTCGTGCCGTAATTCGAAGCGGCGAAGTTCAGATTTTCCCAATCGTACAGCGCCTTGTTGCTGATACCAACCGGCTTCCAGAGAACATCTTTCTCATAATCGTACACATGGCCCGATGCGAGGTTGTAGTAGTATTGACTATTCGCAATCGAGGGAGTGATCGGGCCAGGTACCGCCGTCGCGGCTGGTGTACCCGGACGATAACCTGGCGTCATATAAACGCTGCGACCGTTCTCCACGTACTGGTTGATGCGTGTGATGAAACTGTTGGAGTACAGATCCACACCACCACCCGGCACGAAGAGCGTGGCACGATTTCCCCAATTGGCCGTCTTGGTGCCATCGGGCGTGGTCAGCGTACCCGTCGTCGGATCCCACGTCGGGCGTCCCGCGGCGATCCACTGCGAAACAAGGTCGCGCGGCGTGAGCGAATTGGGACGAGAGTTTTTATTAGTATAGTCTTCGTAAGACGCGCGGATCGTCGTGCGGCGCGTAGGGCGGAAGGTGCCCGCGATCGTGATGCGATCGGTCTTGTCATACGACGGCTCACGCGTGAAGCCCTTGTCTTCGTGCATCGCATACACGCCCACCGCGAGCACGTCCCTCTTGATCGGAATATTGTACTGACCTTCGGCGCGACTGCCGCCGTAGGAATCCACTTGGAACTTGGCACGCGCACTGCGCCGGCTCGTATTGGCCTGCGAGGTGATCAAGTTCACCGAGCCGGAAGTATTGCCGAGACCAAACATATTGGAGTTCGGACCGCGGCTAATTTCGACGGCATCGATGTTGTACGTATCGACCGGAATGCCCGCGGTGGTCTCGAAACCGCCGAGCGAAATATTAGCGCTGCCCATGCCGCGCACGCGGTTCGCCGTCGAAGGGCTGGTGCCTGTTTTATCAACCACGACGTCACCCGACGCACCGCCAGTCACGATCTCGAAATCGGTGAACTGATGGGTTCCCTCGGTCCCCATTTCGTAGAGGAAAATGTCGTTCAGATCGATAGCCGCGGTATCCACAAGCTGTTGCTTCGTAACCACCGAGATCGACGCAGCGAGATCCTCGATGCGCGAGTTCAAGCGTGTGCCGGACATCGTGTTGGTCGCTTGGTAGCCGCGCGATGATTCGCTGACTTCGAAAGGCGAGAGCTCGATGACATCATCATCCAAGCGATACGGAGCGTCCTCGGAGATGGGGACAGGCTGATTGGCCGCCGAGCCGTCGCGGGGATCGGGCTGGCGGACGGCCTGCGCCCACGCCGAAGAGGCTGCGATGATGGCACAGGCGATTTGCGTGCTAAGGTGGCGCACGGCTAGGGAGGTTTGTCGGTGTTGTTTCATGGTTACGGTAACGCCTCACTGCTCACGATCGAGCGGCCAGGTGTCCCTCATCTTCGCGATCAATGCGCCCCGGCAGAAACGCAGGGAAACGCGGCAACCAACGAGCGGGTAAACGGGAGACATGACAGTCGATAGGGTCAGGGCAAAAGCGCGGCGGGTTCAAAAGAACGCACGCTCCGATGCCTCAACGTGACCCAAATCTGACAGTCCCGTTTTACGTATCCAATAAACCACTACACGCGCGCGGGCGATCATCGCCGCGCACGCGACGGGTCACGCGCATCTCCCTCTCATTCCGCGCGCAAATAGCGGTATTTCTCCTGCAGTCCCGAGCGCTCGCGGATGGTGTCGGAAACACCCGGACCGTTGTTTTCCCAGAGATTTCCCGGACCGTTCGCATTTTTCTGGAATTTTTCGTCCGGACACCAGTTGTCGCGCACCACCATGTAGGCGGAACCTTCGTCGAGATAGATGTACGACCAATGACTCTTGTCGTGCGCCCACGGGCCGGGCGCGACGCCCCAGATGGCATTTTCGCTGACGATCGTGCCGGGCTGCGCGGAGAGCGTGTAGATGCCGCCGGTATCCGCCATGCGTGTAGCGATGGTGTGGATACGGTTCGCATGCACACGATTTTGTCCCGAAACATTCGCCGAGCGCGTCCATCCCCACCCCACGCTCAACGCCGTGTACGGCAGGTTGTACAACTCATTGTTTTCGATCGCGATTTTGCGCGCATAGCCGACGGCGATGCCGACGCTGCCCCAATCCTCGACGCCGCAGTTGGTCACGACGTTGTTCGCGATGCGCGTACCTTCGCACACCACACGCGCGTCGCCGGGATTGTACGGCAGATGCGTTTCCTCCGCGTCATCCTGGAAGTGACCGAGCTGCAAACCATTGCAGCCGAGATCGCGGAAAATACAGCCTTCGATCGCGCCGCCTTTCGTGCCGACCAGATAGTCGAGGCCCGAGCCTTCGCTTTGCTCGAAACGGCAAAGCACAAAGCTCGCCTCGTGCGCATTGCGCACGCGCACCATCGCCGGCGCGCGCACAAGCCAGTCCTGATTATCAAGACTGCGCCATTCGGGCGTGCCTTTCGGCGTGAGTTTGTACGCTTCGTTCATCGCCATCGCCGCCTGCAACGGCACGTGCCCCGCGAGCGCCGGGCGTTTCCACGCACCGTGACGAAACGCAATGCCGCGAAACTCCACGTGCTTCAATGGCCGCTCGAGCGAACCTCCAATCTCCACGAGCGTCTCGAGCGCCGGCGCGACGACTTCCGCAGTCTCGAGATTTTCGTCCGCGCGCGGCCAATAAAAAATTTTGTCCGCCTTCGTATCGATCCACCACTCGCCGGGTTGATCGAGAAACTCGGCTGCGCCGCTCAGGAAAAAGGGCGCTTCATTTCCCGCGTCCATGATCGGCTGCGGCCACGGATGCTCGAACTGAACGCGGCTCTCCGGCGAATGAAACGTCAGCACCGCGCGATCCCCCTCCACGCGCACGCTCTTCACACGCAGGATCGCGATTTCCCATTGCTGGAGGATCAACATCTCCAGCCCTTCCACCGCGTTCGTGAGACCGCTGAGCGCGGACGCGGGAATCGTCGCTTCTTCTTTCGCGCGATCCCACGCGACCAATCGCGCCATGTCGTCGCCGTTTTGCGCACGCGCGCGCACCGCGCGTCGTCCTTCGACCCACAACTGACGCGGCTCCACACGGCGTCCTTGAAAAAGGGGCGTGTCCGCCACCCACACTTCGCCGCGCGCCGCGACGGGCAACGCCGCGACTTCGGACTCGCCCGCGCGTCGCCAACCTTGCACACGCACACCGCCGCTGAACACCGGTTTTTCTCCCTCCGCGGCCACAAACACCGTCGGCGCTTTCGCCGTGCCCGCATCTTCAGGACGCACGCGCACTGTATCCATTAATGGATACACGCCGCCGCGCAGCACGATCTTCACGCCATCGCTCACGGACGCGTCGTTCACGCGTCGCAGTTCGCGTCCTTTGCGCAAGGCCAGCGCTGGAGAACGCATCGGTTTTTCCGCCGTGCCCGGATTGGCGTCGTCGCCCGTCGGCGACACCCAGATCTCCGCTGCGTGGGCGGCAATCGCCAGCCACAAAGAAAGCGCGGCGGGGACCAATGAGCGAATAGCCAGGGAGGGTTTCATGGTACTTCAAGCACTGCAGTTGCGCGCACACACACGCAACCTTCCGATCCGTTTCCGCCACGTGACGGTTAGGAGCAGCTTATTCTTCAAACGCCAGATTCGCACGATATGTACGCGGCGTGCAACCGCAGGCGCGACGAAAGGCTTCGTTGAAACGACTCAACGAATTGAAGCCCGAGCTAAACGCGATCTCCACGATCTTCTCGTCCGTCGTCGCGAGCAATCGCTGCGCATGCGACACGCGGTGATGCGTCACGTAATCCATGAGCGTCGTGCCAAAGGCTTTCTTGAACAGCGCCATCGCGTAGTTCGGATGCAGGTTCACCGCGCGCGCAATTTCCTCGGCGGTCAACGGCTCGGTGTAGCGCTGCGCGATGAGACACGCCATCTGCTCCACTTTGCTCAAATCGCCTCCGGGCAACACACCGCTTCGGCCGCGCGTTTCCTTCGGATTGTCGGGCGGCAAGCCGAGCGCGAGACGCCGCAGCCGCGCCTCCATCTCAAGCATCACGATGCGACGCGGTTCGTCGCGTTTATCCTTCAAATCCGTTTCCCAACGCGCAAACGCCGCGCGATCGCCCGCGCCCGCCGTTTTTTCGTTCTCCGCCACTAAATCTCCGCGCACCAGCGGCCGCACCAGCGCTTCGGGCAAACGACACTGCAAGAACCACGCGAAGGGGATCGTCGCCACAAAGTACCGCGTGCCCTGACCGTATTCGACGATTTGATGCGGGATCGCCGCCCAAAACACCGCCAGGCGTCCCGGTTCGACGCGCACTTTTCGTCCCCCGAGCAGATACGTCACCCAACCTGACTCCAGGAGGTTGAGCTCGATTTCATTGTGATGATCCGGTCGTCGCATCGGCGACGGCGTCCAGCGCACACACGTCAACCCATACGGCTCGAAATCACGACGTTGCGGGTCGAAGGAAACGGCCGGCGCCGGCGCATCCACTTTTTGGATACGTGCGGTTCGCGCGTTCGTCGGGCGTTCGCGCATCACGGCAGAACTTCGTTTCACTTGGACGGACATCTTAGAATCCCGCAAATAGATAGGGTTATTCGGGGAGAATCAGGCAAAAAATTGTCCTAATATCGTCCCTTGAGCGGATCCCCGGACAGCCGCCGGCCCCTTGCAGGCGGGTCCCGTCGGATCCACCAACTCTCCTTCCGGCATTCTCTGCACATCTCCCCATGAAACCTCAGCAACCTTTCTCCCTCGGCGTTTTCTTCGGCAATCGCGACTTCTTCCCCGACAAGCTCGTGAGCGAAGCCCGTGCCGACTACACCAAGCTTCTCGCGGAACTCGGCATCGACGCCGTCATGCTCGACGTCAACGACACCAAGCTCGGCGGCGTCGAGACGCACAACGACGCGCGCAAATGCGCCGAGCTCTTCCGCAAACATCGCGACAAGATTGGCGGCATCATCGTCGTGCTGCCCAACTTCGGCGACGAAAAGGGTGTCGCCGACACGATCAAACTTTCCGGCCTCAACGTTCCCGTCCTCATCCACGCGTATCCCGACGACCTCGATCGCCTCGATGTCGTGCGCCGTCGCGACGCGTTCTGCGGAAAGATTTCCGCGTGCAACAATCTCCGTCAGGCCGGCATCCCATACACGCTGACGACCAAGCACGTTGTCCGCATCGACGATCCGAGTTTCCGCAACGATCTTGCGCGCTTCCTCGGCGTTTGCCGCGTCGTTCGCGGTCTGCGCGGCGTGCGCATCGGCGCCGTCGGTGCGCGCCCCGGCGCGTTCAACACCGTGCGCTATTCGGAAAAAATTCTCGAGCGCAACGGCATCAGCGTCACCACGGTCGACCTTTCCGAAATCCTCGGCGCCGCGCAAAAAATCGCCGACGGCGACAAGCGCCTCACCGGCAAGATCGACGAGATCAAAGCCTACGCGAACACCTCCGCGGTACCGCCCGCCAAGCTCGCGCAGATGGCGCGCCTCGGCATCGTCCTCGACGATTTTGTCGCCGCCAACCACCTCGATGCCACCGCCATCCAGTGCTGGACTTCGCTGCAGGCCAACCACGGCTGCAACGTCTGCACCAGCATGAGCATGATGAGCGAAAACTTCCTGCCCAGCGCCTGCGAAGTCGACGTCACCGGCGTGCTCACGATGTACGCGATGCAGCTCGCCTCGCTCTCGCCGAGCGCGCTCGTGGATTGGAACAACAACTATGGCGACGACGACGACAAGTGCGTGCTCTTCCACTGCGGCAATTGGGCGAAGTCGTTCCTGCCCGACATCAAAGTGCTCAACGCGCCCATCCTCGGCTCCACGCTCGGCGTCGAAAACACGTGGGGCGCGCTCGATGGCCGCACACCGGCCAACCCGCTCACCTACGGCCGCATCACGACCGACGATGCCAACGGCGTCATTCGCGCCTACATCGGCCAGGGCCATCTCACCAACGACGAACTCAAGACCTTCGGCAATCGCGCCGTCGCGCACGTGCCGAAGCTGCAAAAGCTTCTTCACTACATCTGCCGCGAAGGTTTCGAGCACCACGTCGTGATGAACGCCTCGCACAGCGCCGCGATCCTCGAAGAGGCCTTCACGCGGTATCTCGGCTGGGAAGTTTACCACCACGAAAATCCGGAGGCCTGATAGCTCCAACCCGCGAGAACCACAGAGGCACAGAGCACGCAGAGTTCAGAACACGTTCTTCCAACGAATCTCCCCTCCGTGTCTCCGTGGTTCAGAATTCCGACCGAGCTTTCCGTCCGCACCACGTAACTCACCCATAACCACCCGATCGGTAGAGTCGCTCCGTATGAAACTCACACCTCCGTCCCTCGCTCTCTTCTCCGCCCTGATCGGGCTCGCTTTCTCCACCGCCGGCTGCGCCCAAAACGCGCGTCCGCAACCGGTCGTCGTCGTCGCGGATAATCCGGCGTTCGCCCCCGTCGCCGAGAAACGCGTCACCGGCATCATGAGCGCGCTGAAACTCGCCGACGCCGAGCAGGCCGCGCGCGTGAAGCAGCACATCCTCAACTTCATGGTGACGACGAAAAACGCCTACGAAGGCAAACAGCCGCTCACCGGCGATGCGCTTCGCGAAGCGTTGGTCCAGGCGCGCACCGCGTTCTACGCCGCCCTCGATTCCGAACAGCTCACCGAGGATCAGCTCATCGTCATCAAAAACGGCCTCGCCGGCGGTCACTTCAACCGCGAATACAACGCCGTCCAGGAACTCATCCCGACGCTCACCGAGGAAGAAAAAGCCTACATCCGCGAACAGCTAAAATCGGGCTTCGACGACGCCATCATCCTCAACGACGGCGAAGCCAAGGGCGCCGTTTTCCACAAGATCCGCGGACGCAACAACAACTACCTGGCCAAGCGCGGCTACGACCTGAAGAAGCTCTCTCAGGAGCTCAAGGAACGTAACCAGAACAAACGGGCCAACTCCGCGAAGCCCTGATCCGCCTGTCATCTTCCATTTCCCTGCCATCCATGACCGACCACGAACTTCAGCTTAAATCCTTCGCGCTTCGCCGGCGCATGCTCCAGCTCATCTTCGACGCTGGCGCCGGCCACACCGGCGGCGGCCTTTCGTGCCTCGATATCCTGAATGTATTGTATAACCGGATACTGCAGGTCACGCCCGAGACCGTCGATTCGCCCACGCGCGATCGCTACGTCCAAAGCAAGGGTCACTGCGTCGAAGCTCTCTACGCCGTCATGGCTGATCGCGGTTATTTTCCCGACGCCGATCTCAATACCGTTTGCCACTACAAGTCCTACTACGTCGGCCATCCCACTCGCAAAATCCGCGGTGTGGAAATGAACACCGGCGCGCTCGGACATGGCCTGCCGATCTGCCTCGGCATGGCGCTCGCAGGCAAATACGACAACGCGCCCTACCGCGTCTTCACGCTCCTCGGCGACGGCGAACTCGCCGAAGGCTCCAACTGGGAAGCCGCCATGGCCGCCGCGCACTACAAGCTCGATAATCTCGTCGCCATTCTCGACCACAACACGCTCCAGATCACCGGCCACACACGCGAGGTGATGTCGAACGAACCGCTCGACGAAAAATGGCGCGCCTTCGGCTGGGAAGTCCGCACCGTCAACGGCCACGACTACGCCGAACTCACGCACGCTCTCACCGCGCCGCATCCCGGCAAGCCGCTCATCGTCATCGCCAACACCGTGAAGGGCAAAGGGGTGAGCTTCATGGAAAACGTCGGCAAGTGGCACCATGGCGTCCCGAGCGAAAGCGAACTCGCCACCGCGCTCGCCGAGCTCACCGCCGCCGAGAAAAAACTCGCCGCCTGATCTGAAAACCACCCCCGGAGACATCGAGAACACAGCGTTCAAAATCGCGGATACGCTCCTCCAACTTTCCGCCTCCGTGCCCTCTGCGCCTCCGTGGTTCCGATCTCCGCAATCTCCTCTTCTAACGGCCTCGCCCTGAACCCGATTTCAAGCGCCCGCCTTTCACCCTTCTCCCTTCACCTCTCACTCTTCTCATGAGCGCTCCGGCTCCTTCCATGTTTTCTCCCGCCGCCATCGAGATGGCGCAAAAGCTCGGTCTCAAAAAAGGTCGCGCCAACCTCGAGGAATTCGCCGACACCTTGCAGGCCCTCGCCACGAGCGACCGCAATATTCTCGCCGTCACCAGCGACTCGCGCGGCTCCGGCAAACTCGCGCCTTACGGCAAAGCGTTGCCGAAGCAGATCGTCGAGGTCGGCATCGCCGAACAAAATCTCGTCGGCATCACCGCCGGTCTCGCCGCATGCGGCAAAAAAGCCTTCGGCGTTTCGCCGTCCTGCTTCCTGACCGCGCGTTCGCTTGAGCAGATCAAAAACGACATCTGCTACTCGAACGTCCCCGGCGTGCTCGTCGGCATCAGCTCCGGCGTGAGCTACGGCGCGCTCGGCAGCACGCACCACTCGTTGCACGATCTCGCCGTTCTCCGCGCGATCAACAATCTCACCATTATCGTCCCCGCGGATAATTTCGAAACACGCGAAGCCGTCCGCTTCGCCGCGAAGTCCGCGCGTCCCGTCTTCCTGCGTTTTGGCAAAGCCGCGATGTACGACCTCGCGCCGCTCGGCACTCCATTTGCCGCCGGTAAAGCCATCACGCTCCGCGAGGGCAATGACATCGCGTTCATCGCCAACGGTGAAACCGTCGTTCACGCGCTGCTCGCCGCCGAAAATCTCGCCGCCTCCGGCATCTCCGCGCGCGTGCTGAGTCTTCACACGGTCAAGCCGCTCGACACGGACGCGATCCTCGCCGCCGGACGCGAATGCCGCGCCGTCGTCACGGTCGAGGAACACATGGTCAACGGCGGCGTCGGCGAAGCCGTTGCCTCCACGCTGCTCCAAGCCGGCGTCACGCCGAAGTTCAAGATCGTCGGCATCCCCGACGAAGACACCGTCACCGGCGCCCAAGCGGACATCTTCCGCCACTACGGCATCAGCATGGAAGGCCTCACCGAAACCGCCCAAGCTCTCCTAAAATAAGACCGGATTCACCGCGGAGACGCGGAGAGCGCAGAGTTCGGAAATCGAGTTCCCTCATCCTGATTCCGCGTCCTCCGCGCCTCCGCGGTGAAACTTGCGAAGCTCCGCCCAACTACCAGTTCCCAACCACAAACCCCCTCCGCCTTCGCGCCCTT
>CALFXL010000027.1 GCA_937958045.1 uncultured Opitutaceae bacterium | reverse complement strand
GAATCTGCGGTTCGCATCCGGAGTTTCATCAACACGATCGTCGTCAATCGGGATAGGCGCGCACACCAGCGACTGACTAAAATTTGACGGAGAGTCCGACGTGAACGCCCCCTTGCCGGGCTCGGTGAAAAGCCCGCCGTCCTTGATGCGCGGCGGACGCCGGCACCCACGCTCGAATCTTTATATATGAACAACTCCAAACCGGTGACGCGTGGTCCATCATGCAGAAAGGATGCGAAACTGGGCGGCAAATAATACAGCGTCGAGGTGCAACCCGTTCTAAAAACATAATAAATTTTCCCTCGTATCCTTTCGCGCTCGCGGACGTCGTTTCAGCTCTCCAGCCGACCTCTTGTGATGATCGTATCCGCCCCACCCCAACGCATTGCGCTTGTTGACGCTATTCGCGGCTCAGCTCTCATCGGATTGTTTCTGCTGCATTGCCGGGAGCATTTCGACTACGCCGCGATCAATATTCCCCATCAACCCGAGTGGCTGGTTGCACTCAATACTATCACGACAGATGTCCTGAACTTTCTCTTCGCGGGAAAAGCCTACGCGGTTTTTGCGATGATGTTCGGGTTCAGTTTCTTTCTTATCATCAACGGCGCCGAACGTCGTGGCATGGATTTTCGCGGTCGGTTTGTATGGCGTATGTTGGTGCTCGGCGTGATCGGCTATCTTACCGGGCTGATCTTTTGCGGAGAGATCCTGTCGATGATCACGATCATCGGATTTCCGCTCGTTTTGCTTTATCGAGTGCCAACTCGATGGCTGCTGGTGCTCGCCGCGCTCTTTCTGCTTCAACCGCAATTCTGGTGGCAACTCGCGCACACCTTCGGAAATCCCGAATATCGCCCGGTCAACTTCAATGTCGGCGGCTATTATCGGGAGTTGTATGCTGTCTTTGAAAAAGGAGATGCCGCCTCCACCATTCAGGCAAACCTGTGGACGGGTGTTCTTGCGCGTCACAGCTGGGCGCTCAGTAACGGCCGCTATCTCCAGATGTTTGGGTTGTTCATTGTCGGACTTCTGATCGGACGCATCCGGATTTTCGAGCAACCGGATCTCGCTCGAAAAATTGCAATACGCGCGCTCATTCCGAGCATCGCAGCGTTCGCGGCTCTCTACTTTATCCGCGAGATTTCCCCCGATTGGAGTGTCACCAAAACGCAGTCCGGTATCATCAAACGACTGCTCGTTTCTTATATTAATCTCGCTCAGATGATCGTGTGGGCCTCGGGTTTTACGCTGCTGTATCTATGGGCACCGATGGAAAAGATTCTTCGCTTCTTCATTCCGTTCGGCCGAATGAGCCTGAGTTTCTACATCCTTCACAACACACTCGGCGTGCTCATCTTTTATCCCTTCGGACTGGGTCTGCATCTTAAATGGGCCGAATTCTACAGCTTCGCCGCCGGGTTTGTCTCGTTGGCGTTGCAATATCCGATCGCCGTCTGGTGGCTGCAGCGACATCACTACGGTCCCTTCGAATGGCTTTGGCGCAGCCTCACCCAGTTATCGTTTAACACGCCTTTCCGCAGGAAAACCGCCCTTAACGCCGCATCGTGAGCGCGCGCAGTTCCGCACTCCGCACGCGGCATCGCCTCTCCGGCATCACAGATTCAGATATCTTCTGAGAAACGCCGCGAATTCTCGCTCCTCCTGCGGCGATGCCTCCGCACCAGACGCCAGACTCGGCAGCGCGGCTTCGACGCGTTGAACGGCGATGCCGTCGTAAACGCCCGCTTCCACGGCCAGCAACTTCGCGATCATCTCCTGACGACGCTTGGCGCGTTCGAGCGGGTCCCGCACGCCATCATCGAGCAAAACGGCTTCGAGATCCGCCGCGCGGCCGAGAAGCCTTCTTGCGAGATATGACGCCTGATCGGGTGTTTCCATTTTTCTATCGGAGCAGCGCGTGCGGTTCCTTCAAGTTATTCATCGTTCGCGTCACACATTTGATGCGAAGGAAACGCGCGCAAAAAAGCCGCGACCGCTTCGACACGGTCGCGGCGGCAAACTAGGACGCGTCAGGGCGCCGCGGCTTTTTGTTCGCGTGCGGCCAGCCAGGCCATCTGGAGATCGTAGTCCATCTGCACCTTTTCTTTGAAGGCGCGTTCCCACGGCTTGGCGTCGAACATCGACGAACCTGCGCGGTAGAACTTCAGCGCGTGCGTGTACATGTCGCGATACTTCGCGACCGAATCCGTCATCAGCTGACAAAACTCCTGCGCGTATTTTTCGACATCCGTCAGCTCGAGCAAACGCTTCGCCAGCGCGGCGCGCACTTTCAGTCGATAA
Source organism: uncultured Opitutaceae bacterium (assembly GCA_937958045.1). GTDB lineage: Bacteria > Verrucomicrobiota > Verrucomicrobiia > Opitutales > Opitutaceae > Nibricoccus. Next base: position 14,394 of record CALFXL010000027.1, on the reverse strand, counting down.
TACTCGGCTGTGAGCACGAGGCATTCGCTGTCGTTCACGAAACGCTGCAGCTCGGCCGGATCATTTCCCCCCGCAGCGAGCGCCGCTTTCGCTTTCTGCAACGACTCTTTCGCCATCTCGACGTAGAGATCAACGAGCCAGTCGGCGCGCATCACGTCCTTCGGTTCGCGTCCCGCGGCGAGTTCTTCCGCGAGCTGAGCCACCGGCATCGAACGCAGGTCGCGCACGTTTTCCACGCCGTAGCGTTTCTGATAAAGCGCGATCGTGTACGCATCGACCGGACGGCTGTAATAACGCTGACGCGTAAGCCCGGTCGGGCCTTGAAAACGCACGTCGTCGATCTTCGTGCGATAGTTCAGGATGTCGTCCACCGTCGCTTGTACCCACGCGATGGATACAGGGAAAAAGTTTCCGAAGCGCACTGCGGTGACGTTTTGCAGACCGGGCAAAATCGGGCCGGTGATGTCATACCATTCGACCAAAGTGCGGCCGGTTTTCTTGTTTCCGAACTTGGCGCTCAGGAAATCCGCGGCCCACGTTTGCTCCGTTTTTTCGTCGCGCTTCGCCTTCCAGAGATAGCGGCCTTCGAGCAAATGCCAGAGCGGATCGCGGTCAAAGGAGATCAGCGATGTTTTCTCGCCGTTGGCGTTTGTCACGACGTCGAGCGTATCGGGCCAGCACCAGGCTTGCGGCGGATAAAACCACGCACCCTTGAACAGTCCCGCATCTTTCCAATGTCCCACCATCTCGCCGATCAAGCGCGGGCTGCCCACGCGATACGGCGTCGCATCCGCGGGATCGTGGAGATTCACGATGTGACCTTTCAGCACGCCGCGCCAATCTTCGTGACGCTCATCGGGCCAGGGACTGGTGATGGTCTCGTCGTTGTGTTTCAGCTCCGAGTAGAGATTGTCGTACATCTTCGGCAGCGCAGCCTTGAAGTCCATGTCGAGCGTCCAGTCGCGAATGATGAGCTTCGGATTTTTTCCCGAATCTTTCGCCGCCTTGAAAATCACATCGCGAAACCACGGTTCCTGCTCCTTGAGATCAAGCGATTCGCCGGGACAAATGTAGAGCCCCACGTTCGGAAACTCGGCGAAATAGCGCGTGAGAATCGTGCGATAATAACCGCGCACAAAATCATCGGGCACGGTGTAGCGCGTCGGATCTTTCTCCGCTTCATTCGGCGGACGGCCGAGCGCGTGCGCCTGATGTTCGCTGATATGGATGTTATAAAAATGCGTGAGGATCGTGATGTTTCGTTTCGCGCATTCCTCCGCGAGCCAGCGGAACTGCTCTTGGTTGCGACGGATTTCTTCACGGCTGAACTGCGTCGCGTCGGGATACTCCGGCAGCTCGAGGATGTGCGGGAAAAGATGTCCCGACCAAAGGATCAACGTGTTGAGGCGGGCCGACAGCAGATAATCGAGATAGCGCGTCATCAACGCGCGATCAAAAAACCATGGGAAGCGGTCCGGACTGAGCTCTGATTGATACGCCCAATTGGGACTCAACATCACGAGCACCGCCCCGCGCAGTTCGAAATCGGGCGCGCCGTCCGCGTCGACGACATCGCGTCCAAGCGCCGATTGCACTCCGTACAAAACACCCCCCGGCCCACCGGCGCGCACGCGCAGCGATTTGCCACGACCTTCGAGACGAAACGCCTCCGGCGAGGCCAGCGACGAATCGATTTCGTACGCGATGTTTTTTCCCGCGGAGCGCATAAGCTCCTCGGCAAATCCCACGGGAGCGGGGGGCGCTGACGTTTGCGCAAAGCTCGCGACAGTCCCTGCAAGACTCGCGAGGCTCACGCGCCAGATACGTTGTAGTGTCTGCATCATAAAAATCACTCCTCCATCATCAGCCGCACCGGCCCGAGCAGGCCGGCTTTGAGCAGCGGTTTGCCCTTCATGGAAATCTTCGTGGTGGTCCACGTCACCCGCTTTTCCTCGGGAAGATCCGCGTCGCCGATGAGGCGGTTGGCCCATGTATTCGTTACGTCGATACGCAGCTCGTTATCGCCGTTCTTCAACGCTCGCGTGATCTCCACGCGATATGGCGGCGTCCACGCGACGCCACAGCTCACGCCGTTCACAAACACCTCGCCGAGATTCGCCACTTCGCCGAGATCAATCCACACGCGGCGATCGCGACTGGCCTTGGCGTTAAACACAAATGTACGCTTGTACGTCGCGGTGCCGGAGAAGTGCTTCACCGCAGGATCGGAGTGCTTGCTCCAATCGAAAAGTTTTTCGGCAAAAATCGGCGACGTCGGCGCGGCCGGACGTTGTTCGAAGGAAACGGTCCATGCGCCCTCGAGCGTTTGCAGCGCGCGCGGTTCAACACGGTTTACACCGGCAGAAGCCGCCGCCGCGGACGCGGGCTGACGAAACACCACAAACACGGACTCCGCCGCGGCCAGTTCCACGGGTAAAATCGTGCGTCCCTTTTCACTGCGCCACGTACGCGCCGCGACGCTGTCACCGATCACGGGATTCCACATTTCCGGCACGCGACCTTCGACGCGCAGCGACAGCTCCAGCGTCCGCGCGCGCTCCAATTGATTGGAAACAAAATAAACCTCAGCGCCATCCACGCTGCGATGGGTCCACGCCACGCGCTCCGCTGGCGCGCCATTTTCCGTCGCGACAAAATCGCGCGGTATGCCCAGTGCATCGAGCGTCTCCTCCGTCCACGGCGCATCGATGATCTTCGCTCCGAGCGCGCGCAGCTCGGCCACGCGTTTTTGCATTTCTTCCGAAAGCGGCACACCGCTCGGGTTCATCGGATTCGCACCGGGAATAACCAGCACGCCATAACTCGCGCCGCCCGGCAGCACGATGCGACCATCGCGCACGGTCGCGAGACGCAGCAACGCGTCGCGATTGATCGAGTCGTACGTGTATCCACGAAGTGGATTCACCCAATCGGCCGGATCGGTCGTGTTGGCCGAGTGCGAAACACCTTCCGGCATCGTGCGGGTCGGCAGACCGACATTCGCAAGACGCGTCGCTTCACGCTTCACGACCTCTTCGCCCAGCAAGCCTGGCAAAATGGTCGTCAACCGCTCCGGCAGCACGCCGCGTCGCGGCATTTCCTCGCCGGTGAACACCGCGACATCCACGACCGGCAAGCCGCGCTGCAACACCGCTTGCACGCGATGCGCATACTCGACCCAAGCGCGGCCCGGGCGCCACCATGTCTGATCGCGCTGAAAGAAAAGCCCCACGCTGCCGAGCGTCATGCCGGGCTTCCGATCCATCCACGGATTGTGCATGAACACGTGGTACGCGAGGTGGTTGACGCCGAGCGCGTAGTTGCGATCGCCGAGCGTCTTCAACATCGCCGGATGTTCATCCCACGCGAGTTTCAGCTCGGTGAAGGCCTCCGCGCCGATGAGACGTTTTCCGTAAATGCGCGCGCCGGAGATCGTGTCGCGCATGTCGTTCGGTTTGTCGTGCGTCGGACTGCGCAACCAGAATTCACCCATCGGCAGATCCACGTGTTCAAAGTGCCGGAGGTTATCGCTCACGATCACTGGTGCGACGCTCTCCGCGCTAAACCGGAGTCCATGCACGCGCGCGAGTTCGGCGTACACCGCGAGGAAATTATCCACGATCAACTCGCCGATCGTCGTGCGCAGATCGTGCAAAAACTTCTCCGACGCTTCCGCACTTTTCACCGGAATCCCCGCCATCACCGGCAACCACGGACGCGGATCGTAACCGCGACGCCGCTCAAACTCGCGCTGGAAAACGGGCGACCAATTCTGACTGCCGCACTCCCAGCTATCGAGGTGGAAGCCCGTCATCACACGCTTCGCGAGCTCAGGTCCCGCACGGCGCATCGCTTCGCCAAACCAACGATCAAACTGCAACCGCGCAGCCGCGGGATTAAACTTATCCGCTTCGAGTCCTTTGCCTCCGCCCGCAGTTTCGTTGTGTTGACCGGTCGACGTGTGACCCACGCGAAGAATCGTCCACTCGCCTTCCGGCGCGTCCCACTGCAAGCGTCCTTCCGCATCCATGTGCGCGGTGAGGTCGACGATTTTCTCGGGATCGACGGCGAGCGTCGGAGGGATCAGATCGTTTGTAGTGCGTTTGCTGATACGCCACACCACACCCGATTTGCCTTCGAATTGGTGAACACGCGCAGCGCTCGAAAGTTCGAGCCGCGTCACTTTGAGAACCGGCCGCCATTTCGCCGCATCGAGATCTTCGGAGCCCGGCTCAGAACCGGTCGGATCCCACACAAAACGAAAATACCGCGCGGTCGTTTCGGGCAGCGTGAACGTCGCGTCCATCGCGTTGTGCTGCCAACCCTGACGCGCCGGCTCGAGTTGCGCGACGAAGCGGAAATTTTCTCCGTCGTCGCTCGCTTCCACACGCAGACGCTGGCCCTGCAGATTGGTCCCATCCGGCTGCACCGTGAGCGAGCGCGCGGTGAATGGTTTTTCAAATGCATAGAGAATCCAGCCTGGTTTCTCCGCACGATAGCGCGACTTCTCCCGCCCCATCGGCAAAAACGATGCGTCGTCGCCGGTGCTGGTCGTGACCTTCGGCACAACCGTGCGCGTACTCACGCCCTCGCCCGCCGGCGTGGGAAACGCGAGCACGGCGATGTCGCGGTAATAATTTTCCTTCGTCGGCGGCTGCGGCAGCACGTCCGAAACCGTTTTTCCGCCCGGGACAGAGGTCGTGCTCCACACCACGCGCTGCATCGAAAGCTCCGGCGTGATCCACGGGCCGCCCGATGTCGCGAAGCCGTCGCTCGCGTGCATCGCGATTTTGAGTCCGAGACGATCCGCCTCGCGAAACGCATGCATCACCATGTCCCACCATTCTTCGGTGAGTTGCCGCACCGGTTGGATCGGCCAAGGCGGATTCGGCATGTCTTGCACCGCCATGAAATACGCGCCGCCGAGTCCGGCTTCTTTCATCGCTTCGAGGTCGGCGGTGATTCCTTCGCGCGAAACCGACGCCTGCATCCAGTACCAGATCGCCCAAGGTTTCGCCGACTCGGGCGGATGCTGAAAATCACGCAACAACGCCTGCCCTGCGGACGCCTGCGCCGTTGCGCACACCGCGCCCAACGCGAGCAATGTAGTGAAAATTCCAATACATGCGCGACGAACGCTGCGGGATAGACGTGAGATCGTGGAGGGCATCATGTTCAAAAAAGAAATCACCCGCCGCGGCATTGTCAGATGCGCGGCGAGGAACGATGAATCCGACGCAGGCAACGAGGGAAAGTTACCCGCGATGCGGTCAGCTGGAAATCCGAGCGCGACGAGCCTCGAGGTCCGCGCGAATCTGCGGCTCGAGACGTTCGAAGCGATAATAGAAAAGGACAGGCACGATCGCGAGCGCGAAGCAGGCGGCGGGAATCCACACGATACCCAGCGTGATCGCGTTGGATACTTGCGGTGTCAGATCGGCTTTCGCCTGATAACCCGCTGCGTCGAGCAGCCACATCGGCAGCGCACCGCCAAGTCCCGCGCCCGCTTTCAAGCAAAACGCGGCGCCGATCGCGGTGAGCAGACCCGCCGCGCGGATGCCGGTTTTCCATTCGCCGTAATCGACGCTATCCGAAAGGACCGCGAAGGGCATCGCCATGGCGACACCGCTGGAAACGAAACCGATCGTCCAGCCCGTCATGATGACGCCGAGCGACATGTTTGCGCCCAAGCCAGCGAACAACACGAGTTGTCCCAACGCCATGCCGGCGAGACCGAGTGCCCAGACCGTGCGTTTGGACGCTTTGCGACAAAACCACGGCAGCATGAACGCCGTGATCAACGACGCGAAGTCGAGGGCGTTCGCGAGTTTGATCAGATCCTTTCGCTCGAGGACGTACTCAAAGAAATGCGGCGTCACCGTGACGCGCGAGATGAAGCCCACCCAGAAAAGCAGGCTGCTGACAAAGATGATCACCCACGGCCAGTTGCCACGGATCGCACCAAACGTGCCGAAGATCGGCTGCGGTTTATGTTCAACCGGGACGGTTTCTTTGAGGTTCCGAAACGCGATGAGGAACAAACCGAGCGAGATCGCCGCGAAGATCGGCACCGCCAGCAGAAAGCCTTTGCGATCGTCGCCCTGCCCCAACGCCGCGACGAGTCCGAGGCCGGTGAGATTCACGATGAGCGCGCCGAGCTTCGAACCAAACATGCGAAACGTCGTCAGCGTGACGCGTTCCTTCGGATCGGGCGTGAGTGCGGAGAGGATCGACGTGACCGGCGTATTGATACCGGTGTAGAGCACATTCACGACGATGTAGGTGAACGCGGCGTATGCGACTTTCGCGGAGCTGCTCAACTCCGGCGTGAGAAACGTGAGCACGCCAAATGTCGCAAACGGGCCGCTCAACCAAAGAAACCACGGCCGGCTTTTTCCCCAACGGCTGCGCGTCTTGTCGAAGATGATTCCCCAAATCGGCGCATCGAGCGCATCGACCCAGCGAGCGATGAGCAGGATCGTGCCCACCGTCGCCGCGGAGATGCCGTACACATCGGTGTAGAAGTACGGCAGGTACCACATGATCCAGCAGAACAACAACTGCCCCGCCACATCGCTGGCGGCATAGCTGAAACGTGTGGTGTACGAAGTCTTGCCCGGGGTAACCATGGGGAAACGACGACGGCGTTATTAAGCGAGTTCGCCGAGACCGTGACGCGCGAGCACGTCTTTGATCTTCACGGGCCGACCGGTCAGCGTGGACTCCTCCATCGCCTGCATGAGCGCAACCGTGACGATGCCCTCGGTCGCGTCAGGCTTCGGAGTAGTGCCGTTGTGAATACAACGCGCAAAATATTCGATGTAGTTCTGATATTCGCCCGCGTGGTGCGAGTGCCCGCCGAAACGGAAATAATAATCGTCCTTGTCCTCGAAGGTCTCCACGACCGACTGGCTGCCGATTTTCCACGCATAGCGCAGATCGTAGTAGTCGCCCTGGCTGGCGCCGTTCGCGCAGCGCAGGATGCAGCTCATATTGGAGTCGCGTTGCAGAGGAATCACCGGACCGGAATACGAGCCGCTCACGCGCGCGATCGCGCCATTGCTGGCCTTGAGCACAAAATGGAACGTATCCGGATGCGCGAGCCCCAGCGAGCGACCATTTTCGCTCAAACGCGAGTAGCCCATCACTTCCTCGATGTCCGGCAGATACCAGCGCACGAGATCGCCCGGATGACTGATGCAGCCGTAGAGCCATTTGAACGCATCTTTCTTCGCCCACGGCTTCGCGAGGAACCAGCGATGATCCGCATGATAATACGCCTCGACCGTGATGATTTCGCCAAAGACACCGGTTTCGAAATGCTCACGCTGGCGGGCGAACGGCGCGAAAAAACGCGAGCTCTGCCCCACCATCACTTGCCGACCGCTGGCGCGCTGCGCCGCAAGCACTTCCGGCGCTTTGCTCAAGTCATCGAGAAATGGCTTGGTGCAGATCACATGTTTCCCCGCACGCAAGGCGCGCACGACATGCTCCGCGTGCAGATGATCGGGCGTATAAATGCCGACCACATCCACCGCCGGGTCGGCGAGCATCGCATCGATGTCCGGCGTGTAGCACGACGCTTCCAGATTAAACTCATGACACCGCTCGCGCCCAAGCGACTCGTTGAGATCGCACAAACGAGCGACCTCCCACAGATCGCTTTGGCGGGCAGCCGAGATGATGCTGCGCCCTTCGCCCAAACCGAGAACGCCGAGACCGAGTTTTTTCATGGAGAAAGAGAGGAGGTTGAAGCCAGCGGCCTACAGGCCGTCCGCCGGACGGCGGTGAAACACACTCTTATTTCAAATGAAATAACCGCAAGCATTCTTTTGCGCATGAAGCAGAGCCGGCCGAACGCAGAGAATGTTTTCCGAGCACAAGACGTGGTGCGCGGGGTTGCCTTTATGATTGACACTATTTGTTCATGAAACAGTTTATCGGCAATTATTTCATTGTGAAATAACGCCCCATGAACCCGCATGGCGCTTTCGCCTAGCCAACCCACGTACACTATGACTACATCCCGCTCCGGTTTCACCCCCGAAGGTCGCACGAAGGCTTCGGTGAGGGTTCGCCGACTTGCGCTTGCAATGAGCGCTTTGGCTGCACTCCCGCCCCTCCTCTCTCCCTCGCTACATGCGTAGGCAGCAGTCACCGGCACCATCCAGGGCCGCGTGCTCAATGCGGTTAACGGCCAATACTTGAACAACGCTCGCGTCACCGTCGAAAATACGTCGATCGAGACATTCACGAATGAATTCGGCGAATATCGGCTGACCAACCTCCCTGCTGGCACCGTCACAGTCCGTGTCACGTATACCGGCCAAATTCCTGAGGTTTTCACAGTCTCGATTACGGACAACACGCCCATCACTCAAAATGTCACGTTTAACGCCGACCAGGCGGAGTTTGCCGATGACGGCACCCTCATCCTAAATGAGTTCGTAGTCTCGTCGGAGCGGTTTAAGAACGCGCAAGAAATCGCCACCAACGAAGAACGTTTCTCCACCAATATCAAAAGCGTAGTCTCCACCGACTCGTTGGGTTTCGTCCCGGGTGGCAATGTCGGCGAATTCGTCAAATTCCTTCCCGGCGTCCAAGTCGGATACGGCGGCGGCAACACCGTCAATCCAGCCACCGCATCCAGCATCGAGGTGCGTGGCTTCGGGGCTGACCAAACAATGATCCTCATCGACGGACTCCCGGTTTCGTCGGCCGATGCCGGCGAACTCAGCCGCCAAGTAGGATTGGATACCCTCTCCATCAACAATGCGTCGCGCGTAGAAATCACGAAGGTGCCGACGCCTGATATGCCCGCCGAATCAGCGGGTGGTACGGTAAACCTCATCACACGCTCCGCGTTCGAATACGCCAAGCCGACCACCAACGTCTCGCTCTACCTGACGACCAACAGCGAGGACACCAAACTTACCAAACAACAAGGTCCTACCGACGAGAAGAGCTTCCACACCCTGCCGAGTGGCCGCATTTCCGTATCGGTTCCGTACAGCGACAAACTTGGCTTCACCGTTTCGCTCTCGTCTGATAATCAATATTCACCGACATCGAGCGTTAAGGCCGATTGGCAGCGCGCTCCGAAGACTTTTGATAATAGAGATCTGGGTGGACTCGAAAACACGCCTGTCACTAATGCCAAGGGCGAACAACCCGATCTCGCCAATCCCTACCTCTATCGTACGACTACCAGCGAGTCCGCTTGGACTGACTACCGCCTCTCGGGCAACTTCAGGGTAGACTGGAAGCCATTCACCGGCCTGACGCTCAACACGAACGTCAACTATTCCAGCTACGAGGGCTACAGCACACAGCGAAGCCTCGTCATCAGTGCGGACGCCCCGATGGACTGGGGTCCCGACTACACCGTAGGTCGCATTGGTTCTCTCAACGGCGGCGAGCCCGAGAGCATCGGCAATCAAGGCCGCATGACCGTTCGCAGTTTCGATAAAGTTGGCGACACCCTCTCCGCTTATATCAAGTTCCAATACAATAAAGGCCCGCTCTCCATCAACGGCCAAGCCAGCACCTCGGAATCCTACCTGAAGTATAAAGATCTGGCCAACGGCCACTTCTCCGAAACCGAGCTGAGCCTTAGCGACGTCGGCCAAGTGCGCTTCGATGGCATCCGCGATGGTGTTCCCGCTCGCACGACGATCACCAAATTGGACGGCTCTCCGCTGGACCACACCAGCATCTCCTCTTGGACAAACTCGAGCCTCCAAGCCAAGATCCAGGATAATAAGTCGAAGAGCGTGCGTAACATCTACAACCTGAACGCCCGGTACCAATTCGACTTCCTCCCCTTCGATCTGGCCGCCAAAGCCGGCTTCAGTCGCGACGAGCGCAAGGACAAACGCTATGGCCGCGGCGGCACTACGTTCGACTACATCGGACCGGATCCAACTTCCGATAGCGATATCCTTACCGCGTCTCAGCTGCTCGATCCTCACGGTCGCCGCTCTCCCGGCTACGGCCTTCCTGCTCAGGAATGGCCTAGCGTATACACACTCTATAAGATCTACGCCGAAAACCCCTCATGGTTCTCCGATTCGGCTAAGATCGGCACGCAAGCCGCCAATCTGCGTGCACAGCTCACGCAGCATAAGGACGTCAAAGAAGTCAGCGATGCCTACTACGGCATGATCGAGTCGACGCTCCTCAATAACCGCCTCACCGTTATCGCAGGTGGCCGCCAAACCAAACGCTCCCGCGTCGCCAAACAATCAGTCGCAGATACCAAGTGGAACTACGTCAAAAATCCTGACGGCAGTGTCTACAAAGACCATATCTATCGCCAAGGCGTGAAGTTCGACTTCTCGAACGCTCGCGAATGGGACGCCAACGCGCCCGCCGACTCCACCGAGTATACGACCATCAACGAATTCGACTATACGACCGATCACGATTTGATGGCCCGTCTTGCCGCTGCTGGCGCGATCCACCCCGGCTATGCCCTGAAGAACCCGGACGGCACCGGTCAGGCCAACACGAGCAATAACCTCGAAGCCGTGCGCTATGCCTATGGCGTCAAGGAAATCACTTCCGAAGCTAAAGACCCGATCACACCGCAAGTGCAGGTCGCTTATCGCCTAACTGATTCCTTAACAGCCAAAGCGGCCTGGAGCCGTGAAGTCGCGCTTCCCAAGATTGAATCCACGGCCGCCGGCATTCTGACGAATACGTTCACCGTCAACGAATTTGTTGATCCTCAACAAATCGAAGAAAGAAACGCCAACGGCGAGATCATCATGTCGAACGCCGGCTTGAAGCCCCAGAAAACAAACTCTTGGAACTTTGAGCTGTCCTACTACTTCAACAACGGTGGCAAGATCTCGGTCAGCTATTACTATAAAGAGATCGAAAACATCTGGGAGCGCATCTCCATTCCCGATTCCGATCCCAGCTACGCGCTATTGCTCAGCAGCATCGGTCTGGAACCGTCCCTCTATCCCAACTATATCGTCACCTCTACGATTAATGGTGCGCGCACAGCTAAAAATACGGGCTATGAGGTCGAGATCCGCCAAAATCTGGAGTTCCTCGGTCGCTATGGTAAGCACTTTAATATCTTCGCCAACTATAGCCACAAGGACATCAATCGCTCCCAACCCTCCAACGACGTCGTTCAAATCTTGGCGACCTCCGCAGACGACACCTATGCTGCCGGTGTTCAATTCGCCACCAACCGCCTTCAGATCGCAGTGCGTGGTACTTACGTAGCTGAAAACCTCCAGCGCACGACGAGTTCCATCAAGTTCAACGACATCGATGTTGCCGCCTACGATTACACGCCCGAAGAATACAGGATTAACGTTCAGATCGATTACAACCTTTCTAAACGTTACAGCCTGTTCTTCACGGCGAACAATGTCTTGAACCCGGATCGCAAGACCCAGTTCCTCGACGCGGCCTACATCACGCCTGCTTATGCTTCGACCCGTGAAGTCAAAACCTTCGGTATCACGATGGTCGCCGGCGTGAACGCCCGGTTCTAAGAAACAACCTCTGTCTTATCTCGAGGCCCGACTTGTATAAGTCGGGCCTTTTCTTTTAGCAGCATCAGCATTCACGATCAGAACTCTAAGGATGCCACCAACCACCCAAAGCCCTAGAGCCATCTCAATAAATACGCTCGTGGCTCGACTCGCCCCTTGGCTGCTGCTGTCCGCTGTTTTCTTAGTGTACAGTGGCACCTTCTCCGCCCCGCTTCTTTTAGACGACTACGAAACCATCCAAGAGAACCCAACGCTCTCGCCAGTATGGCGCGCATTTCTTCCCCCCTCCGATAGCGGATCCACTGTCAGCGGCCGCCCAATTCTCAACCTTTCGTTTGCCTTGAGTTCCCTGCTTACTCCGGGCTCCGTCGCTGGGCATCATCTCATCAACATCCTTATTCATGGAGTTAACGCCTGCCTTGTTTACACGCTTGTATTAGGAACTCTCCGACTCCCCTCGCGGAGATTCACACTCGAAACGCCTTCACTCGTCGCTTTAGCGATCGCCCTGCTTTGGTCCCTTCATCCTCTACAAACAGCGGCTGTCACCTACCTATCGCAACGCGCGGAAGTACTTGTCTCCTTTTTCTTTCTCTCGACGCTCGTCCTTTTCCTTCAATCGCGACTCAGACCGGGAAAAGCTTCTCTATTTCTTACCGCAGCCGTATTCACGGCCACCTTCGGAATGGCCTCCAAAGAGGTGATGGCGCTAGCACCTTTTATAGTGCTTTTATACGACCGAACTTTTGTAAGCGGGAAGCTGTCGACTGCGTGGAATCAAAACAAACTCTTTTATACAGCCCTATTCTCCACTTGGGCCATTCTCTTGATCTGTGTGCTCCACAGCGGATTCAGGGGCAACACGGCGGGCCTTCAAACAGGTACCAACTGGCTCCACTACCTGTACACGCAAGCCTTTGCTCTCACTCATTACTTACGCCTTACAATCTGGCCAGATCCGCTTATTTTCGACTATGGCCGCGAGCTGGCCAACACTTTCGAACAGATCGCCTGGCGAGCCGTGTTAGTCCTAACAGCAGCCACGTGGATTCTCGCGCGTGTATTACACAATAAGGCGGCCGGATTTTTGGGCGCCTCCTTCTTAGCTGTCCTCGCGCCGACGACACTTGTACCAATCGCGACGCAAACGATCGCAGAGCATCGAGTCTATTTGGCTTTAGCGCCGCTAATAGCCGGCATGGTCGTTTTCGCCATCCTCCGCCTAAACGAGAAAACAACCATACTTTTTTCCTTTATCGTTTCAGCGGTCCTTGGGTTTATAACAATTGATCGCAATCGCGACTATCTCAGCGAAGAAGCAATTTGGGCTGACACGATTGCAAAGAGGCCAGGCAACGATCGCGCTTGGTACGCCATGGGATACGTACGAATCGATCAAGATCGATACGAAGATGCCAAAAATTCATTTCGCGAAGCAGTCCGCTTACGCAGCGATCCCATCAATATCATGGGATATGCTCACGCACTCACCGCCGCCGGCGAAGCAGACGAAGCCATCCCTCTCTATCGGCAAACGCTCGACAGTTTGCCGCGTAGATTTTCCGGGGTCTACGAAAGCATGTCCAACCTCGGCAAACTGCTCGGAGAAAAAGGATACCATGAAGAAGCGCTCGAATTGCTTCGTGACGCAATCACGCTGAATCCGCGCAAAACAGGCGCATACTATAATTTGGGCGCACTTTGCTTCTCACTTGGCCTTTATGAAGAAGCCGCGGCCGCATTGCCCCAAGCGCTTTCAGACACTCAACAAAACGATGAGGCAATATCGCTTCTTGTTCGTTCGCTACTCGCTCTCGGAAGAGCGAATGATGCCCTGGCGGAGATCGAAAAATATAGATTGTCGAATCCCCAAACTCCGACAGCTCGCTTAGCATACGCGCGTGCTCTTGCTGGAGCAGGCAAAATTCAGAACGCGCTGAGCGAATACCACTCACTTCTGCGCGAGCATCCCAACTTTCCATCCGTACACACACAGCTTGGTATTCTTTATCTGGCGATTCACCGTCCGCAGGAGGCGCATCACCACCTCTCCGTCGCGATCGCGCAAGATCCACAAGACGCTCCCGCACATTCCGCTTTGGCCGAAATCCTCCTGAAGTCCAACAACCTGCAAGAAGCTGTAAAGCACCTCAAATCAGTCGCCCATCTAACTCCCACCGATCATAAAACGCGTTATCTTCTAGCCAATGGTCTTCTCCAACTTGGCCAGTTGGAGGAGGCCGCGAAACACTACGAGCAACTCATCGCCAACGGTGCGGGTCCGCTGCCCGATGTTCACAACGAGCTCGGTATCGTTTACGCGCAACTCGGAGAAGTCGCCAAGGCTCGTCGTCACTTTCTCGAATGCCTCCGGCTCGCGCCCGGTCACCCGCGCGTTGGAGATAATCTCCGCTTACTCGACCAGCCCTGATCTCACGGGCGATGCTACGTTTTCTAACTCGCTCCGTCCCGTCACGCCGTCGTCACCTCGTTACGCACCCGCCCCATCGACAGCGGCGCGGGTTTCTACTCTGCTGATCGGTGTGCAAACCCCGCTTCCCGCTTCCGCTACGGCGCCTGCGTCGCGCTTTCGTGCTCGTTACCTCACCACGCTCATCGTGCTGCTCGCCGGCGTGATCGCGCGCTCGGCCGTCGGTGCGCATTATCCGCATGACTGGATGTTGGAAAACATCCTCGTCCTCGGATTCGTCGTTTTCCTCGGCGTCACGTGGAAGCATTTTCCCCTGTCGCTCGTCAGCTACACGCTCATCTTTCTCTTCCTGTGTCTGCACGAGCTCGGCGCGCATTGGACGTACGCCGAAGTCCCCTACAACGACTGGACACGTGCGCTTTTCGGCCGCTCGCTCAACGAGATCCT
>CALFXL010000026.1 GCA_937958045.1 uncultured Opitutaceae bacterium | reverse complement strand
TCAAGGACGACAGCCTCGCTGATCTTGATAACCTGCCCGAGCCGGCCGACCTCGCCGAAAACATCATCGAAAACATCGAAGCCGGCCTCGCCAGTTTCCGGGCGGTGGCGGCTTCGCTTTCGGGCAAATAAAGAGGCGTAATCTTCCCGCCTTTCTTCCTATTGCTCTGCGTGAGCTTAAACTGCGCTCACTCACCTTCGCATGAAACCCGCCGCCTTTTCTCCGGCATTCTTTACCCTCGCCGTATTTCCCATCGCCGCTTTTTCCGCCGCCGACGACTCGTCGGTCGTCGAAACCGTACCGCGATATCGCGATCTTTTTCGCTCCAGCGCGCTCACCGTTGTCACCGAAAACGACAAATACTTCGCCGGCACCGATCGCCACTACACCAACGGTCTCAAAATCTCTTTCCTCGGCACCACGCGGCTCGATGAATCGCCCGGCTTCGTCCGCAACGTCACGCGTTTCATCCCCACGCTGCGCGACGATGCCCGACGCCAGCAGTACAAGGTCGGCGTTTCACTCGGACAAAGTCTCTTCACGCCCTCCAACACGCAGGCCACCAACCCCGATCCGAACGACCGCCCCTACGCCGGCTGGCTCTACGCGTCGCTCGATTTTCAGGCGCGCTCGCTCGACGGGAAAATGCTCCGCATGGTCAGCCTCACCGCGGGCGTCGTCGGCCCGGCCGCGCTCGGCCGCGAGACGCAAAACGGTTTTCACGATCTCATCGGCGTGCCGCGCGCCAACGGCTGGGATTATCAGCTGAAAAACGAACCCGGTATCGAGCTCAGTTGGGAGCGTCGTCACCGTCTCCTCCACGTGCCCCTCGATCGCGGCGAACAATTCTCCACCGATCTCATCGGCCGCTACGGGGTCACGCTCGGTAATGTCCACACGCACATCGCCGGCGGTCTGGGCGCGCGCATCGGCTGGCGTTTGCCGGACGATTTTGGCGCCGATCTCATCCGCGCCGCGGGCGGCGATGAAGCGCCCGCACGGCGCAGCAGCGCGTACTTTTTTGTCAGTGGAGAAACGCGTGCCGTCGCCCGAAACATTTTCCTCGATGGCAACACGTGGCGCGCCAGTCGCTCCGTCGACAAACGCCCCATCGTCGCCGACCTCAACGCCGGCATCGTCCTCCGTACGCCTGCACGCCTCGGCTCCGTCAGCGGCCTTCAGATCGCTTACATCCAAAATTACCGGACAAAAGAATTCTACGGTCAGCTCAAACGCGATGTGTTCGGCTCCATCAGTGTGAGCCTCCTGTTCTGAGGACCTTTTCATCGCTCCTTCCGGCTGTTTAAACTCCCGCCCATGTCCGCCCTCGCCGACGCCTACTACGCCAAATCCATCGAACTTCTCGCCCGCGCCCGCGAGAAAAACGCCGCCACCCTCGCCGCCCTCGCGCCCATCATCGGCAAGTCCATCGCCACTGGCGGCGTGCTGCACACCTTCGGCTCCGGACACTCCGAAATGATCGCCCGCGAGATCATCGGCCGCGCCGGTGGACTCATGCCCGTCACCGGCCTCTTCGATCCGGGCTACGGTTTTTCGGAAAACGTCGTCGGCTACGGCACGCGTCTCGCCCAGCGCCACGATCACCACTACGGCCTGCGCGCCGGCGAGACGATCATCGTCATCTCCAACTCCGGCAAAAACGCCTCGCCCATCGAAGTCGCTCTCTACGCGAAACAAAAAGGCATGACAGTCGTCGGCCTCACTTCGCTCGCCATGAGCACCACCGCCAAAACCGTTCATCCCGGCGGCCAAAACCTGCACGCGATCGCCGACTACACGCTCGATAACCTCGGCGTGCCCGGCGACGCCGTCACGGAAGTCACCCCCGGCCAGTTCGCCGGCCCCACATCGACGCTCATCGGTTGCACGCTCCTCAATCTTCTCATGCTGGGCGTGCTCGAATGGCTTCGCGACAACGGCCATCCGCTCCCGCTCGTCCGCAGCCAAAACCTCCTCGGCGGCATGGAAGCCAATATCGAGCTTTCTCAAAAATACCGCACCCGCCTCAGTAAACTGATCGGGTAACCCATGAAATTTCACCGCAGAGACACAGAGAACACACAGCCGAAACCTCGATCCCCCGAAACTCTGTGCTCTCCGCGTCTCTGTGGTTAAAATACCGGCCATGAAAATCGGCGTCGACGGCGGCGGCACCAAGACCGAACTCATCCTCATCGATGACCGCGGCGATATCGTCGCGCGCCATCTCGCCCCCGGTTGCAACCCCAACATCGTCGGCCCCAAGCGCGCCCGCGAGATTCTCGTCGATGCCCTCCACGCGCTCCTGACCTCACCCTCGCATCCATCTCCCCCTTTCACCTCTCACTCTTCGCCCTTCACGCTTCACTCCACCCTCCTCTGCATGGCCGGCGCGCCCGAGTTCTGGCAGGAAACCGCCGCCGCGCTCACCGACTCCCGCGAATTCGGCATCGTCGCCGCGCTCGACGATTCTGTGCCGATCCTCGAGCTCGCCACGCATGGTCAGCCCGGACTCGTCCTTCACGGCGGAACCGGCTCCTTCGTCGCTGCGCGCGATCCGTCGGGAAATATCCACTACGCCGGCGGGCTCGGCTGGCGTTTCGGCGATGAAGGCGGCGGCTACGAAATCGGACGTCTCGCAATCGCCCGCGGCCTGCTCGAGCTCCAAGGCTGGTCGCCCGGCAGCAGCCTTGCCCAACTCCTCCAAAAACACACCGCGCTCCCCCGCGACGCACGCACGATCACCCGTTGGTTTTACCAACATCCCGAACCCAATCGCCCAATCGCCGCGCTCGCCCCCGCCGTCCTCGATCTCGCCGAACACGGCGACGAACACGCGCAACACATCGTTCGCGAAGCCTGCCTGCCCTTGCTCGCCCTCGCCGAACGCGTCGCCGCAAAACTCTTTCCCGTAACCGCGCTCGCGCATCTCCCCACGGGCCTGAGCGGCCCGATTCTCACGCACCCGTTTGTGCAAACACTCTTCCGCGCCCGCACCGTCCTCGCGCTCACCGCGATCACCGCTCCTCCCATCGAAGGCGTCCGCCATCTCCTCCGCCGCTAGTCGCCCGTCCGCATCCTCCCCCTTTGATGCCTACCTTCTCAAATTCGATGTTTCTTCACTTCTAATGTGCCCGAGGGTGAGTGCATGGTTGCTTACTTGACAGTGCCGTTACCGTTACACATCCTGTCAGCCTCCCTGTCATCGGCTCACCCATCCGATGATATCCCTTTCATTCTTCAGCCCACTAACGTTCTTTTTCAGCAAGGAGCTCACACACCCCTCCACTTTGCTGAGATGTCACCTCGCCCCTATCCTGCACATGCGGGGCTTTCACCAAGCCAACCTCCTACCGTATGTCGATCGACCGCGTCCTTAAAGAAGCGCTGGGGTGCTTCTGTTTTCTTAGCACTGACCTCAGCGTCCCTAGCCCTCGCTCAAACTCCGATAACCGTCTTCTACGACGATTTCAGTGGCGGCAGCACTGTAAACTCGCTCTCACCGAGCGACCCTTCGCTAAACGCTGCCTCGTATCAAATCATCTCGGGTCAAGCGTATCCGGATGGAACTCCGATCATTGTCGCTCCAACTGGAGGCGAGCCCGGCAAGCTCCGTATCGCCGCCGATACTTCCGCGGCCGCAAGCGGGTTTATCAATGTCACAGCACAAGCGATTTTCAGCAAGTATCCCGTCAAACTTGCGAACCATGACGATTATATCCTCTTAACCACTACCTTTACTGCAGAGACCGAGCTGCTTACGGACTCTTCAAACGGTAATGGCGCCAATGCGACAGTTCTTTACTTTGGCCTCTACAGCTCTTCCGGCGGAGCAGGCAATACAGGGACCACACGAGACAATCCCGACTCGCCCTTGGCCGACTATGTCCACCAACCCAATCCCCCGGTCGCCGGTGGCAAAACGGATGCTTCGAGCAGTATCAATAACAATTACCCGCCTTTCTGGAAAGGTTACACGGCCCGCTTTGCCCGAACAGGCGGACGCCATCAAGCATGGTATCAGAGCGCCAATACCAATGGAAATGCCTACGCCGGTAACAGCACTGCTCTTAATCCGACGCTTAACTCGAGCATGGCGCCTCTTCCTCCCGGTCAGTATACGGCGACAGTCCGCATTACCCGCGAGACCACAAGTTCCTCCACCACCCGCCTCATCGTTAAACAAGAACTCTATTCGGGCGCTGTCGCGCAAGGAACGCCAATTGTCTCTTGGACCAGTAATGCGATTAGTTCCAATTCGCAGCACATGGGTGTGGTGTATGACGCACTCGCTGTCGGTTTCCGTCTAATCGGCAATGGTACAAACGGCTCCACTCAGATCATGGCGTTCAACTCCATTAAGGTGGAGGCTGTCGCCACGACCATTGTCGCACCGCAGATCATCACCCAGCCCGCGCCGCAAAATGTCTCGTTGGGCGATCCGGCCTCCTTCTCTGTCGTCGCAACTGGTGGCGGCGATGTCGGCAGCGAACTTTCTTATCAATGGCGTAAGAACGGCGACGATATCCCCGGTGCCACTGATGCCACCTATTCCATTCCCGCCGCTCTGTACACCGACGCAGGAGACTATTCCGTGGTCATCACGAACAGCGCCGGATCCACGACCAGCACCATCGCCAACCTCTTCGTTGGCGAACCTGCCCCCCCCACCATCGTCGCCTCCCCCTCCGATACCCATGTAGTCGCCGGCAACCCTGCTAGCTTCACGGTGCAGGGCGGCGGTTACGGCCTCTCCTATCAGTGGCAGAAGAGCACCGACAATGGTGATACCTTTACCAACATTCCCGGAGCAACCAGCGCGACCTATACCATCGCACGCGCTCAAACTTCCCACATCGGGCTGTACCGCGCAGTAGTCTCCAACTCCACGGGATCCGTCACCAGCAATCCCGCCGCGCTTACTCTCAGCTATTCGGCGGTAGGATTCAGTGCAAATGGCTATGCCGCCGGCACGTCCGGTGGTGCGGATGAGGCGCAAACGGTCGTCACTACGGCTGAAGCCTTCAAAACCGCCGTCGAGTCCAACTCCGCCGCGGTGGTCACCGTTCTCGGTACCATCAACTTGAATGGTAAGGTCAGCGTGAAATCTAACAAAACCATCCAAGGTATCGACGGTGAGGCCACGATCGTGGGTAACCTTGAACTCGCCAGCGGCACGTCAAACGTCGTGATCCGCGGCCTCAACATCACCAATCCGGCAGGTTCGGGCGTCAGCATCACCGGCGCGACGGGCGTATATATCGCCAACGTGACGTTCTTCGATTGCTCGGCACCTTCGCTGTCGATCACCAACGGCGCGGATAACATCACTGTCGCATGGAGTGAGTTCTACTTCTCCTCTTCGGAACTCGCCAATCGTCAGGCGACTCTCGTCGGCAATCCGACGGGCGAAACCAAGCCGCTGCGCGTGACCTTCCATCATAACTGGTGGTCGAACAACGTCCAGAGCCACATGCCGGTCACCACTTATGGCCAGGTCCACATGTATAATAACCTGTTCCAGACCATAGACGCGTCGGCGCTCGGAAACACCAGCGCCACGACGGTGCTCGACAACGCACAACTGCTCTCGGAACACAATGTGTACACACGTGTCACGGCTCCGTTCAGCAAAGGTACCGATACCAACGGCCTGATGCGCAGCATCCTGAACACATACGAGTTCAGCCCGAGCGCCAACGCGGGCACCGATACCGTGTTCAGCCCCAACTACGCTTATCAGTTGGACGGCGCCCACACGGTGCCCGACTCGGTTACCACCTATGCCGGTAACTCTGCTGGTGCTGGATCGATCATTCCCGACAACGTCAGCGGCTCGGTCTCTATCACCGCTTCGGCCAGCTCGGTCAAAGTCGGCGATAGCTTCACGCTGAACGCCGTCACCGACTTGGCAGATGCGTCTATCCAGTGGCGTCGCTACAACTTCAACGTTACCGGTGCGACCGCCTCGACCCTCACGATCTCGGGCGCTTCCTTCGCCACTGCGGGTAACTTCACGGTAGCCGCGCTGCTGCCGTCAGGGGAAACGCTGGTGTCTGCGCCGATCACCATCGAAACGACGTCAGACAGTAGCCAGGTGCCGAGCAGTGAAGCCCCTGTGGATGGCGGCGGTTCGCCGTCGCTCTACTTCTTGGGCGCTCTCAGCCTCCTCGCTTGTCTGCGACGCGCGCTGCGCAGCTAATCGCCGGCAATCGTCTCTTCAAACCCACGGCAGCAACGCCGTGGGTTTTTTGTGCCCGGCGGATTCGTTTCGCACGGCAGCGAATCCAGCCGAGTGCGTAGTGATTTTTTGAATACTATCGACGGCGGCGGCTCACGCCGCGCCGGAGCCGCGCTGGCCGAGATATTTGGTGATCGCTTGCGTACGCGAATGCACCTGCAGTTTTTCGTAGATACGGCGGATGTAGGTGTTCACCGTGGGCACGCTCACGCCCAAGGATTCCGCGATCTCTTTATACAAAAATCCTTTCGCCAGCAGGCTCAGCACGGATTGCTCGCGCGGGGAAAGCGCCGCCAAGGGATCTGCGGGCGGCGCGCTCGGCGTGGAAAACGACTGCACCACTTTTCGCGCGATGCCGCTGCTCATGGGAGAACCTCCTGCAGTGATTTGCGCAATCGCCGCCAACAACTCCGCGCGTCGCGTGCTCTTAAGCAGATAGCCGGTAGCGCCCGCCGCCAACGCGGCGAAGATGTGCTCCGAATCTTCGTAAACCGTGAGCATCAGGAACTGCGTGTTCGGCATCTGCGGCTTTAGTTCACGCACGGTGTTCACGCCAGTGCCGTCGGGGAGATTGATATCCGCCAGCACCACGTCCGGGGCTTCCGCCGGCAACGCACGGATCGCGTCCGCGCAACACGCATGCTGACTCACCAGTTCCAGGTCGGGTGCCTCCACGATGATCCCCGCCAAGATCTCGCGCGTGAGGACGTCGTCTTCGATGATGGATACGCGCGTTTTCATATAAATACCATGAGCTTTAACGAGCCCTAGAAGCAAGAGGCACGACGAATCGAACGCGTGTGCCACCTTCCGATGGTTTCGTGACTTCGCAATACCCGCCGACCTCTTCCATGCGCCGATGCATATTCGCGAGTCCGTTGCCCGATGCGATTCGATCAGCGGACAACCCAGTCGAGGTGCGAACACCGTCAGCCGCCGGATGATCGGTGAGCGTCATGTTTAATACATTTCCCTTAATGGCGACCGACAACGTCACCGACTCGGCGTGCGCGTGTTTGACGACGTTGTTCAGCGCTTCCTTGCAGCAGAGGAAGAGATGGTGACGCACCTGACTCGTGAGCGGCAGCGATGGCAAAACCTCCGGCACGTCGAGGCGCAGACGAATGCCGGTCGGCGAAAGGTACTTCTGCGTGTAGTTGATTATATAATACACGAGCCCTTCGAGGTCGTCGAACTTCGGGTTAACCGCCCAGACGATCTCGTCCATCGCGTGCGTCACCGCGCTGGCGGCTTCATAAATCTGATCCAACACCGCCTGCGCCGGACCATCTCGCGGCGCCGACTGGCTAAGCAAATTGATCCGCGTGAGGCTCGCGCCCAGATCGTCGTGAATATCGCGTGCGATGCGCGTGCGCTCACGCTCGATCGCTTGCTCATGCTCGAGTCGTTCGAGGCGCATGCGCAGTCTGCGATGCGACCAGGCGCGCACGCACACAAACACCAAGGCCACCGTCAGCACAAAATATCCTGCCCAGGCCCATTGGCTTTGCCACCAGGGCGCGACCACGATCAGGGTGAGCAGCGGCGGCTGTTCGTTCCACACGCCCGAGCCGTCGCTCGCCATGACATGCAGCGTGTAGCGTCCGGGGGAAAGCCGCGGATACACCGCCGCACCGCCATTGCGTACAACCACCCAATCGTCATCGAAACCCTCCAGGCGATGACGGATCATCGTGCGGTCCGGCGCGGTCAGATTGAGCACGGAGAAACGAATCTCGAGTTTGCGCATGTGCGAACCGATCGAGATGCGAGGCGAGACCGGCAGCGCGCGTCCGTCGCCGTGGATCGACACGATCGTCGCCGGCGGCAACTCGGCGCCCACAGAGACCAGTGACGGATCCGTATTCAAAACACCACTACGCGTGGCAAACCACAGCGTGCCGTCGCGCGCTTTCCAGGCCGAGGGTTGATAAAGGCCCTGACATGAAAGATCCGGTACGCC
Source organism: uncultured Opitutaceae bacterium (assembly GCA_937958045.1). Classification (GTDB taxonomy): domain Bacteria; phylum Verrucomicrobiota; class Verrucomicrobiia; order Opitutales; family Opitutaceae; genus Nibricoccus. The sequence continues at coordinate 18,668 of CALFXL010000026.1, read as the reverse complement.
GTCGTCTTGTCCGAGAAGCACCGTGTGCACGCGCTCCGACGCGCCCTTGATGAAGTCGTTCAACTGATCGCGATCGATCCAGAAGATGCCGCCACGCGACGCGAACCAGCAGCGTCCACGATCATCCGCGAGCATATTGGTGATGTTGTTGCTGGGCAGTCCGTGGGTGTTTTTCAGAATGCGCGCGGGCGTAGTCGCACCGGGCGGATAAATCAGCACGCCCGAGCGCGAAGTGCCGACGAGCATGGTCCCGTCGTCGTCGAACCAAACCGATTGCAAGGCGCCAGGCTGCAGTCCTTCGGGCATGGGCAAACGCTCGAAACCGTTGCGTCCGCCGCGATGCAGACCGCCATCGCCGGAGGCGATCCAGACCGTTCCTTGCGCGTCTTCCGTGATCGCACGCACTTCGCGCCCTTCGAAACCGGAGTCCGGACCGAAAACCGTCAGCGCGCCATCGCCCCAATAACCCACGCGATCCGGATCGAGCGAGATCCAGTAATCGCCGTTGCGACTCACGTACGAGACGCGCACGAGGCGCACCCCCGAGAGTCCGGGGGCGCGGCGGACGACCTCGGGATTTTTTGGATCCGTCCTAAATATGCCGATGCCGGTCGAAATCCACACGCCACCCGCCGTCGCCGGATAAACCGACATCGCGCTAAAACTCCGCCAGTTCGCCCGCCGCGAGATCGGGTCCACTTTGCCCTCAGAAACACGCGCCACGCCGCCGTCGCGATTCGCGAGCCAGACGACGCCCTGTTCGTCTTCGGCGATCGTGTAGCTGAAGTTGTCCGTCAAGCCGCTGCGTTGATCGATGAGCCGGTGAGCGCGACGCCGCAGGCGATTGATGCCGCCGCCATTGGTCGCCGCCCAGAGATTGCCGTCGCGGTCGTGGACAAGCGTGAAGATTTCGTCGTTCGAAGTCGGCACGTGATGGAGGCTCCGATCCTGCAGGCGAAACAAACCCTGCGAGCGCGTGCCGATCCACAGATGGCCTTCCACATCCTCGGTCGAGACATGGATGAAATGCGCGCCCAACAACTCCGGCAGCTTCGTGTGTTCCTCGAAGTAACCTTCGTTCCATTTCAACACGGTCGTGCGCGTGAACAACCACGGGCCTCCGCGCTGGCTCGAGCCGAGCCGAAGCGGGGGATCTTTTTTATCCACGGAAACCGTCACCCACGATCCGTTTTCATACCGCGCGACATAGGACGCGATCGCGACCCAGAGCTGTTGATCGCCATCAATGGCGAAGCTTGGGAGTTTTTTGCCCGTGAGGCCGGGAGGCGGTTCGAAAAGTTTTCGTTCGTCGCCGAGACAGCGCAGCAACGCGCCATCTTCACTGCCGAGCCAGAGCGCGCCATCGGGTCCGAAAAACGCCACGCGCACCGCACGTCCCGCGAGCAAGGGCTCATCGACCCATTCGAAGCCCTCGGGGCCGTAGCGATACCACCCCGCCGATTCGCCGCCGCTCACTTCGACGTTGGGCGAGCTGTTGACCAGCGCGATAAAGGTGCCGCGTGTCGCGCCGGGACCGAGTTTCCCATAAATCATGCCGCGCGCGGAGACCTCGGTGGGGATCTTCTCGAGCTCGAAACTTTTGCCGTCGAAACGCGCCAGCGCATTGGACGTCGCTATCCAGAGGTAGCCGTCGTCATCGATCATGAGGCTGCCCGCTTCGTCACTCGGCAAGCCGTCCGCATCGCGCCATTCGCGTCGCATGTATTCAGGGGACGCCGCGGGACGGATCTCCTGAGCATGCACGCAGGCGCAAAGGAGCAGCCAGAAACTAAGAAGCCGGAAAGCGGGAAGCACGGGGGGACGGGCGCGCATTGAAACGACCTGCGCGGCCGGCGCAACCGCGTTACACAAGAACCGGGCATTTCCCGCCGCGCATGCACGCGACGAGCACTTGTCGTCAATTCTAACGACAAGACCCCGCTCCGCTCCGCGACTATACTGGAGACCACCTCGCTGCCGCTGGGAAACACCCGCTTGGGTTCACCATCGGCGTCTTTGTCCTCCTCAACCCTCCGGCTGTCTCCAGCCCACCCCCTTGATCATGAAGTCATTCCACCCGTCCAGTCGGGTCCGTCTGTGCCGTTTCCTCCGCAGACTCGCCCCTGTTTTTCTGCTGCCGCTGCTCAATTTGCCAGCCGCGCCAACTGTCATCGTTAACGACACCTTCGCGGACGGCAGCAGCACCAACCAGGATCTCGCCAACAACTCGCTCGCGGTCCTGAAGTCGCGCACCGGAACCACGCGCACGGACGCGGTGGGATCGGTCACCTTCACTCAGACGGCGACCGGAAGCGGCGGCGAAGCGCACTGGTTCCATTTCACCGAAGAGGGGTCTCCGATCAACCTCCAGGTCGGCGACTCTCTCCGCGTCACCATCACCTTTTCGTTCTCCGGTGTGAATGTGGCGCCGAGTAACAATACCTTCCGCTTCGGTCTTTTCAATTCCCTCGGGACCCGTGTGGCCGCCGATGTCGGTGGAGGTCATTCCGACTCCTCGACCCCCGCTCTCCAAGGCGATCTCGGCTATATGGCGGCACTCGAAACCGGCGGCGGCAGTGGCGCGCCTTTCTCGAATCTGCGTCGTCGCGATGTCCTCACTTCGGGCAATATTTTCGGGACTCTCAACGACTTCACGGCGCTCACCGACATCACCGGTTCGACCACCCGCATCCCGATCACTTCCGACACGGAGTACACGCTCCACATGACCGTGCAGCGTGTGAGCGAGACTTCCAATACCATCAACATCACCGCCGACGTTGCGGGTTCTTCGGAAACTTACTTCGCCTCCGGCACCGACACAGGCGCGGCCAACACCACCTTCGCCTTCGACTGGTTCGGCGTTCGCTATCCGGGCACCAATATCGCCCAAGCGATCACCTTTAAAGCGATCCAAGTCGTCTACACCCCCGCCGAGACCTCGGTTGGCGCGCCGACCATCACCGCTCAACCGACCTTCTCCGGCGGCGGCTCGTCGCTAACCACGACCGTCGGTTCTTCCACCACGATTTCCGTCACGGCCGCGGGCGAGGGACTCACTTACCAATGGAAAAAAGACGGCGTGGTCATCCCTGACGCCACGGCGGCCACACTCACGCTCTCCAACCTCCAAGGCACCGATTCCGGTTCCTATACCGTCACTGTCTCCAACGCCGGCGGTAACGTCACCAGCGAACCCGCTTCTCTTCTGGTCAACGGCTCCGTCGGCAGCATCACCCTCGATGGTTTCGCCGCCGATGTCACCGGTGGCGCCGGTGGCAGCGTGATCACCGTCACCAATGCCGCCCAGCTCAAGACCGCCGCCGAAAGCAATTCCCCCGCCATCGTCCTCGTCGCCGGCACCATCGACCTCGGCGAAAAGGGCCGCATCAACGTCCGCGCCAATAAAACCATCCGCGGCATCGACACCACTTCGACGATTCTCGGCACGCTCAATGTGAGCAACGTCTCCAACGTCATCATCAGCAATCTCAACATCTCCGCCAATACCGGCGGCCCCGGAGACAGCGACGGCATCACCATCGCCAACTCCACGCGTGTGCTCGTCACCAAGTGCACCATCTACGATTGCACCGACGGCAATCTCGACGTCGTCAACGGCTCCGACTTGGTGACCGTCTCCTGGTGCAAATTCTACTACACACGCGATAACGGCCACAATTTCTCCAACCTCATCGGCTCCTCCGACGACGACGCGATCGACAGCCCGTACCGCGTCACCTGGCACCACAACTGGTGGACCATCGGCGCCAAGCAGCGCATGCTCGCCTGCCGTTTCGGCGGCAGCCACATGTACAACAACTACTGGGACTGCGTCGGCAACGACTACGCCACCGAGGTCCGCCGTCTCGCCGAGATGCTCAGCGAGCACAACTACTACGACGGCGTCAAAAATCCCCTCGGCAAACGCACCGCGCTGGAAACCGACCTCGGTAAGCTCAAAACGATCGGCAACATCTTCAACAACTGCACCGGTAATCAGATCGTCAGCAACGACGTCATTTTCACTCCTCCCTATTCCTACCCGCTCAATCCCACGGCCGACGTCGTTGCTCTCGTGAAAGCGGGCGCCGGCAACGTCGCCGTGGACGCGCCCGCGGCCGCTCCGGTCGCTTCCATCACGGGCGCTTCTTCCGTGAACGCCGGCGCCACCGCCACACTCACCGCCAGCGCCGCTTTCACGCCCACTTCGTATCAATGGCGTTTCCAAAACAACGCCATCACCGGCGCGACCAACGCCTCGCTCGAACTCACCAACGTCCAGGCTTCTCAAGCCGGCGCCTACACCGTCGTCCTCGGTCATCCCGACGGCGGTTTCATCGTCAGCTCGCCGCTCACGCTCACCGTCAACGCGGTCGTCATCGAACCGCCGGTCATCACCACGCAGCCGGTCAGTCAGACGGCCGATCTCGGCGCGAGCATCACCTTCTCCGTCAGCGCGACGGGCGACAACCTCACCTATCAATGGAAGAAGGGCGGTGTTGATCTGCCCGGCGCCACCTCGGCCTCGTATACGATCAATAATGTCACCGCAGACGATGCCGGTAACTACACGGTCGTCGTCACCAACGGCGGTGGTTCGGTAACCTCCGCGGCCGCGACACTCGCCGTCAATACACCCGACACAATTCCCACGATCACCACGCAACCGGCTTCCACGGTCGTCACCGCCGGTGGCAACGCCAGCTTCACCGTCGCCGCCTCCGGCCAAAACCTCACCTATCAATGGTCGAAAAACGGCACGCCGGTGGACGGCGCGACCACTGCCACGTTGTCGATCACTTCCGCCGCCGCCAGCGACGCCGGCAACTACACGGTCACCGTGACCAACAGCGCCGGCAGCGTCACCAGCGAACCCGCCACACTCACCGTACTGCCCGCCTTCGCCGCCGCCAAACCCGTCGGCTTCGCCGCGTCCGCGACCGGTGGTGGTTCCGCCGCCCAGGTCCTCGTCACCAACGCCGCCGATTTCAAGACTCAGGCCGAGTCCGGCAGCGCGGCCGTCATCACCGTGTCGGGCACCCTCACCTTGCCCGCCAAGGTCGCCGTGAAATCCAACAAAACCATCCAGGGTCTCGACGCGGATTCCACGATCATCGGCAATCTCGAGCTCGGCAGCGGTGTATCCAATGTGATCATACGCGGCCTCAACATCACCAACCCCGCGGGCGAAGGCATCACGCTCGCCGGCGCGACCAACGTCTTCATCAACCACGTCACGTTCTTCAATGGCTCCGACACCTTGCTGCGCATCGCCGCCGGCTCGGACAACATCGCCGTGACCTGGTGTGAATTCTACTTCTCCGCCGAGCACACCGGCGCGCGTCGTGCGACCTTGATTGGCGCGTCCAGCGGCGAAACCAAAGCCCTCCGCGTCACCCTCGCGCACAACTGGTGGTCCGATCGCGTCGATCAATACATGCCCGACTCCACCTTCGGTCATGTTCACCTGATCAACAACTACTTCAACGTCGGAGCCACCGCCAACACGCAGGGCTCGATCGCCCGCGCCAGCGCTCAGTTCTTGTCCGAGCGCAATCAATACACGGGCATCGCCAATCCGCTCTCCAAGACCGGCGGCGGGCTCATCCGCGCGATCGGCAACGCCTACACCAGCACCACGGGCACCGCCGCCGACGCGGGTAGCGACACCGTCTTCTTCCCCTCCTATGCCTACTCGCTCCTGCCCGTGACGGAAGTTTCCACGCAGGTCGCCGCCGGCGCAGGCAACAACGCGGGCGCTGCGTCCACATCGGAGGCATTCCCGACCGCTTCGATCAGCGCGCCCAATTCCACCGTGACCACCGGCTCGAGCTTCACGCTCACCGCCACCACGGTTGCCGGTTACACCTCGTATCAATGGCGTCTGAATCACACCGACATCGCCGGTGCGACCAACGCCACCTACAACGTCGCCAGCGCGCAGGCCTCGCACGCCGGCACGTACACGGTCGTCCTCACCAACGCCAGCGGCGCAAGCATCGTCTCCTCGCCGTTCACCCTGGCGGTCAACGCCGCGCCTCCTCCTGCCCCCGCGCCGTCCGGCGGTGGCGGTGGTGGCGGCGGTTCGCACTCGCTGTATTTCCTCGCAGCCCTCGCCTCGCTCGCGCTTCTGCGGCGCATTCGCCGGGCCTGAGCCGCTTGGCCATCAACAACCCCAAAGGAACCCACGGTCGTGAGGCCGTGGGTTTTTTGTTCCTGAACAACAGCAGTATCCGCAATGGCACTACACCGCGCGGTCAACGATGTGTGCATCGTCGCATTTGCGGACCAAGCCACGTCCGCGGACGGTGCGGCTCCTTCGCGAAAACCCTTTCGCGACCGTCCACCCCGGCGGAAACCAAACCTCAAAACTCGTTACCCCCATGCAAGGCTCCTTCGTCCGCGGACTCGGTCTGCTTGTATCCATTTGTTCACTACCGCTCGCGGTCTCCGCCGCCACTTACGACGGCTATGGTCGCAACACCACCGGCGGCGCCGGCGGCACGTCCGTCACCGTCACCAACGCGGCTCAGCTCAAAACCTACGCCGAATCCACCACGACCTACGTCATCACCGTCTCCGGCACCATCAATCTCGCCGGCGTGAATATTTCGGTGAAATCCAACAAAACCATCCAGGGCGCGAACTCGTCCGCGACCATCAAGAACGGCACGCTGGATCTCGGCAGCGGCGGCGTGAACAACGTCGTCATCCGCAATCTCAACATCACCAATCCCAACGGCGACGGCGTCACCTGCTGGGGTGCGACGAATGTGTTTTGCACCAAGGTGAACTTCTACGACTGCGGCGATGGCTCGTTCGACATCACCCAAGGCGCCAGCAAGGTAACCGTGTCGTGGTGCAAATTCTCGTATCCCACGCAGACCGCGCACCGCTTCTGCATGATCCTCGGCAACGTCGATGTCTCCCAAAACTACGAGACGACCCTGCACCACAACTGGTTCGCCAATGGCTGCGACCAACGCATGCCGTCGGGCAGCTACAGCATGGCGCATGTGTACAACAACTACTTCAACTGCGCCGGTAACTCCTACTGCACCAACGCCCGCGACGGCGCCAACTGGATCGTCGAAAACAACTATTACAGCGGCGTGAAAAATCCTCTCTACGAAGAGGGCACCGGCAAAATCAAATCCTCCGGCAACACCTTCTCGAGCTGCACCGGCAAGATCAACATCGCCACCGGCACCGGCTTCACCCTGCCGTACTCCTACACGCTCACCGCCACATCGAGCGTACCGTCGGTCGTCACCGCCGGCGCGGGCAACATCTGAGCGCGCGCGTATCCACAGGAGCATGACAACATCCGGCGTCACCAGCGCGCCGGATCCCGAGTGATCCATGCGTGTTCGTTCTCTCCTGCGCATGCGTGCGTTGCGGCTGTGCCTGTCCACCGCGGTGACGAGCGCCGCGTTTTGTCGTGAAAATGTGGATACACCTTTCTCCGAGTTGGGCGCGCTCCCCTTGCCTCAACTCAAAGCACGGCTCCAAACCGCCGGCTGGCCCGCGACGCATGTTCACGCCTTTCTCGAAGCGGAGATCGTGCGTCGTTATTCAGCCGATGCTCTTTCGCCCGACGATTTGTTACCTTTCGAGTTCTGGCGCACCGGTCCCGACGCTCAGCCGATCCGTCCCGATGTCCAACGTCGTCGCGAAGAAAAACGCCAGCGCGCCGAAGCTGTCATGCAGGCCGAGCGCGAAAAACTGAACTTGTTCGATCCACTCGATGGCGATCACGCGGCACTCTTCGCGTGGGAGGATCAACGTCGTTGGGGGGCGTTGCCCGCCAACAAACGCGCCGCCGTCACCGCCACGCTCGAACGCGGTGCTCGCGAGCTTTCGCAATTTCTCCATCAACGCGGAGGCATGCTGACGCGTTCCGAATGGGAACGCGCTTGGCAAATCACCGAACACACCCGCGCACATCTCGCCACGCTGCTCACAGCCGGGCAACTGCTCGACTACGATCTGCGCAACTCCGAGACCGCCGCGCGCATGCGCGCGGAGCTCGATAATTTCCAGCCGTCGCGCGAGGAGTTTCTCGCAATCTTTCGGCTGCGTCATCCGCTCGAACTTGCTTTCGCGCACAAGCGTCCGTCCCAGTTGCCCGATGTGCTCGCTCAACTCGCCTCCGCCGAAGCGGAGGTAGAAAAGCAGATCGCCGCTCTTCTCGGTCCCGAGCGTTACGACGACTATCGGCTCAGTCTTCAGCCCGCGTGCCAGACGCTTCAGTTCGATGGACGCTACGCGCAAGCCGACGCCGCCGTTATTCGCGCGCTCTATCGTTCGCTTCTCATCACGCGCCAACGCCTCACCGACGCCGCTGCTCTGCCCGCGTCAGAACGCGAAGCGGCGATCCGCTCTTTGAAGGACGCGCTCTATCGCGAATTCCGCACTGTCCTCGATGACGAAGCCACCCGCCGCTACCTCCAGGAGCAAGGTCTGTGGCCCTGATTTTCAGCCGCGTTTTCGCGGCTGTTTCAACAACCCCAAAAACCCCGCATATGAAAGTGTCTCAGTTAAAATCGCTGCTCGTTCTCACCGTCGGATTCTGCAGCTGCTCACTCGCGGCGCTCGCCGCTGATGGTTTCGGCCGCAACGCCACCGGTGGCATCGGCGGCGCCAATGTCACCGCCACCACGGCCGCGCAGCTCAAGCAGTACGCCGAGTCGTCCACCACTTACACAATCACCGTTTCCGGCACGATCGATCTCGGTTCGAGCGGACGCGTGAATGTGAAGTCCAACAAAACCATCAAGGGCGCCAACTCCTCCGCGACCATCAAGGGCACGCTCAATCTCAGCAGCGTGAACAACGTCATCATCCAAAATCTCAACATTACCGCCAATACCGGCGCCGCCGGCGACAACGACGGCATCTCGATCAACAACTCGACCAATGTCTTCGTCACCAAGTGCACCATCTACGACTGCACCGATGGCAACCTCGACATCGCGAAAGGCTCCGACCTCATCACCGTCTCGTGGTGCAAATTCTACTACACGCGCAACAACGGCCATAACTTCTCCAACTTGATCGGCTCCTCCGACACCGATGTCGGCTCCGGCAATGGCATGAGCAACTACCGCATCACCTGGCACCACAACTGGTGGTCCACCGGCTGCAAACAACGCATGCCCGCCGATCGTTTCGGCCAGGTTCACATCTACAACAACTACTGGGACTGCGCCGGAAACGACTACTGCACGACTTCGCGCAACATCGCGTCGATGCTCAGCCAGAACAACTACTACAACGGCGTGAAAAACCCGCTCGCGAAAGAGCAAAGCGGTAAGCTCAAGACCTCGGGGAACATCTTCAACAACTGCACGGGCACGCAGGCCACGAGCAATGACTCCGTCTTCACGCCCAACTACGGCTACACGCTCGATCCCACCGCCAATGTCCCCACCCGCGTCATGAACGGCGCCGGCAACCGTTGATCGTAGTTAAAAACTGGATACAGCCGACGCCGCACCTGCGGTCTCGCTAAACCCGGACGCGGCGAATCACTCCGCCGCGTCCATTTTCCCTACGGCGCCATGAGCATTTTCCGTCTCTCCACATTCGTCGCCATCGCTTTTGTCTCCGGCGCGGCTGGATTCTTAACGGCGCGCATTTTTTCTTTGTCACCACTTTCTGGATACACATCGGCGCCCGCTCCGGCTCGCACCGCCACTTCTTCCGCCGATCAGACGCCTCAAACCTCAATCGCACATGCAGCCTCCCAAACCTGGGACTCGCTTCGTACCGCGCCTGCATCACCCGTCACGGAGAACGCACGCGTATCCGCTTTGACCCAACTCGCCGCGCAAGATCCCGAGCAGGCCATCACGCTCGCCCTCGAAGCGCCTTCGCCTCGCGAACGCGATCTTTTCACCCGCGCCGCGCTCCAAGGCTGGGCGTCGCGCGACGCCACCGCCGCCGCCAAGTGGATGCTCGCAAACGTGCGCGCCGCGGAACGTCGTTCCGCGTCGGAGGCGCTCGTTGAAGGTGCCATCGCGGAACCGACGAACGCCACCCGCGCCATCGAATTTCTTTGCGAAGCCGATCCGTCGCTCACGAGCGAACACGGCAACCTCCTCGTTACCGCGCTCGCACGCGCCGGACATTTCGAGTTCGCCACTTCCTTCGCCGTCAAAGGTCCATCCGACTATCGCGGCTATTGGCTCTCCACCGCGTTTATTCACTGGGCGCAATACGATGCGCACGCTGCCATCGGCGCCGCGCAATCCATCGCCGACGCTTCGGCACGCGACGAAGCGTTGCATGGTGTCATCGTCGGCTGGGCGCGCCATGATCCCGCCGCGTTGGTTGCATACTCGGCTAATTTACCGGCCGGCGAAACGCGCACCGCGGCGTTGCGCGATGGTCTTCAGGAATGGGTCCACCTCGATCCCGCCGCCGCTTCTGCGTGGATGGATCAACTCGATCCCAGTCGCGATCTCGATCACGGCGCCGCCGCGGTCGCCACCATGCCGGCGATCGTCGAGCACCGCCCCGACATCGCCGTGAGCTGGGCCGAGAGCATCGTCGATCCACAGCTCCGCGCCGACACGCTTCTCGATCTCGTTCGCCTTTGGGCGACGATCGATCCTCAGCGCGCCCGCGCATACGCGACGAGTTCGCCTACGCTTTCGCCCGAGACCCGTCGGCGTCTCCTCGCTGCGGTCGAGCACTGATTTCCCCTGCGGGAAAAACACAACAACCCCCAATACATATGAAACACCTCATCCTCGCGATGGCTGTAGTGCTCACGCCACTACTGTCCGCCGCCACTCGCAACGTGCCGTCGCAATACGCGACCATCCAGGCCGCCGTGAATGCCTCTGCTTCAGGCGATATCATCCAAATCGCCAACGGTACTTACAATGAAGCGGTGACGATCCCTTCCAACAAGTCCAACATCCGTCTTATCGGCGCGTCGCAAACCGGCGTGAAGCTTGTTGTCGGCTCCGCGTCGCAAACCGCGCTCACCATCAACAGCACCGACGTCGCGGTGAGCACGATGACCATCGAAAACACCGCCGGCGCCACCGCCGGCCCCGCTCTCGCCGTGCGTATCAACAGCCAGCGCGTCACCTTCCATCGCTGCTACATCAACGGCTGGCAGGACACCCTCGGCATCTGGAACGGAGCCCTCGCGTATTTCACATACTGCGAAATCCGCGGCAGCGTGGACTTCATCTACAGCGGCGGCACCGCGTTTTTCCAAACCTGCAACATCCGCCAGATCCGCAGCACCGGCGGCCCCATCGCCGCGCCCAGCACACCGCAAAACATTGCCTACGGTTTCGTCTTCAGCGGCTGCACCATCAACCGTTCCAGCAACGTCGCCAACAACAGCACCACGCTCATGCGTCCCTGGCGCGAGTACGGCCAGACCGCCTACATCAACTGCGCGATGGACTCGCACATCACCGCCGCCGGCTGGAGTCCGTGGGATGGACGCGAAGCGACCTGCCGCGCCGCCGAATACGGCAGCAAAACGCTCTCCGGCACGCCCATCAGCCTCACGCCGCGCGCTCCGTGGGTCGTGCGTCTGACCGCCTCCCAGGCCGCCGCCTACTCCAAATCCAACGTCCTCGGCGGCTGGAACCCGCCGTATTGAAATTTTAAATACAGACCACGACCCACCCCGGAACGGCCGCCTCCCGCGGCCGTTCTTTTTATGTCGAGCCTCGCGAACCTTTCCCAAATCCTGCCCCGCCCGTTATCCTTTCGCGACTCATCCGTCACGTCGCACGAGTTTCAACTTTGTGCGCAGCATCTCAAACGCACGGCCGCGGATCACGACGGCATCGGTGCTTTCCGCGGCGGCGACGCCGCAGAGCCACAGGCCGTGCTCGTTCGCATAATCGTCGTCGATCACTTCGCCGGGACCTAGTCGCCGCGTTTCTCCGCCGGGCAATTGTGCGTCCACGCTGCCGCGTTTGATCAGGAAAAACGCGCGCACGGGTTGTCCCGCTTCGATCAGGCTTTCGCCTTTTTCCAAATGAATCGCGCGCAGGATGTCTTCCGGCGGCGGCAGCACCACGCTGATGTCTCGCGCGAAAAACAGGTCGAAGGTCCAGTCGATCGTCACGCGCAGGCGGCGCATCGCGCCCGGCAATTTCGCGAGATAAACGGTGCGCCACATCCACCACGCGAGAAAGCCCGAGAAGTGCATTCCGAAAACTTCCGCCACCGCTTCGCGTTCACCGACCGTCGCGAGTTGACCGAGATAACGATGCTTGAACGGCTGCGGTTCTTCTCCACCCAGCGCACGCGCGAGGTTGCGACCGAGTTGGGCGCCTTGCCGCATCGCAAACTGCGCCGTCGGTGGAGCGAGCTTGAGTTCGCCGCGATCCATCCACGGCACCGCCGCGCAATCTCCCGCAGCCCACAGGCGCGCCACGCCTTTTACCGCGAGCGTAGGTTCGACCGGCACACGGCCTTGCTCGGCGGCAACACCGAGTTGTTTGCAGAGATCGAGCACGACGGGATTCGGCGCATTACCCACGGTGCTCACCACGGTGTGCGCTTCGATGAAACCGCCGTCCTGCAAAATCACTTTCGATGCGGTGACCTCGATCACCCGCGTGTTGAGCCGCATTTCCATGCCGCGTTTTTCGAGCACTTTTTGGGCGTAGTCGCCGAGACGCGTGCCGATCTCCTCCAACAAGTGCGCACGACTGTGCACGAGCACGACCTTCGGCTCCATCTCGCGCAGATTCGCGTAGAGTGGTTTCACTTCGCGCAACAAATCCAGCATCTGCCCCGCCGTTTCCACGCCCGTGTAGCCGCCGCCCACGACGACAAACGTCAGCAGCCGGCGCCGCACGGCGTCGTCCGCGACGAGATTCGCTTCCTCGAGGCGATTGATGATCGCCGCACGCAGGCGCAGCGCGTCGGTCACGTTTTTCATCGGCCACGCGTGATCCGTCATGCCGGGCACGCGGCTCATGTCGGTCACGCTGCCAAGCGCGAGCACGAGATGATCGAAACCGATCACGCGATTACGGCTGAAACGTCCGCCATCCACGATCACCTCGCGCCGGCCCCAGTCCACTTTTTGGATGGCGCCCTGCAGCACGTTCACGCGGCGCGCGAAATGCCGCAGAGGGTTCACGACGTCGAGCGGCGAGAGCGCGGAGCCCGCGACCTCGGCCAGCATGGGTTGAAACACCAGGACATTGCGTTCGGCGATCAGCGCCACGCGCTTCACGCCTTCAGCGCCCAACGCCTTTCCCAACGCACGTGCGCAATAAGCTCCTGCAAATCCGCCTCCCGCGATGACGACGTCGAATTTCATGCGCCCAGACCTTGCCGGCCTGATCTGGCTTCGCAAGCGCAGGTGTGGGAACGTCGCGCGAACGCTCAACGCGGCCGGAACAACAGCAACGTGCTGTCGTCGTGACGTGGCACGTATGCCGAGAAATGCCGCACGAAACGATCCACGCGGCGCACGACTTCGGAAAGCGGTTTGTCCTCGTTGCGCACGAGCGCGGCGGCGAGGCGTTCGCGGCCGAACTCTTCGCCCGAGGCATTGCGCGCTTCGGTGATGCCGTCGGTGTACAACGCCACAAGGTCGCCGGGGTTCAGCGCCACTTCACGTTCCTCGAGCATCTCGTCGAAAATCGTGCCGTCATCGAGACCGACCGCGAGACCCTCGCCTTTCAACAGTTCGGTATCCTGCGCGTCTTTGCGGATCAGCAGCATGTCTTCGTGACCGGCGCGCACATAACGCAGCACGTTCGTATCCAAATTCAGGATACTGTAAAAAAGCGCGATGAACATTCCCGGGCGCATGTCGGGCTGGATCGCGCGATTGAGCCGGCGGATGACGGCCGCGGGACTGAGCTCGCCGGGCGCGCAGAGACGAAGCGTCGCGCGACATTCCGCCATCATCAGCGCGGCGCCGGCGCCTTTGCCGGACACGTCCGCGATCACAAACGCCCAGTGGCGATCATCGACCTTCAACACGTCGAAATAATCGCCGCCGATGTGCATGGTGCTCGCCGAGAACATATCGATCTCGACTTCGCTCAAATCGGGAAACACGCGCGGTCGCAGATGTTGCTGGATGTCGGCAGCGACGCGCAGATCGCGTTCGCGTGTTGCGCGCTCGGCCTCTTCGGCCTGCACGCGCGCGGTCGCATCGGTGATGAGCCCTTCGTGATGGGTCACACGTCCCGAAGCGTCACGCCGCACCACCGTGTGGTCATCGACCCAGCGCACGGAGCCGTCACCGCAAACGATGCGGTAGCTTTGATTGTACTCGGCCTGTCCCGCCTCCGCGTACGCGGCGATTTCCGCCTGCACCCGTTCACGGTCTTCGGGATGCGTGATATCCGAAAATAACAACTGCCGTCCGGTGAATTGCTCCGGCGTGTAGCCGAATTGACGCACGCTGGCCGACACAAACTCGACCGGCCACTCGCCGTTGTCCGATCGCCACAATACGACGACCGACGGCGAACGATCCACGATGCGCTCCAGCTCTTCACGTTTCGCGAGTGCGGCTTTGAGTTCGTCCTGCGCTTTGCGACGCAGACTGATGTCGCGTCCCACGCCGAAGTACGCGTGGCGACCATCGCGGTCGATGTACGCCGAACCGGTCGATGCGTGCCATATCCAGCGACCGTCCGCGTGCTGCGCGCGATACTCGACGATGTTCGCGTGCGGTTTTCCCGCCATCACCGCGTCGATGAATTCGCGACACGCCGCCTGATCCTCGGGATGCACGAAATCCATGAAGTGCCGGCCGATGACTTGATCCGTCTGGTGCCCGAGTTTCGCAGTCCAGGCTTGCGACACGTATTTGACGCGATGCTCGGGCGTCAGCGCGTAGAGAATCTCGCTGGCGGTGCCGAGATAGGTGCGCCAACGCGCTTCGCTGCGGCGCAGCTCTTCCTCCGCGGCGCGGCGCCCCGTGATGTCTTCCAGCATCGCGAAATGGTGCGTCACATGCCCTGAAGCATCACGCAGCACGACCACCGTGAGCGTGGTCCATACGACCGTGCCGTCTTTGTGCAGATAGCGCTTATCGAGCGAGAAGCGATCGCGTACGCCTTGGTAAAGTTCTCGTGTAAGTTTTTCCTGGATACGCCAGTCGTCGGGATGCGTCGCACGGCGCACGTTTTCGATATCGCGCGCTTCTTCGGCGGTGATGCCGATCAATTCGCAGAAGCGGCGGTTCACGTGGTTGACGCCTGGCCGGCCGTCGCGGCCGATTTCACGCCAGCTCAGACCGATCGGCGCATGCTCGGAAAATAGCGCGAGTTGCGCCTGCGTCTGACGCAATTCTTCCGCGCTCGCTCCGATCTCGGCAGCAAGACGCGCGTTGCGCTCTTCGGCCTCCTTCAACTTCGTGACGTCGGTGCGCAGCGCCAGATAGAAGCGCGGTTTGCCGTTGGGATCGAGCAGCGGCACGAGCGTGCTTTCCACCCAATACAAGCGCCCGGATTTCGCGCGGTTGCAGATCATGCCATGCCACACCTCCCCCGCGGCGATGGTCTTCCAGAGATCCGCGTAGAACTCCGGCGGGTGCACGCCCGATTTCAGGAGGCTATGAGTGTTTCCCAAAAGTTCGGCGCGGCTGTACTCGGAGATCTGGCAGAACCGATCGTTCGCAAAAACGATCACCCCGCGCGGGTCCGTGATGGCGACGATCGCATGCTCATCGATGCCATGCCGCAGCCAGTCTGCCATCTCGAGGTCATTGAGATGCAACGCAGCCGTGGGCGAAGGAATCTGGGATTCGAGCGATGACATCGCGGGTACCCAAACCAAAACCCCCGGCCAAATCAACCTCCCCCGGACGAGGACCGTCCTGTGCTTTTTTCGCCGCTTGTAACCTAACGCCGCGATCCGGGTTGACAGCGGGGGCAAGCACGCTCTCCGGCGACGTTGCTTCGCCTTTGAACCCGCCGGCCGGCCTGTCGCGACCGGCGATTTTCTTTTCGCGCTATCGCTAAAAGTGCGTGGTCGCACAGTGCGGGCTCGCGATGACGGGGAGTTGCGTCAACTTCGCCCCCTCATTGCCGCGCGCCATGTTCCGCTTCGCCCGATTGATCCTGAAAACCGTGCTGCTTGTTTCCGTAGGCGCTGTCGCGTTTTTGGTCTGTTGCAATCTCTACGTCTCTCACCGCAGCCACGGATTGATCTACACACAGATCGACGCGCTGCCGGCCCGGCAAATCGGTTTGGTGCTCGGCACCAGTCCGCGCGTGGTGGGGGGACAACCTAATCTCCACTTCGAATCACGCATGGACGCCGCCGCGCAGCTTTATCACGCCGGCAAAGTCCGGCACCTGCTCGTCAGCGGCGACAATCGCCGTGCCAACTACAACGAGCCTGTCGCGATGAGAACCGCGTTGATCGCGCGCGGTGTGCCACCCGACGCGATCACGTGCGACTTTGCCGGTCTGCGCACGCTCGACTCGGTCGTCCGCGCGCATCGCATCTTTGGCGCGACCCAACTCACCATCATCACGCAAGGTTATCACCAAGCCCGCGCGCTCACCATCGCACGACACGAAGGCATGGATGCGATCGGTTTCGCCTCGGGCGAGATCCCGCGACGATATTCCATCCGCACCGAGATCCGCGAAGTGCTCGCCCGCGCCTTCACTTGGCTTGATCTGCACGTGCTCGCGCGTCAGCCACGCCATCTCGGCAAACCCGAGCCGATCGCGCTCGCGAAATAGCGTACGCAAAATTCGCGCAGATATTTGGTGGAACTCGCGCTCGCGGGTCGGAGTCGCACTTGGCCGACGCCCTGACGCGTCTACGTTTACAGCCCCGCCGTCCGTGCTTCACCGCGGGCGGCGGTTTTAATTTCGGCCAAACGCGATCCGCTTCGATCGCATCAACGCCAACATCCCGCGCAGCTTCGCGATGAATTGTGAAGCGTACGGCCCGTTTATTCCGGGCGTTTCGCAGTCGCTTCCACAACACGTGCGACGCCACCCGATTTTCAAGTCGCGCAAGATGAAAAACATGATGAACGGACGACCTCAGCGGCACGGGATCCGCGAAGGAATTGGGCAGCAGAGCAAATCCGCCTGCGTAACAAAAACCCAACGCATGAAAACGGACATTACCGAAAATATCTCCCTTCTCAACTCGCTCATCGAAACCTGCAAAGACGGGGAAAAAGGCTACACCGCCTCCGCAGAAGACGCGAAGGATCCCGAGCTCCAAGCGATCTTTCGTCGCTACGCGCAGCAACGCGCCGAGTTTGCTCGCGAGCTCTCCGCGGCCGTGCGTGCGCACGGCGGCGATCCCGACAAAACCGGCAGCGTGAGCGGCGCCGTTCATCGCGGCTGGATTGATCTCAAGGCCGCGCTCTCCACACGCCAGCCGCACGCCGTGCTCGTCGAAGCCGAACGCGGAGAAGACGTCGCCGTCTCCAACTACCGCAACGTGAGCGAACAACTCTACGATCCCACCCTGCGCGATCTGGTCTCGCGTCAGTTCAGCGGCGTGAAAGCCGCCCATGACCACATCCGCGAACTGCGCGACAGTCCGCGCTACGCCACCAAGTCCTGACTCGCGGATTTCCCGCGATGACGCCTCCGCGCGTCGCCACCGCCTGCGTGGGATTCAGCCCGCGCAGGCGTCCGGCGTTTTTCCAGCAGTGCCTCTCGCGAACTCGTCCTTTTGCCCCATGAATTACGCTGCTTCCCCAGGCCGGAATCTTCTCTGGCTGCCCATCCTTGTCCTCGCTTCCACTGCTCTCGTTCGCGCTCAAGAAACGCTTCCGCCGCCCCAACCGCCCGCGACCGTCGACCCCATCGTTCAGCCCGATCCGACGCAGCCCGTGATCCAGCTTTCGCCATTCGAAGTCACCACCGATCAGGATCGCGGCTACGTCGCCGTCAACTCGCTCGCCGGCGGACGCACCAACACGCCCCTGCGCCTCACACCCTCCGCCATCTCATCGCTTACGCGCGGTTTTCTCGACGATCTTCAGATCAACAACATTCGCGATTCCTTCCCGTGGACGCTCAATGTCGCTCCCGGAAACATCCGCCAAAACGAAACGCCTTTCGGCGACTACGAGTTTAACTTCCGCGGCACCGGCTCCACCGGAAATTATCCGACGCGAAACTACTTTCTCTATTACGGCGTCGGCGATTCTTATAACACCGAGCGCTTCGAGTTCGCGCGTGGACCCAACTCGATTCTCTTCGGCGACGCACAACTCGGCGGCGTTGCCACGACTTTCACCAAGGTCCCGCAACTCGCGAGGGACCGCGCGCAGTTGCTCCTTCAATACGATTCGTTCGACGGCAAACGCGCCACGGCCGACGTCAATCGCGCGCTTAACGAGCGCTTCGCGGTTCGCGTCAACGCTCTCTACGAACGCGCCGCAGGCTGGCGCGACAACGCCACATCGCGTCACGACGCGGGCGATCTCGCGCTTTTATATCAATTCACCGACGACACGCAGCTTCGCGTCGAAGGCGAGATGGGCCGCGCGAAACGGAAAATATATTCCACGAATTATTTTGATCAGGCGTCGTTCTGGGATCGCTCGACCACCTACGACGGCACCACACCCATCGTCGATCCGCAGGCCGCCGGCGTGAATACTTTTAGCGGCACGCCGTATTATGTATTTATTCCCGCGGTGCCTGAAGCCGGCTATAGCGACT
>CALFXL010000025.1 GCA_937958045.1 uncultured Opitutaceae bacterium | reverse complement strand
CTTGTTGCATGAATCTCTCACTCGGATTGCAGCGGACATTTTCTTCCCCGCAAGAAGGCCTGAAGGCCGCAGTGGCTTTGAATCAAGGGGGCGAGATCCCGTGGTTCGGTTTGGGCGTGTATCAACTTCCCAACGACAGCAGCACGGTGAAACTCGTGCGTTCGGCCATCGCGCATGGGTATCGCAGCATCGACACGGCGAAAATTTATGAGAACGAGCGCAGTATCGGCGAAGCGATCCGCGAGTGCGGCGTGAAGCGCGAAGAGCTTTTTGTGACCACCAAACTGTGGAACGACGACATGCGTTCCGGCGAAGTGGAGGCCGCGTTTGAACGGAGCTTGAAGCTGCTCGGTTTGGACTACGTCGATCTCTATCTTCTGCACTGGCCCGTAAAAGGGCGCATCGTGCCGTCGTGGCGAGCGCTGGAAAAATTGCAGCGGTCCGGTCGCATAAAAGCGATCGGTGTGAGCAATCATCTACGCGAGCATTTGGATGAACTGCTGGCGTCGGCGGAGATTGTTCCCGCGGTGAATCAGATCGAGTTTCATCCGCGTCTGCAGAGCCGCGCGCTCGTGGAATTTTGTCAGGGAAAAGGGATCGTGGTCGAAGCCTGGAGCCCGCTCATGCAAGGCGGCGACGTGTTGCGCGATCCGGTGTTGGAGGAGATCGCGCGCGCGCACGGAAAAACCGTGGCGCAAGTGATCCTGCGCTGGATTTTGCAGACGGGCGTGGTGGCGATTCCGAAGTCGGCGCGCGAAGAACGCGTGCGGGAAAACGCCGACATCTTCGATTTCACACTCAGCGAAGTCGAAATGGCGGCGATCAGAGGTTTGGATCGCGGACAGCGCGTGGGACCCGACCCGGCCAATTTCGACTTTTGACCGGGTCGGCGTATCCACAATTTGGTTACGACGAAGTCGATGCCGACTGCGGCGCGCTGGGGGTGAGTCCCAGTGCCAACGAACGCAGGTCGTATCCGCTGGGTTGTTGATACACGCGCAAGTCGAAGATGCTGATGACCGAAAGCAGATGGTCGAAGATGTCGGCCTGCACGCCCTCGTGGAGCACCCACGCGGTGTCGCGCGTGAACACGTAGATCTCCAACGGCAAACCCTGCGCGGTGGGCTGCAGCTGGCGGATCAGGAAAATCATGTCCTGGTGAATGCCCGGATGTGAACGCAGGTAGGACGTCACGTAGGCGCGGAACGTGCCGATGTTGGTGAGACGGCGTCCGTTGCCGAGGACGTTGGCGTCGTCGCCGAGACGTTTGTTATCTTCGGCGATTTCGGCGAGCTTGCGTTCGAGGTGCTGGCGGACGTGGCCGATTTTTTTCCAGCGCTCGAGCATCGCTTCGTCGGCGAAGCGTATCGACTGCATGTCGATAAAGATGGAGCGCTTGATGCGACGTCCGCCGGTTTCGAACATGCCGCGCCAGTTTTTGAAGGAGTGGGAAATGAGATCGTAGGACGGAATCGTCGTGATCGTTTTGTCCCAGTTTTGAACCTTCACCGTGGTGAGCGACACATCGATGACGAAGCCGTCGGCGCCGGCCTTATCCATTTCGATCCAGTCGCCGATGCGGACCATTTTGTTGACCGAAATCATGATGCCCGCGACGAAGCCGAGGATGGCGTCGCGAAACACCAGCAAGAGAACCGCTGTGAGTGCGCCGAGACCGGAGAGGAGATAGAGCGGCGTTTTGTTGAGAAGAATGGCGAGTCCGAAGATCACGCCGACCAACGTGGCGATGAGCTTGATGGCCTGGATGAAACCCTTGATCGGGACCTCCTTGGCCTGACCGCGCTCTTCGGAGAGCGCGTGCAACGCGTTCAGCAGCGCGTAAACGACGGAAAGGCTGATGACGATGAGGTAGAGATTAACGACCGTGCTGACGCCGGAAAGAACGGCGGGGCTGCCGCCAAGCGCGGCGGGGCCGAGGGCGTTGATGACGACAGCAGGCGCGAGATGGGAAAGGCGCGTGAAAACGCCGGCCTCCAGCATGGCGTCGTCCCAACGAAACCGCGTGGACGCGACGATGCGCTTTAGCACGCGGAGGATCACCTGTTTGGCGACGAGATTAACGAGCCAGGCGAGGAACAAAAGGGCGACGAGGGCGACGGCGGTCGTGCACGCCGTGGCAGTGTCTTCGGAGAAGCCTCGCGCGAGGAGGGAGAGCCGGAAATTATCGAGGAGGTCTTCCATAAGCTGAAACGGAAGATGCAAGGCCTGTGTGCGGGTGTCGTCAATGCCCTGCGCCCGGCATAAAAACGCGCGCCCGAAAGAGGCGCGCGTGAATGTGTGACCTTGTGTATCCGGTTAACGAATACGTCTGCTTTTAGAGCGCGTGGATGGCGCTTTTACTGACGGCGAGACCGGCTTCCTTGACCGCTTCGCTCATCGTGGGATGCGCGTGGACGGTGCGGGCGAGGTCTTCGGCGCTGCCACCGTATTCCATGTGCGTGACGACTTCGCTGATGAGTTCACCGGCGCCGCGCCCGATGATCTGAGCGCCGAGGATTTTGTCGGATTTCGCGTCGGCGATGATTTTCACATAGCCATCGGTCGCATCGGCGGCGATGGCGCGGCCGTTGGCGGCGAAATTGAATTTGCCGACGTTGATCGCGAGGCCCTTGGCCTTGGCGGCGTCTTCGCCGAGGCCGACGCTGGCGACTTCGGGATCGGTGTAAACGATCGCGGGCATGAGGTCCCAATTGATGTGGCCGGCTTTGCCGGCGATCCACTCGGCGACAGCGACGCCGTCTTCCTCGGCTTTGTGCGCGAGCATGGGACCGGCGACGACATCGCCGATGGCCCAGACGCCGGCGACGTTGGTCCGGAGCTGTCCATCGACCTTGATGCGTTTTTTCTCGTCGAGCTCGACACCGGCTTTTTCGAGGCCGAGTCCATCGGTGAATGGACGGCGGCCGACGGCGACGAGGACTTTGTCGGCGGCGAACTCCAGCTTCTGGCCATCGCGTTCGGCGGTGAGCACGCCCTTGGCGAAACCGGTGACCTTGGCGTTTACCTCGATTTTCAGCCCTTGCTTTTGGAGCAGGCGGGTGAAGTTGCGCACGATGTCATCATCGTAGGTTGCGGCGATTTTCGGGAGAAACTCCACGACGGTGACGTCGGCGCCGAGACGCGACCACACGGAGCCGAGCTCGAGGCCGATGACGCCGCCGCCGACCACGATCAATTTCTTCGGCACTTTATCGAAGGCGATGGCGTGGTCGCTCGAAACGATCGTCTTGCCGTCGAACTTGAGGAAAGGCAGCTCGACGGGAGCGGAGCCGGTGGCGACGACGATGTTTTTGGCGGTGAGTTGTTGGGTGTCTTTTTCGCCCTTCACCTCGACGGTGTTGGCGGAGACGAACGACGCGGTGCCGGTGACGACGGTGATCTTGCGGGCCTTGGCGAGCTGGGCGACGCCGGCGGTGAGTTTGGCGACAACGCCGTCTTTCTTTTTGAGAAGTGCTGGGAGATCGAACGCAACGGAGCCAAGCTTGATGCCATGTTCGGCGGCGTGGTTTTTCGCGAAAACGAACTGCTCGGTCGAGTGGAGCAACGCCTTGCTGGGAATGCAGCCGACGTTGAGGCAGGTGCCGCCGAGCGTCGCGCGTTTCTCGATGAGAGCGACCTTGAGGCCCAGCTGCGCGGCGCGGAAGGCGCAGACGTAGCCGCCGGGACCGGCGCCGATAACGATGAGGTCGAAAGATTGCGGAGCGGAGGAAGACATGGAGTTGGTAATTGGGAGTTGGTAATTGGTAGTTGGCGGGCGGTGAACGCGGGACGAGTTCCCACAAATTACCAAACACTAACTACCAACTACGCGCGGCTGAGACGGACTGATATCAGACGGACAAGAGCAGCCGCGCAGGGTCTTCGATGGCCTGCTTCACTTTGACGAGGAACGTGACGGCTTCGCGACCGTCGACGAGGCGGTGGTCGTAACTGAGCGCGAGGTACATCATCGGGCGGATGACGACCTGGCCGTTAACGGCGACCGGGCGGTCGTTGATGGCATGGAGGCCGAGGATCGCGCTCTGGGGAGCGTTGATGATCGGCGTGGAAAGCATGGAGCCGAAGATGCCGCCGTTGGTGATGGTGAACACACCACCGTCGAGATCGGACAGGGTGATTTTTCCATCGCGCGCCTTCTTGGCGACGTCGGCGATGGATTTTTCGATTTCCGCCATGCCGAGTTGATCGCAGTTGCGAATCACGGGGACCATGAGGCCCTTCTCAGTGGAGACGGCGACACCGATGTCGTAGTAGTGATTGTGAACGATGTAATCGCCCTCGATCTGCGCATTGATGCCGGGGACTTCCTTCAAGGCGTGAACAACGGCCTTGGTGAAGAATGACATGAAGCCGAGTTTGAAGCCGTTTTTCTTCACGAACTCGTCCTGGTACTTTTTGCGCAAGTCCATGACGGCCGACATGTCGACCTCGTTGAACGTGGTGAGCATCGCGGCCTGATGCTGGGCTTGCACGAGGCGCTGCGCGATTTTCTGGCGCAGAGGCGTCATCTTCTTGCGCGTCTGACGCTCGGAGGACGAAGCGGCGGAAGTGCTCGGCGCGGAAACAGGGCCGGCGGATGGCGTGGAAGCGGGAGCCGCGGCGGTGGGCTGAGGCGCGGCCTGGCGCGTTTCGTTCGCGGCGAGAAGATCGCCCTTGGTGACGCGTCCACCTTTACCGGTGCCGGTGACGGAGGCGGGATCGATGCCGGTTTCGGCGGCGACGCGACGAACGGCCGGAGATTGTTCGGCGGATTTGGCGGCAGCCGGTTCGGCGGCGGGAGCAGCGCCGCTCGCAGGAGCATCGGCGGAAGCGGTGACGCTGGGATCGATCGAAGCGACCACTTCGCCGATTTTCACCTCGGCGCCTTCGGCGACTTTGAGGGAGATTTTGCCCGCGCTTTCCGCAACGCCTTCCGAGGTGATCTTGTCGGTCTCGAGCTCGAAGAGCGGCTGGTCTTTTTTAACGATGTCGCCGTCTTTGACATGCCATTTGGCCAGCACGCCGGTGCTGATCGATTCGCCCATCGGAGGGATTTTAACGTCGAGAAGAGCCATAGTGAAAAAGGAGTCGCGGGTTCAGATGTGGGTTACGCGCGGGGTGCAGGGAGAAGAGGCGACAGCAGGATGTGCGGATTGGCAAGGCGGCGGAGCAACGAGCTGCGCGGAAAAAGCGGCGCGTCTCGTTGCTCATCGCTTGCACGGCCGCTCAACGGTTGAACGCGTCGCGGAGCAAGGCGGCGAGTTCAAGCTTGTGGACGGCGAGCGCACCGACGGCCGGAGAAGCGGCGGCGTCGCGTCCCGCGTACTGCGGTTTGCGTCCGAAGATCTCTTCGAGCTGCGGCGCGATATAGGTCCAGGCGCCCATGTTTTGCGGTTCTTCCTGAACCCACACGAGACGCGCGTCGCGGCCGTATTGATCGAAGAGTTGGGCGAGACGATTACGGTGGAGGGGATAGAGCTGCTCGATGCGCACGATGGCGGTGTCGGTGCTCTTCGTTTTTTCGCGGTAGGCGACGAGGTCGTAGTATACCTTGCCGGAGCAGAGGAGGAGTCGCGCGGGTTTTTTCGGCGCTTGCGGGTCGTCGATGATCTCCTGGAACGAGCCTGTAGTGAAATCTTCGATACGCGAAGTCGCGGCGGGATGACGCAGGAGCGACTTGGGCGACATCACGATGAGCGGCTTGCGGAAGTCGCGCTTCATCTGGCGCCGCAGCGCGTGGAAGATCTGCGCCGGTGTGGTGAGATTGACGACCTGGATGTTGTCCTCGGCGCAGGCTTGGAGGAAACGCTCGAGACGCGCGGAGGAGTGCTCGGGGCCCTGGCCTTCGTAACCGTGCGGGAGGAGAAGGACCATGCCGCTGTTGCGCTGCCACTTCGATTCGCCGGAAACGAGGAACTGGTCGATGATGACCTGCGCGCCGTTGGCGAAGTCGCCGAACTGCGCCTCCCAGATGCAGAGCATCTGGGGGTAATCGAGCGAGTAGCCGTAGTCGAAACCGAGGACGGCGTTTTCGGAGAGGAGCGAGTTGTAGACGCAGAAACGTTCCTGCTTCTCGTCGAGGTTGAGCAGGGGTACGTATTTTTCGCGCGTTTCGTAATCGTAGAGAACGGCGTGGCGGTGGCTGAAGGTACCGCGTTCGCAGTCCTGACCGCTCAAGCGCACGGGCGTGCCTTCGAGCAGCAGCGTGCCAAACGCGAGTGCTTCGCCGAAGCCCCAATCGATCGGGCCGCCTTGGTTGAACGCGGCGAGACGTCCGTCGAGCAGACGTTTGATCTTGGGATTGAGTTTAAAGTCGGCCGGGACGCGGGTGAGGCCGCGGACGGTTTTTTCCAACAACTCCTGGCTGACCGCGGTGGGGACTGGCGAGTGTTTGTAAGCTGGTTGGAAGATGGCGGTGGAGCCTTTGAACTTCTCCGCGGGATCGCTGCGGAGCGCGGCGGCTTCGGCGGCTTTGGCTTTGGCGAAAGACGCCTCCATCGCGGCGGTGTATTCGGCCTTGATGGCGTCGGAGTCTTCCTGCGTTTGCGAACCTTCGGCGATGAGTTTCGCCGTGTAGATGGTCGAGACCTGCGGATGTGCGGCGATCTTGCGGTAGAGCGTGGGCTGCGTGAACGCGGGCTCGTCCGACTCATTGTGGCCGTGTTTGCGGTAGCAATACATGTCGATCACGACGTCGCGCTGGAATTTCAGGCGGAACTCGAGCGCGAGCAGCGTCACGAGACAGACAGCCTCGGGATCGTCGCCGTTTACGTGGAAAACGGGCGCTTCGATCATCTTGGCCACGTCGGTGCAATAACGCGACGAACGCGAATCGCTCGGCAGCGTGGTGAAACCGATCTGGTTGTTGATGACGAAGTGAACGGTGCCGCCGGTGCGATAGCCGGCGAGCTGCGAGAAGTTGAGCGTCTCCGCGACGATGCCCTGACCGGCAAACGCGGCGTCGCCGTGGATGAGGAAGGGGAGGACCTTGCGGCGCTCGGTGTCACCACGGATGCGCTGGCGCGCGCGCGCCTTGCCCTCGACGACGGGATTGACGGCTTCGAGGTGGGACGGATTGGCGGCGAGGCGCACCTCGACCTTTTTACCCTCGGAGGTTTCGAGAATCGACTCGTAGCCGAGGTGATACTTCACGTCGCCGTCGCCCCCGACCGCGTGCGGAATGTAGTTTTCCGAGAACTGCTCAAAGAGAACATCGAACGGCTTGCGAAGGATGTTGGCGAGAATGCTGAGACGACCGCGGTGGGCCATGCCCATGACGATCTCTTCGACGCCAAATGCCGGGCAGGCTTCGAGCATCGCGTCGACGGCTGCGATCATGGTTTCGCCGCCTTCGAGCGAGAAGCGCTTTTGGCCGACGAACTTCGTGTGGAGGAATTTCTCGAACAGCTCGGCCTTGTGCAGGCGGCGGAGGATGCGGCGCTTTTGTTTGCGCGTGAAGGATGGCTGGAGGCGCGAGGGCTCCATCTTATCCTGCAGCCAGCGACGGATCTCCGTATCCTGAATGTGGATGTACTCGACGCCGATGGTGCGACAATAGGTCTGGCGCAGGTTTTCGATGATGTCGCGGAGGCGCATCTGGCCGCCGCCGAGGTAGTGACCGACGTCGAAGGATTCATCGAGATCGGCTTCGGTCAGCCCGAATTCGGAAAGCTGCAGGCGCGGCGAAGGCGGGGGAGGCGGGCTGAGCGGGTCGAGATGGGCCTGGAGATGGCCGATCGCGCGGTAGTGATAAATGAGGCTGTGGACCTGGGATTGTTTGAGGCTGTCGATGATCGGCACGCGCTCTTCCGTGGGAGAACCGCCACCCAACGCCGCCGCCAAGGAGCCACCGTTGTTATTGCCGAGCGTGAAGCCTTGAAAGAAGGCTCGCCACGTCGGATCGACGGACTCTGGATTATCGAGCCAGGATCGGTAAGCGGCCTCGATGAGGTCCGCATTGGCCCGGGTTGGAATCGTCAATGAATTCATGGAAAAAAATTCGTAGCAATCGTCTGATACCGTTTATGTAACGGGCAAAAAGGCATGCCTTATTAATAGAGATTATAGTGAAAGTTGTTTCTCAAGATAAGCCGAAGCCTCTAATTCTCAAGATGAAACACGGTCTTAATACTGCGTGTATGAAATCCTTGGGTTGTTTATAACTGTTTGAATTAACGGTGTTAATTACGGCACGTTCCTTATATGGAAAATGAAATCAAAGGGGCGCTAATCGCTCTCTTCTCTGGGATAAACAGCGCTGATGGCGGGGCGATTGTCCGGGAGACCGCGCGGCTGGACGCTTTGGCGGCGGCGAGTCGCGGTAAAATCGATCCGCGGTTACAGCATTTTCTGGAACGGCGCAGTTACGACAAAGCCCGCAGGTTCTTGGAGGGTGTAAACAACATCCCCGCGGGCGTTTGTGGTGGGCGAGGCAACGCATCATGAGCTCTCCCAAGCAAACCGGGAAAATCGACGTAAGTGGCGGCCAATCGCTTGGTCAAAATCCCTTTGGTGCGCTCGCCGGACTCTCGCTGCCGCCGGGGCCTGCGCCGACACCTCCCAAGCCAGAGACGTCTGCGGCAGCGTCTCCTGTGAGTAAGCATCGCGGGCGCGTGGATATTTTTCGGGAAAAGGCTGGGCGCGGTGGCAAAACGGTCACGGTTGCGGCGGGTTTCACGGGCATCAGCGCCGACGAAAAGGAGAAACTCGCGAAAAAGATGCAGAAAGCCTGTGGCGTTGGCGGCACGGTGAAAGACGGCCGCATCGAGATCCAAGGCGATAAACGCGACGAGGTGGCGCGTATATTGACGGAAGCGGGTTTCCGTCCGGTGTTCGCCGGCGGTTGATCGCGGCTTTATAAAATTATCTATAAGCGGAAAGCCGTCACAAACACCGGAGCAATGCGCCGTATTACTTTTCGCGGCGCATTGCATGCAATTTCTAGTCGCGGGTTAACGATCCGGCGTGGCCGGCGGCGCCACCGCTCCATTTGAGTTTGGTGCGCACGACGGAGAAATGTTCGTAATCGCGTCGCTGGATGAGCGGGAGGCGGATCGAGGAGAGCGAGATTTCGATCGGACTGCCTTCGCAGGTGATCAGATTGCGTTGTCCATCCACGCCGACGAGAAGTGGTGAGTTTTTGACGCGGTTGAAGACACGCAGGGTGACATCGTGACGGAAAATGATGGAGCGATTGCTCAAGGTGTGCGGGCAGATCGGCGTCATCGCGATCACTTCGGCACCGGGGTGAATAAGCGGGCCGCCGGCCGAAAGGTTGTAAGCCGTTGAGCCAGTCGGCGTGGCGAAGATGAGGCCGTCGCTGTAGTAGTCGGTTACGAACTCGCCGTCCGCGTACACCCCGAGACGCACGAGGTGGGAATTGCGCTGGTCTTTGATAAGGACGTCGTTGAGCGCGAGGTCGTGCTGTCCGGGGCCGGTCGAGCAATCGAGCAGCGAGCGCCAGGCGAGCTGGTAATCGCCTTTGAGCAGTTCGGGAAAATGCGTGCGGATTTCGTCGGCCGAATACGTGGTGAGAAAACCGAGACTGCCGCGGTTGACGCCGATGATGGGCACTTGATGGCGCGCCGATTCGCGGACGACGCCGAGCAAAGACCCGTCGCCGCCGATCACGCAGCATGCGTCGCAGCCTTTCAGCCAGTCATCCGGGAGCGGAAACGTTCCCGTCACGCGTGTCGCGATACCATGCTCCTGCGCGGCGGCCACCAAGGTTTCGGTGAGTTCGGGGGCGCCGCTTTTTTGTTCGTTAACGACGAAAGCGAGGGAGCGAATGGGCTTCGGCTGCATGTGTGGGAGTTAATGCACGGTTCTGCGCGCCAAGGGAAGACGGGAGGTGCGCGGGCTCACGCCCGGCGCAGTCCGAGGAGAAACTCGCGGTTGCCGTCCGTGCCGGTGATGGGCGAATCCATCGAGCCGATCAAGCGGGCGCCGGCGAGTTGTTCGAGGGAGAAAGTCGTGATGTCGGCGAGTACCGCGTCTTGGACGGCGCGATCGCGGATGACGCCGCGGCCTTTGTCGACCTCGGCTTTGCCCGCTTCGAATTGCGGTTTCACCAAAGCGATGAGGATGCCGCCGGGCGCGACAAACGGCCAGACCGCGGGTAAAACGGATTTGAGCGAGATGAACGACAAATCCATCACCACCGCGTCGAAAGACGAACGCGGCAGATCGCCCGCCTGCAGATGGCGCGCGTTGATTTTTTCGAGGTTGGTGATGCGCGGATCGGCGAGCAGACGCGCGTGAAGTTGCGCGCGGCCCACATCGACGCAGACCGCGCTGGCCGCGCCCGCTTGAAGTGCGCAATCGGTGAAACCTCCGGTGGACGCGCCGACGTCGAGGAGGTGCGCGCCGCGCAGATCGATGGAGAATTTTTCGAGAAAGCCCGCGAGTTTTTCGCCGCCGCGGCTGACGAAACGCGGCGGTTGTTCGACGACGATCTCGATATCGTGGGGGAATTCTTTGCCCGGTTTATCCAGACGCTCGGTGCCGTGCAGAACGCGTCCCGCCATGATCAGCGCCTTGGCTTGCGAGCGCGACGCGGCGAGCCCGCGAGCGACGAGCAATTCATCGAGACGTTGTTTGGAGGCGGACATGCGACCGTGAGGTGAAACGCAAAGAGGCGCGAACGCCAAGACGCGAGGCAATGATTCTCCGCGCGCTCACAATTTCTGGCGTCCGGGGGACCAGCAAGTGGTGCGGCTGGCGATCTCTTCGCGGCGGAGAAGGACGCCGGTTTTGGGGCATCGACCGCCGTCGGTCCAGCGATGAGGAAAGAGCCAGGTTTTCGGAGGATCGGGCGGCTCGGCGGCGTCGGATTCGCTGATGATTTCGAGGGCGCGACGGGCAACCCAGCGCGTTTCGCGATGGAGCGCGCGGATTTCGTCTTCGTTGAGCGAACCGGCCGCACGGCGCGGATGAATCTCGGCGCGCCAGAGAATTTCGTCGGCCATCCAGTTGCCGATGCCGGGAAAACACTCCTGCATAAGCAGCACGCTTTTGATCGGCGCGCGCGCGCGGCGTCTCAGAAATTTGGATACAACTTCGATATTGAATGCGGCGGAGGTGACAGCTGGCGCGAGCGATGACCACCAAACGGGCGCGCCCGGACCGATGTGAAACTGGATGCGGCCAAACATGCGGTGATCGCTGAAAACGAGCGTTCGTTTGGCTTGAGCGAGGACGAGATGGTCGTGTTTCCGCGGCGCGAAATCGGGCGGCTGGCAGGTGAGTTCTCCCGTCATACCGAGGTGCACGCCGAGCCAGACGTCGCCGCTGAAGCGGAAGAGCATTTGTTTGGCGGCCGCTTCGGAGCTGAGAAGTTTGATGCCGGGCAGCGTGGCTTCGATCAGCGTGGGCGAGCAGGTTTTGAAAACGCCGGCGCGCGCGTGGAGAAAAGCGCGCTCGATGCGCTGGCCGATGCCCGGATTCCAACGGCGGCGGTAGAATTCGACCTCGGCGAGTTCAGGCATGGCGATGCGCGAGAGAGCGGTTCTGAACGACGCGAGAGCGTTTTCGCTTACGTTAGCGTCGCTGCGAATGAGGCGAAGTCGTCATAGATCGCGAGTCCGGGAAATGCGAAGCGTCCCCAGGCGGCGCGGTCGAGTTTTCCATTTGCGATGGCGGCGACGCCGATCCCGGCGGCGAGGCCCGCTTCGACATCGGTCTCGCGATCGCCGACCATGATGCACTCGCGGGGATTGAGGCTATGGCGCGCGATCATCTCCTGGATGAAACGCGGCGAGGGCTTGCGATACACGGCCGGTTGATCGGGCGTCTCCGTCGCCATGCAAACGCCGTCGAACAGTGGAGCCGGCAGGCCGATCAGTTCCTCCATGCGCGCGTTTACGCGCAGCGCATCGTCGAGCGAGTAGTAACCGCGACCGACGCCGGATTGGTTGGAAAAAAGAAACAGCCGATAACCAAGATCGCGGGCGCGTATCAGCCCGTCCACTACACCGGGCAGCAGTTCCACGCCGGCGGGATCGGAGAGATAGTGTTTGTCGACGATGAGCGTGCCGTCGCGATCGAAGAAAAGCGCCTTGGCCATGGACGCGGGTTCTCAGGGCTGCCCCGGCTGCTTGTTGAAGCGGATTTCGACGAGGCGATCTTGTTTGAGATTGTAGATGAACTGGAAGTTCGCGGGCGACGATCCGGCGAGCTCGACGGCGCGCGTGTCCGGAGTGGCGGGCGAAAGGAATTCTTCGCGTGAGACCGACGAGGGCAACGCGGCGACGCCCATCACGAAGCGGTTGTCCAGCGGACCCGCGGCCGTGCAACGCACGAGGTATTCAGAATACGGATACGGCGGAAGATTTTGGCCGAGACCGAAAACGCGCTGGTCGGGGTTGGCGAGGCGGTGGGCGATGGCGCGCTCGATTTTGGCGACCTCCTCCGCGGTGGGCGTCCATCCGGGGTTGCGGCCGACGGTCGGCGCCGGGATGACAACGAGGCCGGCGTGCTGGACGGACGTGGGCGTGGCGCATCCGGCGAGGAGAGCGAGAGAGAGAAGAAGTGCAGCGGCTTTCATGGGTTTGGGAGGAGAGTACTTATTTTTTAATATATGCCAGCAGTTCGTCAGGAGAAACGGTGGCGGTGCCGAGTTTGCCGACAACGACGCCGGAGGCGGCATTGGCAAAATGCGCGGCGGTCTCGATACGTGCGCCCGCGGTGAGCGCGAGCACGAGCGACGCCAGTGCGGTGTCGCCCGCGCCGG
Organism: uncultured Opitutaceae bacterium; assembly: GCA_937958045.1. Lineage (GTDB taxonomy): Bacteria > Verrucomicrobiota > Verrucomicrobiia > Opitutales > Opitutaceae > Nibricoccus. The sequence continues at coordinate 48,986 of CALFXL010000025.1, read as the reverse complement.
ATACGTCGAAAACCTCGCGTGCGGCGGTGGGGATAATTTTGCCGAGCTTGCCGTCGGTCGAGAGCAGCATGCCGTCCTCGCTCATGGTGACGACGAGGTGACGCGTGCGATAGCGAGCATGGAGACGCGCGCAGACTTCGTTGGCGGGGAACGGTTGATGCGGATCGTGTTCGATGCCGGCGAGCTGAAGCGCTTCGCGACGATTGGGCGTGATCAAATCGAGATCGGAAAACGCGAGCGCGCGCTTCGGCTTGGGATCGAGGGCGATGAATTTGCCCGAGGTGCGCGCGAGACGCGCGATGATGGCCACGAGCTCGTCGGTGAGCAGACCTTTGGCGTAGTCGGAAAGAATGACCGCATCGTGGTTGCGGATGGCTTTCGCGAAAAGCGGTTCGATGCGCGCGGGATCCACGCGATAGGCCGACGGTGCGGATTCGCGATCAAGGCGGCAGAGCTGCTGGTTTTGGACGAGAACGCGCGTTTTGAGAATCGTGGCGCCGCCGCCGGGCGTGGGGAGCGTGGCGATTTTTTTCGAACGAAGAATCGAAGAAAGCCGTTCGCCCGCTTCGTCGTCGGCGAGGCGTCCCGCGACGGTGCAACGCGCGCCGAGCGCGGCGAGATTCAAGGCGACGTTGGCCGCGCCGCCGGCGGTGTAAGTGTCGCGGGCGATATCGACGACGGGCACCGGCGCTTCGGGTGAGATGCGCGTGGCGTCGCCCCAAATGTAATGATCGAGCATGATGTCGCCGATCACGAGGACGCGGAGGGCGGAGATTTTCTTAAGCAGCGCGCGGGCAGCGGGGACGGTGATCATGAAGGAAAGCCGGAGTTCGAAAAGGGGACGACGTTAACGAATTTCCCAATCGTACGGGGCGGACGACAAAAGTTTCGCGCCGGTGGCCGTGACTTGAACGACGTCCTCGATGCGGCAACCGCCGAGGCCCGGATAATAAAGACCGGGCTCCACGGTGACCACCGAACCGGCCTTCAACTTGTAATCGACCGTGCTGACGCGCGGCGCTTCGTGCACGGCGAGACCGAGGCCGTGACCCGTGCCGTGGAAAAAGCCGACGGAGCCGTTGGACGTGTGTTTGGTTTCGTACTTATGCTTCGCAAAAACATCGAGGCACTGCTGGTGCACGGTGCGACCGTTGACGCCTGCGCGGATCTTTTTGAGCGCGGCTTTCTGCGCTTCGCGCACGGTGGCGACGAGGGCGCGTTGCGCGTCGGACGCGCGCCCCTTGAGGAAGGTGCGCGTCATGTCGCCGTGATAGCCGGTCGCCTGCACGCGCGGAAACACATCGACGATGATAAGCTCGTTGGCGCGAAGCGGACCGCTGCCGCGATGATGCGGGTCGCACGCCTGATCGCCGCCGGCCGCGATGGTGTCGATCGACAACGCACCGGCTTCGAGGCAGGCGCTTTCGATGGCGAACTTAAGACGCTCCGACGTGAGCGGTGCGCCGCGATAGACCAGTTTGCCTGCGGAAATCTTGCTCTTGCGCAGCACCTCGGCGGCGGCGGCGATGCCGAGCGCGGCGCAGCGATTGCCCTCGCGAATGGCTTCGGCCTCGGCGGGCGACTTGATCTCGCGCGCGGGAAAAATGGGACCATCGGCCACTTCGAGCACGACGCCCAGATGGGTGAGGCGGCTGGCGAGCCCGGCGGGAAAATCCTCCGGTATCACAAAAGTGGATACACCGAGCTCGCGAGCGACGAGCGCGACCACTTCGGCGACGCCGACGCGCTGGCCGGGGTATTGTTCGCGGGCCAGCTGCAGATAGCGCTCGAGCGGGAGGACCGAGGTGAACGCGGACTCCTTTTTAACGCGGCCAAACTCGAGCGCGTTGATCACGGCGATTTTCTTTCGCCCGAAACCGATGGAGACGAAAGCGTCGGGAACGTGGACGCGGCCGAAATAAAGCTGGTCGGCGTTGTGAGCGGAATCGGCGTAGAGAAGGATCGCGGAAGTAGGCACGTGAGAAAGGGAAAGGAGTGGACGTGATTTCAGGGAAGGTCGAGCGTCGGAACACGTTGCGCAGGACAACGCGGCGAACGAGGCGAATCCGACTGCGAGGAGACGTTCATTTTTTGATCAACTCGATCTCGAAAAGCCGCGGCCAGTTTTTGCCGGTGACGAACAGCCGCCGCGTGGCGGGATCGTAGGCGATGCCGTTGAGCACGTCGGTGTCGGGACGGCGGTCATTGGCGGGCAGTAAGTTGGTGAGATCGATGATGCCGGTGACGCGGCCGCTTTCAGGGGCGATGCGCACGATGCGCGACGACTGCCACAGGTTCGCGAAGATCTCGCCATCGATGTATTCAAGCTCGTTGAGCTGCGTGACGGGATTTCCCTCATGCGTCACGGTGACGGTGCGCGTGACGGCAAACGAATCGGGATCGAGGAAACGAAGTTGCGCGGTGCCATCGCTGAGGATCAACGAGCGTCCATCGGTCGTGAGCCCCCAGCCCTCGCCGGAAAAGGCGAACTCGCGCACGGGCGTGAACGACGCGAGATCGTAGACGAAGCCTTTGCCGCTGCGCCAGGTGAGTTGATAAAGCCGGTTGCCGAGAAGCGCCAGGCCCTCGCCAAAATACTCGGCCGGCAGATTGAGTTTTTTCAGAACCTCGCCGGTGGCCGGATCGACCTTGCGCAGCGTGGAGCGTCCGTTGAGGCCGGTGCTTTCGTAGAAAAAGCCGTCGTGAAAAAGCAGCCCTTGCGTGAATGCCTGCGGATCGTGCGGGCGTGCGTCGACGACGCGGTAGGTGTATTCAACAACTGGATGCGTCGCCGACCCGGTCCGCCCGCAACCGGCGGCAAACAACAGCGCGAGCGATAACCAGATGGCGGGCGTGCGCGGCAGGCGCTTCGGGAAGATGCGAAGACGTGCGAGCGCGGAGAGCATCGCGGCAAAAGATCGGCGGGCTCGGCTCAATCAGACGGATTTGCGGCCGCGATTGCCGTAGGCCTCGTCCTTCGGGATTTCGTTGTCGGTGCGCAGCATGAGGACGGGGACTTTGGTTTTCACCCAGAGATCGGCTTCTTTGAAATGTTTGGCCGGCACATACTCGAGTGCTTCGCCGACGGTGCTGGCGGGATGCAGGCGGCCCTTGCGGGTGGCGTTGTATTCGTAGACGGCCTTAAAAATACGGTCCTGTGTGGTCGCGACGCTGTCGTTTTCGGGAATTTGCAGGACCCAGCCGACAAAATCGTGTTCGGGCAGATGGCCGTCGGGATCCGAGATGAGGATGGCCCACTGTTTTTTGAGGGGCGGCGGTTTCTCCTCATTGGCCTCGGCCTGCGTGAGGATGTTCATTTCCTCGACGATCTGGCGAAGCAATTTGGGATCGACCTCATTCTTTTTGAGGATCTCTGCGACTTTGTTGACGTCGATTTTTGGCATGGTGCGGCGGTCGTTTTTGGCCCACGAAAGGGCCACGTTCTCCTGTGAGCGACAAGCCAAACATGCAGCCCGCTTCCCATCCTTTCGGAAAAAGCACCGCGCCCGCGCAGCGCGATGACGAGTTGTTCGATGTTGTCGATGAGCACGATGTGGTGATTCGCCAAGCGACGCGGCGCGACGTGCATCAAAACGGCTGGCGGCATCGCGCGGTGCACGTGCTGGTGTACGAACCGGGCGGGGGAGGGCGCGTGTTTCTGCAAAAACGGTCCATGCAAAAGGATATCGCGCCGGGTTGTTGGGATTCGTCGTGTTCCGGGCATCTCGATGCCGGTGAGGACTACGCGGCGGCGGCCGTTCGCGAATTGAAGGAAGAAATCGGGCTCGAAATCAGCGGGCCGGAAGCGCTGACGCCGCTGATCAAACTCCCGGCGGGACCGGAAACAGGTTGGGAGTTCGTGTGGATCTATCGGCTGGAGTCGGCCGGACCGTTTGCGCTGCATCCGCAGGAAATCGAACGTGCCGATTGGTGGTCGATCGAAGACGTTACCCGGGCAATCGCGGAGCGGCCGCGGGAATTTGCGGGAGCCTTTCGCCATCTTTGGTCGCTCGTCGGCGCCCGCGCGTCGTGAAAAACTGGATACGGCGCCGGTCTTCAGCGATCGCGCAGGCGTTTGATTTCCTCGAATTGCTTGGGGGAAATGAGCCGACGAGGCACGCGACGTTCGGCTTCGCCGATGAGTTTGTCCCAATCGTCATCGTTGGGCGGACCGTACGGTTCCCACGACGAGTGATGACCCTGTTTGCGTTCCCACGTGATATTGCCGCCGTGGATGCGCACGCAGACCTGGAATTTGCCATTCTCGTCTTTGGACCACCAACCGAACTCGATGCTCATGGGCCGCGCATTTAGGCGGCGACCTTGGTTTGCGCCAGCGGAAACTCGGCAATCGACGCACCGCGACGGCGCGGGCTTGCGTGGTGGGAGCGCGCAGGCTCTTGTCGGCGCATGGCCCTTTTTGGTTCGCTCTCCACCCTCCGCTCGCAGCTCGTGCCGCACGCACATTTCGACACAGCGTTTGCCTACCTGGAAAAAGTGCTGCAACCGGGCAGTCCGGAACAGGCACGCGTGCTGGCGATCCCGGTGGGCGTGACCGAGCGCATCGAGCTTGCCGGCGGCGCGTTTGCGATGGAGCAGGTTTATCTCACCAAGCCGCGCGAACAGGGCTTCTTTGAATCGCATCGCGCGTACATCGACGTGCAAGTGATCGTGCGTGGTGAAGAGCTGATGGAAGTCGCCGACGTGGCGAAACTCGCGGTGAGCGAAGATTTCACGCCGGGCAAGGATCTCATCAAATATCAGATGTACAACGCGGCCTCGATCGTGCGCGTCGGCGCGGGCGAAGGCGCGGTATTTTTCCCGGTCGATGGCCATATGCCCACACTCGCGGTGGAAGCGCCGGCGCCGTTGTACAAGACCGTGGTGAAAATCCCCGTGTTTGCCTGACGGCGCACCCGCCGAATGAATTATCGGCATCAATTTCACGCGGGAAATTTCGCGGACGTGATGAAGCACGTGTTGCTGCTTCAACTCGTGCGCGGGATGCAGCGGAAAGAAAAAGGTTTTCTCTATCTCGATACGCACGCGGGGCGCGGACGCTACGATCTGACCACGGCGGCGCGGGGCGACTCGCTTGCGCGTAAACCCGAGCATCCCGACGGCATCGGCCGGCTGGCGAATGCGACGAGTTTGCTGGCGCCGCTCGCGGATTATGTGGCGTTGGTGCGCGCGTTCGATGGCTCGGCGCCGACGGAGCCGTTGCGCTATTATCCCGGTTCGCCGTGGATGGTGCAGGCGTTGGCGCGTCCACAAGATCGACTGGCGCTGTGCGAAAAACATCCGGAAGAAGTCGAAGAACTGCGGGTGGAGTTCGGTCGGCAGCGACGCGTGTCGATTCACGCGATGGATGGCTATCAAGCGATGCGCGCGATGCTGCCGCCGCCGGAGAAACGCGCGTTGGTCCTGATCGATCCGCCCTTCGAGGCACAGGATGAATTTCGTAACATCCTCGACGCCATCGAGGAAGGCCTGCGCCGCCTGCCGGCCGCGACGATTGGCGTCTGGTATCCCATCACGGCGCGTGCACGCGTGGACGAATTTCTCGATGCCCTGGTGGCGTCGCAGCCGCCGCCGACCTTCACCGCCGAGCTGCTGATCGCCGGGGAAGAAGCGCCCCTCAAAATGAAGGGCTGCGGGCTGCTCGTGATCAATCCCCCGTGGCAGATCGATGCCGAGATCGTGCCGAGTTTGGATGTGCTCGCGGGCATGCTTTCCCAAGCGCCTGGAGGATTTGGACGGCTGCGCTGGTTGGTAAACGAGCGGTAACCCGCGATTTTTTGATCAAAAACGTTCTGCGATACTCAACGACGCTCAAGATTCGCCGCGAGCGGCCGATGCTTTGATGTTCGTCCGCTTTGATTAACCCCCCGATGAAAGTCCTCCTGATAGATGACGACGTCACCACGCAAAAGGTGATGCGCCTGTTGCTGGAGAAGTCGGGCTTCACGCCGGTCATCGCCAAGACCGGCGAGGAAGGGCTGGCCATTGCCACAGGTCCCGACGCGCCGCCGTTGGTCATTCTGGATTGGGTGCTGCCCGACATGGATGGACCGACTGTCTGCAAAAAACTGCGTGCCGCGAATCCCCCGCTGCGTCCGTACATCATGTTTCTCACGATGAAGCGGGAAAAGACCGAGGCGGCCGAAGCGCTCGATCTCGGTGCGGACGATTACGTGACCAAGCCGTTTAACGTCGTCGAGTTGCAAGCGCGACTGCGCGCGGCGCGGCGTTTGTTGGATTATCAACGTGAACTCCAGAGTCGGATCGACGCCAGCGAGAGCTTGGGACGACGCAGCGAACTGCTCACCGAGATTTCGAAAAATCCCGAGCCGCCGCGCGCGCCCGAGCCAATTCTGACACCGGCACCTGCGCCCGCGGACCCGCTTCATTTTTCGGATCAGGAAATCCGCTTCATTCTGTCCGCGACTTTGCTGGAAATGCACCTCGCGCTCGAAGGCGTGCAGCTGCACAGCACCGATTCGCCGCGCTTGGTAAAACGCGGGGATTACTGCTCCTGGGACGCGCTGCTTCTCGTGAATCGCAAGCTGTGGCTTGACGCGTTTGTGGCGGTCGAACCCGACGGCATGCTCGCGCTGTTTGAGAAAGCGCTTGGCCGAAAGCCGGAAGATCCGGCCGAAGGTCGTTATTTCCTGGCCGAGATGGCGCGGGTGGTGGCGCAAGGTCTGCATCGCGCGATCACGATTCGCGGCGATATCGCGCGTCAGCCCATGATGTCGCGTACTGCCAAAGTGGATACATTCAATCCACTGCCGCCGTTTCCACCGGAAACCAAAGTATACGATCTCATCGTGGACGGCACCTCGGTGCGTCTGTTGCTCGTCGCGCAGCCTTGCCCGGTGCAGGCGTTGCCGGCCACCGCCGTGCGTGAACTCGATCTATTGGCCGAGCCATTTCCGCCGAAGGAAATCAGCATGGTGCCGATGCTGCCCGAAGGAGAGGTTTTCACGCCCCGTTTCATCGAGAAGCTGGTGCATCATGTGGAAACCTCGCAGATCGATGCGCCGGTGAAGGTGCACCGCCCGACGCCGTTCACGCACTACTTCTCGCGTCTTGGTTGAGCGGATTGAGCGACTAGCCGATTAATCGCGGAAGAAAAACGATGGCGCCAACAATGGCGGCGCCTATGGCGGCGAAAAGAACGCCCGCGGCGGCGATGTCCTTCGCCTGTTTGATGCGTTCGCGGTACTCCTGCGAAATCTCATCGGCGAGAAATTCGACGGCCGTATTCAATGCTTCGGCGCTCCACACAATCGCGATCGCCACCACCAGCGCGATCCACTCGCCGGCGGAAACGCGAAAGCTGAAACCGGCCGCGCAAACCACAACCGTGGCGACGAGATGGATACGGGCGTTGGGCTGCGTGCGAATCAAAGAGCGGATGCCCGCGAGCGCGTGACCGAAGCTGTGTATCCGTTTTTTCATGACAGCACGCGTCGCTGTTTAGCCGAGCAACTCAGCGGCGAGTCCCCAGCGGAGATTGTGCAGCGAATGGTGGAAACCCTGAAAACCGCCGAGCTCCGCGACTGCCGAGAAGACGGCGAGCGCCGCAGGAAAAACGTCGGCGCGCGCGGCCGGCAAACCCGCGATCTTGCGACGCTCTTCCAGCGACATCGCCGCGGTTTCCTCAAGCAACGCGCGCAGAGCGGACACGGGAAGAAAGGCGCTGCTCGTGTGAAGCGGCCGGTCTTGCCGCGCGGCGAAGATGGCGCGCGCGGTGGTAAGCGTGCCGCCGGTGCCCACGGCCTCGGCGCCGGCAGGAAGATCGAAAGCAAAGGACGACGTCGCGAACGTCGTGCGCGTATGGTCTTGGATGTTTTGTCGCGCAGTGACGGAAACAGGCGCGGTGGTTTCGGCGATGAAACGTTCGGTCAGACGCACGCAACCAAGCTGAAAACTCTGAGCGCGAACGATGCGATGCTCGCGAAAGGCGAGGGCTTCGAGACTGCCTCCACCGAGATCGAACACATAAAAATTCCGCAGGTGTTCGAGCGCGCGATCGCAGGTGAGACCGCGTCCGATGAAGTTGGCCTCTTCATCGCCGGTGAGGATGCGGATCGTATGCCCCGTGGCCGCCGCTACGCGCTGACGGAATTCCTCGCCATTGAGCGCATCGCGCACCGCGCTGGTGGCGACGAGCACGATTTTTTGCGGAGAAACTGGAACGACGTCCGCGAGCAGTTCCTGAATCGCCGCCAGACCGCGCACCATGCCCTCTTCAGAAAGACGCGGCTCCGCGCGGCTGATGCCGGCGCTGATGCGCGCGTCGATCGTTTTGGAAAGCACGCTTTCGAGACGACCGGTTGCCGCGCGCTTGGCGACGAGCACTTTGATCGAATTGCTGCCGATATCGATGATGGCGACGGACGACATGAGATTTAGAGCCGGAAAGTTTCGGGCGCGATGAGCACGGCAAACTCGCCCTTGAGGCTCGTGCGCGCGAGGCGATCACGAACCTCGCCCGCCGGACCGACGAGAAAGGTCTCGTGGATTTTTGTCACTTCCTTGGCGATGCAGACCACGCGTTCAGGTCCGAGCACGGTCACGATCTCGTCGGCAAATTTGTCGATGCGATGACAGCTCTCGTAGAGCGCGAGCGTGTAGTCGAAATCTCGATACTTCTCCAAAAACGCGGAGCGCGCGGAGGTTTTGGGCGGAAGAAACCCCGCGAAAAGAAAACCATTCGTCGGCAAGCCGCTCGCGCTGAGCACGGCGGCGATCGCGCAAGCGCCAGGCACGGGAATAACCGGGAGGTTTCGACGCCGACACGCGCGCACGAGACGAAAACCCGGATCGCTGATGGCGGGCGTGCCCGCGTCGCTCACGAGCGCGATGGATTTTCCCGTGGCAAGTTGCTCGGCGAGTGTTTCGGCGACCTCGGTTTCGTTGTGATCGTGATAAGCGGCCAGCGGACGATGCAGCCCGAGACGCGTGAGCAGCGCGCCGGTCGTGCGTGTATCCTCGCAGGCGACGAGATCGACGCCGGCAAGGATGGCGCGTGCGCGTTCGGTGAGGTCGGCGAGATTACCGATCGGCGTGGCCACGACGTAGAGGTGGCCGGGCTGGACGATGAGAGATTGGTTGGTCGCGGGAGCGGACATGCGGCGGCGAAAGTGCCGGAAGCATGTGCAGGATTTTCGCGAGGGAAAGCGCGCGCTGCGCGATCAGAGATAAAACATGCCTTTGGCGAGAAGCACGATGCCGACCATTAACCCCGCGACGATGCGGTGCGTGTAACGAAAACGACAAACATCCATCGTGCCGCGTTTGGCCGCGCGCAGCGACGTGACGAACACGCCGAGCACGGTGAACGCGAGGCCGACCTTGATGGCGAGCAGGATGCCGAAACGCGTCTGGAGGAGGTTGGGGCGCGTGGAGAAATGCACCCAGAACATCGCGGCTCCGGTGAGAAAAAGCGTCGCGACCACCCACGGCATAAAACGACGCACTTGCTGCGGGATAGCTGCGGCAAGTTTTTCGCCGAGCTCGGGCGGAAGACGTTTTTCGAGTGGCTCGATCACGAGCACCTCGAAGAAAACGGCACCGACAAAGATCAGCGCGCAGAGCAGGTGAATAACGAGAAAGAGACCGTAGAATGGCGCCATGGATAGGAAGGCGACGGCGTCGGGATCGACGCTGTGCTTGGGCGCAAGAATAGGCCTTTGCACGCGAACGTGCTTTGATGGAAATCAAGCGGGCTAGGAATCGACGCGTTCGCGCTGCCTTCTGCCTGCGAGTGTGAATGTGAGGGCGAAAACTCCGGCGGCCATGCAGACGGCGCCCCCGAAGAGGAGAGTGTTGATGTGAACGCCGCCGGACAGACCGAACCAACTGGCGAATGTGGGATACGCCAGCGTCGCTTCCGTAAGTGCGGCGCCCATCAGCAAGACCGCCGTGCCGATGCGGGCGATGCGGTTCCACCGGATCCACCCCAACTCGATCGCCCATGCGATCAGCAGTGGCGTAACCACGGCGAGAAACACCCAGTGAAGAAAACCGATGACGAGAAAACGCTGATTCGTGAACGCCGCGAGTGTGGGCAGCGCGCCGGCGATTTGGAGCGATAGTTTTAAGATGAAGGCGCAGCCGGCCAGAAGCGCCAAACGGCGAGCGGCTGGAACGCGAAAGAGCGCGTGCGCGGGCGGCAAACTACGAAAGAAAAGCAACGCGCCCGCGAGTTGGATGATACCTCCCGCAAACGCGGTCCAAGCGACCCAGTCGGGCGGCGACAACCACAACGTCGAAAGCGCAAAGGTGAGAATCGCGCCGACGCCGAGGCAGGCGAGTGCCGGACGCGCTTGTTGTGGTTTGGCGGGATGACCCTGTTGCGCGGCGCGATGCCAGAGCGTCGCTTGGAGGAAGAAAGGAAACCAGCCGTTGTACTGGCAGTGGAGGTAGAAATAGATCGCGAGCGAATATGCGGACGAATCGCGGAATCCGGTCGCCGCGAGTGGACCAAGCGCGAGCGGTCCCAAAGCGGAAAGGATGAGAAACAGCAGCGCGATGCGCAGCGTGGCGCGGGACGCAGGATCGGTTTCGGGCTGTCGCCAGAGCCGCCAGCCGAAGATGGCCGAGCCGATGAGATGGAGCGTCGAGAAGGCGATGCTTACGGAGCCGTATCCCTGGAATGGATACGAAAACAACATGCCGATGACTGCAAACTGAAGAAAGACGAAGAGTCGCGAGTGGTGAATCGACGGCTGACGCTGGATGAAGAAACAGACGCCGAGCGCAAAGAAGGCATTAAAGACCCAGCCGAGCATCGCGATATGCGAATGGGTGTGCAGCAGATAGGCATAACGCATGGCCGACGTCGGCCAAAGTGTCAGCGCGCGGAGCCCTACGCCGAGGAATGCGGCAACCAAGAAGAAGCTCCAGGCTGTTGCGAAGAAGCGATTGGGCTGGGGCGCGGCGAGCATGAGAACGCAACAAGTCCGGCAGGAATTTCAGAACCTGCCCAGGCCTGCTCCTCACGTATCATGATAATGAATACGGAGAAAAGAGTATTTCCCACACGCCAGGTTCGCGCTCGCGCGATTGGTGGGAAAAACCTTTGGCGCCGAGAAAATCGTAGAGCGGCACGGGTTCGAAAGGCGCGGTCAGTCGGAGCGATTGTCCGGGTTGGAGTTGAGACAGCGCGGTGAGGATCGCGGGCATGGGCGGTTTGCGTTGTTCGCACAACGGACGGACATCGAGATCGAGAGGAGGAATTTCGGCGGGCATAGGACTCACGATAACACAACGCAAGGATATCGCCTTGATTCAGCTCAATGCACGCAGCGAAACTGCAGGCATGTCCTCACCTGATTTGAATGCGCTTCGCACGACGGCGATCATCGCGACGCTGAGGAAAAGCCGGATGTTTACCGATTTGCCGGCGTCGGACATCGAAGCGATCGCCGCGGGGTGCTCGTTGCGGACATTGGCGAAGGATGAAATGTTGTTTCGCGAGGGTGAACGCGCGGAAGGTTTTTACGTGGTGCAGACGGGAAAGGTGAGCATCTTCCGCGTGACGCCCGATGGCCGTGAACAGATCATCTGTATTTTTGAAACGGCGGAGAGTTTTGCCGAAGTGACGCTCGCGACGATGGAGACGTATCCCGCGAACGCGATCGCGCTGGAATCGTCGCAGGTGATTTTGGTGAGCAAAGGACACTTCCGGGATCTGCTTTATCGCAAACCCGAGCTCGCGCTGCACATGCTTGCGTCGATGAGCCTGCATCTGAAGTTTTTGGTTCAGACGATTCACGACCTGAAGGGCCGGCAGATCGAGGCGCGTCTGGCCGAGTGGTTGTTGCGACAAAGTCCGGAGCCGAGCGGCGCGGAGCCGGCGGTTTTCGATTTGCCGGTAAGCAAAAAAACGCTCGCGGGACAGCTTGGAGTGACGAGCGAAACGCTCTCGCGCACGCTCGCACGTTTTCGCAACGAATCGCTGATCGAAGTGCGCGGCCCGACGATCGTGATGCGCGATCCGACCGGACTGCGTCGCTACGCCGACGGCACGAACTGATTAACCATCGATTCGGCGTCGCGCGCCGAGCCAACCGAGCAGCCAGGCGAAACCCGCCCAAGACGTGAGGGAAACGGCGAGCCAGGCTGGCGCGTGAGCGATCCACCACGCAACGAGTTGACCGGCGCTGATGCCGCTGAAGGCGGCGTTTTCGACGGAGAAAAGAACGGTGATGCGATAGACGTCGAAAGGATTGAGCATCAGCAGAGCGATCCAGAGATCGGGCGAGTTTTGCACCCATTCGGAACCGGCGAGACCGATGAGGAGGAGGTCCATGCCGAAAAGCAGTACGAACCACAAAGAGATCGCGGCGATGAGACCGCGCACGCTGTCGCGTATCCAAAAACCCAATGCAAGACCGGCTAGCGCACACACGACGGCGACTCCGGCGGCGCCAACTGTCGCGAGCGTGAGTTCGGGCGTGAGGCCGCCGATGAATGCGGACGGCGCGCCGAGGAGGAGTCCGGAAAGTCCCGTGAGAATAACGAGGGCGAGTGTTTTTCCCGCGAGCCAGGGACCGGTGCCCGCAGGTTGACCGAGGAGCCAGACGAACTCTTCGTTTTCGGCGTGAGCGGAGCTCAGACCGAGCAGAAGCGACGAAAGCGAGATGGCGTACAGCAATGCGTGCAACAACCACCAGGCCGCGCCGCGCGAGAACTCATCGCCCGGCGTGAGCAGCGGCAGAAAGCCCGCGGCGACCACGAGCGTGAGATGCGCGTAGAGAAAACGGTTGAGCCGGTGGCTGAGCCATTCGCGACGAAGCGCAGCGACAGCGACCGTGTTGAAGGAAGGAATGGCGGGGGCGTTCATGCGGTTCTGGCGGCGAGCACGGCGGGCGTTGGAAACGGCACCGTGGACTCTTGAGCGGGGCGGGAGAAACGTGCGCGCAGACGATCGGGCGGAATTTCGCCATGGGCGCGTCCATCTTCGACGAGGATGCAGCGATCGGAACGACCGTCCCATTCGCCGAGAAGATGCGTGGCGATCAGGATGGTGCGACCAAGCGCGGCCTGACGACGGAGAAAATGTTGCAAGGCTTCGCGCCAGTGCGGATCGAGACTCAAACCGGGTTCGTCGAGCAGGAGCACGGGCGCATCGGCGAGGGCGAAGATCGCGAGCGCGAGACGCTGACGAAGACCGCCGGAGAGTTTCGAAGTGGGAACGTCCAGGTGACTGGACACGCCCCATTCCTCGAGTGCGGCGAAAGCGTCCGCATCGGGACGCCCACGAAGACGCGCGTAAAATGTGGCCGTTTGCGCCGCGGTGAGACGCGGATGAAAACGCGGCGATTGCGGGAGAAAGGAAAGATGCGCGAGCGCGGCTCGGCGATCGTCGCGGAGGTTGTATCCAGAAATGGATACAGAGCCGGCGTCGGGCGTGGAGAGACCGGCGATGAGGCGCAACGTGGTGGTTTTTCCCGCGCCGTTCGCGCCGACGAGAAGCGTGATCGAGCCGGGATGCACCGCGAGATCGAGACCGTCGAGCACACGACGCGAACCGAAACGTTTGCGGAGTTGAGAAGTGACGATCATGGCGGTGAGAGAAGAGGGTGAGGATCGCGAACGCCGGGAATGCCGGGCACTTCGACGCGCGCGTGAACGAAGCGGAGGAGACGCTCGCCAGGACTCGCGGAGAGCAGACCGATGGCGGGGAACGAACGTCGCCATTGGCCAAACAGATCGGGCTCGCGGTGCGGCAGGTCGGAGACGCCGTCGCGATTGAGATCGAGCGCGAACGAGCCCTGCCAGTGATTGCCGCGGCCATCGACGGACCATGTGTTGGCGGTGTTGCGACCCGTGGTTTCGACCGGGTGAATGTTGCTGAAAAAGTGGTTGGCGTAGATGCGGCTCTCCGAAGTGCTGTCGCTCAAGCGAAGGCCGACGTAATTTCCGCCGATGCGATTGTTGCGCACGGTGAGGCCGGTGGAATTTTCGATGTAGAAACCGAGCGTGTTGCTCTCGATGAGGTTGTTTTCGACGAGCGTGTTGTCGACGGCCTGGAAGAGAATGCCGTAGGCGCGGTGGCTGCGATTGGCGACGAAGCGATTGGCGCGAAGCACGATGCCCTTCGAGTACATGAGGGCGGAGCCGGCGGCGTTGTCGGTGAAGGTGTTTTCTTCGAACGTATTGTCGTCCGAATACATGTAATGGAGGCCGTAGCGGACGTGCGTGATGAGGTTTTCGCGGACGACGGTGTTGTCGGCGAAAGAGAAATAAATGCCGTCGCGCGTGCCACCGATGGTGTTGCCGGTGATGAGATGGCCGGAGGAGTTCCAGAGATGAATGCCATTGCCGCGGCGGTCTTGCACGAGATCGGCGCCGCAGAGTTCGTCGGAGCCGGGACGCAGCTGGTGCATCAGCGGATCGCGAACGGCATCGGACGCGGCGGTGATGCCCTCGCCGAGGATGGTGTTTTGGGTGATCTCGCAATCGTTGGCCTGGCGGATGTAGATGCCGTGGAGGCTGTCGAGAATGCGGTTGTTGCGAATGAGCGCGCGCGCGCCGGTGATGTGGATGGCGGCTTGATCGCGCGCGAGATCGCGGCCGGAACCGCGAATGGTGAAACCGTTGATCTCGACGTCGGGCGCGGTGATCGTGATGACGTGCGTGCGGTTATCCCCGCGCAGAGTCGCGCCGGGACGGCCGAGAACGCGCACGGGTTTTTCGATCACGAACGGCCCCTCGTAATCCCCCGCTTCAACGATCAACGTCGCACCGGGTTCCGCTTCGGCGAGACGCGCGCGAAGCTGTTCGCCGAGAGAAGATGCGAACAGCGAGCTGACGCTGAAAAACAGAAACGTGGCGAGAAATCGCGGCATGAAGATCACGGCATTTCTTTTCGCGAGAGCCAGAGCGCGGCGAAGAGAAGAACGATGTAGATGCCGAGCATGTAGCCGCCGATTTGGGGAAGGCTGGTCTGGATGAAATTGGCGATCTTTTGGCTCCCGATCATCACGGGCGTGAACGGCTCGATCGTCATCGGTGCTCGTGGATCGAGATGATGACCGTAGGAGTAGAGCCGGTAATAGAAGTTCCCCAGCGAGAAGGCGGTGAAGTAGAGAAACAGCACGCCGAGATCGATGATGTTGGCCATGCGTCCGAACACGACGGCGCGAAGCGTGAGCAGAATAAAAACGCCGAGCGCGAAGGGGATCCATTTCATCTCCACGAAGTCGGCTTCGCTCAGCGTCTTCATGCCGATGTAGTGGTTGAGGCCGTTGATCTCGTGAAGGTCCTGACCGTTGTTTCCGCCGACGAGCTTGTGGCTGTAGATATCGAGCGAAAGACCTTCCGCATACTGCGGCGCCACGAGATGGATTTTCCAGAGCGGCAGAAAGATCGCTGCCACCAACGCACCGGCGGCGAGCAAGAGCAGCAAGCGCGACCAGATGTTGAGCGGACGTCTCAGGAAGAAAATTTCGCGGCGAAGGAATTCGTGCATGACGAAGGTCGGACAAAGGGCGGACGCGGCGGAGAGTTCACCGCGTCCGCAATTGAAGGGTGTGTTATGGATTGGCGGCGAGACCCTCAGCCGGTTTCACCGCGAGATAGCCCTGCATCTCCTGGTGCAACGCAGAGCAGAAGTTGGTGCAGTAGAACGGGAACACGCCCGGTTTGGTGAGCTTGAGACGGATGGTCTTGGTTTCACCCGGATCGATGACGACGTTCACGTTTTGTTCGGCGATGCCGAGCCCGTGGATCATGTCGGTCGTCTGTTCGATGTTGGTCACGTGAATGACGAGCTCATCGCCGACTTGTGCATCGATGCGGTCGGGAATGAAGCGACTGCGAATCGCGATGACCTTGGCTTCGACGCGATTGCCCTCGCGGACGACGCCGGTCTCTTTGGCGTCCCACACGGCATGCGGGTGTTTGCTTTCATCGCGCGGATAAACCTCGATCGCGTTGACGGTGTCGGCGCGGATGATCTGCGCGAAGTGCGGTTCGGGTTCCGTGAACGCTTCGTAGAGCATCGTCATCTTTTCACCGGTGATGTCGATGAGCTGGCTCGACTCGGGCTGTGAAGGACCGACGGAGAGGTGGCGGCCCTTGGAGAGCTTGTTCATCGCGACGAGGTAATCGCCGTAAGGCTTGGTCGTGTCGCTCGCGCCGGTGACGAGGTGGCCGATGTTGTAGTGAACATCGATCTTATCGAGGACGACCTTGTTGAGGTCGGCCTTTTCTTCGTCGGACCACGGCGGCAGTTTCCACTTGGCGACGACGGATTCGATGAAGAGCGAGGTGTAACCGTTGCCGCGGCCGTCGAACTGCGTGTGCAGAGGGCCGAGGCCGACGGGCACCGAACCCTCGAGCGCGGACTCGTAGCGGATGATGGGCACGCCGCGGAAGTCGCCGTCGAAGTCCTTGTTGTCGATCGCGGCCTTGATCTTGTGGAAATCGAATACGGAGACGACGGGCTGGAGTTTGCCGCCGGCGGCGATCCAGCGACCGCTCGGGTCGGTGTCGATGCCGTGAGGCGATTTCGGAATCGGCAGGAAGTAGAGGATGCCGGGCGTCTTGGCGGGATCGATCATGGGGACGCCACCGATCATCTCCACGCGGCCGTCTTTCACGGCTTGTTCAGCAGCGCGCCAGTTGACGACCGCGCCGAGGTCGCGCTCGGCCTGCGTGGCAGTGGCCTCGAGCGTTTCGTGCGCCATCTCGGTATTGTAAGAGGTCCAAAACGCCCAGCCTTCGCTCGGACCTTTGCCGGTGGAACCAAGATCCCAGTCGAACGGAGGCGTGAGAATCTGCCAGCCGATGGACATGGTGCCGTCTTTCGGGTCAACTTTGATACCGCTGACCATGCCGTTGAACTCTTTCGCGTAATCCTTCGGATCGGCGTAACGACCTTTCGGAAGCGGTACGGAAAAACGCGTGGCGACGAGCACGTATTCGGTGTTGTCGGTCACGAAGGACGAACCGTGATTGCCCGAGGAGTTGGGAATCGGTCCGATGATCTGGCGGGTTTTGAAATCGCGGAGATCGATGCGAGCGACGCGATTGTTGGCGGCGTCGTTTACGAAAAGATATTTCCCGTCGTACACACCGCCGGTCTTGGAGAGGCCGGGGTGGTGAACATCGCCCCACGTGTATTCGCCGAGCATCTCCTTGGTTTCCTCGTCGAATCCGTATCCAGTGGCCGGATACGGAGCGAACACCGGAATCGTGGAGATATGGCGCATCGACGGAATGCCCGCGACGTACACCTGGCCGGAATGACCGCCGGAATAAAACAGGTAGTATTTATCCTTTTCGCCGGGCGGCACGAAGGTGCGGGAGGCGGCGTTGTCGGAGGAGCCTTTGCTGGAGCTGGCTTTCTGGCCGGGAGGATTGCAGCCGGCGAGCACGGCCAAGGCCAGGGCGCCGATCGCGAAGGACGGAATGCGTTTGTGAGTATTCATGGATTGGATACGTGGCGGATCAATCGACGATCAGGATGCCCTTCATGCCGACCTGGAAGTGGCCGGGGAACGTGCAGAGGAAGTTGTAACGGCCGACCTGCTTGGGCGCGTAGAACAGGACGGTGTCGCTTTCGCCGGGTCCGAGGAGCTTGGTGGAGGCGATGATGCGGTCGCGGTAGACGGCGGGCACATAGTCGTCCTTAACGGCCTGAGCGGCATCCGAGACGAAGTCATTCAACTTGATGCGATTGTCGACGAGCACCCAGTTGTGGCCCATGGAGAACTTGGGCATGGTGCCAACGTTCTTCAGCGTGAGCGCGATGGCTTCGCCGGCCTTCACGCGAATTTCGGTGACGCTGAACTTCATCGCGTCATCAGCGCCGACTTCGATCGCTCGCCCCTCGGTCGGGACTTCGCGGGCGGGCGCGGACGGCGCCGGTTTCGCGGGCGAGGCCGCGCCGTCTTTTTCAGAGCGGCCGCAAGCGGTGAAAAAAAGAACCGTCGAAACGACGGCGAGTCGGAGGAGTGTGGGTGTTTTTTTCATGGAGGATGACTGCGGTGACGTTACTGCACAGGTGACAGGCGTGCCTTGATTTGCATCAAGCGAAGTGCTGATCGGGGAAGTTTCCCGTTGCTTGGGGCGCAGCGCGGGGAAAGAGGTGGGGATGACGTTTGACGCGTTTGCAGGACTGGCTCAGTTGGGGATGCCACCGTCCCGCGTGCGCGAACATGGCGCAGTTTAGAACGAGAAAGGTTCCACGCAAATGAAGCTCCGTTTTTTCCTGATTTTGCCGCTATGCACATTGCTTGCGGACATGCTGTTTTCCGCCGCTGCAGAGCGTGAATTTCAAGTCACCGGCACGGTGAAGGCGCGGTTGGACGACGGGCGCGTCGTTATCCAACACGAAGAAATTCCCGGCTACATGGCGGCGATGACGATGCGGTTCACGCCGCCCTCGCCGTCGGAAACGGAAGGCTTGCAGGCGGGCGATCGCGTGAAATTTCGCTACCGTGTGCGCGAAGGCGGCTCCCTGGCCGATCGCTTCGAAGTGACGGCGCGGGCAAAACCTGAATCCGTCGCCGCGCCGGCTGCTCCCGCGAAAGCACAGCGCCCGACGCGCGTTCGCGCCGGAGATGCGGCGCCGCCGTTTTCTCTGCTCAATGAGCGCAACCAACCGGTATCCAACGAATCAATACGCGGGCGATTCACGGTGGTGACATTTATTTTCACCCGCTGCCCGGTGCCGGAGTTTTGTCCGGCGATGGCGCTGAAATTCGGCGGAATCCAAGAAGCGGTCACGTCCGACGCGTCGCTGGCCGGCAGCGTGCGACTGCTGAGCGTGACGCTCGATCCGGAGTTCGATCAGCCGGATATTCTGGCCGAATACGCCAAATCCGTGGGGGCGAAGCCCGAGATCTGGAACTTTGCGACCGGCGAAAAAGCCGAGGTGGATGCGCTTGCGAAATCGTTTTCGGTGTTTGCCGAGTTTAACGGCGTGACGCTCGATCACACGTTGTGCACGGCGCTGATCGGCCCGGACGGACGCGTTATCGAAATCTGGCGCGGTAACGCGTGGAAACCCACGGAGATCGTCGAAGTCATCAAACGCACAAAGGAGAACGGAAAATCATGACGGTACAGCACGAACCAGAGCGGTCGCGTTTTGTTATTCTGACAGGCGAGGAAGAGGCTGTCCTCGAATACGAGCACAGCGGAAGCGGCGTGATTTTCACACATACCTTTGTGCCGCCATCGCTGCGTGGGCGCGGTCTCGCCGAGGAACTGACGCGGACGGGTTTGGAATGGGCGCGGGAAAATAATTTGGAAGTAGGTTCCACCTGTTCGTATGTCTCGCGTTTTCTTGAGCGTTATCCCGAGTACCGCGGGCGGTAGCGAAAAAATGGATACATCGCTTCGCGAAATCGGCGGGGGTTGATTCATGTCAAGGCGGAGGGGCTGAAAGTGCGGTAGCGTGATGGCATGTCATCACGCACGCTTATTGCCGCCGAAGAGGCGAAGACTCTGGTACTGGCCGAGGCCGCGCACACGTCGGAGGCCGGGATTGTCAGTCGCACCGTGCTGCAAACCGATGAATTGCGCGTCGTGCTGTTCGCGTTCGCCGAAGGTCAGGAATTGACCTCGCACACGAGCCGCCGCCGCGCGGTCGTGCAGATTCTCTCGGGCGAGTGCGAGTTTCTGTTCAACGAACAATGGCGCCCGCTCACAGCGGGCACGTTGCTGCATCTCCCGCCTGATCATCCGCACGCGGTGCGCGCGTCGAAAGGACCTTTTTCCATGCTCCTCACCCTCGGGACGGAGCGAAACCTCAACGCCTAAAAATATGAGCCAGACTGCTGAATCCATCGATCTCACCCAATTCGACGTGCGCCCGATCCCGTGCCGCCAAAAGCACAAGATGATCTTTGAGCGCTGGGACGCGTTGCCTGTCGGCGCGCATTTTGTCCTCGTGAACGACCACGATCCGGTGCCGCTGTATTATCAGTTCGCCGTGCAGTTTCCCGGTCAATTCACGTGGGAATATCTCGTCACCGGACCGGATGAGTTTCACGTGAAGATCTCACGTGTGGCGGCTACGCCGAACGCCGCACCGCTCGTGCCGCCGCCGGCGGCGGCTCCTGCAGCACCTGTGAATACGACGGAACTGGATCTGCGCGGACTGGAACCGCCGGAGCCGATGATGCGCATCCTGACGGCGGTCGTGCAGCTTTCGCCCGGTGCGAAACTCCAGGCGCGCACGGATCGTCGACCGATCAATTTGTATCCAGAATTGGATACGCGGGGTGTCCGCTACGAGAGTGAGGAACAACCCGATGGCAGCTGGATCACCCGCATTGCCCGCGCGTGAGGTGCGCGCGACATCCGGCTCCGCCGCCATGCCGTTGGTGGGCGGAGCGCGGCTGCCGCTGGCGTTTATCGGTGGCGGCTTGATCGCGTTTGCCGCGGCTCTGGCGTGGCAGGCGACGCGACCGACGTTGCTTCTCACGCCGTATCTGCACCCGCACGTGGTGGCGCTCGCGCATCTGTGGCTGCCGGGATTTTTGCTCAGCGTGACGATCGGTGCGTTTTATCAATTGATGCCCGTCGTCACCGGGGCGCCGCTGCGCGCGAGCGATCGAGGATTGTGGCTTCATCTCGTCGCCCATCTCGCGGGCGTGAGCGCGATGGTCGTCGGCTTCACGCGCGGCCGCTACGATTGGGTGGGCGTGGGCGGATTGTTTGTTTCGGCGGGAGTGTTGTACTTGGGCGTCGTGACGTGGCGCACTTTTGCGCGCGCGGCGAAACGCGATGCGCCGGCGTGGAGTTTTCCGCTCGCGGCGGGCTGGTTGGCCGCGACGGTGATCGCGGGCGTGCTGCTGGCGTTTCATAAACGTCATCCCTTTCTTCCGCTCTCGGCGGCGGATTTGTTGAAAGCGCATGCGCATCTCGGACTCGCGGGATTTTTCCTGACGCTGCTGCAAGGCGTGACCTTTCAACTCGTGCCGATGTTCACGATGGGCGAGCGGAGGAAACCGCGGCTCGTGTGGGCGGGATTGATTGCAACGCAATGCGGACAAATCGCGCTCGCACCGGCGCTGACGTGGGGCTGGACGTGGGCCGGGTGGATGGGCGCGGCGTTGCTGACGGGCGGCGTGGTGTGTTCGGGCGTGGCGTTGGTGGCGACGTTGGGAGCGCGTCGCCGTCGGAGACTCGAGCCGGGATTGCTGGCATTTATGATCGGCGCGGTGTTGCTCGGCGTGGCACTCGCGACAGGACTCACGCTGCGGGCGATTGATGGCGTGTGGCCGCAGGTCGTGACGAGTTATGGTCTGGTGATCGTGCCGGGCGCGCTAAGTTTGATGGTGCTCGGAATGGGCTGCAAAATCGTGCCCTTTTTGGTGTGGATGCGTGCGTATGGGCCGAAAGTCGGCAAAGAGCCGGTGCCGCTGGCGACGGCATTGGCGTCACGAAAATTTGAATACAGCTGGCTGGCCGCGCACATGGTCGGACTGGCCGTGTTGATCGTCGCGGTGATCGCTGCGAACGCTTTTCTCGCGGGCGCGGGCGCGTGGCTGCTGGCGGCGGGAGGCCTGGTGTTGCTGATCAATTTTGCGGGTGTCTTCGCGCATTTGCGGACGACGAAACGGAAAACGATTTCCCTATGAAAACCGATGTGAACGAAACCGAAGCGGCGCTGCGTGAAGCGTTCAAGCGGGTGTACGATCCCGAGTTTGGCGTGAGCGTGGAGGATCTCGGGTTGATTTATGCGATCGACGTACACGCGGAAGGCGTGGCGATCACGATGACGTTGACCTCGATGTACTGTCCGGCGGGCGAAGTGATTCTTGACGGCGTGAAATCGGCCGCGGAGGCGATCGTGGGCGAAGGACGCGCGGACGTCTCGCTCGTGTGGGATCCGGCGTGGACGCCCGAACGATTGAGCGCCGAGGCGCGGCGCTCGCTTGGCTGGGACGAAACGCGGATCGAAGAATGAACGCGGCGTTGTAGTGGAAATATCACTACAACAAAAAAGCCGCGGCAGACTCCAGGGGAGCGCCGCGGCCGGAAAACCGAGTCCTCCGTGAGAAACGGAGGCTGTCGCTGGCTCAGTAATTTTCGGGATTACCCATGCCGGGGATGCCGCCTTCCCAGCTGGCGGGACGCGTCCAAGGAATGGAAGAATCCTTGGCGGTCTTGGTCGTGCAGCCGGAGAGGATGGCGCCGAGGGCGATGGTGAGCAGAACGAGCAGGAGCTTTTGCGACTTCATTGTTATCGAGAACAGAACGGACCGCGCGGGGTGAGGCAAGGTTGCGCTTTTTTTCGCGGAGGCTCAGACGCCGTAAGTGCTTTCGAACCAAGGCGTGCGTGCGGTTTTAGTCACGAGGCCGTTGGCGGCGAGATGCTCGAGAATCTTAAACGTGAGCTCGGGATCGGCGTTGATCTGCGTCGCGAGCGCTTCGGCGGTGAAGGAACGACCGGCGGCGGCCTTGAGCGCGGCTGCGATGGTGAGCTTGAGCGCGATGACACCACCGGCGGCTTTCTTGCCGGCTTCGACGCCTGGTTGGTGATAGGCGTTGATGCCGATGAGCGAGGCGTAGAAACCGACCACGCGTTCGTAGAGACCGATGAGAATGCCGATCGAGCGCGCGGAAACATCGGGCAGCGTGATGGTGATCGAGCTGCGATCTTTTTCGCTGAGCGCGGTGCGCGTGCCGAGATAGAAGCCTTGCAGATAATCACCGGAGGTGACGCCGGGTTCGACTTCGAGCGACGGACCTTCGCGGTCTTTGAGGACTTCGATGAAGGTGACGAAGAAGTTGTTCACGCCCTCGCGAAGCTGTTGCACGTAAGCGTGCTGGTCGGTCGAGCCCTTGTTGCCGTAAACGGAAATGCCTTGGTTCACGACCTCGCCCTTGAGGTTGAGCTCCTTGCCGAGCGATTCCATCACGAGCTGCTGGAGGTAACGCGAAAAGAGGAGCAGGCGGTCCTTGTAGGGCAGCACGACCATGTCCTTGGAGCCGCGGCCATCGGTCGCGTAGTACCACATGAGCGCGAGGAGCGCGGCGGGATTTTCGGAAGTCGTGGTGTTGCGCGTGACGACGTCGATCGCGGCGGCGCCATCGAGCATGCCTTGGATGTCGAGGCCTTGGAGAGCGGCGGGCAGAAGACCGACGGCGCAGAGTTCGGAGGTGCGACCGCCGACCCAGTCCCACATCGGGAAACGCGCGAGCCAGCCTTCCTTTTGGGCGGTTTGGTCGAGCTTGGAACCTTCGCCAGTGACGGCGACGAAATGTTTGGTGTAATCGAGACCGGCGGCTTTGAAGGCGGCGGCGGCTTCGAGTTGGCCGTTGCGGGTTTCGGCGGTGCCGCCGGACTTGGAAATAACAACGACGAGCGTGGTCGCGAGATGGCCGGAGAGCGAATCGAGCACGTAGTCGATACCGTCGGGATCGGTGTTGTCGAAGAACGCGACGCTCATCTTGTCGGTCGCGGGCTGGCCGAGAGCGTGGTTGACGAATTGCGGGCCGAGCGCGGAACCGCCGATGCCGATCACGAGCAGATGGGTGAATTTCGCGCCGCCGGACGTGGTGATGGTGCCGGCGTGAACCTTGGCGGCGAATTCCTTGATGGCTGCGAGCGTGTTGGAAATGGCATCGCGCAATTCCTGCGTGGGAGCGAGATGCGGCGCGCGGAGCCAGTAATGGCCGACCATACGCTTCTCGTCGGGGTTGGCGATGGCGCCTTTTTCGAGGGCGGCCATGTCGGCGTAGGCCTGCTGGATGGCGGCTTCTTTGGACGCGAAGAAATCATCGGGGAAGGGGATCCTGCTGATGTCCAGCGAGAGGCCGAGCTCGGCGTGGTGATAGTGGTATTTTTTGAAGCGGTTCCAGCTCATGATAAGAAAGGGAGGCGAAAGGATGCGTTTGGAGAGACGGTTGCAGAGAAAAAAGCGCGGCCGACGAATGAAAACAATTGGGGAGGTGCATGAACGGGAAGCCGCCTAAGCGCAATGGCGGAAGCAAAGGGCCGCGCGGGAACGCCGGCGGATGCGGATGAACGCTTCCGCGGGAAAATGCCCCGAAAACCAACGGGCCGGCGACGCCAGGCGTCGCCGGGGCTGTGTCAGGAGGCGCTGCTGTTTCGCGCGCGATCAGGATCGCCGTGCGGGCAACGCGCGAGGGCGGCGTGCAAGTCGTCGGGCCGGGTGGGCTTGCTGATGTAGTCGTCCATGCCGGCTTCGAGACAGCGCTCGCGGTCGCCCTGCATGGCGTTGGCGGTCATGGCGATGATGTAGATGCCGGACGTGGCGGGGTTCTGCCGGATGCGACGGGTGGTTTCGTAACCGTCGAGTTCGGGCATTTGGCCATCCATGAAAATGACATCGTAGGTGGCGGTTTCGAGCGCCTTGAGGACCTCGAGACCGTTGGCGGCGATTTCCACGACGTGGCCGAGATTGCGCAGCTGCAACGCGGCGACGCGTTGGTTCACGATGTTGTCCTCGGCGATGAGAATGCGCAGCGGGCGCGTGGTGGGCGATGTGCGCGGTGCCGGATCTTCGTCGGGCGGACTGGAACGCGACGGGTTCGAGCCGGATGTGCCGGTGCCGGAGTTGAAACCGATGCGGACGCAACGCAGCAATGCCCCGAGCAAGTCTTGCTGGCGGATCGGTTTTACCAACATGCGCACGACGCCCGAGGAGGAGAGTTCTTCGCGCGTGACGCGGCGATCCCACGACGTGAGCAGGACGATGCGTGCGCTGGAAATCGTCGCGTCGGTCTGGATTTCGCGCGCCAGCATGAGGCCGTCCATCTCGGGCATCTGATAATCGGTGAGCACGAGACGGTACGGGTCGTTGGCGGCGGCGGCTTCGCGCAAGGCCGCGAGCGCAGCCGGACCATTTGTGACCGGTTCGCCGCGAAGTCCCCACGAAGCGCAATAGTGCAGGAGGATTTTCCGGTTGGTGGCGTTGTCGTCCACGATGAGCGCGCGCAGACCGTTGAGCGCGGTGATGCGGGCCGGTTCGTCGCGAGCGACGCCGTGCGGTTGTTTGTCGAGGCGGACGGTGAACCAGAAAGTCGAACCACGGCCGGGCGTGGAGCGAACGCCGATGTCGCCGTCCATGAGCTCGACGATCTGACGGGAAATCGCGAGGCCGAGACCGGTGCCGCCGAACTTTCGCGTGGTCGAGGAATCGGCCTGACTGAAGGGCTGGAAGAGACGCGACTGCGCGTCGAGATCGAGGCCGGGGCCGGTGTCGGTGATGTCGAAATGCAGACGGACATCGCGATCGGTTTCGCGTTCGAGGGCGACGGCGACGACGACCTCGCCCTTTTCGGTGAACTTGATGGCGTTGCCGATGAGGTTGACGAGGACCTGGCGGAGACGCCCCGGATCGCCACGCACCCAGCGCGGCAAACCGGCGGGCAGGTAGGAAGCGAGTTCGAGGCCTTTGTCGGAGGCGCGCGCGGCGAGAAGTTCGAGCGTCGATTCGACGGTTTCGTGGAGGTCGAAGTCGATCGTTTCGAACTGAAGTTTGCCGGCTTCGATCTTGGAGAAGTCGAGGATGTCGTTGAGGACGGTGAGAAGCGATTCGGCGGAGTTGCGAATCGTCTCGGTGAAGTCGCGTTGTTCGTCGGAAAGACGCGTTTCGAGCAGGAGATTGCTCATGCCGATGACACCGTTCATCGGGGTGCGAATCTCGTGGCTCATGTTGGCGAGGAAGGCCGATTTGGCGCGCGTGGCGGCTTCGGCGGCGTCGCGTGCGCGGCGAAGTTCTTCTTCGATTTGTTTGCGCTCGGAGATGTCGCGCGCGACGGCGAGAACGCTGTGCGGACGGCCCGGCTGCACGAGTGTGCGGGCGGAAATTTCGACCCAAGTGATGCGCTTGTCGGGCGACTGGAAACGCGTCTGGCAAGTGATCGCGATTTCGCTATCGGATTTAAGCGTGAAAATCGGCAGCGGCGGGAAACGATCCTGAGGCGCGAGCAGATCGTTGAAATGACGTCCGATCGCTTCGTCGCGTGAGAGGCCGGTGATGCGTTTGCCGGCGGGGTTGAAGGACGTGATGTGGCCTTTGTCGTCGAGCGTGAAGATGAAGTCGCTGGCGTTCTCGATGATGTTGCGATGGCGCGCCTCGAGGACGGCTTCTTTTTCGAGCTGTTGGCGGATCTGCTCGGTCTGCTGTTTGACGCGGCGGCGTAGGATCGTGAGCCAGACAACCACGAGCAACACGCAGGCGAGCAAAATCGCGGCGGCGTAGAGCGCGCGGGCGGTGGTCCACCACGAGGGAGCGGAGAGAACCTCGATATCGTTTTCCGAACGCAGACGCAGGTGGAAGCCGCGCGGCTGACGGTACTCGTCGTGCTCGATCTGATAAATGCCGGTGAGCCGGACCTCGGCGCCGATCGAAGGACGTGTGAAATCGCGTTCGGCGAGGCGCGCTTCAAACGAGCCGGTGGCGGTCTGAATGAGCAGACGCGTGTCGTCGTTGCGATGACTCGATTCCAGCAGATGGCCGGAAACGTGCACGAGACGACCGTCGAGCTCGTCATTGATTTCGTCGAAGGACGTCAGCGGCGTGGGCTCGGGACTCAGGCCCCCGCCGATGCGGCGATAGACGGTTTCACGGAGAATAAGACGCTGACCCTCGCGGCCTGGAAGACCCGAGAGTTCAACCAAATCGCCCGGAGTGACCGGCGTGGTGCCGCGTGTGAGCGCGAGCAGACCGGAAACACCGTCCTGAATCTGGATATAGCGACCGGGGACCTGGTGGACGACCTGGCCTTTGATGCGGACGCGTCGATTGAACGATTGCAGCGGGCTGAACTGGCGAAGATTGGCGATGGTGCGGAGCGGAACCGCGAAGGGATCGGCCGCCGCGGGTTCTTCGACCTGCACGGCGTCGTTACCCGGAGAAAGGAGCCAGACGCGCGTGAGCTCGCGGCGCTCGTTGGCATCGACGACGCACACACCGCTCGTGCGGACATTGGAGCCGACGAGCGCATCGAGTTCTGAACTGTGCGGAAGTTGAACAATGAATTCTCCCGAGGTGCCGGTGAGCGTGAGCCGCGTCCAAGGACCCTTGTGAACGACATCGCGCAGATAACCGCGCATCTCGACCCATTGACCGGCATCGGTGCCAGTCATCGCTTGCTCAAGTGAGATAGGGCGCGCGACGGGAACGGACGTCTGGCCGAGGCGCTGAATGTTGTCCGCGACGACCTCGGGGGCGAAGGTGCCGGCGGTCGTCACGCCGGTGATTTCGACGAGATTGAAGAGAAGATCGCTGGTCGGAATATCGCCGCTGGGGATCTCGACGCGGAGACCGCCGGTGGTGTCTTGCAGGTAAATATAACGCGTGGTGTTGCGCGACCAAGTGACGACGCCGGTCAATTTAACAGGCGTGCCATGTGCGGCTTCTTCCGGACGGAGATCGAGGACCTGTTCGGTGAGGCGGAGAACGCTGCGCTCGCTGGTGTCGGCTTGTTGGGAGATCGCGCCGGCGCGTGTGCGGAAAAGACCATCGCGGAGAATCCATTCGTTGCCGCGCACGAACGGCGTGCCGACCGCTTCGATGGCTTCGCCGATGCGAATGGGCAGCGTTTGTTTGGTGAGCAGTTTGACCTGGCCGGTGCTGTCGCGAAGCGAGACGGATTGGCCGCGTTCGCTGGATTGAACGGTGCCGCTGACTTTGACCGGAGCGTCTTCGGGGAGGAAGGGGAGCCGCTCGATTTCGGTCGTGGGAAGGGTGAAACGCGGATCGTCACTGTTGCGCGAAAGGATCTTGATGTTGTCGGAGCCTGTCATCCACAGCTCGATCTGGATGAGTTCGCCGACGCCATTGGTGCGACCGGCGTAGATACCTGTGGCGCGCACACGCGTGTCGAGGAAGTTGGGGATGGATTCGCGTCCGGGAATATAGAGGCGCGCGCTGACGAGGATGCCTTCGGAGATGAGTTCCAGCGTGTGGTGCTGGGCGTCGTTGCTCATCTGCCGCTGCACGTAACCCTCGATGTGGACGACTTGGTTTTGGAAACGACCGGCATCGGCGACGATGCCCGCAGTTTCCATCGGCTCGGGACGAGGATGCGTTCCCAGGATCGTGACCTCGCACTGGGCGAGCGAAAGCCCTTCGGCGGGCGTCATCCAACCTTCCGCGAGGATGCGATGTCCCGGTCGCAACGGCCAGCGTTTGGGGCCGGTGCCGACGTAGTAACCTTTCCCATCGGCATGCGCCCACGCGATGTTCCAGTCGGGATCGTAGTGATCGATCTCCAGCACCAGCCGCACGCGATGGGGCTTTTTGTGAGCATCTCCTACGACATTCCAGAAATCATGAATTTCCGTGATGACTGGCTCGGATTCGGACGGTGCGGGGGCATTGGGCTGACCGTGAAGTGTGGGCGCGACGAGACCCAGAAGGCCTGTCAAAAAACACAAACGACAGCACCAGCTGCGGAAACTTCCGGAGACCGAGGGCGGAAAGAGAGACATGTGAACAAGAGCGCCACGACGAGGGTGCCGGACAGGTGTCAATTATCGGCAAAAAGAGGGATGACTTGAGCCGTGAGCGGGCGCGTGTCCGGGCTGAATCGCCGGGCCTTTTAGGCAACCCACGGAATGTTAATTGTTTGGTTCTGTCGACGAACAAAGGCGTCGGCGCGATCGCGTCGCTTCAAGCAAGCGCGGCGATCTTGGCGCGCAGATGGGTGGTGCGGAGTTTCGATTCGCTGTTGCGCACCGCCATGGCGTAGGCGGCGGGTTCGCCGACGAGAAAGACCTTCTTTTTTCCGCGCGTGATCGCGGTGTACAGGAGGTTGCGCTGCAACATCATGAAATGCGCCTTGAGCAGCGGAACAATGACCACCGGGTACTCCGAGCCCTGCGATTTGTGGATGCTGATGGCGTAGGCGAGGGCGAGATCGCTGAGTTCGCCGCGGTCGAAGGTGCTGATCTCGCCGTCAAAATCGGCCGTGATCGTGGCGTCTTCGGGCGAGACCTCTTTGATGGAGCCGATGTCGCCGTTGAAGAGGTTCTTGTCGTAGTTGTTGCGGAGCTGGATGACCTTGTCGCCCGCGCGAAATTCTCCGCCGGGCCCGCGCACGGATTTTCCGCGAGGATTGAGCGCGGCCTGCAGCTGCTGGTTGAAGTTACCGACGCCGGCGACGCCCTTGTGCATCGGCGCGAGTACTTGTACGTCGCGCTTCGGATCGAACCACGGGTAATGTTTCGGCACGAACTCGGTGCAGAGCGCGATCGTTTTGGCGAGGCAGTCCTCCGCGGAATCTGCGATCACGAACGTGAGATCGCTCCACGCTTGGATGGAATGGAGATCGGGCGTGCTCGGCGGAAGCGACGGATCGCCGCCGTTGATCGCGTGCGCGGTGGTGACGATCTGACTTTGGCCTTTCTGGCGATAGATGACATTGAGGCGCGTGACCGGCAGCGAAAGCGTGGCATCGGTCGCGGTGGCGGAGGCGATGATATCTTTAAGGACATTGCCCGCGCCGACCGAGGGCAGTTGGTCCGTGTCGCCGACGAGCAGCAGATGTGCGCGCGAAGGAATCGCCTGAAACAGCGCGGCGGCGAGACGCGTATCGAGCATCGACGCTTCGTCGACCACGAGGAAATCGGTGGCGAGCGGTGCGGAGTCGTTGGCGGTGAAACCGCCCCTGGCCGGATCGTACTTGAGCAGGCGGTGAATCGTGGACGCAAAACCGCCGGTCGTCTCGGCGAGACGTTGCGCGGCGCGACCTGTCGGCGCGGCGAGATGCACGCGGACTTTTTTGGCGCGAAGAATTTCCACGAGCGCGCGCAGAATCGTGGTTTTGCCCGTGCCCGGACCGCCGGTGAGAATGGAAACCTTTGAGAGCAACGCGTGCCGGAGCGCGGCGCGTTGTTGTTCGGCGAATTCGAAACCGGCTTTCTGCTCGGCCCACACGACCGCGGCGTCGGTTTTGATCGGCGGTAATCCGCTCGCAACCTTCGTGAGGCGGACGATGGCGGAGGCAATTTTTTGTTCCGCGCGGTCGTTGTGCGGGAGCTGGATCAACGCGGAGCCGGGCAGGGGATTTTCGACGCCGGGCGCATGCGCGATGAGTTGTTTTTGCTCCACCAAGGCGGCGATGCGCGCGACCACGCGATCATGCGAAGTCTCGAGAAGCTGCGTGGCGTGCGCGGCGAGATCGGCTTCGCGCAACGCGGTGTGGCCTTCCTCCTGGAGCGTTTCCATGGAGAAAAGCAGACCGGCGTCGATGCGCGGCGCGGCGTCGTTCGCGTAGCCGAGATTGATCGCGATTTTGTCGGCGGTCTTGAAACCGATGCCATCGATCTCGCGCGCGACGCGATACGGTTCGCTGAGCAAAATCTGGCGCGCCTCGTGACCGTAGCGGCGCACAAGTTTCACGCATTGCGCGGTGGTGACACCGTACGTTTGGAGGAAAATGTGGATCTCGCGCAGCGCGCGCTGATCGTCCCACGCCTGCTTGATGGCGGCCGCGCGCACCTTGCCGATGCCGGGCACGCCGCGCAATCGCGCCGATTCCTCGCTGAGCACGCGAAACGTGTCGGTGCCAAACGCGTCCACGATCTTGTTTGCGTAAACCTTGCCGATGCCGGGCACGAGGCCGCTGCCGAGGTACTTGCGAATGCCATACACGCTGGACGGCAGCTCGGCTTTGAACGACTCGACCTTGAACTGCTCGCCGTGTTGTGCGTGGCGCGTCCACGTGCCGCGGAGATGCAGCGTCTCGCCGCATTGTGCGCCGGGCAGCGGGCCGGTGATGGTGACTTTTTCGTCGCGACCTTCCGGGCGAAACTCGGCGATGGTGAAATGCGTTTCCTCGTTCAGGAAAATGATGCGCTCGAGGACGCCGGTGAGCGTGTCGGTCGTTGGAGAGGAAGAAGCCACGGTGGACAAAGAGAAGAGTGCGGGAGCACGAAGCGGGGCAAGGCTGGGATTGATCCACGACGCGCGTTCGATAGGTTCGCGAGCCATGACCGCGCCGACAGAACTCGCGAAGATCCTGCCGCTTATCCAGCTATCGATCAGCCCGGTGATCCTGATTTCAGGTCTCGGTGCGCTCGTGATTTCGATGACGACCCGCATGGGGCGCATCGTGGATCGTTCGCGCAATCTCGCGGGACTCGTGCGGCAGGCGAAGGGCGACGAGCGTGCGCATATCGAGCATCAGCTCGAGATCATGTTTCGCCGCGCGCGCCTGATGCGGATCGCCATGTCGTGCATCATCGCGAGCATTTTCACCTCGGGCACGTTGATCCTGCTGCTGTTTATCGGACAAGTGCTGGAAATCGAAATGGCGCGCGTGGTTCTCGGCGCGTTCATGGTGAGCGTGCTCCTCATGGTCGCGGGATTGGGCGCGTTCATCCGCGACGTGTTTGTGTCGCTGCAGGCGCTGAACATCGAAGTGACGCGCGCCCTCGGCCACGAAGTGGATTAAATCCGCCGCGCGCGTCGTCGCGTATTCAAGAAATGGAGACAAGCTCCAGCCCGAATACCTCGCGCGCGAGAGCGATCATGTCCGGATAAACACCGTCGGCCTTCGCTGCGCGCAGTTCCTCTTCGGAATGCGTGCCCGTGGTGACGCAATAGCAGGGAAAACCACCGTTGTGCGCGGCGAGGATGTCGTACGGCGAATCGCCGATCAGGCAGGTCGTCGAAGCTTCCGCCGAAAGTTCGCTGAGCGCGTGTTCGGAGAACTCGGGATCGGGTTTATACCAAGGCGTGTCCATCGCGCCAAAAACACCATCGAGCAGATGATCGACGCCGAGATGCGCCATCAGCGCGCGAGCGGACGGACCATGTTTGTTGGTGAACACCGCGCAGCGCACGTCGCGTTCTTTCAACGCTTCGAGCAACTCGCGCGAACCGGGAAACAGCGCCACGCCGTGAAGCATCGTTTCGTCCCAGTATCGACGGTAGATCGGCAGTGCTTCGTCGAAACGATGGGCGTGCGCTTCGCCGAGCAAACGTTTGATGGCGACTTCAAGTCCGGCGCCGATGGCGCGGCGAACTTGCTCCATGGTCGGCTCGGGCAGTCCGAGTGTGCGCATGGTATGCACATGCGAGCGGTGGATCGCGGCGAAGTGATCCAAGAGCGTGCCATCGAGGTCGAAGAGGACGGTGCGAAACGGTTTGTTCACGAATGCGGAACATTGGGCGGCACCGCGCCTCTGAAAATGGTAAATTTTTAGGGTTTTTCTTTCACCTGCTGTCTCTACAACCGAGCCGATGCCATCTGTTCCCGAGGTCATTTCCGCTCAAGCACAAGTGCATGAAGCTGACGGCAAGTGGATCGTGACGGTTGCGGGGCGTTGGCGGATCTCGGAAGAGCGGCCGCACTGGCGGCGATTGATGCGAAAACGCGAGCCGAAGCCGGTGCGTATTGAGGTGGGCGAACTCGTTTCATGGGACAGCGCGTTGCTGCTTTTTTGGCGCAGCGCGCGCGCCTGGTGCGAAGAGCATCACATCGCGCTCGACGATTCCGCGATGCCGGAAGACGCGCGCACGTTGATGAAGCAGCTCGATTCCGTGCAGGTGAAAGAACCTGCAGGCGAACGCGCGCCGGATTTGTTCACCGCGGTCGGTCTCGCGACGGCCGAGTGCCGTCAACGCGTGAAGGAAATCGCGCACTTCGTGGGCGAATGCACCCTCAGCGCGATCTCGGTCGCACGGCGTCCGCATCGTTTTCGCTGGCGCGATGCGCTCGCCGAGATGCAGCAATGCGGCGCGTTGGGCCTGCCGATCGTCGGACTGATCAGTTTTCTTGTCGGCGTGACGCTCGCCTACACCGGCGCGATCGTGCTGCGCCAATACGGCGGCGACATCTACGTGGCGGATTTGGTGGGGCTTTCGATGGTGCGTGAAATGGGCGCGATGATGACCGCGATCGTGCTTGCGGGACGCACCGGGGCGGCGTTTGCGGCGCAGCTCGGCAACATGAAGGCCAACGAAGAAATCGACGCCATCGAAACGCTGGGCCTGCGCCCGGTGGAGTTTCTTGTGCTCCCGCGCATCCTCGCGGTGGCGTTGATGACGCCGCTGCTCACCCTTTACAGCAACGCGCTCGGCATCATCGGCGGCATGGTGATTTCGCTCTTCATCCTGTCGATTTCGCCGACGGCATTCTGGGTCGAGATGCTGACGATCGTGGACATGTCGGACGTGATGACCGGCCTCATCAAAGCGGCGACCTTTGGCCTGATCGTCGGCCTGTCCGGTTGCTTGCGCGGTCTGCAAGCGGATCGCACGGCCGCGGGCGTCGGCCGGGCCGCGACGTCGGCGGTAGTCACGGCGATCCTGCTCATCATCATCGCGGACAGTTTGTACGCGGGAGTTTTCAACATTCTCGGATGGTAACGCCCACCAACAACAACTCCGCGTCGCAACCGACACCCGCGATCGAAGTCACGGGGCTCGAATGCGGCTACGATGATCGCACGATCCTGCGCGATGTGACGTTCTCCGTGGATCGCGGTGAGATTTTCTTTGTCATCGGTGGCAGCGGTTGCGGCAAAAGTACACTGCTGCGGCATCTCATCGGGCTGCGTCGGCCGACCGCGGGCACGGTGCGCTATTTCGGAGAAGATTTTGTGGCCGCAGATCCCGCGCGCCGACGCGAACTGCTCAAGGGTTTTGGCGTGTTGTATCAAAGCGGCGCGCTGTGGAGTTCGCTCACGCTCCGCGAAAACATCGCGCTGCCACTCGAAGAACATACCGATTTGACGCGCCGCGAACGCGACGAAGTGGTCGCCATGAAACTCGCGCAGGTGGGCTTGGCCGGATACGAGAATTATTTTCCATCGGAGATCAGCGGAGGCATGAAGAAACGCGCCGGCCTCGCGCGCGCGCTCGCGCTCGATCCGGGCATCGTGTTTTTCGACGAACCGTCCGCCGGGCTCGATCCGGTCACCTCGCGGCAACTCGACGAACTCGTGCTCCAAATCCGCGATACGCTCAAAACCACGCTCGTGATCGTGTCGCACGAGTTGGAGAGCATCTTCAGCATCGCCGACCGCGTGATCATGCTCGATCGCGAAGCCAAAGGCATCATCGCCGAAGGTCCTCCGCGAAAACTCGCGGCCGAGAGCGACGATCCTCGCGTGCGTGAATTTTTGAAGCGCGGAGATGGCAGCAGCTCAGAAACCCGCGCCGAATGATTGTGTCATGCCTCTCGAACCCTTGAATCCCACGTCTCACGTCCGCGCGTCCGCGCATCTCTTGCAGCCATGAAAACCAGAATTAATCCGGCCCTCGTCGGCGTCTTTGTCATCGGCGCTCTCATCCTCGGCGTGGCGGCGCTGCTGACGTTTGGCGGGGTGAACTTTTTCTCCAAACCGCAGCGTTTCGTCGTCTATTTCGACGAGTCGGTCGGCGGACTCGATCTCGGCTCGCCGGTGAAACTGCGCGGACTTCGCGTGGGCCGCGTGGTCGATCTCACCGTGCGTTACGATCAGGAACGACGCCGCTCGCTGGTGGCGGTCGTTTGCGAATTTAGCCGCAACGTGATGCGCGATGCGCGTGGCGCGGAGATCGATGTTTCCAATCGCGATCAATTGCAGGCGCTGGTGGACAAAGGACTGCGCGCGCAACTCGGCGTGATGGGTATCGCGACGGGTTTGCTGTACATCGAGTTGGACTTCGTGGACGAAGAGGACGACGTGCCGATCGTCGTCGCGACCATTCACGACCCGCGTTACGTGGAAGTGCCGGCGATGCCATCGGCGATCGCGGCCGCGCAGGCGAGTGTCACCGAAATTCTGGCGAATCTACAGCGCGTCGATTTCCCAGGACTTGCGCAAGACGTGCGCGCGCTGATCACCGACACGCGTCGTCAGCTCAATAAAATCGACATCACGGAAGTCACGGCCGAGTGGGCGAAAGCGGGACGGGCCGTGACGGCGTTGGCCGAGTCGCCGCGTTTCGAGGAGACGCTCGTCAATCTCAACGGCGCGATCAACGACCTGAAGAAAACGCTGGCCGGCATCGATCAACAAGTGGTGCCGGCAGGCGAGCAACTCGCGGCGGTTTTAGAGCAGGCCAAGGGCACGTTGAAGACATTTGAGTCTGCGGCGGCCAACGCGCGTGCGTTCATCGCGGCGCAAGGCGGCCTCGGCGAAGAAGCGACGCGCACGTTGATGCAGTTGTCGGACGCGGCGCTTTCCGTGCAACGGCTCAGCGAATTTCTCGAGCGCAATCCCAGCGCTCTGATCACGGGGCGCAATCCCGGGAAATGATCGAATGGGTAGTTATTTTTTGAATACCTCGATGAAAACGAAACCCTTTTCTCCCGCGACCTCTTCGGGCCGCCTGCGCTTACGTTTCCTGCCTGCTTGGGCGCTGATGGCGGTGAGCGCCGCGATGTTGGGCGGATGCCAGGTGCTGCCGACTGCATCGCCGGATGCGACTCGCTTCTACGTATTGTCCTCGACCCAGCCGACGAATGCCGTCGCGGAGCCTGCCGAGCGGCGCTGGCAGGTCGCGCTCCGCGCGATCGACCTGCCGGGATATCTGCGCGCGACCAAGAGTATTGTCGTGCGCGAAGGCGGCAATGAACTGCGTTATCAGGATTTTAATCGCTGGGCCGAATCGCTCGACGCGGGCATCTCAC
Source organism: uncultured Opitutaceae bacterium (assembly GCA_937958045.1). Taxonomy (GTDB): domain Bacteria; phylum Verrucomicrobiota; class Verrucomicrobiia; order Opitutales; family Opitutaceae; genus Nibricoccus. The sequence continues at coordinate 13,403 of CALFXL010000025.1, read as the reverse complement.
GTCTGCTTGTCGAACGTCTTCGTCGGGAACCCTCGGTACGAGGCGTGACCGCATATCCAACGCGTGGGGACATTCCGGCTGACTACGAAGTGGTGGTGCGCGTGGTGCGTTGCGAAGGCGTGGCGGGCAGCCCCGGCCAGGTCCGCTTCGAAGCACTTTACTCGATCCTGGCGACCGATGGAACCGGACGCATCGCCGAAGAAAAAACCTACGTTGCGCCTCCGGTGACCTGGGATGGCCGCGATTTCTCCGCGCTCGCGGCCGCAGTGAGTGCAGGCGTGGAGGAACTCGCCGCGCGCATCGCCGCCGATCTGCCGAAGTGAGCGTTCAGCGCGTTAATTCGCGCTGCATGGCGGCCAAGGCTGTATCCAGACTTTGGATATCGATCGGCTTGATCAGATGCGCGGAAAAGCCGGCTTCGCGTCCGCGCATGATATCGCGATCCATGCCATAACCGCTCAAGGCGATGCCTTTCAACTGACGTGTATCGCGAAGCTGAGCCATGAGATCGTGGCCCGATCCGTCGGGAAGCCCGATGTCGGAGATGATGAAATCGACCGCGTTTTCACCGATAAGTTGAAGCGCTTCGTTCATCGATTTTGCGGAAACGACTTGGTAGTGACGCCGTGCGAGCAGATGCATGAGCGCCTTGCGGGTCGGGTCGTGATCTTCGACTAACAGCACGCGGTTGAATCGGGGCGGCGGTACCGGAACGCTCATCGGCGAGCGCGAACCAGAAGTGCCGGTGGGCGCGGCGGGACGATCGCAGAGCGGGAAGCGAAGGATGAAGGTGGAGCCTTGTTCGCGTCCGACGCTTTGGGCCTCGATGGTGCCGCCGTGAAGACTCGCCAGCTGGCGGGAAATGGAGAGCCCGAGGCCGAGACCTCCGAAACGGTGCGAGCCAAACGCGCTGGAGGCATGTTCGCCCTGCCGGAACGACTCGAAGATGCGTGAAAGCTCTTCGGGCGTGATGCCGATTCCGGTATCCGAAATTTCGATACGAAGCAGACGGAATTTTTCTTCGATCGAAGATCGTATGGCGATTTCGCCGCCGGCGGGCGTGAATTTCACGGCGTTTTTCAGGACGTTCCAGAAGATCTGCTGCAGACGCGCGGGGTCGCCGTTGACCACCGGAGATTTTGCGTGGAGATCGAGTGTGAGGGTGAGATCGTGTTCCGTGAGCTCCGACGAAAGCGTGGTGATGGTATCGTTGAGCACCACATGGACGTCGACCGGGTGCATTTGCAGCGACATCTTGCCGCGTGTGATGCGTGTAAGGTCCAGAAGATCGTCGATAAGGCGCGCTTCCAGGCGGACGTTTTTTGCGATGGTGTCGAAACGATCACGCAGATCAGCGGGCAGCGCGGGATCGCTGGCCGACTCGCTCGCGATGAGCAGCACTGGATTAAGTGGTGTGCGCAACTCGTGCGAAAGCGCGGCGAGAAATTCGTCCTTTGCGCGACCCGCGGCGATCGCTTCGTCGCGTGCGCGCATAGCTTCGATCTCGGCGTTGCGACGCAGCGTGATGTCCGTGTAAGCGGCGACGACGCCGACCACTTCGCCAGACGAATCGCGCTCGGGCGTGTAGACGACTTGGTGCCAAAGCGGCGGCGAGCCAGCGGGAGCGATATTGACCTCAAACTCCACGCGTCGGCCGGTGAGCGCTTCTTGAAAATGCGGCTGGATGCTTGCGAACGCGGCCTGGCCCAGCACTTCAAGCGCGGTTTTGCCGACGATATCGCTCGGTTTGAGCGAAAAGCGGTCGGCGTAAGGAACGTTGACGAATTGATAGCGATAATCGCGATCGAGATGCGCGAGCAGGACAGAGGCGTGGTCGCTCACGAGACGGAGTTGTCGTTCGGCCTGACGCACGACGTTTTCGTCGCGTTTGCGTTCGGTGATGAGACGTGTGGTGCCGACGAGCGCTTCGACTTGTCCGTCGGGTCCGAAGACCGGGCTATAGATGTATTCGTGATGCTCGATTTTTCCTGAGTGCGAAGGCAGCGGCGCCTCTCCTCGCACGGCGCGACCTGTGGCGAAAACCTCGCGCATGTGCGCTTCAAGCTGATCGGCGATCGCGGGAGGATAACCGAGCGAACGACAGGTTTGGCCGACAATCGCTTCGAGCGGACGACCGAGCAGTTCTGCGAGCGGGCGATTGACGTAGAGGAAACGCAGATCGTGATCGAAAGCGTACGCGAGGTCGCGGACGTTGGAGAGGATGGCGTCGAAGAGATTCGATTGCTCGCTCAACGTGCGCGTCAGCTCGGCGAGCTGCAGCTCCTGTTGTTTGCGCGTGGTGATATCGTACACCGAAATCGTGAGACCGTGGTCGAATGGCAGCGCTTGCACCTCGGCCCAAAGTTGGAGCGGCGGATAGTAGTGCTCGAAGGTGACCCGCTTCCGCTCTTTCATCGCAATACGATATTGTTGACCCGCGATGGAATCGCCGATGTCGGGAAAACGCTCCCACAGATTGGCACCAATCAATTGATCCGGTTTCGAGTAAATCGGCGTAACGAGCCGCATGTATGCACGATTCACATACGTGATGCGCCACTCGAAATCCACGGTGGCGAGGGCTTCCGTCATATTCTCAAGAACATTGCCGATAAACTGCGCGAAATCCGGTGCGCACTTTTTCTCCGATTCGGAAGAAGAGGGGAGCGGCGGCATATGGTCGGTGCAGGAGGAGGTTGCTCCTCGTTCCCGACACTGTCCAGCCGCGCATCATTCCATCGATGCAATCGCTGTTCTAACGATGGAGTGCACTTCGCATCGTGGTCCACGTGGAGCAAACTCCACGCGCGTCATGAACGAAAAAGGGCTCGAGTCCGCGCGAGCCCAGCAGCGTCAGCGACTCCAGAAGTTGTATTTGGCGATCGCATACAGCGCGCGAAAGCCGTCGCGCCAGCCGATCTTTTTGCCCTCGGCGTATGTACGGCCTGAATACGACACGCCGACCTCGTAGATGCGCAAGTTTCGACGCGCGACCTTCGCGGTGATCTCGGGCTCGAAGCCGAAGCGGTTTTCCTTGAAATCGATGCTCTGAATCACGTCGCGCCGGAACATTTTGTAGCAGCATTCCATGTCCGTGAGGTTCAGGTTTGTCGCCATGTTAGAGAGCAACGTGAGGAACTTGTTGCCCACGCTGTGCCAGAAGTAGAGGACGCGATGCGGGCGGCCGGCGAGGAAACGGGAGCCAAAAACGACATCGGCTTTGCCGGCGACGAGCGGTGCGAGCAAATCGGGGAGCTCGCACGGATCGTATTCGAGGTCTGCGTCCTGAACGATGACAAAATCTCCCGTGGCGTGTTTGAATCCGGAGCGGAGCGCGGCGCCTTTGCCCTGATTTTTCTCGTGATAAATGATCTGGGACACGAGGGGCGCGATTTCCTCGCGGAGGATATCGCGGGTGCCGTCGGTGGAGAAATCGTCGACTATGATGATTTCCAGCGATTCGACGCCGCAATTGTGGACCGCATCGACGATACGACGGATGGTGTTTTTTTCGTTATAGCAGGGGATGACGACGGAGAGGGTCGGCATGAGAAAAGGAGACGCTGGATGAGAGAAGACGGTGTAAGCAATCCTGTGTTTGTCCGAGAAGCCATAAGCAACTCAATCCCAGATGCGAGTCGCGTGATCGAGGGCTTGAGCGAGCCGTGGATTCACCGGGTAGACAAAGCTAACGTCGGGGTGGATCCCGTTCGTTTCCAGATCGTCGTTTGTCCGATGACGGTGAGTTTTTCCCAGCCTGGGAATTTGTTGATCAACGAATTTGCACCGGGCGTTTCATCTGCCTCGAAGGGGAATGTGGCCGCATAGATCGGCTGCCCGGTATGGCGCGCGGCTGTTTCGATTTTTGTGAGTCCTCCTTCGGCGAGAGTATCCCAGCGCACGAGGGTAAAGTCTGTGTAGAAGAACAGTGCTCCGCTCGTCTGCATGGTCAGCACGATGGCGTTTTCGGGAAGATGCTCCCGCATCCATGCGCAAGCTGCTGCATAGTGTATCCGGTCACGCTGATGCAGCGTATATAGTTTTCGATTCCAGTAGATATTTGAGACGAGGATGACAGCCAGAAGTACCGTTGTAAGCACCTGCGAGCGCTTGTTATCGAATCGGAAAGGCGCGGCATTGCGGCGATCGGCTAATTGAGAGGCGACCGTTAGGATCGTGAGAATGAATGACGGAAAAGCGGGAAGAATAAACCGCAGATACCACCACGTTTCCTGGGTGAACGGATAAAACGCATAAAATGTGGCAAAACTTCCCCACCAAAGGAACAGCATCCATCCAACGCGAGGGGAGGAAATGAGCAGTCGAGGAAAGGCGAACAGCAGGATGGCAAATGGCGTGAGCAGTGCGGGCAACCAGAGGAGGTAATGTCGCCAGCTTCCAAGAAAATGGGGCCATCCCATGATTTCCAAAACGTTCCCATATCCTGAGGCGAAAGGATGTCCGTAGGCTGCTTGGTTATAGGCAGCCCAGAAAATGGCTCCGGGCAATCCAGCGAGGCCGAACAGTAACCAATTCCGCCACGAAAAACCGAGAGCGAGCGCTATAGCGAAGATCAGTAATGCGTTGGTCGGACGAATGAGAACCGCCGCGGCGAACGCCACGCCGGCGGCCAGTGCCCACACGCGGCGCGTGCGGCTTTGCCATGCAAAGAGGATTGTCGCGGCGCACCAAACCAAGGAGGGCAGATCGCTCATCAATTGAAGCGAATACATTACATAAAGCGGGCACAGCGCAGATAAGATCACGCCCACGAGAGACCAACGGCGTGTGAGACCGAGACGGCGGGCAAGCGCGTAGATAAGCAAAGGTCCCGCGAGCGCATGGAGCCCCATGGTGACACCGGCAGAAGCATTCCACCCTGTGATGATCGCGACACCTGCCGTTAATAGCGAGAGGCCCACCGGATAGGTTGGGACCATTTGGTCGGTGCCCGAAGGGACATATCCCAAGGGAACGTAGGTGAAAGGGGAGAGTTCGGGATTTGATGAAGGACTGGCGTCGCCGATCATCCTCATCGGTTCGTGGACACGCCCCGACGCGATTTGCTTCGCATGATTGAGATAGCCAGACGAGTCGGCGCCACCAGCCACGGCGTCCATCTTGAAGATGAGCAACAACGCGAAAAAGGCCGTCAGCAATACGAGAGCGAGCCGGGCTTTCTTGTGATCGATATCTTGTGGGTCTGACCGCGAAGGGGAAGTGGTGGAAACGGTGGTGGATTCCATTCTTGATTTGGAAAAGAGATGACTGTGCGCTGACGCATTTCCGTGGCTAGCCTCAAAACACGACTCCAGACAGTTCAGACAACATTGCCCAAGGTGGCGTACGCTGCGACAATAGCGCTGTTTCTCTGGTTGGTTGCCGGCTTTTACCTACCGGGAAAAGGATTTTCAGCGCTTATCATTTTCGGAGATAAAATGCAGGAGCGGGCGCTGCCAGAACTCAAGGTTCTGGAGCCTTACATGGATGCCGATTCATACGGGTATGACGGACAGTTTTATGCGCAGATAGCCATTCGGCCGGAGCTGCGTAGTGAGGATTTGAATACGGCGGTGGATAATTTGCCTTACCGAGCCCGACGTATTTTACTGTCATGGACAGCGTGGGCTTTGGGCGGTGGGGAACCGGCCCGAGTGCTGCAAGTTTACGCGCTGCAGAACGTGGTGTGTTGGTTGGCTTTGGCGGCGCTTTTGCTGCGTTGGTTCCCTCCGACTAACTGGGAGAATTATGTGCGTTGGGCGGGAACTCTTTTCTCGTTCGGTATGTGTTTTAGCGTGCGAGGATCGCTGCTCGATGGTCCCAGTTTGCTCCTGATTGCGATCGGCGTCGCCCTGCTGGAACGTGGTCGATCATGGTCGGCGACGATCGTGCTCGGTCTTTCTGGATTGATGCGCGAGACCAATATTCTTGCGGCGCCGGCACTGGTTGAACCGGAAAAAAAGCCTGTTTCGGAATGGTTTTGGATGTTGATGCGCGCGGCGCTCGTTGCCGTGCCGCTCGTTTTATGGCTCTCGTATCTGTATTGGGTCTTTGGCGCGCATGAGATGGGAGGCACAGGAAATCTCAATGCGCCGTTCACCGGTTTCGGGCAAAAATGGGCCGATACATGGACCGCCGTATCCACCAACGGTCTTACCGAGGCGGTTTTTTCGAGCCTGGTCACGATGATCGCGCTTACGGTGCAGGCATCGTATCTCGTGTGTGCTCCTCGGTGGAAGGAGGCGTGGTGGCGGATAGGGATCATGTATGTGATGTTGATGGCGATTTTGGGATACGCGGTTTGGGAAGGATCGCCAGGCGCGTCAGGACGTGCGCTGTTGCCGATGTCGCTTGCGTTTAATGTGCTGCTGCCGCGTGGACGCCGGTGGTGGCTTGTTTTGTTACTGGGAAACATCACTGTCTTTTCCGCGTTTGGAGCGTTTAAACTACCGGGAATGCAGAGCTATCGGGTCACGGGGCAGGAAGCGTTGGTCGCCTCGGAAGCGCGCGAGTGGACGGTGGTCTTCGATGAAAATTGGTACGCTGCGGAACGTTCGCGCGGCGAGTATTGGCGGTGGAGCTCAGGCGATGCGGCGATCACGATCCTCAATCCGCATGAGCAGGCTGTGATCGCGGAGGTGAGTTTCGGGCTGCGCAGCAAGATCGAGCGCAACATTCGCGTGTTCGTTGCGGGAAAAGACGAACCGCTTTGGACGGGGCGCGTGAGCGATTCGGTGACGCGCGTGTCGTTGCGTGGATTGTGCATCGATCCGGGCGAAACTGTCTGGCGTTTCGAAACGGATGTGCCGGGGCAACCGCCGGGACCGCACGATCAACGTCCGGTGGCCTTCAGCCTGCGCAATCTCGAATTCGATCTGCGGGCGAAAGCGGACTAGAACGTTCCCATCTGATCCCCCCTGTGGCTGGGCGCTCCCAGTGGGTTGCGCGAAGACTGCTGACCGCCCTCGATCACCAGCTCGCGATCGCTTCCAAGCGGCGGCGATAGCGAGCGCCGATGACTTGAGGCGAGAATTGTTGCTCGATCGTTTTCTGCGCGGCGGCGCCGAGACGCGCGGCGAGTTCAGGATTGGCGTGCAGCTTTTTCATCCAATCCGCAGCGTGCTCCACCTCGGGATCGGCCCAGGTTTGTCCCTTGGCGTACGGGCCGTGGGTTTTTTGAAGGGTCACGAGCGTCGCGCGCACGGGACAGCCGTTCGTTTCATTGAGAAATTCGGTGGTCGCCGACCAGTCGGTGGCGATCACGGGCTTGCCGAGATACATGCACTCGGCCACCGCGAGACCGAAGCCTTCGCTGCGATGCAGCGAAACAAAACAATCGCACGCCGCCTCCAATGCGTAGAGATCGGAGCGCGAGAGCGAACGATCGATCAGGATGGCGCCGGGGATTTGGGCGATCTCCGCGCGCAGCGCTTCGAGTTCGGTTTCGTTGCCGTTGATGCCATGCACCTTGATGACGATGCCGGCGCCCGATCCCGCGAGACCGGACAACTTGAATGCATTGAGCGCCCCCCGCGGGTTTTTGCGCTCCGAGTAGCTGTGAAGATCGTAGAGGAAGAGAAAAAGAAACTGATCCGCGGGCAGGCCGAAGCGTTCGCGTAGTTGTTTTTTGGATTCAACCGGACGTTGAAACGAAATCGCGTGCGGCATCGTGATGACCGGCAGCGGCGATTTGTCGGCGATGGCCGCGCGCACGAACTCCGACGGACACCAGATCTCGTCCATGTAATCGAAGTACGGCACCCACGCATCGGGAAACTCCGGCAGCTCCCACGCCCAGTAACCGACATTGTATTTTCCCGCGCGAAACTCGCGGCCGTGATGATGATCGATATCGGCCACGGCGGGCGCATCGAGGTGAAACACATTCACGGCGTGCGGATTTCGCTCCTGAAGAAATGGCGTGAAGCTGTTGTCGCCCTGACGTGCTTTGCACGGGAGTTTCAGCGCGATAGGCGCGGCAGGAATGAACGCCGCATCGGCCGCGCGAATCATGCAACGCGCCGATTCGCCCACACCGAGCTCGGCGGAAAGAAAACCGACGATGTTTAAGCCGAGCCGTGCATGTTTGCGCGCGAAGACCGGCGAGTAGGGGCTGTGTCGGTTGGAAAAATCGTAAACAGTCTCGCCATCGGCGGACACCGAGCCGATGCGAAGCTGACGATTGCGGTGTTGCGGGCGGAAGCGCTGAAGTCGCGCGGCCAGTCTCCAGTTTTCGAATACACGACCGGCCCAAGCGAGCGTGTTGGTGACGGCGACGCCTTTGAGCGCGAGGCGAAGAACGAAGCCGCGCTCAGCGAGATCGAAGGGGACCTTGCAGGTGAAGGTCCACGGGCCTTCCTGCGCGGGTGTGATCGCGCCCACTTTGGCGTTTCCGAGAAAGACGTCTAAAGACGGCAGCTTGTCCCGTGATCCCGCTGCATCGGGATGACGACGAAGATGGCCGCGGATCGTGAGCTCTTTCAACTCGGCCAGAGGCGGAAAATGGAGTTCCGCCTTCTCACGAATCCACGCGGACTCCAGATCGAACTCGTCGAAGACGAAACCCACATGACGGGTCGAGTGACGGACAAACACGCCGTCGGAGGAGGCACTGGGTGAGGCAGCCATCGCGCGTCAAAAAAGAAGCTGTGTGCTAGCGAACAAGCCGTGCATGGCAAAGGCTTTGTCATGCAGATGACGCAACGGTTCGCGAAGACGGTTCATTTTTGAGCGGATCATTGAGGATTCGCGCGGTGCTGCGCGGGTGATTCTTTTCCGAGGAGTTGTTCCCAGCGCGCTTCTTCAACATCGAGTGCATCAGCGATGAGACGCAGCGCGGGTGTGGGCGGACGTCGAGTCAAGTCAGCGGCATGAAACGCGATCTGGAGACTTTCCCACGGCGCGAAGAAAGCGCTCCCGGCCGTCGCCTCGCGGACGAGATAATCGCGACAACGAGCACGCGCGCCGAGCTCACTGAGCTGGCGACGCCAGCGGTGCGTGAGAAGGCGCGAGTTATGTTCGTCGCGGAGCCGACGTCCGGGCGAAGAACTCACGTGATGAAAAACCACGCTGCGAAGAGCGACGGCGATCTCGCGTCCGGCGGCGCGCGCTTTGAAGCAGAGATCGATGTCTTCGCCGCCGTTGACGAACGCTTCGTCAAAGCCGCCGAGCTGTTGCCAGAGTGAGCGCGAAATCAACAGGCACGCCCCCGTGACGGCGGAAACTTTTTTGATGCGAGCAAAGCGCGATGGTGGCGTGCGGTCGTGTTCCGGTTTTCCCGTGCGACCGATGACGATGCCCGTGTGATCGATTTCGCCGCTGGCGACCGCACGCTGAACATTGCCGATCACACCGGCGCGTGTGCCGAGCGATGTGTGAATGTCGAGCATCGGCCCGAGCCAGCGAGGGGTGAGCACGAGATCGTTATTGAGCAGCACGAGCAGATCGCCCGAGGCCTGCGCGACGGCGCGATTGTTGGCGGCGGCGTAGCCAAGATTGCGTTCGTTGAGAACGACGCGAATACGAGCGGAGCGGATCGTCTCGAGCCACTCGCGCGTGCCATCCGTGCTGCCATCATCGACAAAAAGGATCTCGTGATCGAGACCGTCGGGCAGCGTTGCCTGCAATGACTTCAGCATCGCCTGCGTGAGCGGCAGACAATTGTAGAGCGGAATGATGAACGAGACGCGCACGAGCGCAGAGTTTTGGACCGCGAATGGACGCGAATCGACGCGAATTTATGGCGGACGGTGCGGCGCATCGTGCCGGCGCTCAGAGCGCCGGTGTTAAACGGAGGATGCGGATTTGCCGGCGGGCCGCCGGCGCTGCCGCCCTCGTGTGATCACACGAGTTTCTTGAGATAGGCGCCGTAGTTGGATTTGCCGAGGCGGGCGATCTGCGCGTCGAGCTGGGCGCGATCGATCCAGTGTTGGCGGAAGGCGATTTCTTCAAGGCAGGCGATTTTGAGGCCCTGGCGATTTTCGATGACTTCGACGAATTGACCGGCGGCGAGAAGCGAATCGTGCGTGCCGGTGTCGAGCCACGCGGTACCGCGTCCGAGGAGTTCGACGTGGAGTTTGCTGGCTTCGAGATAGAGTCGGTTGAGATCCGTGATTTCGAGTTCGCCGCGCTTGGAGGGTTTGAGGGATTTCGCGAGCGCGACGACATCGCGATCGTAGAAATAAAGCCCAGGAACCGCGTAGTTGGATTTTGGATGCGCGGGTTTTTCTTCGAGCGAAAGCACGCGTCCATCGGCGGCGAACTCGACCACGCCGTACGCCGTGGCGTCGGCCACGTGATAACCGAAAATCGTGGCGGCATCGGTGCGCGCCGATGCCGCGGAAAGAGACGCGACGAGATCGTGGCCGTAGAAAAGATTATCGCCGAGGACGAGCGCGGAAGGCGTTTGGTCGTCGAGGAAGCCGACTTGATTTGCGATGAGGAATGCCTGCGCGAGACCGTCGGGACTCGGTTGTTCTGCGTAGCTAAAAGACACGCCGAACTGCGAACCGTCTCCGAGCAGACGGCGGAAAAGCGGGAGATCGTGCGGTGTCGAAATGATGAGGATCTCGCGGATGCCGGACAGCATCAGAATCGACAGCGGATAATAGATCATCGGCTTGTCGTAGACCGGCATGAGCTGCTTGCTCACCGCGATCGTGAGAGGATAGAGGCGGGTGCCCGACCCGCCGGCGAGGACGATGCCTTTGCGCCGCCGCGCGGAGGCATCGTCAGTTGAAGTGGGGAGTTGAAGTGGAAGAGAAGACATGGGGTGCGGTGTCAGCGTCGAGGGATTTGATGAGGCCATGAATCATACGTGAGATCTCGCGGAGCTCTTGGACAAGGTGCGGGCCGGTTTCGGGAATGATGTAATTGAGAGGATGGCGCGGAGGACTTGGGAGCGAGTTTCGCCCGCGGAGCCTTTCGCGTAGCCGAGGAACTGTTTGAGCTCTGCCTTGCTCACAGGCTCGGCGCCTTCAGCGATGTTGTCAGCAATGCTATAGCCGGAGCGCGTGAGCTGATCTTTGAAGCCCCAATCGCGGCATTCGGCGAGCAAGCGATAGGGTTCGATGCTCAAAGCATGGGCGCGTTTCCATACATCGAGTTTTTCGAACGATTCCTCCATGGGAGCCATCGATGACTTCAATTTCAACTTGCTGCTTCGACACGCGCGCCGCCATTAGCCCTTCGCCCCGAGCCGTTCGCGCGCATACCGCGTGGCGGTGATGTCGGCGGCCCAGTCGCGGTGGGTGAGATACCAATCGACGGTTTTGGCGATGCCGGTGGCGAAACTTTCACGCGGTTTCCAGCCGAGCTCGCGCTGGAGTTTTTCGCAGTTGATGGCGTAGCGGCGGTCGTGGCCGGGACGGTCGGCGACGAAAGTGATTTGTTCGGCGTAGGATTTGCCGTCGGCGCGCGGGGATTTCTGATCGAGCAGCGAGCAGATCGTTTTCACGATCTCGATGTTCGGTTTTTCGTTCAGACCGCCGATGTTGTAGGTCTCTCCGACGCGTCCTTTTTGAAGCACGAGCCAGATCGCGGCGGCGTGATCTTCGACATAGAGCCAATCGCGGATTTGTTGTCCGTCGCCGTACACCGGCAGCGGTTTTCCCTCGAGCGCGTTGAGGATGACGAGCGGGATGAGTTTTTCGGGGAAGTGGAACGGGCCGTAGTTGTTCGAACAATTGGTCGTGAGCGTGGGCAGCTTGTAGGTGTGCTGATACGCGCGCACGAGATGATCGCTGGCGGCCTTGGACGCGGCGTAAGGACTGTTGGGCGCGAAGGGCGTTTCCTCCGTGAAGGCCGGATCCGCGGGTGCGAGCGTGCCGTAAACTTCGTCGGTCGAAACGTGGAGGAAACGGAAGTTCTCTTTTTTCGGCGAAGGCAGTTTAGCCCAATAAAGCCGCGTGGCGTTGAGGAGGCGGAGCGTGCCGACGACGTTGGTCTGCACGAAGGGCTCCGGCGAATCGATCGAACGATCGACGTGCGACTCGGCCGCGAAATTGATCACGGCATCGATCGCGTGATCGGAGAGGAGTTTTGAAACGAGCGTGGTGTCGCCGATGTCGCCGTGGGCAAAAACATAGCGTGGGTCATCCGCGAGGTCGGCGAGGTTGGCCGGGTTGCCGGCGTAGGTGAGCGCGTCGAGATTGACGAGTTTGGTGAGTGGAGAACCGGTTTCGGTGAGGCGCTGGCGGATGAAGTTGGATCCGATAAAGCCGCAGCCGCCGGTGACGAGAATGTTCATGAGCAAGATAAGAAGCGGAAAAGTCGGGAGGTGTTTCAGGCTTTCTGCCAATTGCGCAGGGCTTGTTCGACGGCGTCGCGGACGGGCGTCATGTGGATGCCGACGCTGGCGAGTTTGGCGGACGACATCACGCAGTTGGAGCGCGGAGTTTTCGCGGCGATTTTCATAAACTCCTCCTCGCTGGCGAAGAACTCGTATTTCTTCGGGTGCACGCCGCTTTTCTCGATGAGCGAAACCACTTCGCGCGTCGTGATGTGATCCGGATTAGTGACATTGTACGTGCCGAACGGAACGCGTTTTTCCCAGCACGCGAAAGTGGCGGCGACGAACTCGTGGAGTTGCGAGATGGAGTTTTCGGCGTCGAGAAGCTTCGCGTAGCGCATCAACTTCGTGAGGTAGTTGCGCGGGTTGTCGACGTTGTCGAAGGGGATGCGCAGGCGCCAGATGTAGAGGTCGGGTTTGCCGGCGAGGACTTCTTCGCCGAGCGCCTTGGTGCCGCTGTAGAACGAGCAGTTATTGGTGCGGAAGCTGAAGTTGGGCGCGTCGTCTTCCGTGAATCCGCTGCCGTCGGGGCGAGAGCCGGTGTAGATGCAGCCCGAAGAAACGTGACCCCAGGGAACGCCGGCTTCGGCGCAAGCTTGGGCGATCAGGCCGGGAAGAACGGCGTTGCCAAACAGGCACTCGGTTTTGTGCAACTCGCAGGCGTCGACATTGGGTTTGCCGGTGTAGCCGGCGGCATTGATCAGAAATTCGGGGCGATCCGCTTTAAGCGCCGCGGCGAGTACAGCGGGATTGGTGTAATCGATTTCAGCCCGCCTCAGATTGCGAAATGGAATGTTTTTGCGCGTGAGCAGGGCCTGATAAGCCTGCCCGACGTACCCGGAACCACCAAGAAGATAGATCATGTGAAGGGAGGGAGGAAAACCGCCCTAGGAGGGCAAACAAGCGTTAAGTGACGGCCGCGAAGATGTTCACTGAGCGGAAGCAGTCGCGTGGCCGAAGCGAGATTTGAGCCAGTCCGGGCGAACTTGTTTCGCAGAAAAAAGAAAACCGCCGTCTCCTTTTTCCGGGGGCGGCGGTTCTTTTCCGGACGGTTGGTCCGGGTTCTGCGATCACCGTAGCGATCGTTGTTCGCGCGGAAGCGAACGAGGCTAAA
>CALFXL010000024.1 GCA_937958045.1 uncultured Opitutaceae bacterium | reverse complement strand
GCGCATCCCTCGAACAACTCTCCCAGCGTTATCCCCGGCGCAACGCTCGCGATGGGAACGCGTCGAGAGTGTTCGACACTCGTTTCGGCGCTACACCGCAGAGGCATGAGCCCTAAAACCGGGCGATATTCGGTCGGATTTTTCGCCTCTGGCGGACTTTCAGAGGAGAAGTGGCGCCCCCACGGGGAATCGAACCCCGCTTTGAAGAATGAGAATCTTCCGTCCTAACCGATAGACGATAGGGGCGTCTTCCAAAGAGGACCGTGAGCGTGCGATTCCGCGCTGTGTCGTCAAGCGCTTTGGCCGATGTGCCTGGGCGAACGGGGCTTTCGTCATAACCCCGTCGAGCGGCGCGGTTGTTGTCGTGGTTTTTTGAATACATCACCGCGCAGTGCCGCTGATGCGGCAGTTTAGGGCAGGAGCTCGACGATGCGTTGGGCGAGGGCGGTGGATGCGGCGTCGAGCCAGTGAGCGCCTTTTTCGGGTGTTGCGAGAGTCGCGTCGCCCATCACGCCGCTGCGCGAGATATCGGCGGTGGTCCACGAAAAGATCGCAGGCGCATTTTCCGGGCGCAGTTGGCCGGGATCGTCGATGCGGGCGGGATATTCGCAGACGGCTTTTTCCATGCGCACAAATTCGGGCGCGATCGCGAGGAGGAGCGAGGTTTCCCATTCGCCGGCGTGAAACCCGTACTCGCGCTCTTGGGCGGAGATATCGGGTTTGAATGGGATATTGAGCATACCGGCGCGCAGGCCCGGTGATGTTTGCAGTTCGCGCAACGTGTAGACGATCACCGCGCTGTTGCCGCCGTGCGTGTTTAGAATCGCGAGATGGTGGAAGCCGAGTGCGTGGAGTTGCGTCGCATAGGCGTGAAGAAGGCGGCGCAGGGTTTTTCCCGAAACCGAAACCGTGCCGGGAAAATCCAAGTGCTCGTTGCTTTTACCATAAGTGATCGGCGGCGCGACCAGCACGCGGGCGTCGCTCGGCAGCCTGGGCAATGCATGCGCGAGCCACGCTTGGCCGAGCATGGCGTCGACGCCGACCGGCAAGTGCGGGCCGTGTTGCTCGATGGCGCCGATGGGCACGATCACCAAGGTCCGCTCTTTATCCGGCCACGCCTCGAGTTCGCCGCGTGTGAGCGCCGGCAAATAACGCGAGCGATAGCTGCCGGCGAAGAGCTGCGGGGCGTCGCTTGTGATCGTGTTAAATGTTTTGTTCGCCCAAGCCGAAGCGAGGCGAACGCTCCCCATCCGCGCATCGCCGCCCAGCGGTTTGCGCGCGGCGATTTCACCGAGCAGGCGCGTGAGGTGATCCGCGGCGGTTTGGACGATGGCTCGGCCGTCGTGGGAGGAGTTCGGGGAGAGTGGTGCGGCTTGGCGGAAATTTCCCGGTCGAAAAGTCGCGTCGAAAATCTCCGCAGGACGCGTTGTTGGTCGAGCGGGTTGACCTTGGACAAACGCGACGGCGGCCTGCGCCTCGCCGCGGCGATCGCTGGCGGGGTGAAAATCAAGTCCCAGTCCGCTCAGATGGATCAGGAACGTCTGCAGGCCGAATTCTACACGGACATCGCGCGAGGCGGCATCGATGAACTCTTTGTGCCATGGGCTGGAGACAAAAAACACGAGTTTCCCAAAACCTGCGGCGCGGACTGCACTGGCGATTTCGCGGATATGATCGTGCGCGGTCTCCGGATCGATGCCGAAAAAAGTGTGAGGATACGGCGCGGGTCCCACGCGCAGGGGAGGCAGCACGCGGAGATCCACGGTCGCGCGCGCATTTTCGCAGGCCAGGCGCGCCAAATGCGTGCCGACGATCTCCTCCGCATCAAGCGGGAGTCCGAGTCCGTGATCGGCGATGCCGTGTATTGGCAAAATCACTACGGCGTGTGGAGAAGGCCGGTTTTCGGCAAAGTCCTGCCACGAAAAGTGGGCCCAAGCGGAAGCGGGATCGAGATTGGCGAGCCAAAAGGCGCTCATGTCGCGCACGGTATGGGCGCTGGCGCGAGGAGCGAGCGGGATTTTGGGCGGCCCGCCGATCTGGCGGAGCTTTCTGCGTTGAGCGGGAGGCTTTTGTGAAACAACCGCTCGGGGTTTCCTATCTTGTCAATTGCCGCGTCTTCTCAGGCCGCAGCGCAGACATCTCCTCTTTGTCATGTCCCTCGTACAAGAAGTCACTTTCGACAGCCTCGATGCTGTCCGTCAGGAAATTCGCGAATGGCTCGGTCCGGACGCGGTGGTCCCCGGTCGCCTGGAGCAGCACAGCGCCGCGCGTGATGTGCTGATTTCGGTACTCATCCACAATCTTGCCGAGGAGTTGAGCGACGTGCGTGTGCGCGCACAGATTCAAGCGCTGCTTGCAACCATCACACGATCCTCCTGCACACTTGGCCAGGAGATCGAAGAGTGAGCGCTTGGTTTGCGTAGGCTAAACATCGGACAACGAAACGGCGCTGACTTTGAAGCCAGGCCTGCATCAGACGATCAGCGGTGAAGCTCGTAAACGCTACGGGCGCAAAGGCGTGGCGCGGTGGGCGAGACTCGAACTCGCGACCGACGGTTTAGAAAACCGTTGCT
>CALFXL010000023.1 GCA_937958045.1 uncultured Opitutaceae bacterium | reverse complement strand
GGCACGCCGTATTATGTATTTATTCCCGCGGTGCCTGAAGCCGGCTATAGCGACTGGTCGAGTTTTTATCGCACCAATGGCACCGGCGTCGCCCTCGACACCACTCCGCGCGCCAGCGTACCAAACTCGCCGGTGATTCCTAAGCGCGAGTTTAATCTCGGTCCCCCCGATTCCGACGCGGCCGTGCGTTATCACAGCCTTACCGCCTGGCTCGATCATCGTTTCAACGAACACTTCCACGGCCAGCTCTCCGCCTACACGTTTAAAGATAATCGCGAGGCAAAGAACACGGAGATCTTCAACGCGTATCACGTCGACGTGAACACCGTGCTTCCCAACGGACAGCCCAATCCGAAGTTTGGCGTGCCGTTCGCCGAGACGAGTCCTTCACAACAAAAACAACGTCGTTGGGTCGATGAGCTGCGCGCATTTTTCACCTATCAATTTCGCTGGGAAGATATCGGTCTCGAACAACGCTTCAGCGTATCTGGCGGTTTTCGTCGCGAGAGTTTTTCCGTCAAAACCTACAATCTTCGTCAAACCGGCGGCCCCGATCATAATCCCGCGCTCAACGCTCCGGAAAACATCGTGCGCTATCGTCTCTACTGGGACGAACCGCTGAGTTATCCCATCGGTGCTCTGCCATCGGCGCCAGGTTATACCTTCGATTATGCCCCGGTCGGTTGGTTTTATCGCGAAGAGAAAGAGCTGAAATATTCTCAAATCACATCGCTCACCACATTGTGGGACGAACGCATTTCGCTCCTCCTCGGCCTGCGCGCGGATCAGGTCGATCGCGACATGCAGAATCCTATTTATAGCGAGGGCCCCACGCAGCTCGGTCCGGTCACCGGCGATAGCGCGAGCGCCGTCACGTCGTCCGCCGGTTTTGTTGTTTATCCGATAAAACCCATCGGCGTGTTTTTTAATTACTCGGAAAACTTCGCGCCCGTCACCGCCGGCCCGAATAAAATCGATGGCACCGCCTTCGGCCCCACGCGAGGACGCGGCATCGACTACGGTCTCAAGCTCACGCTGCTCGACGGCATGATCTACGGCACCGCGAGTCGTTATGAATCGAAGCAAAGCGGACGCATCGCCGGCGACGGCAAGATTGGCATCGTCCGCGGCATCTGGACCAACTTCGGCGCGACTGATCCCGCGCTCACCACGATCGATTATCGCGACACCGAAGCGCTCGAAGCCAGCGGCTACGAATTCGAACTCGTGGCCAACCCGACAAAAAGTCTCCGCATCAGCGCAGGCCTCGCCTTCCCCGAAACCGAAACCGTCGATCTGCTGCCCAATTTAAAAGCATATTACGCGAGCAACATCGCGCTCTGGGAGTCCGCGCTCACCGACGGCACCGCGGCGAATCCGACCGCGCTTCAATCCGATCTCGATAATCTCCGCCAGGCGCTCGCCAACGCTTCCGCCGGCACCGAACTCAACGGCACGCATAAATATACCGCTAATATCTACGCCACGTACGAATTCGTGGACGGCCCGCTCGATGGATTATCCTTCGGCGCAGGCGCATGGTCGCGTGGACGCCAGAAAATCGGCAGCGCCGATCCGCGCATTCTCTACGGCACCGACACACCGACGGAACAACAACGTCAGGATGCCGCCTTCGTTTATCAATACGCACCCGAGTACTATTCCGTCGCCGCCCACCTCGCCTACGAAACCGAAATCCGCGGTTATCGCGCGAAGTTCCAGATCAACGTCACGAACCTGCTCGATAACGACGACCCGATTTATCTCTCTTACAACACCTACCGCCAAGGCGGGCTGCCCACCGCCCCGCTCGTACAAACCCGCGGATTTTATAAT
>CALFXL010000022.1 GCA_937958045.1 uncultured Opitutaceae bacterium | reverse complement strand
CCCACGTCCTCGCTCTCGACCAAAGCACCTCCGCCACCAAGGCCCTGCTTTTCACGCGCGACGGCCGTCTGGTGGACAAGGAATCGCGCGAGCACAAACAGCACTATCCGCAGGCCGGCTGGGTGGAGCACGACCCCGAGGAGATCTGGCAAAACACCCTCGCCACGCTCCGCGCCGTCATCACGCGGCTCGGAGATCATGGACTTTCCCTCGCCGAGGTCGCCTGCCTCAGTCTCACCAATCAGCGCGAAACCATCGTCGTCTTCGACCGTGTATCCGGAAAACCACTACACAACGCGCTCGTCTGGCAGGACCGCCGCGGCGACGACATTTGCGCCGCGCATATCGCCGCCGGACACGAACCTCTCGTGCAGCAAAAAACCGGCCTCAAGATCGACGGTTATTTCTCCGGCTCGAAGCTTCAGTGGCTCGCGCAAAACAAACCCGAAATTCGCGCGCGTCTCGCCGACGGTTCCGCGCTCATCGGCACGATCGACACGTATCTCATCTACCGGCTCACGCAGGGCCGCGTGTTTGCCACCGATCAAACCAACGCCTCGCGCACGCTTCTCTTCGATCTCGCCACGCTCGCGTGGGACGCCGATCTTTGCGCGCTGTGGGAAGTCCCTCTCAAAGCATTGCCCGAGGTTCGCGATTGCTCGGCGCGTTTCGGCGAAACAACGCTCGACAACTCTCTCGCGCAACCGCTGCCCATCGTCGGGGTGATGGGGGACTCGCAGGCCGCGTTGTTTGCGCAACGTTGTTACCAGCCCGGCTCCGCGAAAGTCACTTTCGGCACCGGCTCGTCGATCCTTCTTAACATCGGCGACAAACCGCGTTTCTCGCAGCGCGGCGTCGTCACCACCCTCGCGTGGGTTCACGCCGGCGTGCCGACGTATGCGTTCGAGGGCATCATCATCAGCTCGGCCGCCACGCTCACCTGGCTGCGCGATCAACTCGGTGTGATCCGCGACATGTCCGAGATCGAACAACTCGCGCGCGAACTTCCCGACAACGGCGGCGTGTATCTCGTCCCCGCCTTCTCCGGTCTCGGCCTGCCGCATTGGCAACCCGCCGCACGCGCGGCGATCGTCGGCCTCAGCAGTCACAGCGACCGTCGCCACGTGATCCGCGCGGGTCTCGAATCGATTTCTTATCAAGTGCGCGATGCTCTCGATGCGATGCGCGCCGACGCGGGAGTTGCTCTCGCCGGTCTGCATGGCGATGGCGGCGCCACCACGAACGCTTTCCTGATGCAGTTCACCGCCGACCTCGCCGGCGCCGAGCTGCGTGTCGCCACGATGTCCGATTGCTCGCCGCTTGGAGCCGCCCTCGCCGGTCTGCTCGGCTTGGGAATTTTCCGTTCGCTCGACGAAATCGCCGCCGCTCCGCGCAACGATCTCGTTTACCATCCGTCCATTCTCCCCGCGCAATCCTCCGCATACTACGCGGGCTGGCAGCGCGCCGTGCAGCAAGTCCTCCCAAACTCCTGATCCGCCATGTCGACCAAACCCGTCCGTTCTCTTCGCAAACTCTCCACGCTTTCGGTCCCCCTGGCTTTGGCCGCTTTGATCCCGGCTTCCGCCGGCGCCGCCGAGAAGTCGCTCATCGACACCACGCGTTCGCCGCACGCCAAAATGTACATGACGGATCTTTCCGATGTGCGTTGGACAAGCGGTCTGTGGGCCGAGCGCTTCGAGGCCTGCCGCGACACGATGATCCCGCACATGTGGAGCATCTTCAAAGATCCCTATGAGAGCCACGCGTGGGATAATTTCCTCGTGGCCGCGGGCATGGGTACTGGTCGCAATGGCGCTAAAAAATTCCACGGCCCGCCCTTCAACGACGGCGATTTTCTCAAATGGGTCGAAGCGCTCGTGCAGGTTTACGCCATCACGCGCGATCCCGCGATCGACAAGCAGCTCGACGAGATCATCACCGTCGTCGCCAAGGCGCAGCGCGAGGACGGTTATCTCCACACGCAAAAGATCATCCCCCAACGCCAGGGTCTCACCGGCACCGCCGCCAAGGAGTTCGAAGACCGCGAGCACTTCGAGACCTACAACATGGGCCACCTCATCACCACGGCGTGTATCCACTACCGTGTTACAGGAAAAACCAATCTCCTCGACTGCGCGCGCAAGGCCGCCGACTACATCGAGAATCTCGCCCAAAACGTCCCCCACGATCTCGCGCGCAACGCCATCTGTCCGTCGCACTACATGGGCGTGATCGAGCTCTACCGCGTCACCCGCGAACCGCGTTATCTCGAACTCGGCAAGCAACTCATCGAGATCCGCAATCTCGTCACACCGCAGGATGGCTCCGACCACAATCAAGACCGCACGCCTTTCCGCGAAACCTTCGAAGCCGTCGGTCACGCCGTCCGCGCCAATTATCTCTATGCCGGCGTCGCCGATGTGTACGCCGAAGCGGGGGACAAGACGTTGTTCACGCCGCTCGAAAAAATCTCCGAAGACGTCGCCACGCAGAAGCTCTACGTCACCGGTATGACCGGCGCGATCTACGACGGCGCTTCACCCGACGGCGCGCATCATTCGCTGCATCCGCAGATCAAGACCATCCATCAGGCCTACGGTCGCGATTATCAGCTCCCCAACCTCACCGCCTACAATGAAACCTGCGCCACCATCGGCTACGCGATGTGGATCTGGCGCATGCTCACGCTCACCGGTGACGCGCAATACGCCGATCTTTTCGAACAATCGCTCTACAACGGCGTCCTCGCGGGCATCAGCCTCGAAGGAAAACACTACTTCTACGTTAACCCGCTGCGCACCGACTCCGAGTTCAAGTGGCCGCTCCGCTGGTCGCGCAAACGCGAGCCCAACTACAAATCCTCGTTCTGCTGCCCGCCCAACATCGTCCGCACGATCGCCGAAGCGCACAACTACGCGTACACGCTCTCCGACGACACGCTCTGGGTGCAGCTTTACGCCGCCAACACGCTCGACACCCAGTGGCTCGACGGCTCCCGCATCAAGCTCCGTCAGGAAACGGATTATCCATACGACGGCGCCATCAAGATCACGATCGACGAAGCGCCCTCGAAAGACATCGCGCTCAAGCTCCGCATTCCCGGCTGGCTCAACGACCGCACCGCTTCTCTGAAAGTGAACGGCAAGCCTGTCTCCGCGCAGCTCACGCCCGGCACCTACGCTGAAGTGAAGCGCACCTGGAAGGCCGGCGACGTCGTCGAACTCTCGCTCGCCTTCAAGCCCGTGCTCCTCGAAGCCAACCCGCTCGTCGAAGAGGCCGTCAACCAAGTCACCGTGAAATACGGCCCGCTCGTTTACTGTCTTGAAGCCGCCGATCTTCCCGCCGGCGTTCGTCTCGCGGATGTTGTTCTCGGTCTCGATGAAAAACACCGCAACTTCACCCCCGTGCGCGAGCGCATCGTCAATGCCAACCTCACCACGCTGTCCGGCTCCGCGTTCTATCAACAGCGTCCGGCGTGGAAGCCCGACCAGCTCTACCGCGAGGTCGGACCGGCCACCCTCAAGGCAATCGACGTAAAATTCATCCCGTACTTCGCCTGGGGAAATCGCGGCGAAGGCGACATGTCCGTATGGATCCCCGCCCGCTAAGCGCCTTTTCCGAGCCTCCCAGTTCTCCACGATAAAAAATTCCTAGCTTCGCACTCCGACCTTCTCTCCCATCTTAGTAAGCTCGCATTTTTGCGATTCGACTAACCTCATCCTGCCCGCCTCCAGCTCGCAGTTATCCAAACACGCTCCATGAGCCTACCCACCACACCAACCAACTCCGCCGACACCGGCGTTACCATCACGCGTCAACAGTGGAAATGGTCCATCCTCGCCGGGATGGCTTCCTACCTCGATGCCGGTTCCATCGTCGCCCTCGGTGCCGGCCTCGCCTTCCTCCAAGCCGAGTTTAATCTCAGCGACACGGCCGTCGGCACCCTCGCCGCTATCGGCCCAAATGCTCTCGGCTGCGCCATCGGCGCCTTCCTCGGCGGATGGCTCGGCGACAAACTCGGTCGTAAGCGCATCTATCAATACGACCTGATGGTGTACGCTTTCGGCATTCTCCTCATGGCGTTCGCCGTGAATCCCGAGATGCTCTTCATCGGCACGTTCATCGTGGGTGTTTCCGTCGGTGCCGACGTGCCCACCTCGCTCGCGCTCGTCGGCGAATTCGCTCCCGACAAAGCGCGCGGCAAACTCCTAGGGTTTACTCAGATCGCCTGGTGTATGGGGCCGGTCATCGTGCTCTTGCTCGCCGCCGCTCTCTCCACGCTCGGTCTGCTCGGCATTCGCATCATCTTCTTCCATCTCTTCCTCGTCGCCATCGTCACCTGGGCCTTGCGCCGCGGTCTGACAGAATCGACCCGCTGGAAAGAAGCCAAAAAAGCCTACGACATCGCGCCCTCCAAGAAGCGTAACCTCGCGCTGCTGTTCTCCGGCGCCAACTTCAAGGCCATCGTCTGGACCACGGTCATCTACCTCTTCTGGAATCTCGCCGCTGGCACCGCCGGTGCGTTCAACTCCTACCTGATCAAGATGCATACCGGCGGCTCGCAGGCGGAGGCCACCATCATGCCGTGCGTCGCGTTCATCACCACCGCGCTCGTCACCGTGTGGGTGTTCATGAAGTACTCCGACCGCAGCTTCTTCGCCCGTAAATCCATGTGGGGTGTCGGCGCCGTCATGCAGATCGTCGCCTACGCTCTCTTCATGGTGCTGCCTTTCTCGATCCCGGTCGTGTTTCTGAACATTCTGCTGTTCTCGGCCGGCGGCGCGCTCGCCGGTGAAGCGTTCTACAAGGTCTTCAGTCAGGAACTCTTCCCCACCATGCTCCGCGGCACTGCGCAGGGCTTCTCCTTCGGCGCCGCCCGCGTCGCCGTGGGCATCTGGAGTTTCTACGTTCCGATGGTGGCCAACAAGAGCCTCCCGCTCCTCGGCGGCATCCTGGCCGCTTCTCTGTTCATCAGCGGCGCCGTCGGCTTCTTCTTCATGCCCGACACGTCCGGCAAATCGCTCGAGCAGATCGAAAACGAGCGCGGCACCCGCATCGCCTGATTCACATCGCTTAATCCCCCGCTCGCACGAACCACAGACGCACAGAGCCGCACACCGAGTTCGATCTCCGTGCCTCTGTGTCTCTGTGGTTTTTTTCATCCACCCCAATCTCCCCCACGCTTCGCAACCACCCTTCCGCCTGCATCCAGTTCGTTCCGACGTTTAACCTCCGCTGAATTCACTCCGGGCAGCCCGCCACGCTCCCCGCCTTCGCTCCTTTTTCCGCCATGTCTTCCGACTCCTCCCAAGCATTCGCCCTCTCTCATCTTCGCTGCGAATACCTCGTCAATCCTCTCGGGATCGACGAACGCGCTCCGCGTTTGAGCTGGACGCTTGAGTCGGAACAACCTGGCGCACGTCAGCTCGCCTACCGTATCCGCGTTGCCACTACAGCGGAAAAGCTCGCCGCGGGCGACGCCGACCTCTGGGACTCCGGTCGCGTCGAAAGCGATCGTACCACACACATCGCATACGCGGGCCGTGAACTCACCTCGCGCGACACCGCTTTCTGGAACGTCGAGGTCTGGCTGGTTTCCGACGTTCACGCTTCCCCCGTCGCCCTCTCTTCGTCACTCGCGCATTTCACCGTCGGCCTGCTCTCTCCGTCCGACTGGTCCGCGCGCTGGATCACGCACGATCCCGAAATCATCAAACGCGATCCCGACGCCATCGAGGGCACCCTCACCGAGCCCGGCACGCCCGCTCTTTTCCGCCGCGAATTCGATCTCAACGCACCGGTCAAACGCGCCACGCTCTATGCCACCGCGCGCGGCATTTTTGAACTGCGCGCCAACGGCCATCGCATCGGCGACGATCTCTTCGCGCCCGAGTGGACCGATTACGACAAGCGCATCCACTACCGCACCTACGATGTCACTGACCTGCTCGCCACCGGCCGCAACGCTCTCGCCGTTTCGCTGGGCGATGGTTGGTGGAGCGGCTATGTCGGCTGGCAGGAAACACGCGCCCGCTACGGCAGCCTGGAAAATTCTTTCCTGGCCCAACTCGAAATCGAACTCGCCGACGGCCGCCGCCTCACGATCGGCACCGACAATTCCTGGCTCTGCAACACCGGCCCGATTCTCACTTCCGACTGGATGATGGGCGAAACCTACGACGCCCGCCGCGAACATGCCGGCTGGGATCGTCCCCATTTTCCGTCCGAGTCTTGGTTGCCCGCGCGCGAGGTCGCCGCACCGCAAGTTCCGCTCGTCGCCCAGCGCGCCGAACCGGTCCGCATCACCGAAGTCCTCAAGCCCGTTTCGCTCACGGAAATCCAGCCGGGCGTTTTCATCTACGATCTCGCGCAAAACATCGCCGGCTGGGTTCGCCTCAAACTGCCGCCGCTTCCCGCTGGCACGCGCATCACCGTGCGCCACGGCGAACGGCTCAGCCCCGACGGCACGCTCTACGTGGAAAACCTCCGCCGCGCCAAAGCCACCGACGTGTACGTCGCGCGCGGCGGCGAAACGGAAACCTACGAACCACATTTCACCTTCCACGGTTTTCAGTACGTCGAGCTCACCGGCTTCCCCGAAGGCATCAAGCCCGACATCACCACGGTATCCGGTTGTGTGATACATTCGGCCACGCCACCCGCGGGTCACTTCGAGTGTTCGCATCCCGGCGTGAATCGTCTCTGGCTCAACGGCCTTTGGTCGCAACGCGACAACTTCCTCTCCGTCCCCACCGATTGCCCGCAACGCGACGAACGTCTCGGCTGGCTCGGCGATGCGCAGGTTTTCCTCCGCACCGCGTCGTATAACATGGATGTCGCGGCGTTCTTCACGAAGTGGATGATCGACATCGAGGACGCGCAAACGCCCGACGGCATTTTCCCCGACACCGCCCCGCGTCTGCGCGAGGGTGAAAACTTCGTCGGTCTCGACGATCTCTGCGGCGGCGCCGGCTGGGCCGATGCGGGCATCATTGTTCCGCACACGATCTGGCGCGTCTACGGCGACACGCGCATCATCGAGCGTCATTGGAAGGCGATGGTCGCCTGGCTCGACTATCTCGATCGCACCAATCCCGACGGCCTCCGCACACGCGATCTTCGCAACAACTACGGCGACTGGCTCTGCATTCCTTCCGACCGCGAATTTCGCACGCATTCGCCGATGAAGAATCTGCTCGCGACCGCTTACTGGGCCGACGACGCCGCGAAGATGGCCACGATGGCTCGCGCGATCGGCCGCGACGAAGAAGCGGCGCGCTTCACCGCGATGTTCGAACGTGTGCGCGCCGCGTTCCAAAAGGAGTTCGTGCTCCCCGATGGTCGTCTCACCGTCGAAACGCAGACCGCGTATCTGCTCGCGCTCGCGTTTGATCTGCTCCCGCAAAATCTTCGCGAAGCCGCCGCGAATCATCTCGTCGCCAACATCCGCGCGCTCGACTGGCACCTGAGCACCGGCTTCATCGGCATCAGCCATCTCAATCCGCAGCTCACGCTCGCGGGCCACGCCGACGTCGCGTACCGCCTGCTCTTGCAGGACACTTATCCGTCGTGGCTCTATCCGGTGAAATACGGCGCGACCACGATCTGGGAACGTTGGAACGGCTGGACCGACAAAGACGGTTTCTTCCATCCGTTGATGAACTCCTTCAACCACTACTCGCTCGGCTCCGTCGGCGAGTGGTTGTTCCGCCACGTGGCCGGCATCGAAGTCGATCCCCAGCATCCGGGTTTCCAACGTTTCATCCTGCGTCCGTTCGTGCGCGATGGTCTCGATCATGCGCGCGCCACCTATCGCACGCTGCACGGCGAAATCGAAAGCGCCTGGAAACGCGAGGGCGACAAACTCACGTGGTCGATCCGCATCCCCGCCAATTGCTCCGCGCAAGTCTTCGTGCCCGGTCAGGCCGATCCGGTGAATGGTATTCAGTTCACGTCCGAAGCCGGCTTCTCCCGCACCTCGCTGTGCGCAGGCCGCTACACCTTCACCAGCACGCTCTGACTTCACTCCTCGCTGCGCGGTAACCGTATCCTCGCCGCCCATGAAGATCACCCAGCTCGTTCCGATCATCCTCCACGCTCCGGTCACGCGCGGTGGCATCGCCGACAGCACGCACAGCATCACGCATTGGGGCGCGCCCGGCGTCGCGATTCACACCGACTCCGGACACATCGGCTACGGTTTCTCCGGCACGCACGCGCATCTGCCGACCGACAAACTCATCGTCGAATGCGCGGTCGAGAGTTTCGGTCCGCTGCTCATCGGTGAAGATCCGCGCGAGGTCCGCGCTTTGTGGGATAAACTTCACAAACATTCCCCGATTCTCTGGGTCGGTCGCGCCGGCATCACCCATCTCGCGCTCGGCGCGATCGACATCGCTCTCTGGGACTTGAAGGCCAAAGCCGCCGGTCTGCCTTTGTGGAAACTGCTTGGCGGCTCCGCGTCGAAAATCGTCGAGGCTTACAACACCGATGGCGGCTGGCTCAACTGGCCGCTCGAAACGCTCGTCGCCGACTGCAAGCGCTTGGTCGAGGTCGAAGGTTATCGCGCGGTTAAAATCAAAGTCGGCAGCCCCGAGCTTTCCAACGATCTCCGTCGACTCGAAGCGGTGCGCGAAGCGCTCGGTCCCGACGTCCGCATCATGACCGATGCCAACGGAAAACTTTCGCTTCCTGAAGCCATCCGTCTCGGTCGTCGTCTCGCAGACTTCGACATCGTGTGGTTCGAAGAGCCGACGACGTTCGACGATGTGCTCGCGCACAAGCGGCTCGCCGAAACCATCGAGACGCCCATCGCCCTCGGCGAACAACTTTATCTCGCGCATCAATTCCGCGACTTCATCCACGCGGGCGCCGTGCATTTCGTGCAGCCCGACGTCGTTCGTCTCGCAGGCATCACCGAGTTTTGGCAGGTCGCCGATCTCGCGCACAGTTACAGCCTGCCCGTGGTGCCGCACGTCGGCGATATGTGCCAGGTTCACCAGCATCTCTGCTTCGCGCACCCCGCCTGTTCGTTGTTGGAATACATCCCCTGGCTGCGCGACTGGATGCTGCATCCCGCGCAAATCCGCGACGGTCGTTACATCGCTCCCGAAGCGCCCGGCGCCGGCATGGAGCCATCGCCACACGCGCTCGCGACCATCAACAAACTCTAACCGACAGCAGGAACGCCGGCGG
Source organism: uncultured Opitutaceae bacterium (assembly GCA_937958045.1). Taxonomy (GTDB): domain Bacteria; phylum Verrucomicrobiota; class Verrucomicrobiia; order Opitutales; family Opitutaceae; genus Nibricoccus. The sequence goes on along the minus strand of CALFXL010000022.1, from coordinate 500 downwards.
CTCGCCGGCAGCGCATCACCAAATCTGCACGAGCACGCCGCATCAGAAAGCGGCCCTCCTGAGAAAACCCGAGATCTGACCGACCGCTTCAAAGGAGTTTCCCGTGAAGCACCCCGGCGTTTACGCTGCGCGTGCTTTCCTTTCATAAGCACGTCCCCTCTTCAGCGTATTTCTCGCATGCCCCGCCCTGCCCGTCTCCTGCCCGTCTTCTTCGCTTTCGTCCTCTCTCTTGTCCACGCCTCGGAGCCATCGCACGCCGCTCCGCTCGCGCAAACCACCCACGGGCCCATCCGCGGATTCACGACGACCGACGCTCCCGCCCACCCCATCCACATCTTCAAGGGCATTCCCTACGGCGCCGACACGTCCACGCGTCGTTTTCAACCGCCGCTTCCGCCGACGCCTTGGACTGAGCCGCGCGATTGTCTCGAGTTCGGTCCCATGGCGCCGCAACCGATCGGCTATCGCACCGAGGCTGCGAGCTCCGGCCAAAGCGAAGA
>CALFXL010000021.1 GCA_937958045.1 uncultured Opitutaceae bacterium | reverse complement strand
ATGCGATTTTCCACGAGTACGGCAGCACCGGCGCGTGATACTGCGATAAAAACGCCTCCACGATTCCCGCCCACACCAGCAACAATCCTGCTCCAAAACACAACGTCACCACATCGGGCATCACCGCACGCAAACGCGCCGCGAGCCGCTGACTTTGCCCGCGTCCGAGCAAGGCCCCGGCCAGTGTAAATCCCGCCTGCCCGCCGACGAGGATCGCCGGTATTTCCACGATGCCGTGCGGCAACAGCCATCCCGCCAGAAACAATGTTTCCCCCGCGAGCATGTAGTCCACACACACCGCACCGAGAATGACGCCGTTGTAAAACATGAGCACCAACGTGCCCACTCCCCACGTCATGCCCAACGCCATCGCCGTCAGCGCGACGCGCGTATTGTGAGTCATCAACTGCCCCGAAAACCGCGCTTTTCGGCCGGCCAATTCATCCCCCGCCACGGACTCTTCTTTGGCCACGCGTTCGCTCGGGTGCATGAGCAAATGCTCGAATGGCGTGATCACGTCCTTCGCATCCGGATCGAAGGCCACGGCGAGTCCGCCAAAAACTACTCCGGCGATCATCAACCAAAACGACAACCACAGCGGCGACGATCGACGACGGAAGGTTTGCGGAAACGTCTGCGCCAGCCATCGCCATGGCCGAAAACGCGTCGTTTCGCGTCGACCGCCGTGCACTTCCGCATACCCGCGCGCCACCAAGCCTTCCAGATAGGTCCGCGCTTCCGGCTCGGCTGAAAACGTCGCCAGCCGGGCGAGGTCCGCCGACGCGCGTTGATACAAACGCTCGAGTTCGCGCGCTTCATCCCACGTCAATCGGTGCCAAGGATCCTTGGCCAGTTTGTCGAGCATCGCTTCGAGTCGCTCCCACTCCACGCGCTCCTGCGCTACAAATTTCTCGAGATTAACGATCATGTTTCACCTCTCTGTGGTCACAGCGTCTGCCGTTGTTTTACCTGCACATATTGCGACACGACGCGCGCGGCCATCGTCTCGTCCTCCAGCAACGTCGCGGTCACACCGAGCGGCTTCAACTTCTTGGCCAGCGCCTGCGCCTCGGCCCAACGGGCATGCCCCGCCAACTTCGCCGGGATCTCGTCGGCATCCGCGATTTCACCGGTCGAAAACAACGGCGCGACGCCCGGCGCCCGTAGTTGATTGATGAATACAAGATGCTGGCGCGCCAGCAGGCCGGCGTTCTTCACGAAGTCTTCCGCCAGCACCGGATCGCTCAAATCGGTCAGGAAAAACAGAAGTGAACGCCGCCGAATCTGCGCCCGCACATGTCTCACGATTTCAGCCATATCCGGCGTGGTTGCGCTCGGCTGCATCGACAAAATCGCATCGCGACACGCCGCATAGTGCCCGTCGCCACTGCCCGCGCGGACCGACACGCGCACGCGGTCATCGTAAACGACGAGGCCAAATCGATCACCCTGCCGATCCGCCGCGAGCAGCAGAACCATCGCCGCCGTGAGATAGCGTTCGAGCACTGTTTGCGTGACGCCTTCATGCGTCACCGGGCGACCGCTCAGACGCGACGCGTCGATCACCACATAAATTTCCTGCGTTCGCTCCGCCTGAAAAACCTTCGTGATCGGACGCCCACGTTTCGCCGTCGCTTTCCAATGGATTTCGTCGAAACCGTCGCCCGGCAGATAATCGCGCAGCTTCTCGAAATCGCGTCCGCGCCCCACCGTGCGCTGCAACTTCGAGCCGAACTCACCGCGTGACAGAAACAACGCCGCCAACTGTTTCCGCTCCGAAAACAAATTCGGATAAACGCGCAGCTCACAGGTAAGCGGCGTTCTCGCACGCAGTCGCCAAAAGCCGAGCCGCGAACCAACCTCCGCGCACGCGATCACCCCGGTGAAACGCCCTCGCCCGCGTGGCGTGCACATCCAATCCACGCGCGCATGTTTCGCCCCCGCCGGAAGATCGATCCATGCTTCGTCGCGCTCGCTGGCAAAAACCGCCGGCAACCCCAACGCGAACCGCAGCCGCCGCGCATTGCCCGTCGCATTTTGAAACACCAGCGACACCGCCCCCGGACGGTCTTTGGTGAATCGCGCGATCGCCGGTGTCGTCACTTCGGGCAGCGCCGCCCGCTTCGCACTGAAAAATAAATCCGCGAGCACCACCACCAGCAGCAGCGCGAGACTCAGCATCCAAACAGATGTCAGCGCGGGGAATGGTCCGGCTATGGCCGCAAGCACGGCGACGAAACCGACCGCCCACAATAGTCGATTGGCGGGAACCGGCGTCACAGCGACATTCTTGGTTGCTGATTCGCGTCCATCAGTATTCGCCCGCGGAAAAACTACGTACGCGCCTCATCACCGCGGCACCGCGACTTGCTCCAAAATTTTTGCGAGCACTTCCTCGATCGTGAGACCTTCGATTTCGAACTCGGGACGAAGCACGAGACGATGTCCCAACACCGGCTCCGCGAGACCGCGCACGTCATCGGGCGTCACAAAATCACGACCGCCGAGCGCCGCTTTCGCACGACTGCCAAGCAAGAGCGCCTGCGTCGCGCGCGGACCGGCACCGACCAAAACACTTTCATGGCTGCGCGTCGCGCGCACCAGATCGACAACATACGCCACCAGCTCATCGCGCACGGTCACCTGCTCCAAGATCGCGCGCATGTCCGCAAGCTCGCCGGGTCCGAGCACTTGTTGAACGGCGCCAGCAGAGAGCACCGCTTCGGGCGCATCCGAGCCGAGCACACGACGCGCGAGCGACAACTCTTCTTCACGCGCCGGAGCATCCATTTTTATTTTCACCATGAAGCGATCTTTCTGCGCTTCCGGCAGCGGATAAGTACCTTCCGAGTCGGCAGGATTCTGCGTCGCGAACACCGTGAAATTCTCATCGAGCTCGTGCGTATCGCGATCGATGCTCACGCGACGCTCCTGCATCGCCTGCAACAGCGCGGCCTGCGTTTTGGCGGGCGCGCGGTTGATTTCGTCGGCCAGCAGAAATGTCGTGAAAACGGGACCGCGGATGAGCGTAAACGCGTTCGTCTGGAGATTAAACACGTTCGTACCCGTGATGTCGGCAGGCATCAGATCCGGTGTGAACTGTACGCGGCCAGTCGGTACACCGAGCACATGGCCCAGCGTGCGCACAAGCAGTGTCTTCGCCACCCCCGGTACGCCTTCGATCAACGCGTGATTTCGCGTCAATAGTGTCACCAGCGCCAGCTCCACCACCGCGTCCTGACCGATCACGACTTTGGCCACTTCCGCGCGAGCGGCGGAGATTGTGGCGGCGAATTTTTCGAGGTTTGGATTCATAAAAAATCTCAGCGGCGCTTCAGCGCGCGCACGATGGCGTTGTATTTTTCTGCGGGAGTTTTTCCGGCGGTCGCACCGATCACTTCGCGCACGCGGTTGCGATCGACTTCGGACAACCGTCCACCGCCCTCCCATTCGGCGACGCAGGTATCGATCAACTTATCTGCCGACAGCACGCGTCGCAGCAGTGCTTCGAGCCCGGCGGCGGGATGATATCCCAGCGCGGCTTCGACATGCTCGGGCGGCGGCGGCACAAACAGCGCCATGCGCTTCCACACGAACAACGCCGCGAGCAAAACGAGCACAAAAAACATCCCCGTCAGTCCGTAGCGACGCGCGAGTCGAGCGACGCCTTCGTTCTCCACGACTCCGAGATGAGCCTCGGAAAAAATCACCCGCGAATGCCCGCCCATGATCCACGCCAACAATCGCGGAGTGCGCGTCTTCTGCATGGCTTCGTTACTCACGAAATAAGAATCGCTCGCCATCACCACCGTGCCCGCGCCCAACGATGTTTCCAACAACACCGCCGATCCTCCGCGCGTATAAATCACACGCCACTCCGCACCCGGCTGTACGTGGAAAAACAAATCGCTTTTCCACGCTATGCGATCTTCCAGCGCGTGCGGTGCATCGTGACGTTTCCAAGCGCCATCACCACCATCCACGATCCATCGCGTGTGCAGCTCCAGCCCTAAGCGACGCTCCCAATCCGCATGATGCGCCCGCTTCCCCGCGCCGGCTTCGTCGTTTCGCGGTGATCGACGTTGCTCGCGCTCTGAGTGGGTTTTATCCGCATCATCCTCTTTCTTCGTAGATTCGTCCTTTTCTCCAACCGGCCTCCGTCCATCGGTCAGGCGCTCCATCTCGGCGCGGAAAAGAACCACCAACCGCGCGCCGCCGCGCACCGATGCTTCGAGCAGATTTGCTTCCTCCACCGACATCGTATGCCAGCCGCGTCGATCCATCCCCGCCAACACGATCGTCGCTTGCGCTTGCGCACCGAGCTTCTTCAGCGGAAGCACCGAGCGTTCGACCTCCAAACTGGGAACCTCCGTCAACGCTTCGTACAACGCGCGTGTTCCCAACGGATCCGCCCGCAACGTCGAATAAGCCGGAAACACGTCGCCTTGCGCCACGCGCAGATGAATCAATCCGGCAAGTCCCGCGAAGAAGATCGCCGCCACCGCAGCCAACCAGAATCCTTGCATGCGCCGGCTCATGATGCGACGGGAGCCTCCGCCATCTCCGCGTACCACTCTCGCACGACAACCTCGCTCGCGATCTCGCGTCCATACCATACCGATTCGAACACGCGGCGCTTCCCGGAAAACGGCACGACGCGCTCAGGATTCAACAGCGCACGCCGGCGGAGTTCGCGCTCATAATCCAGATTCGTTTTGTGCTTCGCCAGCGTGAGCAAACCTTCCGCCGCGTAGCGCGCCAGCGTCGCCAGGTACAACGCGCGCAGGGCGAGGCGCCAGTCGCCTTTCTCGATCTGCTCTTTCGCCAGTGCGAGCCAGCCATCTGTCGGCATCTGCGCAGCGTGCGTCGACTCGTCCTGCAAATCGGGACGTCCGACATGAGCCGCTTGTCCGGCGATCGCGGCATTCTTGGAGACCGGGCGCCGCCGAAAAATCTGCACCAAGCCCACCAGCAACACCACGAGCAACGCGCCCAATAACACATAGAGAAGCACGCGAGCCGCGCCTGTATTCAAATTTCCACTACTTCGGGCCGCCGAGCGCGAGGGCTTCTGTTTTCCACCCAGTCCATCTAGCCATCTTTCAAACGCATTCCACGCGCGTCGCACCGATTCAATCGTCTCCTCGATCATCTCCACGCCTTCGCGCATGAAGCGCCGCAGCGCGCCTTCATTCTCTTTCGATATTTCCTGCGGCAATGGTCGCAGCCGCCACTGAAACTCTCGTCGTTTCAACACCCCGTCCAAAGCCTGATCCAACGATTCAGACGTCACCACCGGTGCCGTCTGGCCCGCCGATCCGTCCTGCGTGGCAGCATGTGTCTTTTGGGGCGCAGCCACCGCCAATATCATTAACAGCATCGTCATCACCGCGGTGGATGCCCTCGCACCTCCCTCACGCGCACGCCAGCGGCGAATTTGTCGCAACTCCCCTCGCAGATCTTCTCCCGATTGCCGTCCTCGCGCATAAAACACGCGCAGGACATAAAACGCTTTCACCAAAGGATCGATTGCCAGCCACGTCAGTGCCGCTATCGCCGCGAAGAAAGTGGAGTTTATCACGGACCAGCCTTGGAGCCCGAAAATATTATCCACCCCGAGCAATCGATTCGCCAACCACGGCAACACATAAAACGACGTCAGGCAGTTCACCCAGACTGCGATTGCCGCGACCGATAAAAACAGAAGTCCCAAGTGATTCTGCGCGGGCCAGTGCCGCGCGATCGCACGCGCTTCTTTGGACATCTCAGGACCGCTCCCGATCACCGAGAGGTTTTGATAATAACCATATACCCAGCCGAACGGCAGCGTGACGATCGCGGCCAGCGGCAGAGCGAGCACACCCCGCGCCTGTGCGTTTAGCTGCGCGACCAATATACGCAGGGCGCGCCGCCTGGTCCACGCGGGCACGTCGTCTCCCGCACGTTGAGCCAACAGACGCGCGCAGAACTCCGCTTGCGCGAGCTTCATGCATCCAAACACGATCACCAACCCAAGCGCTCCCCACGCGAGTTGCGCGGAGTTCGGCGCAAACCAAGTGGTGTGCGCCCAGTAGAACAAAAACGCCAAAACCCACGCGCCCGCTCCGCAGTAATAAATCGCCAGCGTGCTCGCTTGCGTGCGTCGCAACAAATGCACCGCTTCCTCGATCAGCTCCATCGCCGTCGGCTCGCCGCTCTTCGCACGTTTTTGTCGGGCAGTGCTCATTGCTCAAAGCGGACGCCGCCAAATCATCCCGTCGTGAAAATCGGCGGGGATGCTTTTCAACAAAACACCCGCAACATGAAACACCACCCACAGCAGCATGACACTCACGCCCAGCTGCAGCGCGCGCAGGATATTCGTCCATCGGGCGCGTTTCGCCTGCGTCTGCGTTCGCACCTGCTTTGCCAGGCAACTCGCGCAAACAATCCGTCCTGCATGCTCGCTCGCACATTCTCGGCAGAAAAAAGCTCCGCACGAAGAGCAACGCGCAGCCGCCTCGCGATCCACATGGCGCACACAACGCCGCATTCGCAGGGGCGCCGCCTCATTGCGCAGGCGAAGCTCGGGCATGCCGCTCTCGCTGATCACGTCGAGGACAGGGGCGGCGGCGCTGGGATGCTTGGCGGAGTCTCCGCCGCACGCGCGAACTCTTGCTCGTTGTTCACCAACGACGCCTGCGCCGCTGTAATGAGCGGCTGGATACGCGCCATGACGCGGTTAAACGTCCGGCGACGCCCGATCGAACCGAGTTGCGCGGTCTGCACTTTGGTAACGATAAACACGCGGCAAGTCCTGCCGAGCAGGCTGTTCCAGCACAGAAATGTCAGTCCGATGATCAGGAAAACCGCCGATACCACGGGCGTTTCATAATTCGACAGCGCGCCTGCAAAGGCCAGGCCCGCGACGATAACCCACAGGCCCCAAACGATATTCCACCATATGCGCCAGTTCGAAGTGGTCACAAAAAACCCCTGAATATCTTCGAAGCGGAATCGCTGATAGTTTTCCGAATATCCGGTCGATTCCACCTGCATGATATGATCGTCGGCCAGCCAAAGATGCCTGTAGACTCCGAAGCTAACCGGCGAGCGAGTCAGACGCGTATAGGGGTTTTTCATAGCGTCGCGGAATTAAGGAACAGTCCGCCTACCACAACACACCAGCCGATGATTTGGAGAGACGCGATCAGACCCGCGACGAGCAACTTCCACCGCCTCGGCTTCACGAGGCTCTGCGGCTTTTTCCATCCGGTAATCGCAAGATACAGAGCTGCCGGCGCCGTGATGCAGGTAATCGGCCACATGAGGATCGGCAACACGGCCAGCAACAACGCCGCGCCCCCCGGCACCACACGCGAAGTCACCAGTTGCACATCATTCTTCTTCGCGCTCGCGATACATGTCGGACAAAGCGTGCGGCCCGACATCGGCACCGCACACACGTGACACAAAAAGCGTCCGCAATCATCGCAGAGTTTTTCCGCCTGATTCTCCGCATGGAAAAAGCACGACGAATCTTCCGCGAATGTGATGGCTTGAGGACGCACCACTTCCGACTTCGCCGACAGCGCAGGGAACGAGATGAAATCAAAGTCTTCCCTGCACCGCAAACAGCGACAGTGCTCCGCGTCGATCCAATCGATCGCTTCGTATGTCCGCCTGCAGGCCGGACAGGGCAATGCGGGGCCGCGAAACATCAGCGCGTTTTAATCACCCGTGTGTCGCAGATCATATCATGCAGCGACTTCTTTTCGCTGTCGAAAGCCGCAATGATATAACCGATGTTCAAGATCATCTGACTGAGCATCTCGCCAAAGTGACGTCCGATAATGCGACCTTTCGACAAATGAGAACCATCCGAACGGACCAGCTTTAACCCCATCGCCATTTTACCCGGGGTCGCTTGGTATTTACGAACAAAGAACAAACTATAGATGAGTCCGAGGCCGATGTTGACTATCATTGTCAACAATTGGAACAGCAGAATAGCCGCGAGTCCCACGGCCCCTCCGCCTGCCTCCGGATCTACACTGACCGCCCCCAAAAGGGCAACCGACATCATCATATTAAGCGGTACAAGTACGACCGCGAGAATGATGCCATCGACGAACTTCGCGACGAAGCGTTGCCAGAATCCGCCGTATCCATACGGTCCCGGCACCAAGCCCTCTCCGACCGGCGCCATGCCTTGGCGCATGCGTTGAAAAAATTCATCGCGATGCTGAGCGCTGACCCACTTGCCTTCGAACTGGATCATTTCGCGCTTCGGAAAAGTTTTTCCGCTCACCACACACACCGCGGTATCTTCAGTCGTCCCGCCAGACAGCAGTCCCGACGACCGCACATCGCCAAAAGACTTCCAGTCCGTCATCCCCTCTCTCCAGACCAAGGTCTGTTCAGTGATAACGCCGGTGCTGACCAGCTTCTCAAGTTCTTGTTGCAGGACCGGCCCCTGCCGCTGGCCGTTGATGGCGTAATACCAATTCATTGAGTGAGGTTGCTCACCGCTTGGAAATGCCCGGATGACGCGTAGAATCAACGCCTTTTCCACACCAACAAAACTTTCTCGACGGGAAAACGGACGCCGCACCGTTTGTAGAGAGTCTATAAACACCCACCGTTGCGCCCGTCGCCCCCA
>CALFXL010000020.1 GCA_937958045.1 uncultured Opitutaceae bacterium | reverse complement strand
AGATAGATCGTCATAGTTTTAAGCGGTGTAAGACGAGTAAGCAGTATAGGAGCGCCGGCCGCTGGCCGGCTTCTCGAAGATGCCGGCGGGCCGCCGGCGCTCCCATTGCTCATTCGTCATTCGTCATTCGGCCTTCCCCTTCACTCATCCGTCTTCTCCCCTCCCGTGCGGTCGCCGATGTGCAGCTTCGCCGGATACACCACGCGGCCGCGCATCAACTGGTCGTCGCCGAAATGCGCATGCCGCACATCGGCCAGTCGCACCGCTTCGTTCAATTTTTCCGAACGCAACCCCGACAACATCGCCTTCGCGCGTTCGTCGCCGAGCAGCACCGGCGCACGATACAGGAAATAATAATCCAGCTGTCGCTCGTACAAAAATGCGCTCAACAGCTGCGCGCCGCCCTCCAGGTACACGCCCGTGATGTTTTCCTCCGCGCATTTTTTCCGGAACTCCGCGATCGGCACATTGCGCGTCGGTGAAGGCAGCTCCCACACTCGCACGCCTTGATCGCGCAGCTTGCGGATGTAGCCGATGCCGCCATGCGAGGTCGTCACGACAATGGTGCGCTCGCGAAACTCATCCGTGTACAAACGCGGCAACGTGCGCTCCGACGCGCTGCGAAGTGCTCCGTCGAACACAATGCGCCACGGCGACCACTCTTCCGCGCCGGGGATGCGCGCCGTCAGCCGCGGATTGTCTTTGAGCAACGTGCCCGCGCCCACCGCGATCGCCGGGAACAGTCGGCGCCAGCGCATCACGTCTTCGCGCGCCGCTTCGCCCGTGATCCATTTCGATTCGCTGGTGCGCGTCGCGATTTTGCCGTCGAGCGTCGTCGCCGATTTCGCCGCGATGAGTGGCGTGCGATGCACGATCCAGTGGTTGAAAATCAGATTCAGATCTTCGCATTCCGACGCGCGCACACCCGCAACAACTTCGATGCCCGCTTCGCGCAACACCGCAAAGCCGCGCCCCGCGTGCGCTTCGTTGGGATCGGTCGCGCCGACCACCACGCGCGATATGCCGGCTTCGCGAATCGCGTCACAACAAGCGCCCGTGCGCCCGTGCGTCGAACACGGCTCCAGCGTCACATACAAGGTCGCGCTTGGTTTCGGTTTGCGGCCAAGCGCCGCCAGTGCCGCGCGCTCCGCGTGCGGTCCGCCATCGCGCGCGTGAAACCCTTCGGCCACGATCACGCCATCTTCGACGATCACCGCACCCACCATCGGATTCGGATGCGTTTCGCCCCACGCCTGACGCGCCAGCTCCAGCGCGCGTCCCATGAAGCGGTGATCTTCCGGCGTGCCCACATTCTCGGCGCGACTCACTTCAATGGAGCTTTCAGCACCGCCCCCACCGACGTTTCCCGAAGTTGGACGCCGGCTGTCGGGCGTTGGTTGGTGGACGTTCGCGGCATCCGCCGCCGCGCCCTTTTTATCCGATTTCGGCCGGGCACTCATGTCAGGCACGCACAAAGGGATTGCCGCGTTTCTCCACACCGACCGTCGTCGCCGGTCCATGTCCTGGATACAGCCGCGTATCCTCGGGCAGGGTGTAGATTTTTTCGCGTATTGATTTTTCCAATACAGGAAAACTCCCTCCTTCAAAATCCGTGCGTCCTACGCTGCCCGCAAAAATCGCGTCGCCGGAAAACGCGACCGACTCCGTGGGAAAATAAAACAAAACGCTGCCCGGACAATGGCCCGGCACCGCGCGCACCTCCACGTTTTGTCCGAGGATCTGACGCGTTTCTCCGTCGGTGAACCAGCCGCCCGGGTGCACCGGTTGCAGACCAAGCTCAAAGCCGAGGCGCGCTTCCACCACCGCAGGCGACGCCATCATTTCGCGATCAGCTTCATGCCCGAAACACGTCACGCCCGTCGCCGCCAGTACTTCTTCAACGCCTTGGATATGGTCAAAATGTCCGTGCGTGAGCCAGAGCTCCACAAGTCGGCAGCCTTCGCGCTCCAAGATCGATTTCACGGCCGGCCACACCCCTTGCGGCGCATCGATGAGCAAAGCCTCTCCGCGTTCGGGCGCGGTCAGTACGTAGGCATTGGTCTGGATGGGCCCGGCGGGCAGCACGTGGATTTTCATCGCCCGCTCAATCCACGCGCTTTCCCCCATCGCGCAAGTTCCAATGAATACATCTTCCTGACATGCATTGGGAGTTAGTGGTCGGGTAGAGGGCAATTGGAAGTTAGTACTTAGTAGTTGGTATTTGGTATTTGGGAATTGGGAATTGGTACTTGGTTCTTAGCGCCATTGGTCATTGGACGTTGAGCGTTGGGAGTTGCGCGTTCCCTCCCTGAGCGTCCTCCGCCTCCCCCCTTCACTCTTCCCCCGCACATTTCCCGCTTTCCTCGCCGCGCACGGGTCGCTACTTCAGTGCCTTTTATGTCGACTCTGAAATTCGCCGTTCTCGCTGGAGACTACATCGGGCCCGAGGTCATGACCGAGGCTCTGCGCGTGCTTGAACACGTCGCGAAGAAGGAAGGCCTCACGCTCTCCTACCAGCTCGCCGACGTCGGCGGCGCCGGCATCGACAACCACGGCAAAGCCCTCCCCGAATCCACGCTCGCGATCTGCCAGCAATCCGACGCGATCCTGTTCGGCTCCGTCGGCGGCCCGAAGTGGGAAAATCTCCCGCCCAAAGAACAGCCCGAGCGCGCCGCGCTCCTGCCGCTGCGCAAGGCGTTTAATCTTTTCGCCAACATCCGCCCCGGTCTTCTCTACAAGGATCTCTCCGACGCCTCGCCGCTCAAATCCGAGCGCATCCCCAACGGCATCGACATCGTCTGCATCCGCGAGCTCACCGGCGGCATTTATTTCGGTCAGCCCAAGGCCACCACCACGCTCCCCAACGGCGAACTCCAGGCCGTCGACACGATGGTGTATAAAACCTCCGAGATCGAACGCATCGCCGAAGTCGCCGCCGTCACCGCGAAGTCTCGCAGCAAAAAAGTTTGCTCGGTCGACAAGGCCAACGTCCTCGAAACCTCCGTCCTCTGGCGCAAGACCGTCACCGACTACTTCGCGAAGCATCACCCGGACATCACGCTCTCGCACATGTACGTCGACAACGCCGCCATGCAGCTCGCGCGCGATCCCAACCAGTTCGACGTGCTCTTCACGGAAAACATGTTTGGCGACATCCTCTCCGACGAGATGGCGGTCATCTGCGGTTCGCTCGGCATGATGAGTTCCGCGTCGCTCGGCACCGGCAAAAACTCGCACGGAAAACCCTTCGGTCTCTTCGAACCCGCCGGGGGCACCGCGCCCGACATCGCCGGCAAAGGCATCGCCAATCCCTGCGCGCAAATCCTCTCCGGCGCGCTCATGCTCCGCTACAGCTTCGGCCTCGACGCCATCGCCGCAACGATCGAAGCCGCCGTCCGCAAGACGGTCACGGTGGACCTCGTCCGCACCGGCGACATCGCCTTCGGCAAACCCTCCGTCGGCACCAAAGCCATGGCCGACGCCATCATCGCAAACCTCTGAGCTTTACCGCCGAGACACCGAGAGCGCGGAGATGGATTTGGAGTTAAATTCTCTGACTGAAAAAATCATCGGCGCCGCGATCGAGGTGCACAAGCACCTCGGTCCCGGCCTCCTCGAATCCGCCTACGAGGTCTGCCTCGCCGAAGAGTTCACCGCAATCGGTCTCGTTTTCCAAAAACAAAAACCGCTTCCTCTCTCCTACAAAGGTCGCCTCGTCGATGCCGCTTATCGGCTCGATTTCGTGGTCAATGACTCCGTGCTTCTCGAAATAAAATCGGTCGCGAATCTGGAACCCATTCACGAAGCTCAGGTGCTGACCTACCTCCGTCTCAGCCGCCTGCCCGTCGCCCTACTCATCAATTTTAATGTGCCTTTGCTCCGCCAAGGCCTGAAACGTTTCGTCCTCACCGCGCCCTCTACGCACTCCGCGACTCCGCGGTGAAATCTCACCTTCCCGTACCATGACTTCTGCTCAGATCCGCCAGAGCTTTCTCGATTTCTTCGCTTCGCACGGACACACGATCGTGCCGTCGTCGTCCTTGCTGCCGGATTCGCCCGGGCTGCTCTTCACCAACGCCGGCATGAATCAATTCGTGCCGATCTTCCTCGGCGATCGCGCGCCCGATGTCTCCTCGTGGGCCGGCGTGCGCCCCGCGAAGGATACCCGCGCGGCCGATACGCAGAAGTGCATCCGCGCCGGCGGCAAACACAACGACCTCGAAGACGTCGGATACGATACGTACCACCACACGATGTTCGAGATGCTCGGCAACTGGTCCTTCGGCGACTACTTCAAAAAAGAATCGCTCACCTGGGGCTGGGAGTTGCTCACCAAAGTCTGGGGCATCCCCGCCAAGCGCCTCTTCGCCACCGTCTACGCGCCCAAGCCCGGCGACCCGTCCGAGTTCGACCACGAGGCAAACGACATCTGGACTGAACTCTTCAAAAAGGAAGGACTCGATCCCGCCATCCACATCGTCCACGGCAATCGCAAGGACAACTTCTGGCAGATGGGCGACACCGGTCCCTGCGGGCCGTGCTCGGAAATCCATTTCAATCTCAACGAAAGCGACGACGAGCTCGAAGGCCGCAAACTCGTCAACGCCTCCAGCCCGCGCTGCATCGAGATCTGGAATCACGTCTTCATCCAATTCAACGCCAACGCCGACGGCACCTTCTCGCCCCTCGCCGCTAAACACGTCGACACCGGCATGGGCTTCGAGCGCGTCGCCGGCATCATGGCCACGACGAAAAAGTTCACGGACTTCTCCGCCGAGCCTTCAAACTACGCCGCCGACGTCTTCGCGCCGCTCTTCAAAAAAGTCGCCGCGCTTTCCGGAAAAACCTACCAAGGCACCGTCCCCACCAAGCGCGAAGGCCTCAGCGAACAAGAAAACGTCGACATCGCTTTCCGCGTCCTCGCCGACCACGCGCGCACCATCAGCTGCGCCATCGCCGACGGCATCCTCCCCGGCAACGAAGGCCGCAACTACGTCATCCGCCGCATCCTCCGCCGCGGCATTCTCTACGGCAAAAAACTCGGCCTGCAGACCGGCTTCTTCGAACAACTCGTCGAGCCCGTCGTCGAATCGCTCGGCGATGTTTTCCCCGAGTTGAAACAACAGCAGGACATCATCCGCCGCGTGATCCGCGCCGAAGAAGAATCCTTCGGCCGCACGCTGGATCGCGGTCTAGCGATCTTCGAACGCGATGCGCTCTATCATGCCATCACAGACAGAGCGTCCTCTGAAGGCATCGGCTTTCAAGCCAGTGGTTTTTCTTCCGACGAACATGGCCTCGAAGCGCGCGAACTGGTTTTCATGAACGATAAGGGGCTCCTCGGGAAATATCCTATTCGAGCTCTGGCACGCGGTGCTTGGAAAAACGTTTTCAAGTCGGCTCCGGTCATCACCGGTCAGGATGCGTTTCTTCTCTACGACACCTTCGGCTTCCCGCTCGATATGACTCAGCTGCTCGCCGCGGAGCGTGGTCTCACCGTCGATACCGCGGAATTCGAGCGGCTCATGGAAGCTCAGCGTGAACGCGCACGCGCTTCGCAGAAAAAAGAAATCATCGTCGCCGCCACCGAAGGTGCCGAATCCACGACCTACGAGGCCTCGCTCTTCACCGGCTACACGATCGACACCGACAAACCCGTCGATGCCATCCTCACCGACGTCGTTAAAACCGGCAAAGACACCTTCCTCGTTTTCGATCGCACGCCCTTCTACGCCGAAATGGGCGGTCAGGCGGGCGACACCGGTTTCGCCACCGTCGCCGGCCAGTGTATCGAGATTGTGGATACCATCAAGGACAAGTCCGGCCGCCATCTCCACAAGCTGGCGCAACTACCAACCGCCAGCTACCAATTGCCGGCCGCCGGCGCCGCCAGCCATCTTACCGTCGACAACAACCGCCGCCGCGCCATCTCGCGCCACCACAGCGCCGCGCACTTGATCCATTGGGCCCTGCGCAAGGTTCTCGGCACGCACGTTCGCCAGGCCGGTACCTCGAAGACTCCCGAGCGCATGCGTTTCGACTTCTCGCATTTCGAGGCCATGACGCCCGCGCAACTCCGCGAGGTCGAGCAGCTCGTCAACGAGAAGGTCCTCGAAAACGCCAAGGTCGATACCTACGAAACCGAGTTCGACAAGAAGCCCGAGGGCACCCTCGCCTTCTTCGGCGAGAAATACGGCAAGATCGTTCGCGTCGTCGATATCGGCGGCTACAGCCGCGAGCTCTGCGGCGGCACGCACGTAGCCACCACCGGCGAGATCGGTCTCATCAAAATCGTTTCCGAAGCCGCGGTCGCCGCGGGCACGCGCCGCATCGAAGCCGTCGCCGGTCAGGCGGCACTCGACTACATCGCCCAGCGCGAATCGATCCTCACCTCGCTCAGCGCCCAGCTCGCCACCGCGCCACACGATGCCGTCAAGAAACTCGATCTCCTCCTCGCCCAAAAGGCCGAGATCGAAAAGAAATTGAAGGCATTTGAACAAAAAGCCTCCGCCGGCCTCGCCGAAGAACTTGTCGCCAAAGCCGTCGAGCGCGATGGACTCAAATTCGTCAGCGCCGTCGTTTCGGTCGAGACGCCCGATGCGCTTCGCGCACTCGGCAGCCAGGTCATCGCCAAGCTCGGCGAAGGCGTGGTCCAGCTCGGCGCCGCCATCGGCGAGAAAGCGAGCATCGTCGCCTTCGCGTCTCCCGCCGCCAACAAAGCCGGCATCCTCGCGGGTAAACTCGTCTCCGAACTTTCCGCCAAACTCGGCGGCAAAGGCGGCGGCAAACCCGACTTCGCCATGGGCGGCGGCAAAGACACCGCCGCGCTCGCCGAAGTCCTCAAATAACATTCAAGGGCGCCGGCTTGACGGCGCCCTTCTTTTTTGAATCGCAACGGAGCGAAGCCGCCATGCGTGTGCTTCAGCCATTCATCCGGTTGCAATCGCCCGGAATCCAACGCAGTACTTTCCGCGGCTTTCCATCCGGCTCAGAACGTTCACTCTTCACCACTCACCCTTCTCTCTTTCCTCATGAGCCTCACACCCGAGCAAAAGCAAACCGTCGCCTCCTGGGTCGCCGCCGGCGATAACTTGTCCGCCATCCAAAAGAAACTTCAGGAGGAGTTTAAGATCACGATGACGTACATGGACGTCCGCTTTCTCGTGGACGACCTCGATCTCACGCTCAAAGACGCGGCGCCCAAAGCCGACACCAACGATCTCTCCAAAACCCGCGCCGCCGCTCCCGCGGGCGAACAAGGCCCCGCCGTCGCTGATCAAGAGGTGCCCGACGATCTCGAAGACGGTGCGTACGCTGATGACGCCGATGCTCCGGCCGACGCTGATGCCGCAGTCCTCGGCGGCTCGGTCCGCGTCGAAGTCGACAAGGTGAACCTCATCCCCGGTGCGATGGCCAGCGGCAGCGTGACCTTCAGCGATGGGGTGACCGGTAAATGGATCGTCGACAACTACGGCCGTCCCGGCTTCACCGAAATCAGCCAGCCCGGCTATCGCCCGTCCGCCGCCGACGCGCAGGCTTTCATGCAAGAACTCAGCGCCGCGCTGCAGAAACAAGGTTTCTGAGCTGGAGCGCCGGTGGCTCGCCGGCAATTTCTCCCGAAAGCCGGCCCGCGGCCGGCGCTTCCCCAAGCGAAAAAATCGCCAACAAAAAGCGCGCCGGAAAAATCCGGCGCGCTCTGTTTTGGCGCTTGGCCTTTTGAAACTTGGCGCTTCCGTCGCACGCGCATCCGCGCGACGCGACGACCTCAACGGCTGATGCCGTCGAGCAGCTGATCCATCGTCGTGTAGCCTTCGAGCACCTTGAGGGCGGCGTCGCAGCGTTCCTTCGGCGCGAGACCGGTGGTCTCGGCGAGGAAGACGATGTAGCTCGCGATGTTCTTGGAGAAGTTCAGGCGGCCTTCGTCGCTGATCGAATAGAAGCGGGCGCGCTGCTGATAACCCGCCGGCGAGTGATCGCCGAGCGCGCTCTTCTCCGCTTTGCCATTCGCCGCTAGCACGTAGAGGAAGTTGTATTCGAACCAGAACATGTGTTCCGGGCTCGGCGGAAGCGCATCGAGCGCCTGGCGAACGGTGTCCACGCCCGCGAAGACATTGGCTTCCTTGTTCGATTTCACGAGCGCTTCGGTGATGAACGTGCGCGCCATCTTCTGCTCGGTCTCGTCGGTGCTGAACGCACCTTTCACGGCGAGCTCGATGGTGAATTTATACCAATCGCTCCAGAGCGCCTGATCGGCGGGATTCTTCGAAGCGAAGAGCGCGCGGCCCATTTCGTAGGTGTAGCGACCGCTGGTCTTGATCTCGAGGCGGCTGCCCGTGACTTCGCCCATCACGCGGTAGTTTTCCGCGGATTTGCCGGAGCCGGAGTGGAAGCCGATGCTCGCGCCAAATTGTTTGCAGACGTTCCATTGCTTCTCGATCAACACGCGCAGCGCGTTGTTGTCGGGATACGGCATGTTCTTCTGGAAGCCGAATGCCGGCGCCACGAAGTGGATCTTCATGCCGAGCGCTTCGCACAGCGAAAGCATGATCGCCGTCGTTTCCGGCGTGGTGAGACCGGGCAGTTCGTCGATCGAAAGTTCGCGCAGATAGTCGCGGCCGACAGGCGTCGTGAACAACTTCGCGCGGGCGGCGGCGTATTTCTCGTCGCGCACCTTCATCTTCTGCAACGACGGCCACACATACGCGAGGAGCTTGGCGAATTCCGCTTCGTTGAGCGTGAGGCCCACGGCCGCGACACGCGCTTTCACTTTCGCGACGATTTCGGCGGGCACATTGGCCTGCACCCAGGCCGCGGCGTCGTCGGCGACTTTGGTCTGCGCGAGTTCGGGCGAAAGATCGAAGGTGATGTAGCTCGCGAGCACGCAGCCCTTCACGAGCTGATCTTCGCGCACGTCGAATTTGCCGCCGATCGGTTGGTGGTCGGCGTTAAAGCTCCACGCGATGCCGCGATGATGGAAACCGGTCTTCAGCTTCGAAAGCACGCAGCCATGGCTCATGCCTTCGACGCTCTGGCCTTGGTGGCCTTCGGGAACGTTCGTGCCGATGAAGGGGAACGGCACGGTGTCGAGTTTGCCCGCGAGCATCGCATCGACGTCGAAAACGAGTTCGCGCGGGATCGAGTTTTGATTGGCCGTCACACCGATCTCCAGCGCGCTCATCGCCCACTCCACCGCCGGCCAGTGCAAGGTCGTGAAACGCGCGCCGATGCCGAGCGTGCTCTGACCGAGTTTCTGCGAAGCAGTCGGGAAAATCGTCGAGGCGGGATTATGCTCCTGAATGAGATTCTTGAGCTTCAACAAATTCTCGAACGTCGCCGGAAACGCCGCACCGCCGGAGATCGCAACGCCATCGGAAAGCACATTCACCGCGTCCACACCGGACTTCGCGGCGAGCTTCCAGGCGGTATCGCCCGTTTCATCTTCGACCAGCGTCCATTGACCGGCGGCCGTTTCGAAGCGGCTCTTCGGCCACTCCTTCACCGCACCCTTCGCGACCTTCGCGCTCAGCGAAGCCCAGTCTAAACAGAAGTCGGGGCTGACGCAGGGGTTGGTGGCGATACGGAGATTATTTTGGAGTAAGAAAGAATTGATGGCACTCATGGAAATAAGGACACGAGTGCAACCATCAAACGCCCTCGGGCGCGAGAGTAAAAACTCACGTCCGACATCTTGAACGAAAATAACTTGGCTCCATCGCGACGATCGCGGTCAACCGCGGCCAATTTTGCCCGTCCAACCGCGCACCACATGAACGGCCGGGAGGGAAAACCATCGCTCAACCCGCGTCGCGTTCGAGCAGCGCCTTGGCCTGTTCGAGCACTTGCTTGCGGCGTTTTTCGAACTCGGCGGTCTGTTCCGCGAAGCGCTTTTTCTCTGCCTGAAATTCGGCGACTTCGATCTCCCAAAGTTCGCGTTCCTTCGCGTTCTTCGAAGCTTCTTTCTTGAGCGCCGCTTCTTCCGCTTGCAGACGCGCTTCGATGTCGGCGAGCTCCGCTTCGCGTTTGGCGAGCGCCTTCGTCGACTGTTCGAACTTGGCGACATCGGCCTTGAGTCTGGCCTGCGCCACTTCGACGTCCGCGCCGAGTTTTTCGAGTTCGGCCTGCTCGGCCTTGATCTTGGTTTCGAGTTCTTTGATGCGCACTTCCGACGCGGCCACTTTGGCGAGTTCGGCTTTGACCTTCTGCTCGCCTTGCTGCGCCGCGAGTTTGGCCGCTTCGCGATCTTCTTCGATGGCGACGCGTTCCTTCGCGAGCTTCGCCTTTTCGGCGGCGATCGCGGCTTGCTCGCTTTCGAATTTCTTGCGCTCGGCCGCCAGCGCGGAGACCTGCGATTCGATTTCGGCTTTTTCGACGGCGAGCGCTTGCTCGGCTTTCTTCAAGCTGGCGCGTTCGGCGGCGATCGCCGTTTCGAGATCGGCGAGTTTCGCCTGCTCGGCTTCCACATCCTTTCGCGCTTTCGCGAGGACGTCCGCGGCTTCGGCCTGCGCTTTTTCGAGCGCCGCTTTCGCTTCGGCTTCCTGCTGTTTGATCTTCGCTTCGCGGCCCACCAGCGCGGCTTCGCGTTCAGCGAGTTGATCCGTCTGTTTCTGAATTTCCAAACGCTCCTTGGCGTAGTGCTGCTCGGCCTTCTTCAGCGTTTCCTTTTCGGCGGCGAGCGACTTCTCCAACTCGGCGAGCGCGGCGTGCTCCTTCTCGGCTTCCGCGCGGGCCTGGGCAACAATCTCCGCAGCCTCCGCTTCGGCGCGCGTGATCGCGGCCTTGGCTTTCGCTTCCTGTTCGCGAAGTCCTTTCTCGCGCGAAGCGAGCTCGTCGCCCTGCGATTTGAGCGCGGCCTGTTCGGCGGCGAGTTTTTTCTCGGATTGCTTCAACGCCGCGCGTTCGGCGAGCAGCGACTCTTCGAGCTCGACCAACTTCACCTGCTGTTTGCTGGCTTCGGCCTGCGCCTTCTTGAGCACCGCATCGGCCTCGGCCTGCGCTTTCTCGACGAGTGTCTTCGCCTTGGTTTCCTGCGCCTTCACGGCGGCTTCGCGCTCGAGCAACGATGTCTCGAGCGATTCCAATTCGGCGCGCTCCGTCGCATTTTTCTGCTCCGCTTTTTTCAACGCTTCCTTGGCGGCGGCGAGTTCCGTTTGTCCGTCGGCCAACTTCTTCTGCTCCGCGGCGGCTTCGACGCGGGCCTTCTTGAGGAGTTGGTCGGCCTCGGCTTTGGCCGCTTCGTAATCGGCTTTCGTCCGCGCTTCCTGATCGCGCACAGCCTTCTCTTTTTCGGCGAGCGCTTTTTCGCGTTCGGCAAACGCGGCGGTCTCTTTTGCAAATGCAGATTTTTCGTCGCCGAGCTTTTTCTCGGACTGTTTCAACGCCGCGCGTTCGGCCACGATGGCTTCTTCCGCTTCGGCGAGCGAACGCGCTTTTTCGTCGGCGGTCTTCTTGGCCTTCGCGACGATCGCGGCGGCTTCGGCTTCCGCTTTTTCGAGCGACGATTTTACGCGCGCCTCCTGCTCTTTCAGCTCGGCTTCTTTCTTCGCGAGCGACGCGGTGAGCTGTTCGATTTCGGCCGTATCGACCGCGAGTTTTTGCTCGGCTTTTTTCAACGCGGCACGATCGGCGGCAAGCGCGGCTTGCGCTTCGGCGAGCTGCGCTTTTTCGCGCTCGGCCTCGGCCTTGGCGGTGGCCACCAGCGCGGTCGCTTCAGACTGCGCCTTCGCCGTGAGTGCTTTGACATCGGCCTCCTGTTTGCGAAGCGCTTCTTCGCGTTTCGAGAATGCTTCCTGACTCGCTTCGAGTTCGGCGCGTTCGGCGGTGAGTTTTTGTTCGGCCTTTTTCAAGGCGGCGCGCTCGGTGGCGATCGCCTCTTCGGCCTCGGCCAGTTTCTGCTGCTCGCGCGCCAACTCGCTCGAACGAGCGGCATCAGCTTTGCGCTTCTCTTCCAACTGCGCGAGCGCTTCGGTGAGTTTCGCCTGTTCTTCGGCGAGTTTCTTTTGCGCGGCGGAAATCGCGTCGCGCTCCTGCTTGAGCGTCTTCGCTTCGGTCTCGAGTTTTTTGGCTTCGAGTCGCAGCTCGATCACACGCATTTCGGCATCGCCGATTTCGCGACGGGCGGCTTCGAGCGCGGCGGCCTCGGCGGCGAGACGTTTCTTTTCCGCTTCGAGACGTTCGCGCTCGGCGGCGTCGCTGGAGGCTGCCTGTTTTTTCGCGGACGACTGCTTGAGCAGCGCCTGCTCGGCATCGAGCGCTTCCTGGTCTTCGGCGAGTTTCTTTTGCGCGGCCGCGAGGGCCGCTTCGCGCTCGGCCAACTTGGATTCTGCAGAAGAAATTTCCGCGAGACGCGTGAGGCCGTCGGCGATCTTCGCACGCTCGGATTCGAGGCTCGCGACGCGTTGCTCGAGTTTCTTCGCCTCTTCGGCCAGACGCGTGCGTTCGGCGGCGAGCGAGGCGCGTTCTTTCGCGAGCTCATCGCGCACCGCGTCGTTCTCGGCGGAAGGACGCGAACGTTCTTTGCGCGAGGTCGCGGGCGGGCCGGCCTTCGCCGTTTCGGTATTCACGCCGGGCGACGGCGAATCGGAGAAAAATTCTTCGAGGCTGCTCCAGTCGGCAGCGCGCAACGCTTCGCCTGCGCCTTCGCGCGCTCCGGCGAACTCCGTGATGCGTTTCATCAACGCCTCGAGATCGAGCGGCGGTTGAAAAACATCCTTCACGCCGAGTCGGATGCCGCGCACGACGGTCGGTAGATCGAGACCGTCCGCGACAAGGATCACCTTCGCGCGCGGCTGCGCCTTGCGCAGCGACTCGACGAAATCGAGCCCGCTCGCGTCCGCGCCGCGACAGTCGGCAAGGATCACGTCAACGCTCTCGCGGGCGATATAGTCGCGAATCTGCGAAGATTCCCGAAGGGATAGGGCATGAAAGAAAGCACCGCCGAACACCAACGAGCGGGCCTGACGAAGCACTTGATTGTGCTGAACAAGCAGGATTTTGGCGCTGACCATCCTATGTCTTTCGGGGACTCGCGCACAAACGTTAAGACTAATTCCGTCAATCAGACGTAAAACTAGGCAGTAACCCTTATCTAGCTTTCCACGTTAACGTTATGTTACAGAACCGACGCTGTGCATTTCCCTCTTAACATCTCGGGCCAATGCGTCGTTGCACATCCTGACTTTTAATGGGGGAACAGCCCCCAATCCCCTTTATTCTGACAACCTAAATGAGCGCCATCGACTCCCTCGGATACTTCATCGAACTCGGTGAAACCAACCTCATCATCGCGCGTGCCAATCTCCGTGAGACCCCGCGCGCGGTCGACACTATCCGCGAGATCGCGCTGAGCGACAATGCCGCCGTCGAATCCCTGCTCGGCGAAATCAAGACCGCAGGCTCCCCTGCCCGCGCCGTCGCTCTCCTGCGTCTGAAATCTCGCCAGGCTTTCCTCGCCGATGCCGCCCTCGCGCAAAAAATCAAAACCAGCTCCGCCGCCGAGGAGTTCGCAAAAGAAAAACTCAGCGACGCGGGCGCGCCCGCTTGGAGTTGGGTAAACGCAAAGGACGGCCGCGCTCCCGAAAATGGCGAACCGTGGTTGCTCGATGCGACTCCGAAATCTTCCGCCGACGAGACGATCGCGCGCCTCAAGGAATGGTCCTTCGAACTGCTGCGTTGCGAATCCGCCGTACTCTCGCTCACCGGCGCCGTCGCCACCGCGCTGCAAACCGCTCAAGCAGGTTCGCCGGTCCTGCTCTGCGATATCTCCGAGACGCGCACTGACCTTTATCTCATCACCGCCAAAGGCGTCACCGGCTTCTCCTCCGCCTCCGTCGGTTTCGACACGCTCGCCGGCTCCACGCAAGAAGCGCTCGGTTTGAAATTCCGCGGTTCCGCCGCGCGTCTCTTGTTTAACGAGAGCTACGATTTCTCCGATTCCGCCGCCAAGATCGTGGAGCCGCTCGTCAACGGCATCAAACAAAGCCTGCCCGCGCTCGGCGCCGTCGCGCCCGCGTCGGTGTTGTGCAGCGGTATCCTCGCGAAACAGGGTTGGATCGCGCAGAACATCGCCTCGGCCTTGAGCCTGAAAGCGTTCACGCCCGACACCGCCGGTTGGGCCGGCGCGCAGAAACTTTCTTTCACTGGTGAAGCGAAAGCGGACGCCATTTCGCCGAGCTGGCTCGGCGTTCTCAGCGCTGTCGCCGCTTACGATCTGCGCAATCCCGCCAACGCGACACCATGGCACCCCGCGCTCCAAAACGCGCCTGTCGCCGCTGCACCGTTTGTCCCCGCCATCGCGCCGGAACCCGCGGCCGCGCCCAAACCTGCGGTCGTCATCACGCCTCCCGCAAAACCCGCCGAGCCCGCTCCGGCCAAACCCTCTGAAGCCGCGAAACCCGCGGAAGCGACCAAGCCTGCCGAGCCCGCGAAAGCACAACCGGCCGCCGCCAAACCTGCCACGGTTGTCACGCCTCCGGCCAAAGCGGAACAGGCAAAATCAGAACCCGCCAAACCCGCGCCGGCTGCGGCCGCCAAGCCCGCCGATCCGAAAGCACCGGCCGCCAAAGCTCCCGAATCCAAACCTTCTCCCGCTCCGGCCAAGCCCACGCCCGCTCCGGCTCCTGCCAAGACCCCCGCCAAAGCCGAAGCTTCGAAACCTGCCCCCGCGCCGGCGCCCGCTTCGAAGCCCGCGCCCGCTCCGTCCGCCGCTCGCGTCGCCACCCCCGCGCCTTTCCCGAAGAAAAAGAGCAACATGCCTTTGATCATCGGCGCCGTCGTCGTGGTCGCTCTGGTTATCGGCGGTTTTCTCTTCATCCAGTCGAACAACAAAGCCAAGGAAGCGGAACGCGCCCGCATCGCAGAGCTGGAACAACGCGCCGCCGAAGAAGCCGCCGCGCGTATCCGCGCTCAGGAAGAGGCGAAAGCCGCCGAAGAGCGTCGCCAACGCGAAGCCGAGGAACTCCGCCAGAAGTTGGCCGCCGAAGCCGAAGCCGCCCGTCAACGCGCCGAGCAGGAACTCCTCTCCACCAAAGAACGGCTTCTCAATGCCCGCGGCGGTTTCGTCGTTCACTCCGATCCGGCCGGTGCGTCCGTGACCGTCGGCGATCGCGCGCCGCGCACCACCCCGGCCACTTGGAACGATCTGCGTCTCGGTCGCTACGAGATCACCATCTCGATGGACGGCTACGATGTCGAACAGCGCACCGTCGAGGTGAAGGAAAACGAGATCACCGATCTCGGTATCGTGAAACTCGTCCGTCAGGTCGGCACCGTGTCGCTTAGCAGCGATCCCGAGGGGCTCGACTATGAGATCAAGCCCGCTGGCAAGCTCTTCGCCTCCGATGTCCGCACCGGCAAAACGCCCGCGACGGTCGAAGGTCTCCCGGTCGGCGAATACCAGGTCTCCATTTCGCGCGCCAACTGGCCCGCTTACGTATCCAAAGTTTCCGTACAGCGCAACAGCACCACGCCCGTCCGCGGTACCTTCATCGGCGGCTCGGTCGCGATCACCAGCACTCCGTCAGGAGCCACGGTGCTGCGCGAAGATGGTTCTGCGATCGGCCAGACGCCGCTCACGCTCAACGATCTCGAGCCCGGTCCCGTGTCTTATGTCGTCACTCAGCGCGGCATGGATCCGGTCACCATTAAGGGCACGATCGAGGCTGGCAAGAAGCTCTCGCTCGCGGCCACGTTGCTCGACTCCGAACGCGTCATGCGTCTGAGCGAACTCGATGAACGTCCCGCGCAGATCAGCATCGTCGAACCCGAGCTCACGCCCGCGATGCTCAGCCAGGGCGGCACCGTCCGAATCACCTGCATCATCGGCAAGGACGGCATTCCGACCGACCTGCGCATCGAGGATGCTTCCGATTCGGCGCTTGGTCGCGCGTGCCTCACAGCGGTTGCGAAATGGCGTTTCAAGCCCGGCACGGTCAACGGCCGCCTCGTCCGCACGCGCGTCACCGTTCCGTTCAACATCCCCGCGCAAAACTGAGGCTCTCCCGTCGTTCTCCGCGCACAGCAAAAAGGCGGTCCTCGTTTCGAGGCCGCCTTTTTTGTTCTGCAACATCCGGGCCTGAGCCCGGCGTTGTCGGGGCTTATTGTTCTTCCTCGATCTGCGTGACCACGTCGCCGCTGAAGGTGATTTTCAGATAATCACGCGTGCGCCGCGCACCGTAGTTGAGGTAGTACGGATAAAACGGATGTCCCCAGCCGTGGTAACGATGGTAGTATCCACGATACAAATACACGCCATCGTCCGTCTCGTAGGTCGTGTAACGCCAGACTTCGCTGACACCTTGCGCCGTGGTTCTCGTCATGCGTCGGTCGGGATCGCCCAGCGCCAGACGTACCATGTCGCGCGTGAAGCCGAGCGCCACACGCCCCTCGCGGATCGTCTGCTGATCATCGGGCGAAAGGCTTTCGAAGAACGCTGGATTCTTGCGTATGCGCGACTCGGGCGTGGCGCAGCCTGCCAGCACCAGCGCAACCAGCACACCGAAGACGAGCCACGTGCGTTTCGTGAAGTGGATCGTTTTTGTTTTCATAATAAACGTTAACGCCGCGCGCTCGCGCCCGCAAGGGAACGAATGCGCTTTGAAGGGGTAATGACGGCGGACCGTCCGTCAGGGTTGCGACACGTCTAGCGCGCGCGTGTTTCAATCGAAACCACGCGACCGCCTTCGAAGATCACGCGCAGTTTATCGTCGGTGCGATCGCCTGCCGTGCTGACGCCGATGCCGCCGCCCATGCCGGTGCGCCCGCTGCCTCCGCCCACACCCACGCCAAAGCTGAACGCCGGTCCTTTATCCTGATAGGCCCATACTTCCGATTGGCCGCTCTCGCCGGTCTTCGAATAACGCCGATCCGGATCGCCCAGCGCCATCAACACCATCGAGGGCGTGAACCCGACCTCGACCTTGCCCTCGCGAATCTTCGCCTGCGTCTCCGCCGGCAACGCATCAAACTCGGCTTTGTTCGCACGAATACGCGAATCGGGCGTGGAACAGGCGGAAAACACCGCCAACAGAATCACGGACAGGAGGGATGCGAAGCGGGACGTTTTCATCGTTGGGATTTTTTTCTGGTTAATCGAAAACTCCTCCCTCAGGACAACATATCCGCCCTCAAGTTCATCCAACATGAAGACTTTCAAGATCGCCATCGGCTCCGACCACGCCGGCTTCAAATACAAGGAAGCCATCAAGGCCATGCTCCTGGCCGAAGGCCACACCGTCCGCGATTTCGGCACCTATTCGGCCGAATCCTGCGACTATCCCGACTTCATCCGCCCGACAGCCGAAGCGGTCGCCCGCGGCGAATTCGAACGCGGCATCGTCCTCGGTGGCTCCGGCAACGGCGAAGCCATCGTCGCCAACAAGGTCAAAGGCATCCGCTGCGGCCTCTGCTGGAACGAACAGGTCGCCATCTGGAACCGTTCTCATAACGACGGCAATGTGCTCTCCATCGGCGAACGCACCGTCACCGAAGCCGAAGCGCTCAAGATCGTGAAAACCTGGCTCGCCACCGAATTCGAAGGCGGCCGACACATCGCCCGCATCAACAAGATCGAAGTCTGATCGCGCGCATTTATCCGCTTTCCCACCGAGCCCCGCCTGTGCGGGGCTTTTTCATTCTCCCAGCCGGGCGACGCAAAAAATCTCGCGTCGTCTGCCGCTGCTAAAAACGTGTCCCGATGCTCCGTTTGTTTCTGCCGCCCAATCTCGCCGCCGCCGCTCCGCGCGACGCCATCGCGGTCAAGGTTGAGCTCGACCTGAGCGCTCCGCCAAAGCCCGAATGGCTGCCCGTGCTCGCCGCCTTGCAGCGTCTCTGCGGCACCGCGCAGCCGCCCGCGTTTCTCCAGCTCACCCGCGCGCAGCTCCGCGAGCTCGTTTCCGCGGCGACGGGTCTGCCTGTCTTCGCTTGGGTAAACGCACCGCAAACAACGCTGCTCTGGGTCGGTCCGCGTCTCCGTGGTGTCAGCGAGCATCTCGACGATCCCACGCCTGTATCCAGACCTTCGATACCGGAACCGCGCGCATCCCCGGCCCGGCCACGCGCGACCTCGTTCGTCAGCCACACGCCGCTCACAATCGATGGTTCCGAACATTTTCTCGCCGTCAGCCTGCCGTCGCGCGAAAGCGTCCTTTACGGGCCCGCCTTGGAGCTCCTGAAATCCTCCGGCTTCGTGCTTGAGCCCAGTTCACGCAAGTGGTGGCTGCGCGATCGCCACAAAGTGCTCAACTTCCTCGCCACGCACGGCCCGCGTTTGCGCGAAGAATGGCACGCCGAGTTCACCGATAATTTCGAGAAAAACACCGCGCGCTTCCGCCACACAGAGATCGTCTGCGACGCGGTGGACAATGGCTCGGGCTACAATGTCACGCTCGCGCTCCGCGCCGGGCGCGTATCCGAAGATCGAATACAGGCCGCCGCCGCTTCCGGGCGCGGTTATGTCGAAGACGACGGCCAGGTTTACCTGATCCCGCCCGATCAACTTTCGCGCCTCGCCACCGCACAACGTGCTCTCGCCAGCGAGGGCGCCGTGGGCGGCATCACGCGTCGGACGCATCGCGTCAGCGCCGCACGTCTCGCCGAGGCGGAGGCGATTCTTGAAGAAATCGCGCCGCATTTTCAGCCGCCCGACGCCTGGCGTGCGCGCAGCGCGGCGCTGCGAAATCTATCGGCACTCACGCCGGCGCCCGTGCCTCCGCAGCTCGATGCGTTTCTTCGTCCGTATCAAAAGATCGGGGTCGCGTGGCTCTGGCATCTGCATCGTCATCAACTCGGAGGCGTTCTCGCGGACGAGATGGGGCTCGGCAAAACGCTCCAAGCGCTCGCGCTGCTTGCGTCACTTCACGGCGAGCGCGCGACCGGTCCGTCGCTCGTCGTTTGTCCGGCTTCGCTCGTGGAAAACTGGCGCCGTGAAGCCGCGCGTTTCGCGCCGGAGCTGCGCGTGTTTGTTCACCACGGCCAGCAGCGTCTCGCCCGCGCCAAAGATTTTTCGCCTTACGCGCTCGTCATCACCTCGTACGGAACGTTGACGCGCGATCGCGAACTTTTCTCCGGCGTCGATTTCACCTGCTTGATCGCCGACGAAGCGCAGCATCTCAAAAATCGTCGCTCTCAAAACGCGCAGGCGCTGCGCATTCTTCAGGCGCAGGGACGTTTTCTTCTCACCGGTACGCCGCTCGAAAACAGTCTCGATGATATTCGCTCGCTTTTCGAAGTGCTCATGCCGGGCTACATCGATCGTCCGCCCGCCGGCACCAAAGCCGATGAGCGCGCTTGGTTCGACGAACGTCTGCGCGCGAAAACCGCGCCGTACATTTTGCGTCGCACCAAAAAATCCGTCGCCCCCGAGCTGCCGGAAAAAATCGAGCAAGTGCTCTACTGCGAGCTGCCGCCGGCGCAGGCCGCGCTTTATCGCCGCATTCAGGAAGAAACGGAACGCGCGTTGTTCGACCTCGAAGCCGGCGGCGCCAGCGAAAATGCGCTGCGTCTCGCCACGCTCACGCAACTGCTGCGGCTGCGCCAAGTGTGCTGCGATCCGCGCCTGCTCCCCGCCGGTTCCGCGCCGGCAAACGCGTTCGAATCCGCAAAGCTCGACGCGTTTCAGGAGTTGCTCGCCGAAGCGATCGACGCGGGACACCGCATTCTCGTTTTCTCGCAATTCACGGCCTTGCTCGGATTGCTGCGCGCGGAACTCGAACATCAGGACATCCCTTTCGCGTATCTCGACGGTTCGATGCCGCCCAAGGCCCGCCAGGCCGAGGTCGATCGTTTCAATCGCTCCGACGACATCCCGATTTTCCTTATCTCGCTGAAAGCCGGCGGCACCGGTCTCAACCTCACCGCGGCCGATACCGTGGTGCATTTCGATCCGTGGTGGAATCCCGCCGTCGAAGCACAGGCCACCGATCGCGCGCACCGCATCGGCCAGACGAAAGTCGTCACCAGCTACAAACTCATCTGCGCCGGCACGGTGGAGGAAAAGGTCCTGCATCTTCAGGAATCCAAACGTGCGCTGCTTGCCGATGTGTTCGAAGCGAGCGATGCGATTTCGTCCAAACTCACCTTGGCCGATCTCAAGTCGCTTCTCGCCTCCTGAGCCTGTATTCGCGCACCCAATACGACTGTCTTCGCCGCTTCGGCAGGGGCGCGCAATTCGTTCCTCCACGCTGGCCACGCGACCAACGCCGGCGCCGCTAACCGCCTTTCCGATAGAGCCGAAGAAAGTTCAGCAACTTCCGCGAAAATCCCATTGACGCGTCAAAACGAGCATCCTTTAACCTCACCCTCCTTTCCAACGCCAAGATAGCTCAGTTGGTAGAGCAGAGGACTGAAAATCCTCGTGTCCTCGGTTCGATTCCGAGTCTTGGCACCACTCTCCGAGGCGGGAGCGAGGTCGAGGGATCTTCAGCGACGCGAGAGCGTGATCGCATTCGGCTTTGCCGGCGTTGCTCTTCGTCCATTCTCATGAGGCACAAAAAAATCCGCGCCGTGAGTGGCGCGGATTAGAAATCACAAACGCTCGGGAGCGCAGTGCTGCTGTTTAGGCGAACAGCTCCTCGTCTTTGAAGAAACGGGCGATCTCGATCTTGCCGTTCTCTTCGCTGTCCGAGGCGTGCACGACGTTCACCATCATGTCGGTGCCGAAATCACCGCGGATCGTGCCTTTGGCTGCCTTGCGGGAATCGGTCGGGCCGAGGAGGTCGCGGACTTTCGCGACGACGTTTTCGCCCTGCAGCGCGGCGACGATCACCGGATGCGAGGCCATGAATTTCTCGATTTCGGGATAAAACGGTTTGTCGGCGACGTGCGCGTAGTGCGCGCGAAGCAGCTCGGGCGTGAGTCGGATCATTTTGCAGCCGATGACGGCAAAGCCGGCTTTTTCAAAGCGGTCCATGACCGCGCCGACGTGCTTCTTTTGCACGCAATCGGGTTTAAAGATGATGAGGGTTTTCTGCATAAAAGGAGAAGTCATAGGGATGGGCCCCTACTTGGAAAGTCTCTTTTCCGCCGGGTTTACGGCCCTTCACTCGCCCGTGCTCTCGGAAAACAGCCGCAGAAACGCGTCTTCGTCGATCACGGTGACGCCCAGCGCCCTCGCCTTTTCGAGTTTCGAACCCGCTTCGGCGCCTGCGACCACGTAGTGCGTTTTCTTGCTGACGCTGCTGCTGACTTTGCCGCCTGCCGCTTCGATTTTCTGCGTGGCTTCTTCGCGCGTGAGCGTCGGCAACGTGCCCGTGAGCACGAAGGTTTTTCCCGCGATCGGATTGTTTTCGTCGGTGGCCGCAGGCGGCGTGGGTTGCAGCCCTGCGTGCTGGAGTTCGCTCACGAGCGCGCGATTCACCGGCACGTTAAACCAAGCGCGCACGGCCTCGGCGGTTTTTTCGCCAAACCCATCGATCTTGATGATGTCGTCGATCGACGCCTCCGCGAGGGCATCAAGTGAACGAAAACGTCGTGCCAAATCTTTCGCCGCAGCCGCGCCGATTTGCGGAATGCCAAGTCCGTGAATCACGCGCCACAGATCGGCATGGCGTCGCGCATCGATCGCCTTGATCAGATTATTCGCCCAGATCTCGCCGGACTTTTTCAGCGGCAGCAATTGCTCGCGCTTCAGCTCGAACAGATCGGCCGCGCTGCGGATGAGTCCGTTCTTCAACAACAGATCCACGATCTCTTCGCCAAGACCGTCGATATCCACGCAGGCCTTCGACGCGAAATGTTCGATGCGACGCCGCACTTTTTCCGGACATTCCGGATTCGGGCAACGCCATACCACTTCGCCTTCGTTGCGAATCGCGGGCGTGCGACAAACGGGACACTCCGCGGGAAACACATACGGCACGCACGAAGGCGCGCGTTTTTCCACAAGCACTTTGACGACCGCCGGGATGATCTCGCCGGCTTTCTCGATCAACACGGCATCGCCCACTCGCACGTCTTTGCGCGCGATCTCGTCAGCATTGTGCAAGGTCGCGCGTTTGACCGTCGTGCCCGCCAACAACACCGGCTCAAGTTCCGCCACCGGCGTGAGCGCGCCGGTTCGGCCGACTTGAATCGTGATCGCATTCACACGCGTCTCGGCGCGATCGGGAGCAAATTTATACGCGCATGCCCAACGTGGAGAAAGTTTGCGCGCCGCTTGTGCGCGACCTTGCGCGTCCGTGCCGCGATAACCCACCGCACGCTGCTTCGCGAATGAATCGAGTTTCACCACCGCGCCATCCGTCGCGTATGCGAATGAGCGACGTTGCGCGTCGAGCTCGTGGATCGCGCCGATCACCGCGTCGATGCCGAGCACGCTCCAAAACTTTTCCACAACGGGCAGCCCCCACGCACGAAGACGTTCGTGATACTCCGTCTGCGAATCGAAGCCGACCTCCGAGGGCACCGGTTCGCACGCGCCAAGGCCGTACAAAACGATCTCGAGGCGGCGCGATTTCACCAGCGCGGGATCGAGCTGCTTGAGCGTGCCGGCGGCGAGATTGCGCGGATTGGCGTAAACATCTTCGCCGGCTTCCTCCTGGAGTTGATTGATGCGGCGAAATTCTTCGTCGCGCAGAAAAATCTCTCCTCGGATCTCGATCAAATCGGGCAGCCGTCCGCTCGGCAAATCGGCGGGAGGAGTCAGTTGCGTCGGCAATCCGCGGATCGTGCGGACATTCACCGTGACATCATCGCCTTCTTCGCCATCGCCACGCGTGACCGCGCGCACGAGACGTCCGTTTTCGTAAGTGAGGCTCACAGCCACGCCGTCGATTTTAGGTTCGACCGTGTACGCGAGTTCGTCGGTGCCAAACGTCTTGACCAGACGCGCGTGAAATTCGCGGAGTTCGTTTTCGTCATACGTGTTGTCGAGCGTGGTCATCGCCTGGCGATGTTTCACGCGCGCGAAACCTTCCGTGCGATCGTCGCCGATTTTCTCGGTGGGCGACGCGACCTCGTGCGATTGCGCAAACTCGGGAAACGCGCGTTCGAGATCCGCGAGCTCGCGCTTCAGCTGATCGTAATCGTAATCGCTGATCTCCGGCTGCGCGCGGCGATAATACAGCTCGTCGTGATGACTGATTTCAGAACGCAGCGCGATGATGCGCACCTGAGCTTCTGCGGGCGACATAGACGTTTTTCGGAAAAGAGATATCAGGCGTTGCGAGCAAAGAGCGATGCTTCCAACCAGCGCCGCAATCCGTGCCAGCGCGTATAAATGGCGACCGCGACGAACGCTCCGAGCGTGTCCACCACCCAATCGGCGACTTCGACGGAACGACCCGGCGTGAACGATTGGTGGATCTCATCGGTCAATCCGTACAACGACGCGATCGCCACCGCCGACCACACGCCGAGCGGTTTCAGCCGCGCGATCCACGGACAGCGCACCCACAACACGCCGAGCCAGGCGTAAACGACAAAATGGCCGATCTTGTCGATGCCCGTCACGGCCGGCGCCGCGACTTCGCTCTGCGACGACGCGAAGAAAATCGCCACCATCAACACCACCGGCCACAGCGCCGCGCGAAACGACGCCGATGCGCTGAGGTTGGATGAGTCTTCGTCGGACGGAGTCACGTTCGGCAAAACTGCGATTGGTCAAATGGCTCGCAAGCCGTATCCCTCACTTCAACAAAACTCCCGCGTCGATCTGGGGAAAATGGTCGGGCTGGTGAGATTCGAACTCACGACCTCTTGCACCCCATGCAAGCG
>CALFXL010000019.1 GCA_937958045.1 uncultured Opitutaceae bacterium | reverse complement strand
AGCAAGAACTCCGCGGTCTCCTACACCGTCGCGGTCTCGCCGATTGTCACGCGTTGCGGATTTTCGCCGCTGCCGCCGCCTGCGGTGGAGCCGACGAGACGGCCTTCGCGATCAACAAGGAAGAGCGAGGGGAAACCCGTCACGCCGTACTGCGTGTTGAAAACGGAGTTGGCCCAGTTGGACTGGCCCGCAGGATCGAACGCGGTGAGGAACTTGTATTTGTCGCCGTTGCGCGCGACCCAGCCGTCGTAGTTGGCGCGGGAGTCGTGCGCATTGACGGCGAGGATGACGAGATCGTTGGCGAATTTTTCCGCGATCTCGCTGTTGTGCGGCATCGAGGCGATGCACGGTCCGCACCAAGTGGCCCAGATGTCGATCAGCACGAGTTTGCCGCGAAAATCGGAGAGTTTGATCTCCTCGCCCTTCGGGCCGATCACGGTGAAATCGGGCGCGAGCTCGCCGGGTTTTGGGCCGGGCCGCGTGGACGGCGCCGAGACAGGTGCTGTCTCGACGGTTTGAGCAAAAGCGGTCGCGGCGAGGCAGACGCAGGCAAGGAGGGCGCGGGAAAAGAATTTCATATAACGCGGAGGCACGGAATCGAACGCTAAGTCCGACGCCGCGCATAGAGAAAAGTAACACACAATACGACGGCGAGACATAGGCCGCCGGTCACAAAAACTGCACAGTGTCGTCCGGGCGAGCCGACGCGCCTTGCACGCGTGAACGGCAAGGCGTTGGATATGCGCGCCGGTCATCGTGTTCTGCCCGCTTTTGTGCGCGGGCGGTGTGATGACGTCTGTTGTTGTTTGTTTCTTACCATGCGCATGCTCCGCCGTTTACGTTTCCTTTCCGTCGTCTTCCTCGCGTTTTCGCAGGTGCTGATGACCGCGCAAATCGCCCGTGCGGGCGAGCTCGCGGCTTCGTTTGCGCATGAAAAAAGCGACCTGAAACCCGATCCCGCCGTCCGTTTCGGGCGCCTGCCCAATGGCGTGCGGTATGCAATCCTTGCCAACGTCGAGCCCAAGGGCCGCGCGTCACTGCGTCTCGGCGTCGCCGCGGGTTCGCTGCACGAGACCGAAGAACAGCGCGGCGTGGCGCACTTCCTCGAGCACATGGCGTTTAACGGCAGCACGAACTACCCGCCGGGCACGTTGATCGAGTTTTTCCAGCGCATGGGCATGAGCTTCGGCGGCGATACCAACGCCTTCACGAGCTTCGATCGCACGCAGTACATGATCGAACTCGCGAACACGCAGGAATCCACGCTCGCGGAAGGCTTGAAGGTTTTCTCCGACTACGCCGGTGGATTGCTCCTGTCGGACAAAGAAATCCAAAACGAGCGCGGCATCATCCTCAGCGAAAAGCGCGCTCGCGATAACGTCGGCTACCGCACGTTTGTCGCGCAGTTTGAGTTTCTCCTCGGCTCGACGTTGCTCCCGCGTCGTATGCCGATCGGCGAGGTCCACGTGATCGAGTCCGCTCCACGCGAGCTCTTCGTCGATTTCTACAACACCTGGTATCGCCCCGAAAATATCTCCCTCGTCGCCGTCGGCGATTTCGATGTCGAACAAGTCGAGCGCCTCATCGCGGAAACGTTTTCCTCGCTCGCACCGCGTGCGCCGGCGCGCGCCGCGCCCGATCGCGGTCGGGTGGTGACGACGCCCGGCATTCACACGCATTTCCACCACGAACCGGAATCGCCCAACACGAGCGTGAGCATCACCGTGATGTCGCCGTGGGCGCGCGAGCCCGATACCGCGGCGAACCGCCTGCGCTATCTGCCGCGCAATCTCGCGTACGCGATGCTCAATCGCCGCTTCGCCATCCTCGCGAAAAAGGAAAACGCGCCTTTCATCGGCGCGCGCGCCAGCACCGCCGAGCAGTACGATATTTATCGAGAATCCTCCGTCGATCTCACGACCAAAGCCGGCCAATGGGCCGCCGCGCTCGCGGTCGGGGAACAAGAGCTGCGTCGCGCGCTCGAGCACGGTTTCCAACCCGGCGAGCTCGCCGAGGTTCGCGCCGATTACATCAACAGCCTCGAACAATCGGTGAAAACCGCGCCCACGCGCCGCTCCCCCAACCTCGCGAACTCGCTCGTGTCCGGGCTCATCGACGACTTCGTGTACACCACGCCTGAGGACATGCTCGCGCTGTTCCGCCCCGCGCTGGAAAAGGTCACCGTTGACGACTGTCTCGCGGCTCTCCGCGCCGCGTGGGACGCCGATCATCGCTACCTCTTGGTCAGCGGTAATTCCACGATCTCCGGCGATGCCTCGGCCGCGATCGCGGCTGCGTATAACGAATCACGTGCCGTTCCCGTCGAGCCGCCGCCCGCCGAATCCGCGGTCGCTTGGGGCTACACCGACTTCGGTCCGGCTGGCACCGTGGTGAAACGCGAGCACATCGAAGACCTCGATATCACGCTCGTAGCGTTCGCGAATGGCGTTCGTCTCAATCTAAAAAAGACCGCCTTCGAAGCCGGCATCGTTCGCCTCACCGCACGCGTCGGCAATGGCGCGATCACCGAACCCGCCGATCAACGCGGTCTCGCCAGCCTCGCCGCCGCGACATTCGACGCGGGCGGTCTCGGCAAACACAGCATCGATGATTTGCGTCGCATCTTCGCGGGCAAAAACGCCAGCGTTGGCTTCCGTCCGGCGACCGATGCGTTTGTGTTTAACGGCTCCACGACGCCCGACGATTTCCTGCTCACGCTGCAGTTGTTGACGGCCAAGATCACCGACCCCGGCTATCGCCCCGAAGCGCTGCGCCTCGCGCAGAAGAACATCGAGCAGATGTACCTGGGTTTTGCGCACACCGCCAACGGCCCGCTCTCGATGGAAGTCGCCAATCTGCTCGCGAGCGGCGATCCGCGTTTCGGCGTGCCGCCGCGCGAAGTCATGCTCTCGCGCACGCTCGACGAAGTGAAAGCCTGGCTCACGCCGCAGCTCGCCCGCGGCGCGATCGAAATCGGCGTCATCGGCGATCTCGATCCCGATGCCGTCATCGCCGCGGTTGCACAAACGCTTGGCGCCTTGCCGCAACGCGAAGAGCGTCCCGCGCTCGCCGAACTGCGCAACGTCTCCTTCCCCGCCGAACCGTTTGCGCGCGAATACACGATCGATTCACAGATTCCGAAAGGACTCGCCGTGTTCTTCTGGCCGACGACCGATGGCATCGATGCGCGCGTTTCGCGTCGCCTCAATCTGCTCGCGAGCGTGTTTACCGATCGTCTGCGTGTGAAGATTCGCGAAGAGATGGCCGGCACCTACAGCCCGCGCGCGGGAAGCCAGGCGAGCGACACGTTCCCCGGCTACGGTTATCTTTCCACCAGCATCGATATCGCGCCCGATATGGCGGCGAAAATGACCGAGGCCATTCTTGAGCTCACCGGCGAATTCCACGCGAGCGGCGTCAACTCCGACGAACTCGAACGCGCACGTCTGCCGATGCTCACGAGTATCCGCGAAACCGCGCGCACCAATGCCTACTGGCTCGGCAGCGTGCTCTCGCGCGCGCAGGAAAAACCCGAAGTGCTCGAATGGGCCCGCAATCGCGAAAGCGATGTCGCGGCCATCACCCAGGCCGAGCTCGATGAGTTGGTGAAAGCCTATCTCGCGCCCGAACGCACTTCGCGCGCGATCATCCTCCCCGCCGCGAAATAACAAGATCGCCGGCGCCTCCTGCAAAAACGCCGGCGGCATTCCTTATAAAAAACAACAGGCACCGCCGATAAGCGGTGCCTGTTGTGTATAAGAATGATTTTATATAACGCGTTTACCCTCACGCCGGATTGGCGAGCGCGATTATAATGTCTTTGTGCGATCAAGCACCGCGCGTACGCGAACCACCGGCATGCCATTCGCCGCCGGGATGACCACTTTGCCGGCGCGATCGATCACATAAAAATCCGGCAGGCTGCGCGAGCGGACACCGGTGGTTTGATTGAGGACAAAGAGCTTTGGTGAGATTTCGGGAGGCGTGGCGACCGCCGCCGGCCCGAACTTGCCGAGATGACGACGGAACTCCTCCGGACTTTTGTCGTTGGAGATAATCACCAGCTGAAAACGTTTGTCGCCCGCTTCTTTCAGCTCGCGATACCAGCTGATAACATCGGGCGAGGTTTGCGCGCAGTACGGGCACCAATCGGCGGCATGATAGATCACGAGAAACTCCGGCGCGTTTTCGCCGAGCAGATCGACCGTTTGTGTCGAGTCCCCGGCGGAGAGCACACCGGCGAGTTCCTGATAAACGCGCGACGGCCCCGGCGATAGGACGGCCTGCAAACACGCGTCATAAAAATCCGTCGTTTCCGCGCTGAATGTATAAGTAATATATTTCTCCGGCTCGATCAGTTTCACCTGCCGTCCATCGAATTCGGCCAGCGGGAGTTTGGTGCCGACTTCAAAAACGGTGCCGTCATTAAACTCTTTCTTGTCGCGAAACGTGACCATGTAAGGCCAGAGATCGCGACGCGAACGAAGCGTCGCGGGCGTGAGTTGTTTTTGTTCAGGCGTGAAAGCGCTGACGCGTGCCGTGGCATCTGCGAGCAACGTGGTGGCCGCGGGATCGACGTTGAACGTCATGTTGTCTGCCTGCGACGCGAGGACCACTTGATTGCGCTCAATCGCGCGCACATCCAGCGCCTGCCCCGCGCGCAGCGTCGTGCCGTCGGTAAACGAAAGGTCTTTTTTGAGGGTGGTGGTCGGCGGCAGCCAGAGAGGATTTCTCCGCAGTTCGTTGAGGGTGATTTCCGCGGCGGACAGCGAACTGGCAACGCCTGCCAGCGCGATACAAACGAGGGATAAGATAGCTTTCATAAGAACACGGGAAGCGAACGATGTATGCCTGCGACAGCAACCGCGGGCAAAAGGTACAAAAAAGAATCTTCGAGCGCCGACAGCCACGGCGGGGCTTTGTTTGCCGTGTGCGGCTTTGGTGCTCTTGCGTGGTGTATAGACCGCCTTATGGTTCTGGCATGTCGATCACTGCG
This sequence comes from uncultured Opitutaceae bacterium, assembly GCA_937958045.1. Classification (GTDB taxonomy): domain Bacteria; phylum Verrucomicrobiota; class Verrucomicrobiia; order Opitutales; family Opitutaceae; genus Nibricoccus. The sequence continues at coordinate 83,864 of CALFXL010000019.1, read as the reverse complement.
CGCGCTGTCCGCATCACGCAACCGGGCGGCCCTGAAGTTCTAACTATCGAAGAAATCGAGGTGCGCGAACCCGGTCCGTCGGAGGTGTTGGTGCGCGTCGCCGCGGCCGGCCTCAACCGCGCCGATTGCTTGCAACGCAAAGGCGCATACCCCGCCCCACCCGGCGTCGCGGCGGATGTGCCGGGATTGGAGTTTTCCGGCACGGTCGAAAAACTCGGCGAAGGCGCGCGCGATTTTGCGGTTGGTGATCTCGTGATGGGCATTTGCGGCGGTGGTTCGATGGCCACGCACATCGTCGTGCACGAACGCGAACTCATGCGCATCCCGCGCAACCTCGGTTTGATCGAAGCTGCGGCGATTCCGGAGGTGTTCATGACGTCATACGACGCGCTCTTTTCACAGGCCGAATTGCAACCGGGAGAACGTCTGCTCGTGCACGCGATCGGCAGCGGCATTGGCACGGCGGCGCTCCAACTCGCGCGTGCGATCGGCGCGACGGTTATCGGCACTTCGCGAAGTCAGCAGAAAATCGATCAGGTCCAAACGCTCGGACTTGGCCTGTCGCACGGCATCGTCGCGGATGAAAACGGTTTCGCCGAAGCGCTGAGAGGGAACGGGGGCGGCGTCGATGTATTGCTCGATACGATCGGCGCGAAATATCTCGTCGAAAATCTCAAAGCCATCGCGCCGCGCGGACGCATTGTCGTGATCGGCCTGCTCGGCGGGACGAAGGCGGAATTACCGCTTGGGGTGCTCGTCGCCAAACGCGTATCGTTGCGCGGCAGCGTACTCCGCAGTCGCCCGCTCGAAGAAAAAGCAGCCCTCGCCCAACGCTTCAGCCGACAGATCGTCCCCCTGTTCGAGCAAGGAGTTCTCAGGCCGATCATCGCGGACGTGATGCCGATGACGGACATCCGCGAAGCCCACCGCCGCATGGAATCCAACGACCTCCTCGGCAAACTCGTGCTGGCGTGGTGATGGTTGCGCTAAATAAACGCGCAGGCAATTTTCGCCGACTTGGCCGGCCGGAAAACTTTTCGGAAAACTGAGTGAGGTTTCGGAGGCCGTCCTTGGCACGAGTGTTTATCAAACGGACATCGCACTGTTGTTTTGTGCTTTCGTCGGTTATTCACCGCCATTGCGATGCGCTTCGCTGAGCGTGCGCAACGTGTTTCCATTTTCATCTTGAATGACGATCTCCCCGCCTTCAAGCCGTGCGCCGCGAGTATCGATTTCGCCTCGCTTGTCGTAGGTGATTACGCGCATGGAGTTCCCCTCGTAGGTTATTCGATTAAACTCCAGCTCACCGTCGACTATGCTAATCACCATTGCCTCGCGATTACTGTCAGCAGGGTCGTATATTCTGATAAACTCCGCATTGCTGCTGGTCTTTAGGTCAAGTATTCTTCGACCATCAAGCCACAGGCCTGCTGCTTTTGTATGTTCCGAGTGACGGAACTCAACTTGTCGCGGGCCGCCAAGCGTATACTCCCGCTGGCTGCAACCCGCGACGAATAGCGAAAGTAATGTGATCATACATGCGGGTGCCTTCATAACATTATACGATCTGGCAGAAGCGCGGCCGATCTCGATACCCGCGTTTCTCGATTTTTCGATGCGGCATGCTATTGTTTTTTTCCGTCCTCATCGCAGGCATTCTCATCATGAATTGTTTGGATTTTGTCGATGGCATCGAGCCTCCTGTTAATGGCTTTGCATTTATCGTTGGCCGCCGTGGTGGCAATTATACCGAAAAATATGAAAAGCACGTAGGTGTTTCCGGGGCCGTCTTGAATGAGGAATTTATAGATAAGGGCGGTAAGCGAAAGGGTGAGTATTGTTGGGTAATAGTCGCTGGCAACTGCGGTTGATTGGCTTGCGACCCTCCTAAGCCTGGCCTCAGCAAGGGCGGATTTTTTCATGTTGTTATTTACAGGGACATCCTGCCTTGGTGAATATGTTTCTTAATGTGAAGATCTGCAAGTCGCTTATTGATATCCATTTGGCTTCTGTCGGGCATTGGTTTCGGTTAATAGAGAGTCGAAAAGCTCCTGGCTTATTGCTACATTCTGAGAAATTTGAGTGCCGTCATCGGTGACGGATTGCATGTCTTCGATCGTATTTATTCCGCCATCCGCGTGTCTAGCGACGCCGAATAGTATGCCTATCCAACCGAAAGCACCACGCACTGATGTTATAAGGTTGTCTCGCCGAGTGCTAGACAGAGACTTACAAATGGTAGCTTTCATGCCCGGCGTTTAAGGTTTCTCTCCACCAATGTATCCCGCCATGGGTACGTGGGGTTAGTGCCAAAAAATTGAGATGCTTCTATTCGGCGAGCCTTTTCATTAACATGGTATTCTGAAGTAGTTTGACAGTAACGAGGCGTGTCGGCGCTCCCAAGGGCAGCCTTCTCGGCTACGACTTTGTTGAAAATGCCATAGGCGGGAGATAAAAAAGCCGCGCACGGGATGTGCGCGGCTGAGTGCAGAGTTTATATAACGAATCTGGCTTATACTGCGACCGGGACTTTGGCGGGGTCGAAGGTATAGACTGTCTTCGGGAAGTCCGGGGTCGGCGGATGCGGGACGACTTTCCAGAACTTGCCGACGGCGGTGGTCCAGTTGTCTACAAGCGTTTTGGCGTGCGGGCTCGTGGTGAGCTTCGCGTGCACGGCGACGAGTTTCTTCAGGCTGTCGATCTCTTCCTGGTTGTTGAGGCGTTCCAGGCCGATCATGGCCGGGTTGATGCGGCCTTCGAACTCGTTCTTTTCGTCGTACACGAAGGCGATGCCGCCGCTCATGCCGGCGCCGAAGTTGCGTCCGGTTTCGCCGAGGATGACGACGAGACCGCCGGTCATGTATTCGCAGCCGTGGTCGCCCACGCCTTCGACGACCGCGGTGGCGCCCGAGTTGCGGACGGCGAAGCGTTCGCCGGCGCGGCCCGCGATGAAGATGTGTCCGCCGGTGGCGCCGTAGAGGCAGGTGTTACCGACGATGGAGTTTTCGTGCCACGCGTAGGCGACGTTCTTGAACGGGCGGATGATGATCTCGCCGCCGTTGATGCCTTTGGCGACGTAGTCGTTGGCTTCGCCGATGAGGGTGAGGCGCAGGCCGTTGACGAGGAACGCGCCAAAGGACTGGCCGGCGGAACCGTTGAACGTGAGGTCGATCGTGCCGGCGGGCAGGCCTTCGTTGCCGCGCTGGTAGGCGATCTGGCCGGAGAGCTGCGTGCCGACGTCGCGGTTGACGTTGGTGATTTTGTAGCGGGCCACGAGGCGCGCGGATTCGCCGAGGATGACGTCGCGCGCTTCCTGAAGAATGACCTCGTCGAGCGAACCTTCGCCGCCGAAGCGCTCGTTGCGTTCGCGCGTGTGGTAGCGGTCGGTTTCGCCGGAAGGATCCGGATCGTGGAGGAGTCCGGAGAGGTTGAGGTGTTTGGTCTTCGGGTTCGACGGATCGTCGATCTGCTCGAGGAGTTCGGTGCGGCCGATGATCTCGTTGAGCGTGCGTGCGCCGAGCTTGGCGAGGTATTGGCGAACGTCCTCGGCGACGGCGTTGAAGTAGTTGATGACGTTTTCGGGTTTGCCGCGGAACTTGGCGCGGAGGTCGTCGCGTTGGGTGGCGACGCCGACCGGGCAGGTGTTGAGATGGCAAACGCGGAACATCGCGCAACCGGCGGCGATGAGCGCGGCGGTACCGAAGTTGAATTCTTCGGCGCCGAGAATGGCGGCGATGACGATGTCGCGGCCGGTCTTCATGCCGCCGTCGGTGCGGAGCACGATGCGGTTGCGGAGACCATTCATCATGAGGACCTGGTGGGCTTCGGCGACGCCGATTTCCCACGCGGAGCCGGCGTTCTTGATGGAGGCGATCGGCGAAGCGCCGGTGCCACCTTCGTGACCGGAAACGAGCACGACGTCGGCGTAGGCCTTGGCCACACCGGCGGCGACGGTGCCGACGCCGGAGGACGAAACGAGCTTCACGCAGACCTTGGCGCGCGGGTTCACTTCCTTGAGGTCGAAGATGAGCTGCGCGAGGTCTTCGATGGAGTAGATGTCGTGATGCGGCGGCGGCGAGATGAGGGTGACGCCGGGCACGCTGTGACGCAGACGCGCGATGAGCGGCGTGACCTTGTTGCCGGGGAGCTGGCCGCCTTCCCCGGGTTTCGCGCCCTGGGCCATCTTGATCTCGATTTCCTTGGCGGACGAGAGATAGGCGGGCGTGACACCGAAGCGGCCGGAAGCGACCTGCTTGATGGCGGAGTTGGCGTTGTCGCCGTTTTCGCGGACGTTGAAGCGATCGGGATCTTCACCGCCTTCGCCGGAGTTGGATTTGCCGCCGATGCGGTTCATCGCGATGGCGAGGGTTTCGTGCGCCTCGGGTGAGAGCGCGCCCATGGACATGCCGGCGGTGGTGAAACGCTTGCGGATTTCCTCGATCGACTCGACTTCCTCGAGCGGCACGGGCGGACGGAGACCGAAGCGGAGCTTGAGCAGATCCTTGATGGAAACCGGCGTATGTTCGTCGGCCTGTTGGCGGACGGCAGCGAAATCCTCCGCGGTGTTGGAACGGAAGAATTTGTTGGTGGCCGCGATGTATTTCGGGCTCCACCCGTGGTATTCGCCGTCGCCCTTTTTGTTGACGCGGTAATAACCCTCGTTGTGCAGCGCGAGCGCGGCGGCCTCCGCGGAGGCGGGATAACCGCGTTGATGGCGGACGAGTGTTTCTTCGGCGATCTGCGCATAGTCGATACCGCCGATGGGCGACGGCGTGCCGGTGAAGCACTCTTCGATGACCTTGTGAGAAACGCCGAGCGCTTCGAAGATCTGCGCGCCGCGATAGCTCGCGAGCGTGGAGATGCCCATCTTGGCCATGATCTTGAGCAGGCCGGCATCGATCGTGTTCTTGTAATTGAGGCGGGCTTGCTCGGGCGTGAAGGGCTTGGAGGTTTTATTCGCCGCGGCCAACGCCGAAACGATGTCGAGCGCGAGGTACGGGTTGACGGCGTTCACACCGAAGCCGAGCAAGCAGGCGATGTGGTGGACATCGCGCGCTTCACCCGTCTCGGCGACGAGGTCGCACTTGAGGCGCAGACCGGCGCGGACGAGTTGCTGGTGCACGGCGCCGACGGCGAGCAGCATCGGGATGGCCGCTTGTTCGGCGCCGGTGCCTTTGTCGGAGATGATGATGACCTTCGCGTTGTTTTGATCGACGGCTTCCTGGGCGCGACGAGCGAGGTCCTTGACGGCGGCCTCGAGCGCTTGCGGGCCGGCCTTGGCATCGAAGACGGCGTTGAGGCGGACGATGCGGTTTTTGAGAACCGGCACGTCGAACAACGCGGCGAGCTCGTGCGTTTGGAGAATGGGCGAATCGAGTTCGATGTAGCCGCTGGTCTTGGGAAACTCTTCGAAGAGTCCGAGACGGCCGCCGAGATACATCGTCAGCGACATGACGGACTTTTCGCGGATCGAATCGATCGGCGGGTTGGTGACCTGTGCGAACAGTTGCTTGAAATAGCTGTAGAGCAGACGCGGGCGGCGCGAAAGGACGGCCAGCGGTGTGTCGTCTCCCATGGAGCCGGTGGGCTCGAGGCCTTCGGCGAGCGGCGTGAGCACGAGTTCCTGTTCGTCGAGGTCGTAACCGAACGCGATCTGTTGATGCAGGCTGGCGTCGGGATCGGGCGCGGGTGCGTCGGCGGGCGGAGCGGACGGCGCGGCGAATTTGTGGAGATTGGTGAGATGCGCTTCGCACCATTCGCGATAGTGCGGCTCGTTGGTGAAACGGGCTTTGATCTCCTCGTCTTCGAGGAACTTCTTTTCCTGGAGGTCGACGGCGACCATGCGTCCGGGGCCGAGGCGGCCGGAGCGGATGACTTTGCCAGGGAAGTCGTGCACGAGGCCGGCTTCGGAGGCGAGGATCACGTAGCCGTCGTCGAAGATCTTGTAGCGGGCGGGGCGCAGGCCGTTGCGGTCGAGCGAGGCGCCGATGACTTTGCCGTCGGTGAAGATGAGCGCGGCGGGGCCGTCCCACGGTTCGAGCATGCACGCGTGGTAGCGGTAGAATGCGCGGGCTTCGGGGGAAAGCGTGGTATCTTTTTCCCACGCCATCGGGGCCATGATCATGGCGGCGTGGAGAGGATGACGACCGCCGAGCGTGAGCACCTGGAGGGTGTTATCGAAGGTCGCCGAGTCGCTCATGTTCGGCTGGATGATCGGCTTGAGATCGTGGAAACGATCGCCCCACACGCCGTAGGCGGTGGAGTTTTCGCGAGCGCGCATGAGGTTGCGGTTGCCGCGGATGGTGTTGATCTCGCCGTTGTGGGCGAGCATGCGGAACGGATGCGCGAGGTGCCAGGTGGGGAAGGTGTTGGTCGAGTAGCGCTGGTGGAAGATCGCGAAGGCGCTGGTGAACTTCGGCGACTTCAGATCGAGGTAGAACTTGCGCAGCTGGTGAGGCGTGAGCAGGCCCTTGTAAACGATGGTGCGCGAGGAGAACGAGCAGATGTAGAGGCCTTCGAACTTCGCGTCGTAGGTTTTGTTCTCGATGGTGTTCTGCGCGAGGAAGAGTTTGCGCTCGAATTCTTCGTCGGAGCAGTCGTCCGTGCGGGCGACGAGGGCTTGGACGATGAGCGGCTGGGTCTCGATGGCTTTGCGGCCGAGGCAGGAGGCGTCGTACGGGACTTCGCGCCAGCCGAGGAAGGCCAAGCCTTCGAACTTCACGGAGTCTTCGACGAGCTTTTTGGCGTACGCCTGCGCATACGGGTCCTTGGGCAAGAACATCATGCCCACGCCGAGGTCTTGATCGCGATAGAGCGGCTTCTTGTGCTTCGCGAGGTATTCGCGGATGAGCTCGACGGGGATCTGGGTGAGGATACCCGCGCCGTCGCCGGTGATGGCATCGGCGTCGATCGCACCGCGGTGGGCCAGCGATTTCAAAGCGGTGATGGCGCGATTAACGACGTCGGCGGAGCGTTCGCCGGAGAGTTTGGCGATAAAGCCGACGCCACAAGCGTCATGCTCTTGATCGGGTGAGTACAGGGGGGACGGGATCACGTTGGCCATGTGCGGGAAAGGTGTGTGGTGCGAGGAAGGTGGCGCGGATCGAAGCGTCTGGAGCCAAAAAAGGGCCGGTCGCATGCTGCGAGAGCCGGCCCAAGGGAAAATTGGAGACGGTGACCCGCGTTAATCAAAAGAAGCGGATAGTTTTTGTAGCCATTTTGGCGTGTTCTTCATCCGAGCAGCCGGCGTTCGTCGGGACGTCGACGGTGGCATCGGTGGGCTTGATCAGATCGTTCGACAGCATGTAGTTCTCCACTTCTTCGCCGGAGACGTCGGCGAGCATGACGCCGTCGATCTCGACGCAGGGAGACAGGGGCTGGCCGGACTTCTGGACCATCTCGGCGTAGTTGTCGCGGTTGTTGATGATATCGATGTCCTCGTACGGAAGATTGTATTTCCGCATAATGGCGCGAACACCGTTGGACCATCCGCAATGCGGTTTTAGATATGCTTTAATCTTCATGCTGGAAGCGTTGCTAAGGACAAAAACGGCGCAAACTAAAGGCCGGGAAATCGGTCCTTCAATAGAAAGTTTTGGTCTTTTTGACAGTGCGGAGCGCTCGAATGAGAAAAATTCATAGCGGCGCTTTGTTAGCGAATTTCGGGCCAAACACGCTAAATGGGCGAAAAATGATCATTTTTGCGCTAGCCGGGCCGCGGACGCTGCGCTAACAACCGCCGCTCCATGAAAGTCCTCGTGACCGGCGCGGCCGGGTTCATCGGTTACCATGTCTGCCGCCGCCTCGCGGAAACGAAGCGGTGCGAGGTCTTGGGCGTGGATAATCTGAACGATTATTACCCGGTGGAGTTGAAGCGCGCGCGTCTCGCGGCGTTGGAGGGGTTTGAGGATTTTCGTTTCGTGCAGAGCGATTTCAGCGATGCGCAGGTGTTTGGCGGGCTGTATCGCCATGCGAAGCCCGACTACGTGGTGCATCTCGGTGCGCAGGCCGGCGTGCGCTACAGCATGGATAACCCCGCCGCTTACGCACAGTCCAATCTCACGGGTTTCCTCAACATGCTCGAAGCCTGCCGAGCGCGTCCGCCGAAGCATCTGGTATTTGCCTCGTCGAGCAGTGTCTACGGCGCGGGACTTCCCCTGCCCTTTTCGGAAAATCAACCGACCGATCGTCCGCTGTCGTTCTACGGCGCGACCAAAAAGAGCAACGAAGTGATGGCGCACAGCTATGCGCATCTGTACGGGCTCATGATCACCGGTGTGCGCTTGTTCACCGTGTACGGACCTTGGGGGCGGCCTGACATGGCGCCGACGTTATTTGCGAAAGCGATCTGCGAAGGCGCGCCGCTGCGGTTATTTAACGAAGGCCGTTCGCTACGCGATTTCACATATGTCGACGACATCGTGGACGGCATCGTGAAGCTCCTGCTTTACCCGCCGGCGGAGCGCCCGACTCCGCCCTATCGCATTTTTAATCTCGGTCACAACCGTCCGGTCGAGGTGCGTCTCTTCGTGGAGATGCTCGAATCGATTTTGGGCAAAAAAGCTGTCCTGGAGCTGCTGCCCGCGCAGCCCGGTGATGCGCCCGAGACTTGCGCCGACATCGAGCGCGCGCGTGCAGCGATCGGCTTCACGCCGAAGGTCGCGCTCGAGGACGGTTTGCGGGAATTCGTGTCGTGGTTTAAGCACTACTACGGACATTAAAATAGCTCCGACGCGATCGGGGCTCCGTCACTTCTTGTGAAAACAATCCTCCTGTTGGTGGCCTCCAACATCTTCATGACGCTCGCATGGTACGGGCATTTGAAATGGAAGTTTCTCGAGGGAAAAACGATCCTCACGGTCATCCTCGTCTCGTGGGGTATCGCCTTCTTCGAATACTGCCTGATGGTTCCCGCCAATCGGCTGGGGTATCTCGAATCGGGCTTTAGCGGGTATCAGCTAAAAGTGATTCAGGAAGCGATCACGCTGATCGTTTTCGTTGTATTCGCCTGGCTGATACTGAAGGAAAAACTCACGTGGAACTACGCGGTGAGTTTCAGCCTCATCCTGCTCGCCGTGTATTTCGCCACGGCCTTCAAGCCCGGCGGCGGTGTGCCCGGCGCGCATTGAACAAACGCGCGTCGCCGCGGCGGCAGACAGTTTCCGCTCGTCCGCTTCGTGCGCTTGCTTCGGAGCGGAGTGGGCGTTTCACGTTCCTGCGTGTCCAGCAAAGGCGGGGATCGTGATTGCCAGCGATTCGCCGCCCTGTACGTTCGCTTGAACATATCCCTTGAACTTCGCCCCGGACGGCCTCATGTCGTCCCCACAACAATTTTCACCACATCACATCATGTCCAAAGCCGCTCCCGCCAAAACCGATAAGGCCGCCGTCGTCCCGGCCGCCTCCGCTCGCGAGAAGAACATCGATCTCGCTCTCTCCTCCATCACCAAGCAGTTCGGCGAGGGCTCCATCATGCGTCTGGGCGACTCGCACAAGATGAAAGTCGAGACGCTCACCACCGGCTCGCTCGCGGTCGATCTCGCGCTCGGCGTCGGCGGTTTGCCGAAAGGCCGCATCATCGAGATCTACGGTCCGGAATCTTCGGGTAAAACGACCTTCTGTTTGAGCGTCATCGCCGAAGCGCAAAAACGCGGCGGTCTCGCCGCCTTCATCGATGTCGAACACGCGCTCGATCCGAAATATGCCCGAGTCGTCGGCGTGAATCTCGACGATTTGCTCGTCTCGCAACCCGACTCCGGTGAAGACGCGCTCAACATCATGGAGACGCTCATCCGCTCCAACTCGATCGACGTCATCGTGCTCGACTCCGTGGCCGCGCTCACGACCAAGGCCGAGCTCGACGGCCAGATGGGTGATGCCACCGTCGGCGCTCAAGCGCGCCTCATGTCGCAAGCCATGCGCCGTCTCACCGCGGTCGTGAGCAAGACCAACTGCATTTGCATCTTCACGAATCAAATTCGCGAAAAAATCGGCGTGATGTTCGGCAACCCCGAAACGACCTCGGGCGGGCGGGCGTTGAAGTTTTTCGCCTCCGTGCGCATCGACATCCGGCGCAAAGACCAGATCAAACTCCCCGACGGCAAAGTCGTGGGCAATCGCACCAAGATCAAAGTCGTGAAAAACAAAGTCGCCCCGCCCTTCACCGAGTGCGAGTTCGACATCATGTACGACGAAGGCATTTCCAAGACCGGTTCGATTCTCGACCTCGGCCTCGAGTACAAGCTGCTCGAAAAGAAAGGCTCTTGGATCGCGTACAACGGCGAGCTCATCGGCCAAGGCCGCGACGCCGCGAAACAAACGCTCCGCGATCGTCCCGAAATCGCGCAAAAGATCACCGAATCCATCCTCGCCAAAGTGAACATCACCGGCGGCGCCACGGTGACCGGCGAAGCGGAAGAATAAACGAGCGCATTTCCAGCTCTTTTCGATTTCCTTCAAGCGCGGTGAACATCACCGCGCTTTTTTGTTTCCATAAAGGACGCAAGGAAGTGCGCGGATGCCGAGCTTACGAAGCTACGCCCATTGCCTCCGTAGTTGATTTTTGAATACGCGAAGGGGCGGGACGAATTGCATGCATTGCGATCAGTCCGCTTGCGTCGTTGTGTATATTTGGCATGAGACATTCTCGTGGCATCGCTGTCTGATGCACGTTTTCCCCTTATGAAGTTCCGTTCGCTTATCCTCCTTTCCGCCCTGATTGCCGCTCCAGCCGTCATCTTCGCAGATGATGAAAAGCCGAAGCTGCTATCCACGACGGGAGGCAAAGGCGGTGGTTGGGAAAGCATCGATCAGCTGCAGAAGGCGGCGAAGAAAGGAGATCCCGACGCGTGCTACGAATTGGGCATCATGCATCTCACCGGCACGCAGGTGGCGCTCGATGTGGCGAAGGCACTGGAGCTTTTGAAGCGCGCGGCGGAGGCCGGCAATGGCAACGCGGCGTTTCGTCTCGGCAAACTCGCGGCTGACGGCGAAGTGGTTCCGCAGGATCTCGGGGAGGCATTTAAGCATTATCAGGCGGCGGCCAACGCCGGCGTGCCTGAGGCGCAGTATAATCTTGGCGCCATGTACGCCAGTGGTCGCGGCGTGAAACGCGATTACGTGGAGGGTCTCGCCTGGTTGATTGTTGCGGCAAAAAACGGCGCCGACCCGGAGGGTGAACAACAGCTCCGTGCGCATTTGAACCGGGCTCGCGGAGGAAGCGCGTATATCAAGCGTGCCGAAGCGCGCGCGGCGGAACTCTTGGGCGCTCCCGTGGAAGAGACAAATGCCTCGTCCACCTCGGCGCCGGCATCCGGTGGTGCGAGCAATGGCGGCAAGGTTTCTCCGCCGCCGGTGGCATCGGACGCGCGCGTAAATCTGCCCGCGAGTTCAGAACCAGCGCGTATTCAAATTTCCCCTACAAAGCCCGAGGGGCTCGGCGTGCCGTCGTTCTCGCCGATCGCGCCGCCTCCCGCCCCTGCGACCCCATCCACGGGATCTGAGTGATCCGCCGTCCGTTAGGGTTCTGAGGTAAGGCTGCCTTAGGTGTTCGCTCGATCGCGCGAGACGACCGTCGTTTTCGGTCGTTGTATCCGTTTTTCACTACGCCGAGCTGTGGAACGTGTGGCTGCGTGGACAAAAAGGAATGTGGTTATGCGCTCAGTCCGCCGGGCGGGCGCGCCATGATCCATCGTTATGCGATAGAAACGGAATCGATGGGGCGCCGCGCCGAGGCGATGAGAGGGACGCACGAGTCAGGCGGCGATCTTGAGACGGTTTTGCGCCGTTACGAGTTTGTCCATGAGTCGCAAGTCGCGCTCCGAGATTTGCTTTACGCTGTTCACCCATTCGTGGACGACGGCGAGCAGCTCTTCGCGATCGGGCCACAGTGTGGTGCGGCGACGCGCTTCGAGGAACGACTTGTATCCGTGCAGGTGCTTGCGCGTATCGCGGATGAAATCGCGGACGGCTTGCGGGCCTTGTCCGGGTTGCGCGAGTTGATCGAGCAGACCGCGGGTGTGGAGTTCTGTGGCGGAGTACATCGAGCCGCTGAGGATCATGCGTTGCGCGGGTTGAGGTCCGAGTTTGCGTGCCAGCAAGCTGTACGCGCCCATGCCGGGGAAGAGGTTGAAGAGGACTTCGGGGAAGCCCATCTTGGCTTGTTCTTCCGCGATCATGAAGTCGGCGCCGAGAGCGGATTCGAAGCCGCCGCCCAACGCATCGCCTTGGATGAGCGCGATGCTGATGACTTTCTGATCGAACCCGCAGACGAGATCGTTGAGCACTTCGATGCAGCGTTCGGCGTAACCGGTGAGACGGTCCCAATCGCGTTCCAGCGCGCAGTGGCGGAAGAGCGAGAGATCGCCTCCGAGGTTGAAGACCTTGGACACACCGGAAGCGGCGACGTAGAAATCGACCGGGATCTCGCCGGTGCGGATCATGGTGTGCAGTTGGCGCGCGTCGCTTAAGAGATCTTCGGTGAAGCACGGACGTGGGGACGCGTGGAGGTAATTCCACAGGGTGCGCGTCTTCTCGTCGTAGCGAGCGGTCAAGGACTCGGTGCGGAGCACCACGTCGTTTTCGGTTTCGGCCAGGCGGATGATTTCGTGCATAAGTAGGCCGGGCTGAAACTTATTCGCACGAACAACCGGCTTAATCGAAACAGTCGCAAAAAACCCGTATGTTCGTTGGTGGTATTTACTGATCTTCCGCGATAGTTCAGCCCGCGGCCAAACCGTAGCAAACACCTGCGTAACTGCCCACTTCGCAGTTGCGAATTGTAGAGAATACAATTCATGGTCCGGGCGACTGTAGTTTATGGATAAACTGCGGGTGGCTCGCAATTAAACCAACAAGCCGCTTTGTATAGATTATATATGGTGGGCTGACAAAAAATATGGATGAGTGTTTTTGAGTAGTTTTCGTGCGCGGGGAAGGAACTGCCGGCGTTCAAAGCGCGCGAACACGTTCGTCGTGACGTGTGTATTGAGTTTTCAACTACACCGTCACGCGCGGCGGAGAGATTCCGCAGCGCGCGGCTCGTCGGCGTCACGACCGGGGGCTGACGCGCAGAGCTTTCCTTTTGGCGCGGCTGCGTTTTGGTGATGCGCAAAATGGACAGCTCTCACGATACCATCGTCGCTCTCGCCACCCCGGTGGGCACCTCTGCCATCGCCGTGGTGCGTGCGAGTGGACCGCAATGCGCGGAACTGGCGCGCGCTATCTTGGGGAAAACGCCGCGTGCGCGCTTCGCGTTGCATGGAGATTATCGCGATCGGCATGGCGTGGTCATCGACGATGTGGTCGCGACGTTTTTTGCAGGTCCTAAGTCGTACACGGGCGAAGACGTGTTGGAGATCTCGTCGCATGGGAATCCGTTTATCGCGCAAAAAATCCTCGAGGATCTCCTGGCCCGTGGATGTCGCGCCGCGGAGGCGGGCGAGTTTTCACGGCGTGCGTTTTTGAACGGCCGCATTGATCTCAGCCAGGCGGAGGCGGTGATGGATCTTATCCACGCGCGCAGCGAACGGGCATTGGCTGCGGCGAACCAACAGCTTCGCGGAAGCCTTGGGCGTCATCTCTCGGTGTTGACGGAAGAATTGCTCGGCGTGCTGGCGCGCGTGGAGGCGTATATCGATTTTCCCGACGAGGATCTCCCGGTCGAAGATCGCGGCATCGTGCTCGAAGGTGTGCGCCGCGTGATGGCGGGAGCGGATCGGTTGCTCGCGACGCAGCATTATGGCGAACTGCTGCGCGACGGTATCAAAACCGTCATCGTCGGCGAACCGAACGCCGGCAAAAGCTCGCTGCTCAATCGGCTCGTGGGACGCGAACGCGCGCTCGTGAGCGCCGAACCGGGTACCACGCGCGATTTCATCGAAGAACGCGTGATCATCGGGCCGCATTGTTTGCGACTTATCGACACCGCGGGTCTGAATCCCTCCCCTGCCCCGTTGGAAAAACTCGGCATGGAAAAAACCCTCGAGCGCGCCGCCGAGGCCGATCTGTTCCTGCTGGTGCTCGATGCAACGCGTCCCCGCCCCGAGCTGCCCCCGGAGCTGTTGGCACGCATCGATGCCGGCAATGCGCTCATCGTGATCAACAAGATCGATCTAGCGGCGAGCGCCGGCGTGAGTTTGTCTCAATTAATTGAGCAAAAAGAGATTGTGAAAATTTCAGCCCGGACGGGCGAAGGTCTCGAGGCGCTGGTGGCTGCGGTGGTCAGACGCGCGGAAGCGTTTCGCCGCGATCAAGGCGACGAAGTGATTGCCATCAATGCCCGCCACGCGGCCGCGTTGGAGCGTGCGAAAGTATGTTTGCAAGGAGCGATGGCGCACCTGCGCGACGACGGTCCGGTCGAGTTGCTCGCGAGCGACCTGCGCGGTGCGCTCGATGCGTTGGGAGAAATCGGCGGGCGCATCGATAACGAGCGCATGCTGGATCATCTCTTCGCCACGTTCTGCATCGGCAAATAAACGGGCGGCTTCGCCTCGGATGTGCGACAGACCGGGCATGTGGGAGCGGATGCCGCCGTGCAAATGCCACTTCCGCTTTGCGTAGCGTGAGGATTTTGTGTTTAGTGGATGGCTAATCTGTTGCTAGTCGATGATTTATAACAAGATACCGTTCGATGTGATCGTCTGTGGCGCCGGACATGCCGGTTGTGAAGCGGCGCTGGCGGCGGCGCGCATGGGCGCTACTACCCTGCTTCTTACGGGCAACATCGATACGATTGCCCAGATGAGCTGCAACCCGGCCATCGGCGGCCAGGCCAAGGGACAAATGGTTCGTGAGATCGATGCCTTGGGCGGCGAAATGGGCATTAATACCGACGTCACAGGGATCCAATTTCGTTTGCTCAACGAATCCAAGGGGCCGGCGGTTCAGTCCCCCCGCGCTCAGTGCGATAAGAAGATGTATCAGTTTCGCCTGAAGCACACGTTGGAGCTGCAGCCCGGTCTGCATGTCTTCCAAGCGATGGTGACCGGCCTCGTCTACTCGGGCGATAAAGTTGTCGGCGTGCAGACGAACTTGGATATCGAGTTCGCGGGCAAAACGGTCGTGGTGACGACAGGAACCTTCCTGCGGGGCCTCATGCATATTGGCCTGAATAAGAACGAAGGGGGGCGTTTGGGTGACTTTACGGCGAAAACACTTTCGGCGAGTTTTCTGGCGGCGGGAATTGAGCTTCAACGTCTGAAAACGGGCACCCCTCCCCGTCTGCTGGGGCGCAGTTTGGATTTCAGTCAGATGGAGGAGCAAAAAGGCGATGCCTCGCCCACCCTGTTTGCGTTCCATGACACGCGTGATCCCGAAGATTTGTTCCACGTGGAACAAACCGGCGAACAGCGGCTCGGCTGGGTTCCCGGTGCGGCCCAAGTCTCTTGCTGGATGACTTACACCACCGAGCGTACCGCGCAATTGGTGCGCGAGAATCTCCACAAGTCCGCGATGTACTCAGGCGAAATTGAAGGCGTTGGTCCGCGGTACTGTCCGAGCATCGAAGACAAGTTTGTGCGCTTCGCGGATAAGCCACGGCATTTGCTTTTCCTCGAGCCCGAGGGTCGTTCGACCAATGAGTATTACGTCAACGGGCTCTCCACGTCGCTGCCGTTTGATGTGCAGCTGGAGATGGTCCGCAGCGTGCCTGGCTTGCAGAACGCCGAGCTGCTGCGGCCCGCTTATGCGGTCGAATACGATTTCGCGCCGCCCACGCAGTTGTTTCCGTCGCTCGAGTCGCGCAAGGTCGAGAATCTGTTCTTCGCGGGTCAAATCAACGGCACGTCCGGCTACGAGGAAGCCGCCGCGCAAGGCTTGGTGGCCGGCGTCAACGCCGTGCGCAAGGTTCGCTCACAGCCGCCGATGGTGATCAAACGCCACGAGGGATATATCGGTGTGCTGATCGACGATCTCGTGACCAAGGGCACGCGTGAGCCGTATCGTATGTTTACCAGCCGGGCGGAGCATCGGTTGTTGTTTAACCATGGCAGCGCCGAACTCCGTATGCTGCATCACGCGCGCGAGCACGGCTTGGTGTCGGCGACGCGATTGGCGCGGATTGAAGAAAAGAAGCGCATGATCGAAGAGTGGACGGCTGCGTTTGAGAAACTGCGCGCGCCAGCGGGGCAGGGCAGTTTGGGCGATGCGGTGCGTCGGGCGACGACTGGCGGCGGGATGCTGCCCCCGTTTCCGGAAGAGTTTGCCAAGCAGTCGGACGCGATTCGCAGCGAGGTGCTTTATCGCGTCAGTTATCAAGGTTATCTCGCACGGGAGCAGCGTCAGATCGAGAAGCTATCTGCGATCGAATCGATCAAGTTGCCGGCGGATATCGATTATCTGGCGGTACGTGGTTTGCGAAAAGAGAGTGCGACCAAGCTCCAGGAGTTTCGTCCTTACACGCTCGGCCAGGCGGCACGAATCAGTGGCGTTAATCCCGCAGATATCAGCATTCTGATGGTATATCTCGAGGCGCGTCGCGCGGCGGGGAAAGCCGATCGGGCGGTGGGCGCGGATTAATTTCGTAAATAGTTATAAATAGACAAGTTGAGTGGAATTCGGCCGGCATTTGAAACCGCGGCGCCCGTGGTCTTTGCTTTTGTGACATTTGTGAAACGCCGGCGTAAATTGCTCGGAACTCTTGTCGCGCTTGGGTAACGTTCTGACGTCATGCCCGACACGTCGCCGAAAAAGATCCTCGTTGTAGACGACGAAGCCGATGTCACTGCGCTCGTCGCGTATCATCTGCGCGCCAAAGGTTTTTTGGTCGAAACCGTAAACGATCCGACGCTGAGCCTTGGTATGGCGCGGACGTTTCGACCGGATCTGGTGATCCTTGACGTGATGATGCCTGACCTGAGCGGGTTGCAGGTTTGTCGCTTATTGCGTGCCGACAAAGACCTGCGCGATGTGCCGGTGATTTTTCTCACGGCGCGGGCAGAAGAAGCGGACCGCGTGCAGGGATTTGAAACCGGCGGGGATGACTATATCTGTAAGCCGTTTTCATACAAAGAGTTGGTTCTGCGAGTGCAGTCGGTTCTGCGTCGCGTAGCGGAGCCTGCGGAGGAAACGCCCAAGCGGCTTCAGGCGGGCGAGGTCGATGTCGATGTGGAGCGTCACGAGGTGAGGGTAGGCGGGCAGCCGGTTGAGCTGACGGCGACGGAGTTTAAGTTGCTCCGCTTGTTGATGGAGCGCCGCGGTCGCGTGCAGACGCGCGAGCATTTGCTGATCAACGTGTGGAATTACGAAACCGAGATCGAGACGCGCACGGTGGATACGCACGTGCGGCGGCTTCGCGAAAAACTAGGCGCGGAAGCGGATTGGATCGAAACGATCCGCGGGGTGGGGTACCGGTTTGCTGATCGAAAAGCCGGCCCATGATTTATCTGATCGTCGCAATCGTAGCGTTAACGGTGACGTTGGTGGCGGTTGCGCGACGTTATCTGCATCTGCGCCGCGCAGCGCGGAGTCTGCATCAGGCGCTGCGGTTGAAGCAGCCGTTGTTGCCGAAAAAGCTTCCAGGTGCGCTCAACGCCGAGTGGGAAGAGCTTCGCCGCGAAACCAATGAACTCATCGCCGAAAGCGCGCGTCTCGAGACGCAACGTTCGGGTCAGCTCGCGCAACTCGAAGCGACCCTCGGCAGTTTGCGCGAGGCGGTGTTGATCGTGGACAGCACGAATCACGTTTTGCTGGCGAACCGGGCCTTGAGCAAAATCTTCCCCCGCGCGGCGAACATCCTTCATCAACGCCTCGAACGTGTGCTGCACAGCGTGGAGTTCCTCGCGTATGTGGAGGCGGTGCGCAAAAACGACGCCGAGCCGCAGCACGAGATGGAGTTTACCGAAGGCGACCGGACGTTGTGGGTGGAAGTCACCGGCACGACGATCCCGCCGCCGACCGGCGAAGGCGGACCGTGGGCGCTCTTCGTGTTACACGACATCACAAAACTCAAACGACTCGAAGTCGTGCGAAAGGAGTTTGTCGCGAATGTCTCCCACGAACTCCGCACGCCGCTCAGCGTGATCAAAGGTTATGTCGAAACGTTGGTGGACGATCACGAGTCGATGCCGCTCGCCGAGCGCGACCGGTTTCTCCGCACGATTCAGCGACACACCGAGCGCTTGAATTCGTTGCTCGAAGATCTGCTGACGTTGTCGCGTCTCGAATCGATCAATCCCGGGCTGCGGCGCGAGCCGACGTCGTTTGCGCAATTGATCGCGTCGGTCGTCGAGGATTATCGCGCGCGTGCCGACGCTGCGGAGCACAGCCTTCACGTCGAAGTCGATGAGCGCATTGGCGACGTGTCGGTGGATGCGCGCCGGCTCACGCAGGTGTTCGAAAATCTGATTCAAAACGCGCTCAAATACACGCCCAAGGGATCGCGCATCGATGTGACGGCGCGGCTCGACGACACGCAGATCGAAGTGTGCGTGCGCGACAACGGCCCGGGCATCCCGGCGGAAGATTTGCCGCACATCTTCGAGCGCTTCTACCGCGTGGAAAAAGGACGCGCTCGCGAGAAAGGCGGCACGGGTCTCGGCCTCAGCATCGTAAAACACATCGTGCTGCTTCACGGCGGACGCGTCTGGGCGGAGAGTCGGGCAGGGGAGGGGACGGCGTTTTTCTTCCGGCTGCCGGTGCGTCCCGCCAACTGAGGCGGCTCCGCGACAAACCGCGCGATGGCATCTTTCTTTATACGAGCCAAATCGCCGCGCACACACCGCGCGCTGCGCATTTACGCTTCGTGGGCGCAGCGCAGTCTGCTAGCTCCGCGCCGTGCATAATCCTGCTCGCACTTCCGAATTCCTGCTCCGCCGCGATCAACGTCAGGGGGAGTTGAAAGCTATTTTGAACGACATCCTCGCCGGTCATACCGAGATCACGCTGGAAATCGGTTGCGGCCATGGGCACTACCTCACCGCCTATGCACAGGCGCATCCGGAATCGTTCTGCCTCGGCATCGACTTGTTGAAGGATCGCATCGCGCGTGCGTCGCGCAAACGGGACCGCGCCGGACTCAAAAATCTCGTTTTCCTGCAAGCCGAGGCGCGTGAATGCCTCGCGGCGCTTCCCGCGGATGTGCGGCTGGCGAAGATCTTCATCCTGTTTCCGGACCCTTGGCCGAAGCGCCGGCACCACAAAAACCGCATACTTCAGCCGGAATTTTTAACGGCCTTGGCGGAAAAATCCGCGTCCGATGCGCACCTGTTTTTTCGCACCGATTATGCGCCGTACCATGCGGATGCTGCCGAAACCATCGAGGGACATTCTGACTGGAAACGCGATCTCACGACGCCGTGGCCCTTTGAGCTCGTGACCGTCTTCCAGAGCCGGGCCGAATCGTACCAGTCTATCGTCGCCACGCGTAAACTATCGCTCGAAAAAAGCGGCTAAGGGCAGGCAAGTGACGCACCGCCATTATTACGATTGCTTGCGGTGAACGCGCACTGTTCGGCCGGCTAATTCACGGTACAGGCATTAGCGGTGTTGATTTCAATCATTGACGAGGTGGAACGCGTTTGCCTACGTCATCCCCTTTTCCACCGTCCAGACGTCCTCCGCGCAGACATGTCCGCACTCAAGAAATTTACTCTTTCGATGTTGATGCTCGCCACTGGCGCGACCGCGTTTGCCGCAGGCGGTGAGAAAGCGGATTCGCTTAGCGACTATCTCCACCTTCCGATCACTAACAGCATTCTATATAGCGCGATCATCACGCTGGCGGTCATCGTTCTTGTGCGCTGGCTGGTCGGTTCGCCCAAGATCATCCCTTCGCGTGGTCAGGCGATTGTAGAGAGCGCGGTTGATGGATTGCGCGGTTTGTATGAACCGATCGTCGGCAAGAAGGCGATGCCGATGGCCTTCCCGGTTTTGCTCACGCTCTTTATCTTTATTGTCTTTCATAATTGGTCGGGACTCATCCCTGGTGTTGGTACGATCGGTTGGGGGCATGAAGTCGATGGACATTTCCATGTGACTACTCCGCTCATCCGCCCGCATACTTCCGAGCTCAACGGTACCATCGCGCTTGCGCTCGTATCCTTTGGAGCGTGGTTTATTATTGTGATGAAGTACGCCGGCCCCGGTCTGCTCATCAAAGATCTTTTCGGAAACAAGGCCGATAAAAAGGAACTCGCCCCCGCGATGTATTGGGGCCTCTCGCTCGTCTTCCTCGTTGTGGGCGTGATTGAGGTTGTTTCTATCTTCATTCGTCCGGTGACGCTCTCGATGCGTCTCTTCGGCAACGTGTTTGGTGGAGAAAATCTTCTCCACGCGATGCACTTCCTCTTCCCGTTTTATTTCTTGGAACTGCTCGTCGGCTTTGTCCAAGGCCTCGTCTTCACCTTGCTGACGGCGGTTTATATCGGGCTCATCTGTAATCATGGTGACGACCATGGCGATGAGCATGGCCATGATGAACACGGCTCGGCCAAGGAAGCTGCCCACTGATCCCTTTCCCGGTTGGGAGCATATATAATAAACATGTGCACAACCGAGAGAACGAACACATAACAACACACCTCCCATGATCCTCGCTCAAATCACCGGCAACATCGCCAGCGCTGCTGGCCTCATCGCCGCCGCCACCGCGGTCGGCCTCATCGGCACCAAGGCCGCTGAAGCGGTCGGCCGCAATCCCGCCGCCTCCGGCAAAATCCTCGTCCAATCCATTCTCGGTATGGCGCTCGCGGAAGGTCTCGGCCTCCTCGCGCTCTTCCTCGCCAAGTAAGTTTCTGAAACCTGCCGCGCGGTGTCCTTCCGACCCCGCGCGGCTCGTCTGACTCCTTTTCCTGTTTTTCTCATGTTCTCCTTCATCCTCGCCGCTGCGACACCTTCCGTTGAAGCTCACCCGGCCCACGCCGCCGAGGGTGGCCTTCTGCACGATCTGGTCCTCCAGTTCGGCATCGATCCGGTCTACATCGGCATGCAGCTTCTGAGCTTCGCGATCCTCGCGTTTGTGCTCTACAAGTTCGCCATCAAGCCGGTTCTCGCGACGATGGATGAGCGCACGGGCAAGATCGAAGCCGGCCTCAAGTTCGCCGAGGACATGAAGTCGCAGCTCGCCGCCGCCCAGCAGGAGAGCGCCAACATCGTCAAGGCCGCCCAGCTCGAGGCCAACAAGATCATCGAAGAAGCCCGCCGCACCGCCAAGGACTTCTCCGACAAGTCGCAGCAAGAAGCCACCGAGCGTGCCAACGGCCTCATCTCCAAGGCCCAGCAAGCCATCGAGCTCGAGCACAAAAAGATGCTCGCCGACGCCCGCGGCGAAATCGCCCGCCTCGTGGTCGCCACCACCGAACGCGTCCTCGCCAAGAAACTCACGGACGCCGACCGCGCCGCTTACAACGAGACCGCCACCCGCGAGCTCGCCAACGTCTAAGCGCCGCCCTCCCGTTTTTAACCGACGTTTCCGCGCCGAGCCATGGCCGTCAAAAAACAAGCCCAACAACTCGCCCGTCAGCTCTTCAAACTGAGCTTCGAAAACGGCAGCATCTCGGCTGAGCGTGTCGCCGGCGTCCTCGCTTACGTCGAAAAGACCAAGCCCGCGCAGACCGTCGCCGTCCTCAAGGCTTACGAACGTCTCGTCGCCGCCGAAATCGCCCGCAGCCAGGCGATCGTCGAACACGCCGGCCCGATTCAACCCGACGCCGTCAACGCCATCGGCGCCCTCTTCAGCAAGAAATACGGCCGTCCCGTCGCCGCCTCCGCCAAGTCCGCGCCCGAGCTTATCGCCGGTCTGCGCGTGCGCATTGGCGACGACGTTTACGAAAACTCCGTCGCCGCCCGCCTCGGCGAACTCGCTGCCAACGTCTAAACTCTTTCAAACATCCCTAGCCTCCCTCTCGTCGCATGAGCACGGTCCTCGAACAAATCGAACAACAGATCGCCAAACTGCAGAACAAAGCGGTCAAGAAAAACACCGGCAAGATCCGCTCCGTCGCCGACGGCGTGGCAAAGATCGACGGACTCTCCGACGTCGCCTACAATGAAATGGTGCAGTTCCCCAACGGCGTCATCGGCATCGCGCTCAACCTCGAGCAGGACGAAGTCGGTTGCGTCGTCCTTGGCGACGTTTCCAAGCTGAAGGAAGGTGACGAAGTCACCACCACCGGCAAGCTCCTCTCCGTTCCCGTCGGCCGCGCTCTCCTCGGCCGCGTGGTCGACGCCCTCGGCAACCCCGTGGACGGCAAAGGCCCGATCGATGCCAAGGAAACGTTCCCCGTCGAAAAAATCGCGCCCGGCATCATGGCCCGCAAGTCGGTCAATCAACCGCTCTTCACCGGCATCCAGGCCATCGATTCCATGATCCCGATCGGTCGCGGTCAGCGCGAATTGATCATCGGCGACCGCGGCACCGGCAAGACCACCATCGCGATCGACACGATCATCAACCAGGCCAAGATCAACAAAGTCGGCCTCGCTTCCGGCGATCCGAAGTTCCGCCCGGTTTACTCCATCTACGTCGCGATCGGTCAGAAAAACTCCAACATCGTCCGCACCATCGCCGCCCTCGAAGCCGCCGGCGCGCTTGAGTACACCGTCATCGTCACCGCGCCCGCGGCTGACAATCCCGCCAATCAATACCTCGCTCCGTACGCCGGCGCCGCCATCGGCGAATGGTTCATGGAAAACGGCGAAGACGCGCTCATCGTTTACGACGATCTTTCCAAGCACGCCGTCGCTTATCGCCAGATCTCGCTCATCTTGAAGCGCCCCTCCGGCCGCGAAGCGTATCCGGGCGACGTGTTTTATCTCCACTCCCGCCTCCTCGAGCGCTCGGCGCGTCTCGACGGCAAAGGCTCGCTCACCGCGCTGCCCATCATCGAAACGCTCGCGGGCGACGTCTCGGCCTACATCCCGACCAACGTCATCTCGATCACCGACGGCCAGATCTTCCTCGAAACCGACCTTTTCAACCAAGGTGTTCGCCCCGCGGTGTCCGTCGGTCTCTCCGTGTCGCGCGTCGGTTCGTCCGCGCAGATCAAGGCCACCAAGCAGGTCGGTGGTAAACTCAAGGGCGAGCTCGCGCAGTTCCGCGAACTGGCCGCCTTCGCGCAGTTCGGCTCCGACCTCGACGCCAAGACCAAGGCGCAGCTCGACCGCGGTTCCCGCATCGTCGAACTCTTCAAGCAGCCCGCCTTCAGTCCGATTCCGATCGAGCTCCAGGTCGTCACCATCTTCGCGCTGCAAAAAGGTTTCTACGACAATCTCGACATCAAGAAGGTGACCGCCGCCTCCGTCGCGCTCCGCGAATTCTTCGCCACCCGCAAGGACGCGCTCCTCACCGAAATCCGCACCAAGGCCGCTCTCGACAAGGACCTCGAAGCCAAGATCGAGGCCGCCTTGAACGAATGGAAGTCCACCTACAACGGCTGATCTCGTTTCGATTCTAGTTTTTGAATTTTCGAGCGGCCGCGACCCGGCTGCTCGAAATCGAAAATCGGAAATCCTCCTCTATGGCCTCAACCCGCGACATCCGCCGACGCATCAAGTCGGTCAAGAACACCCGCCAGATCACGAAGGCGATGGAACTCGTGGCCGCTTCGAAAATGAAGAAGGCTCAGAGCGCCGCGCTCGCCGGCCGTCCGTACGCGCAGTTGCTGGCCTCGATGCTCGCCTCGCTCGCTTCGCGCGTCGAAGAGTCCGCGCATCCCTTCCTCGTCAAGCGCGAGGTCAAGACCCGCGGCATTCTCCTGGTCACGACCGACAAAGGTCTTTGCGGTCCGCTCAACGCGAATCTCTTCAAGCTCGTTTCCGAGATCAAGACGCCCGCCAAGTTCGTCGCGATCGGTCGCAAGGGCTCGCAATTCCTCGCCCGCACGCAACGCGATCTCATCGCCGATTTCCCGGTGCATGACCGCGTGCCCTTCAACGAAGTGAAGGTCGCCGTCGAGTTCCTCATGAAGCAGTACCTCGAAGGCGTCGTCGACACCGTCGAGGTCATCTACGCACGTTTCAAAAACACGCTCGTGCAGGAGCCGATCATCCGTCCGATCCTCCCGCTCAGCAACGTCGCCGAATTCCAGGCGCTGGTCGATCCCAAGTCTGTTAACGCCGACACGCGCGACATGCTCTTCGAACCGAGCGCGCCCGCCGTGCTCGACGCGCTGCTGCCGTTTTACGTCAACCGTTACCTCTATCAGGTCGTCCTCAGCGCCAAGGCCTCCGAACACAGCGCCCGCATGGTCGCCATGAAGACCGCCAAGGACAACGCCACCAAACTCGTCGGCGAACTCAGCCTCGAATACAACAAGGCGCGCCAAGCCGCCATCACGCAGGAAATCCTCGAAATCGCCGCCGCCTCCTTCTCGGCCGCCTGATCTTTTCGCATCCCGTTTCGTCCCTCCCTCTTCTCCGCCCTTTCAATATGAACACCGGCAAAATCGTCCAAGTCATCGGCCCCGTGGTCGACGTGCAGTTCGCCGAGAACGCCATCCCTCCCATCTATCAGGCGCTCACCGTTGAATTCACCGTCAACGGCAAGAAAGAACTCCTCACGCTCGAGGTCCAACAACACCTCGGCGAAGGCGTGGCTCGCGCTATCGCGATGTCGTCTTCCGAAGGTCTCGTGCGCGGTATGACCGTGGTGGATACGGGCGCTCCCATCTCCGTGCCGGTCGGCGAGGGCGTGCTTGGTCGCATCTTCGACGTCACGGGCGCTCCGGTGGACGGCAAAGGCCCGGTCGCGTTCACCAAAAAATATCCCATTCACCGCTCCGCTCCCGCGCTGGTCGATCAAGACACCAAGGCCCAGATCCTCGAGACGGGCATCAAGGTTATCGACCTCATCGCGCCCTTCACCAAGGGTGGTAAGGTCGGCGCCTTCGGTGGTGCCGGCGTCGGCAAGACCGTCGTCATCATGGAGCTCATCAACAACATCGCCAAGGCCCACGGTGGTTACTCCGTGTTCGCCGGCGTCGGTGAGCGCTCCCGCGAAGGTAACGACCTTTATCACGAAATGTCCGAAGCGGGCGTGATCGACCAGAAGGACCTCAGCAAGTCCAAGGTCGCGCTCGTGTACGGCCAGATGAACGAGCCGCCGGGCGCCCGTATGCGCGTCGCCCTCTCCGCGCTCGCGATGACGGAATACTTCCGCGACGAGAAGAACCAGGACGTGCTCCTCTTCGTCGACAACATCTTCCGCTTCTCGCAGGCCGGTTCCGAAGTGTCCGCGCTCCTCGGCCGCTCGCCCTCCGCGGTGGGTTACCAGCCGACGCTCGCCAACGAGATGGGCGCTCTCCAAGAGCGCATCACCTCGACGAAGAAAGGCTCCATCACCTCCTTCCAAGCCGTGTACGTCCCTGCGGACGACCTCACCGACCCGGCGCCGGCGAACACCTTCGCGCACTTGGACTCCACCATCGTGTTGGAACGCTCCATCGCCGAACTCGGTATTTACCCGGCCGTCGATCCGCTCGCCTCGGTCTCCAAAGCGCTCGAGCCGACCGTCGTTGGCGAAGAACACTACCGCGTCGCGCGTGAAGTTCAACGCGTGCTCCAGCGATACAAGGACCTCCAGGACATCATCGCCATTCTCGGTCTCGACGAACTTTCGCCCGAGGACAAACAGACGGTCTATCGCGCTCGCAAGATCCAACGCTTCCTCTCGCAGCCGTTCCACGTCGCCGAAGTCTTCACCGGCTCTCCGGGTAAGTACGTGCCGGTCAAAGACACCGTGCGCGGCTTCAAGATGATCCTCGACGGCGAACTCGACCACGTCGCCGAAGGTGACTTCTACATGAAGGGCTCCATCGACGAGGTCATCGCTGCCGCCGAAGGCAAGAAGTGATCCTCAGCGCCAAGTTCCACGTAACAAAATCCAGCCGTATCTAAAAACTGGATACTTGTTACTTAATACTTCCTCACAATGCCTCTCACTCTCGAAATCGTCACACCCGAAGCCCGGGTCTATTCGGACGTCATTGAGACCGTCGTCATCCCGACGGTCCAAGGCGAGATCGGCATTCTGCCCGGCCACATCCCTCTGCTCACCCAGGTGACGGCCGGCGAGATGCGCGTCACCACCAAGGACGGCCGCACGGAATACCTCGCGGTCGGCGATGGCTTCGCGGAGATCGATGGCGATAAGGTTTCGGTGCTTGCTGAACGCGCGATCAACGAAGCGACGATCGATGAGGACGCCGTGCAAAAGGCGCAGGCGCGCGCTGAAGAAGCGCTTCGCACTCGCGATCAACTCGATCCCGCCGAAGTCGAACGCCTCGAAGGCATCGTCCGCTTCTCCGTCGCACAGCTCGATCTCAAACGTCGTCGCCGCTGACTTCGACGCTCGTTTCTTTTTTCCCAAGCGCGGCCCGCAACGGCCGCGCTTTTTTTGCGGGACGCCGCTTCGGTGGGGTTGCGGATCGTGAGAATATGTAGGGTAATTTTGGATACACTCGCGCACGCGATCGGTTGCGCGACCGGATGAAAGCGCCACGCCCAGCGCAAATGGGTTCTGCGCAGCTGGTGCATAGTGATCTTGCTGATAGAACGTAGCTACGGGACTTTTTTCTGATCAAACAAGCTCCACGCGCACGCGACCTGCTAAGGAGAGCGCATGCTCGCCAACTTTTTTCGCGCCCGGCGCTTGCTTGAAAACGCTCCCGCGGTTTCCGCCGGGCAGGACGATTCTGCGTTCGAAGAAGATCCCGCTTTATCGCCGGTCGCGCCGTCGCGCTATTTGTCGGGGCGTGTCTTGGACATCGCGCGCGCTTCAGTACAGCTCGCGGAGCTAGGTCCGCAGTTGGCGTTGTTTGCCGCGGAGCTTGAGGGGCAGGCGCAAACACAGGCGGCGCGAGCGGCTTCCATTGCGCAAACGATGGCTGCGCTCACGCAAAATCTCGATCAAGCCGTGAGCGCGTTGCGCGCATCGTCCGAACAAGTCGGCGAGACGCTCGCGGTCGTGGAGCGCATCGCGATGCAGACGCGCATTCTTTCGGTTAACGCCAGCATCGAAGCCGCGCGCGCGGGCGAACAAGGGCGGTCGTTTGGCGTCGTGGTCGAAGAAGTGCAGCGCTTGGCCGATCGCACGGGCGGCAGTACGCACGAAATCGAAACCTGTGTGCGCGAAATGCAGACGCGTATCGCGCAGGTCGAAGCGGTGGCTGGTCTGCGCGCTGTCGAAGGCTCGATGGCGACGTCCTGCAACGTCGGCGCGGTGCAGCGCGAGGTGGAAGGGCTCAACGCCAGCGCGGGCGATCAGCTTCAGAGCGCGCGCGTGCTTCACTCGATGGGCGTGCATGTGAATGCGTTGACCGAGTCGCTTTTGCTCAGCGTGGGCGCATTCCGCTTTGAAGCGCATCAACGCGCCGAGCGGATTCTGCGCGAGTTGGTGCCGGTGTTGGTCGATATGATGCCGGAGCGCGAGCGTGTCGAAGCCGCGCTCGAAGCGTGGCTGCAGGATAATCCCAGTTTCGAACTCGCTTACGTGACCGATGCGAGCGGTATCCAAATTGTGGATAACGTCGTGCGTTCCGGCGCGGGCATCACGCGCGATTCTGTCGGCATGAGCCGCGACTGGTCGGAGCGTCCGTGGTTTCAGGAAAGCGTTCGCAACAACGACGTCTCCTCGACCGACATCTATCGCTCCGCGGCCAACAACGACTTCTGTTTCACCGTGGCGGTGGCTTTGCGCGATGCCGCAGGCACGTTGCTGGGCGTGCTCGGCGCCGACGTGAATTTCCGCCGTTTGATCGTTTCCGCCTGATCTGCGCAAACAAAGCGCGCATCGCCGCATTTAGTACTAAGGGCGGCCACATTTCCTAATCATTGGCGAAAAGACGGGCCTGTTTGTTGACTTTGAAACTCGGTCTCATCTCAATCGAGATCTCATGCCAGCGCTCATCGATCGTCATTATCCGCAGCGGATGCGTCTCACCGACATGCCGGTGGGGGCTTCTGGTCGGGTTTGCGAGCTCGCGGGGCAAGACACCGTTTGCCAACGGCTGCGGGAGATGGGCTTCTGCGAATCTGCGATCATCGAAAAAGTTTCCGGCCAGCGGACCTTGCTTTGTCAGTTGTGCGGCACCCGCATCGCGCTGAGCGAAGGCGCTGCGCGTCACATTGTGGTGGAACTCATTGCCGGGGGGCTCTGAGAGTTTTCGCGCGCGTTCTTCCCGTCATGTCCGCTTTGTCCAAATTGTCTCAACTCGCCGTCGGCACCACCGCCGTCGTTCGTGAAATGCCGAAGACCGGCTCTGCGTTTTTGCGCCTCCGCGAGATGGGTTTGCTGACGGGTACGACGCTGACCTTGGTGCGCACCGCTCCGCTGGGCGATCCGCTCGAGGTCAAAGTGCGCGGTTATTATCTTTCGCTCCGCCGCGGTGAAGCCGAGCAAGTTCTGGTCGAAGTCGCCACGCAGTCATGACGCACGAACCGAAGACTGGTGCCGCGCGTCCGCCGATTTTCGCGTTGGTCGGAAATCCGAACTGCGGAAAGAGCACGCTTTTTAACGCCCTGACCGGCCTCAAACAAAAGGTTGGCAATTATCCCGGCGTGACCGTCGAGAAAAAGACCGGAACCGCGTATTCGCAGCACGGACATCCGATGACGGTCATCGATTTGCCCGGCGCGTATTCGCTCGCCGCGCGTTCGCCCGATGAGGCGGTGACGCGCGATGTGTTGCTCGGACGGCGCGCCGATACGCCGCAGCCCGATCGCATCCTTTGCGTCGTCGATGCGACTAATCTCGAGCGCAATCTCTACCTCGTTCACCAGATACTCGATCTCGGTCGGCCGGTGATCCTTGTGGTCAACATGATGGATCTCGCCGAGCAAAACGGCATCCACATCCGCATCGGCCATCTCGAACAGGAACTCGGCATCCCCGTGGTTCCGTGCGAAGCGGTGCACGGCAAAGGTCTGATCGAACTCAAACTCGCGATGAGCCGCGCCGAGCCGGCGTTGCCTCGTCACGCGTGGGATGTGCCCGCCGCGATCGCGCCCGCCGTCTCGGAGTTGCAAGCCTCGCTCGTCGCCAACGACGCCAAAGCACCTCTCATCGCGCGTGCCGAAGCGTTGTTGTTGCTCACCGATCAAGACGCGATGCGCGTCGCTGGTTCGACGCCGCTGAGCGCTCGCACACACGAGACGCTCGCGTCGTGGAAAAAACGTTGGGAAAACGAAGGCACCGATTGGGCCGGTGCGCTGGTGAACAGTCGCTACGACGCGATCTCGCAACTCTGCGCGCAAGTCGTCCAACGCAAAGACACCTCCCCCGGTCCCAGCGTGAGCGATCGCATCGACGCGGTGGTGACGCATCCGTTCTGGGGCTGGATCACGCTCGGCGTGTTGATGGCGCTGGTGTTCTTCTCGATCTTCACGCTCGCCGAGTACCCGATGAATTTCATCGACGAACAGACGGCGGCGTTCTCCGACTGGATCAAAGATAAGATGCCCGAAGGCGAGCTGCGCGATTTGATCACCGATGGCGCCATCGCGGGTGTCGGCGGCGTGGTGATCTTCCTGCCGCAGATCCTGATTTTGTTTTTCTTCATCGGCCTGCTCGAAAGCACCGGCTACATGGCGCGCGCGGCATTCATCATGGATCGCTTGATGAGCAGCGTCGGCCTCAATGGGAAAAGTTTCATCCCGCTGCTCAGTTCATACGCCTGCGCGATTCCCGGCATCATGGCCACGCGCACGATCGAGGATAAAAAAGACCGGCTGGTCACGATCCTCATCGCGCCGCTCATGAGCTGCTCGGCGCGTTTGCCGGTTTATCTGCTCATGATCGCCGCGCTTGTGCCGGGCGACCGCGTGCCGTTGCTGACCAAAGTCGGCGTGATGTTGCTCATGTACGCGCTCGGCACGTTTGGCGCATTTGGTTTCGCGTGGCTCTTCAAGCGCACGCTGCTCAAAGGCGAACCCTCGATCATGATTATGGAGCTGCCGCCATATCACATGCCGCGCATCGGCGATGTGATACGCCAGATGTTTGAGCGCGGCTGGATGTTCCTCAAACGCGCCGGGACGACCATCCTCGGTATCTCGATCGTGTTGTGGTTCCTTTCCGCGTATCCGAAAGCGCCGGGTGAACCGACCGACACCGAACAACTCGAATACAGCATCGCCGGTCGCATCGGCCAGACGCTCGAGCCGGTGATTCGTCCGATCGGTTTCGACTGGCAGATCGGCATCGGCATCGTGAGCTCGCTCGCGGCGCGCGAAGTCTTCGTGAGCACGATGGGCGTCGTCTTCAACGTGGAGGACGCCGAAGAAAACACCGAGCCTCTGCGCGAGGCGCTGCTCAAAGCCACCTGGCCCGACGGGCGCCCGCTCTTCACGCCGCTGGTGTGTTTCACGCTGATGGTTTTCTATGTGTTCGCGATGCAGTGCCTCGCCACGCTTGCGGTGGTACGACGCGAAACGGGCTCGTGGAAATGGCCCGCGTTTCAACTCTGCTACATGACGGGCACCGCGTGGATTTTATCCTTCATCGTGTATCAAGGAGGACGCGCGCTCGGCTTTTAATTCGCCGGCTGGTTTGCACGCATCACGCTTCGCGTTTCGTTAATTCGCAGCATGAACAACGACCTCCAACAAATCGCCGCGCTCCTCATCGTCGCCGTCACGGTAGCGTTGCTCGTGCGCTCATGGCGCAAAAATCGGACGGCGGGGTGCGGTGGCGGCACGTGCGGTGCGCTCAGTCGCGATGCGCAAAAACTGCGCGCCAAGCTCGGGCTCTGAGCGGCTTTCGCCGGTAAGTTTTCTTGAACAAGCCGCCTGAGCGCAGACAGTGGCGGCACCCATGCCGCCTGGCACCTTCGCTTCTTGGTTGATATTTTTCGTCGCCGCTGCCGCCCCTTGGTTTTGCGGCGCCCGGTCGCACCTCCCGAATCTCCTGTGGATTTTCGGCGGACTACAGATGCTCGCCCTGGCGACGCTTGTCATTGAAAAGTGGATACATAAACGGGCGCTCCGCACGCCGGGCGTGCTCACGAAACTTTGTCTCGTGCTCAGCCTTCCGCTCGCGTGGTGGGCGGTCTCGGCGGAGCCGATGTTCGCGACAAGTTTTGCCGAAAGCCATTGGGCGTTTCTGCAACGAGAGTTTCCCGCGGCGATGCTGACCTGGACGCGCGCCGAGCGGCTATGGTTTGTGGCGGGCAGCTTGTGCGCGCTGCTCGCCGCCGCGGAGTTGGGACGCGATCAAACGTTTCGCCGTCGGCTCTGTCTTGTTATCGGTGTTAGCGGCTTGGTGATGTCTTTAGGCGCGCTCGCACAACGCTTCCTTGGCGTATCGTCGCCTTCGTGGCTGCTGATCGGCGGCTCCACCGAAAGATATAACTTTGTGTTCTTTCACCACAGCGCCGCGGCGGCGTGCTTCAATCTCGCGTGGCCGCTTGTCGCCTTTCACGGACTTAAACAAGGCGCGGGATTGTTTCGCGCGGTGGTATGGGCGGTTTTGGGCGCGGTTGCTTGCGTGTGTTTTCCGCTCTGGAAGTCGGAGTCCGCCTGGGTCATCGCCATCGCACTCGTGCTCGGCGCGCTCGCTTGGTGGAGCCTGATGCGTTTCGCTCATGCCGAACCCAAACTGATTTTCTGCGGAGTAGGGGGGGCGTTGGTCGCGGCGCTGGCGTTGCAACTCGTCTGGATCGAGCGCACGCGCGCGCGATATCCCGACAACTGGCTCGGCGAGGCGGCAACGCGTGAATCCGCGCCTGAGCGCGATACGCATTTTGCCGAAATGGCGTCGCGTCGGGGCGACCGCATGGTGCCTTCGGACACGCCCCCGCGGCCCGCCGCATGGATCGCCGGCATGCGCATGGCCATGGCGTATCCGATTATCGGATACGGCCCTAGCGCGTGGTCGCGCGAAGCGGTGGTGTTTTCAAACGAACCGACCGTGAGCACGTTTTATCAACACCGTCAGTTCGCGCATCACGATCTTCTGCAAACCGCCGCGGAGTGGGGCATTGTGCCCGCGTTGCTGTGGGTGGCATTATGGGTCGGTGCTTTTTATCGGGCGATTCGTCGCGATCCGACGGATCTGCGCGAGATGGGACTCGTGTTGGCGCTGATCGCGCTCGCGTTGCACAGTATGCTGCACTTTCCGTTGCAGCTCCCGTTGTTTCAGCTCTGGGCGGCGTTGCTGCTTGGCCTCGCGTGGAGCCGCCGTCCACGACGCGAGCGGGAAGATGAGAACGACGAAGAGAAAAATCGCTCGACGCGCCACCGCCGAGTGTCGCTAGCGTAGCCTTTCCATGCGTTCCAAACCCATACCTGGCTCCAGCGGCGATGTGCTCACGTGTTTGCCATCGCCTTATTTGCCGCACACCGCCACGGGCCTGCTGTATCTGCCGCGCTTCATCGCGAAGTGCCGCTACGTGAAGAAGCACGGATCGCTTCCGCCGAGCTACGCGAAGAACTACAAACGCGGCCTCGACCGTTTTCTTTGCATGCACCTCGGTGTCGATCCGAACGACGTCGAAAAAGCCGTGCATGAATCGGCCGACGACGCGGAACTCGATCGCCGGTTGCTCGCGCTCTTTCCCGCCGATGTGCGCGCGGCAAAATGGAATCGCGATCTTGTGCAAAAAGGCATGACCGAGGCCGGTCAGGATTTTCTCAAGCAAGCCCTCACCGTCATGGGCTGCGCCGATCGCGTGGGCGAGATTCGCAGTGTGCCCGACTTGATCGATTTTGACGAAGGCAGGATCGAGTGAGCGCGGGGCGCGCGGCGCGCTCTTCGACCATCGCCTAACACGCGCGAGATTTCTCGTGACGCGTTGCCGGGAAAGCGGAAGAAGCGTTTGCCGGTTAATCGCGCGAGTGGTTCACTTGCGCCGCTTGATTAACCCAATCCTCCCCCTGCTATGAATATCTCATCTCTTCTCCGCCGTGTCGGCGGTCTCTGTTTAACTATCGGTCTTGTCGCGACGGCGTCTGCTTTCGAGGGAAAGGTCGATATGACGTTGACCTCCGGTCCCAAAGATAAGGACGCGATGAGCATGTCCTACCGCATCAAAGGCGATAAGATGCGCATGGAACTGGGCGACGCTTCCACGTCCAAAAAGAAGAAAAAGGACGACGACGCCATGGGCGCGATGATCATCGATTTTAAGAAAAAGGAGATCATCATGCTCATGCCTTCGCAAAAGATGTACATGGTGCAGCCGATCCCGGAGCAGAAGGAGAGCAAAAAGAAATCCTCCGACCCCGACTTCAAACCCACCGGCCGCAAGGAAAAGATCGCCGGTGTCGAAGCCGAAGAATACGTCGGCAAAAGCGGCGGCAAACACATGGAGATTTGGGTGACGAAGGAAATGGGCCGCTTCATGTCGCAACAGGGGGGGCCCGGAAAGTCAGTCGAAGCCTGGGAAGCGTTTATGCAGAAAGAAAACGCCTTCCCGCTTCGTGTGATCACCCGGAAAAAAGAAGGCGGCCCCGAAGAGTCGCGCATGGAAACAGTGGCGATCGATCGCAGCAGCCAGTCCGATTCGCTGTTCGTTCCGCCGTCCGATTATCAGAAATTCTCGGTGCCGGGCATGGGCGACATCATGAAGGGAATGGTCCCCGGTCGCTAAGACGAATGTAGTTATTTTCCGGATACACAACGCGCGCCGTCCAAAAGGCGCGCGTTTCTTTTACGGCCTTTCAATTAAGTCTGCAGTTCCTTGGGGGCGCCGGCAGATCACGAGGAGTCGGCCGGCGCTCCTGGCCGCCCCGTTCGACGGCCAGGGCGTAATTAAAAATGCTCTAGCGAAGCTCGACCCATTCGACAGACGCGTACTGCTCGCGCAGTCCATCGGCTTCGTGTTCGGGAAAGTCAGGCCAAGGCGCG
Organism: uncultured Opitutaceae bacterium; assembly: GCA_937958045.1. Classification (GTDB taxonomy): domain Bacteria; phylum Verrucomicrobiota; class Verrucomicrobiia; order Opitutales; family Opitutaceae; genus Nibricoccus. The sequence continues at coordinate 50,086 of CALFXL010000019.1, read as the reverse complement.
TCGCTCGCGTCGAGCGCGAGTGTGGCTGCGAGCTTTTCGATAAATGTCATCTCGAACGCCGCCCAATCGAAAGAAGCGGCCAGTGCGCTGCGTGCGAGTGAACCTTGAAAGAGAAGGCCTTCCTTTGTGCGCTTCTGCGCGGCGCCGGCGATCTTTGCGCCGGTCTTGCAATGGATGACATCGTAGCGTTCCGGTCGCGCGAAGCACACCGTAGGGCCAGAACGGATGCACGCGCCCTCTTCGGCGTCCCCCGCGGGTTCACAGCTTTCCTTGAGTTCGACGGGTTGACCGAGCGCGAGGAGCGCGTCGGTGATCGCCGCGTGGACGACGCGGTAGGATTGCGGCGCGGGTTGTTCGTACAATGGGTGTGCGCGCGGGAGCACGAGCGCATACGTCCAATCGTTGCGATGATCCACCACGCCGCCGCCTGTCGGACGTCGGCACAACTCCAGCGTGGTATCCGCGGGCAACTGACTGCGCACGTACGCGATTTTTTGGCTGTAGCCGAATGTGAAAGCCGGCCGATACCAGCCGTAGTGACGGAAACGCGCGTGGTCGGCGCGATCGTGCGGATAGCGTTTTAGCAGCAGGAAGTCCGTGGCCATGTTTTCGGCGGCGCCTGCTTCGCGATAAGGAAGAAGATCGAGCGACATGGAAAAACGAGACGAGGCTTATGCGCGCGCGCTTTCGAGCCAGGATTGCAGATGCGCGGGTACGCGGAGCGTGGCGAGTTGTTGATCGAAAGTTTCGACAGGCGTGCGCAGCAGTTGGGAGAGCGGCCGCAGATCCAGCGCGAGATTGGCCTGGCGTTTCGCGGAGGCTTTGGGGTCGGAGGCGCGATCGGTGGTTTTAAGCGGCGCGTGCGTTTCGCTCAGACCGAAATGCGCGCGAATGCGAAGGCCGAGTTCGTAGCGCGAGAGCAACTCCGCGCCCGCCCAGTGAAACACGCCGCTGATCTCGGGACGGCCCGTGAGCTCGAGCAGCGCGAGTGCGAGATTCTCGGCGGTGCAGGTTTGACGAAATTCGTCGGTGTAAAGCACGGGCGTCTTGCCGGCACTCCAATCGCCGAGCAGTCGCTCATGCAGACTGCGGCGACCGCCGGGGCTATTGCCCATCAGCAACGGCGCGCGCACCGTGACGGCCAACGTGGGCGCGGTGGTGTGGACGAGCTTTTCGCTTTCCACCTTTTGCTCCGCATAGGTGTTGATCGGGTGAACGGGATCCGTGACGGCGTATGGGGCGCGATCGCCGGCGAAAACTTGTTCTGACGAAAGATGGAGCAGACGAGTGCCGCGTGCTTGTGCGATGCGCGCGAGGAGCGCGGGAAGCGCGACGTTCAACTGATGTGAACGCGCCGGATCTTCGTCACATTTGCCTGGCTCGGAAATGGCGGCGGCGTTGATGAGCACATCCGGCTGCGTGTGCTGGATGGCGGCTTCGAGCGCGGATGCATCGGTTAAATCGAGTATCCGTTTTTCGGATACGCCGGCGATCGCGCCGGTGAAGCTGCCGACCGTGCCGATGACAAAGTGACCAGCGGCTTGGGCCGCGCGTGCGAAGGCGCCGCCCACAAGACCGGATGCGCCGAGAACGAAGAATTTCATGAGTGAGTGGCGACGAAGACGGAGAGTTTGAATCCGAGGGAGACAGAGCGCATGGAGAGCGGAAGGTTATTCCCGGCGGCTTTGATTACGCGACGATTCTTCACGCGGAAAGAAAAAGGCCGACGGTGAAGTCGGCCTGAAAATAATGCAGCGAGTGCTTCGACGTTATTTCTTCTTCGAGAGGATGAGCTGCTCGAGCTTCACGATGTCGGCCGAGAAGAGGCGGATGCCTTCGGCGGTCTTTTCGGTCGCCATGGCGTCTTCGTTGAGCGCGAAGCGGAAGGCTTTTTCATCGAAGGAAACCTTCTTGAGATCGGCCTGCGCAGCCTTGGCGGGATCGAGCTTGCGGACGATCGGATCGCTCGAGGCCTTGAGTTCGGCGAGAAGCGCGGGAGCGATGGTGAGGAGGTCGCAGCCGGCGAGTTCGAGGATTTCGCCTTTGTTGCGGAAGCTCGCGCCCATGACCTCGGTCTTGTAGCCGAACTTTTTGTAATAGGTGTAGATCTGCGTGACCGAAATGACGCCGGGGTCTTCAGCGCCGACGAAATCCTTGCCGGTATTTTTCTTGTACCAGTCGAGGATGCGACCGACGAACGGTGAGATCAGTTTGATGCCCGCCTCGGCGCACGCGACGGCTTGGGCGAAGGAGAAGAGCAGCGTGAGATTGCAGTTGATGCCTTCTTTTTGGAGCTGCTCGGCGGCTTTGATGCCTTCCCACGTGGACGCGATCTTGATGAGGATGCGTTCGCGATTGATGCCCGCTTTTTCGTAGAGAGCGATGATGTCGCGGGCTTTCGCGACGGTGCCGGCGGTGTCGAACGACAGACGCGCATCGACTTCGGACGAGACGCGGCCGGGGACGAGCTTGAGGATCTCCAAACCGAAGACGACGAGGAGACGGTCGATGATTTGAGCGACCGAGGCGGAAGCGCCGGCGTCGGCGATGGCCTTGTCCACCAGATGCGCGTAGTCGGGCATCGCGGCGGCCTTGAGGATCAGGCTCGGATTGGTCGTCGCATCCTGCGGCGCAAATTCCTTCATGCTGACGAAGTCGCCCGTATCGGCGACGACGGTGGTGAAGGCTTTAAGTTGATCAAGTTGGGTAGGCATGTGGGAAAAAGAAAAACGACCCTACGCCCGGTGGGGCGGGGCGGGCAAATGGTTTTTAGCCCAGGCCATCGCGCCCGCTTCGTCCGCAAAGGCGCCGTCGAGCTGGGCTTCGAAGGCGAGATCGAGCACTTTTCGGAAATCGGGACCGGGCGATTGCCCCAGTGTGATGAGGTGACGGCCCAACAAGAGCGGACGCGGCGCGGTCCGCGCGAGCGCGAGCGAGGCGGAGCGTGTATTCAATTCTTCGATACGCCCGAGCGTTTCGGGCGAATGCAATGGCGGCCGTCCGTCGTGATCGGCGCGCATCACGAGGCAAAGTTCTTCGATGGTGGCGGGGGCGAGCTTGCGGGCGAGGCGCCGGATACGTTGATCGGAAAACTCGCCTTGGCCGCTGTGATGCGCGAGGTGGAGAACGACCAGCGGACGGACGCGCTCGATCAATTCGCGCGGCGCGCCGATGCGCGTGAGGAAAGTTTCGCTCAACGGTCCACCGGCGGATTCGTGGCCTGGGCTGATCCAGCGCTGCCGTCCACGACGTTCGCCGAAGACGGTCGTCGCGGGTTTGCCAAAATCGTGCGCGAGTATGGCAAGCAGCAGCAGACGCTTGCGCGCAGGCTCGGCGTGTTGCCACTCGGGCAATCGCACCATTGCGTCGCAGCAATGTAGTGTATGCGTGAATACATCACCTTCGGGATGCCATTCAGGATCCTGCAGCGTGCCGCGCAGCGCGGCGACTTCAGGGAAATGCACGAGCCAGCCGCAGTCTTCGAGGACGAGCAGTCCGCGCGAGGGACGGGTAGATTTTTCAGCCCATTTGGCCCATTCGCCCCACACGCGTTCGACGGCGAGCTCACGATAAGCGTCCGCGATCGAACGACTCAGCGCGGCGGTTTCCGGCGCGAGGGTCAGGTCGAAACGGGCGGCAAATTGAAAAGCACGCAACACGCGCAGCGGATCTTCGCTGAAGGCGGAGCTGGTGTGACGCAAAACACGCCGTTCGAGATCGCGCCGTCCGTCATGCGGATCGATCAGCGTGTCCGCGAATGGGTCGTACGCGATGGCGTTGATCGTGAAATCGCGTCGCGCGGCCGCTTCTGCGTCGGTGATGTTGGCATCGGCATCGATGCGAAAACCCCGATGGCCGGCTCCGGTTTTCGATTCGCGACGCGGGAGGCTGAAATCATATTCAACACCCTCGAGGCGCAGTTTGATGACGCCGAAGCTGCGTCCGACAAGATCGGTGCTGCCAAACGGAGCGAGCACGCGTTGCAGCTCATCGAAGTTCGTTCCCGGCACCTCGACATCGAAATCCTTCGGTTCGAGTCCGAGCAGCCAGTCGCGAACGCAGCCGCCGACGAGGCGTGGACGACCGATGCGCCGGACAGCGCGAAGCACTTCCAGCAGCGGTTCGGGGATTCTCATGTCGTCGTGCGGGAACGCTCGCTCCTCGTTGTTTCGCGCGAATCAGGCCGCGTTTTGTTTTCCTGACGGAAACAGCAGACTCGCCCAACCGATCAGCAGTAAAACACCGCCGACAGGTGTGACCGGCCCCAGTGCGCGCGGACCGCCCAGTGCGAGCACATAGATGGAGCCCGAAAAGAGCACCACGCCCACGATCCACGTCCACGCCGCGATTCGATACGGCCGGGTGAGCGTAGCCGATGACGAAGCCCACGCGGCCAACGCGAGCAAAGCGACGCTATGGATGAGATGATATTGGACGGCGGTGTCCCAGCTGTCGGTCATGCCGGCGGCGGCCAGCCGAGCCTTCAAGGCATGCGCTCCGAACGCGCCCAACGCCACGCCGGTGAGCCCGAAAATACCCGCAACGGCTTTCATGGTATCAATTCGCATAATCAAAGATGTTTACTCTATTTTGGAACCGGGAGAGCCGTTCCCGGTCGGGTTTCGGAGCAGAAAGGACGGTAAGTTAAGACTTGTATAAGACTTGTATTTTACAAACCTATCTTTTCTGTCTGGAAGGCCGAATTGTCGGCCGACCAACAAACTACAGAACAACAACACTATGAAAAAGACTGCCATCCTCCTCGCGGCCCTCGCCGCTGGTGCTGGTTTGAACGCTCAAGATCTGAAGACTTCGTACTCCGTGACGACAGACTTCACCTACGCTTCGGAATATGTGTTCCGCGGTATTGAGTCCGCCGGCAACTCTTTCCAGCCGTCTATCGAAGTTTCTGTTGGCGACGCGTACGTCGGTGTCTGGACCAACCAGCCCGTAACGGACAACGAAAACAACGAAGTCGATTTTTACGGCGGCTATAAATTCAAGGTGAACGACGCGCTCTCCCTTGAAGCCGTTGGAACCTACTACTGGTATCCGGAAGCTCGCGGCGGCTCCACCAAGCGCTCCTACGAGCTCGGCGTTGGCGCTACCTACACCTACGCGGGTATCTCCTCGAGCCTCTATTACTACTACGACATCCGCCTGCACACCAACACGCTCCAAGCGTCGGTGGGCTACAGCGTGCCGCTCGAAGCGATCGGTACCTCGGTTGATTTCAGCGTCTTCGCCGGTACCGTCGAAGCTCGCGACTGGGCTCCGGACGACAACGTCGGCCAGGTCATGGAAACCTACAACTACTACGGCTTCGACATCACCGTGCCGTATAAGTTGAACGACAAGGCCGCCATCACCACCGGCATCCACTACGCCAAGAACGACAATCTTGCCGACATCGGCGTGGGCGACGAAAACCTCTGGGTCACCGTCGGCCTCTCCGTTGGTTTCTAAGCGCTGCTGCGTTTAGTTCCTGCGCGAGCCAAGTCAGCCTTTCACCCGCTCCCCTTCGCTGGGGGAGCGGGTTTTTATTCACAGTGCAAATCTAAGGGTTGACAGTTGCCGTCCCAACTTTAGCTCTCGACCCCTTTTCCTTTCATGAAAACGTTCCTCGCCAAGAAAGAGACCGTCCAGCCCAAGTGGCATCTGATCGATGCCGAAGGCGTTGTGCTCGGCCGTCTCGCCGTGAAGGCCGCCAACCTCATCCGTGGCCGCCATAAAGCCTCCTACACGCCGTCCGTCGACACGGGCGACTACGTCGTTGTCATTAATGCCGAAAAGGTGGTGCTCACCGGCAAGAAAGAGGAGCAAAACGAGTACATGTTCTTCTCCGGCTTCGTCGGCGGCGAAAGCTATCGCTCCGTGAAGCTCATGCGCGAAAAGAACCCCGAATTTATCATCAAGCACGCGGTCAAGGGCATGCTCCCGAAGAACCGCCTCGCTGCGAAGATGCTCACCAAGCTCCGCGTGTTCAAGGGCCCGAACCACACGCATGAGGCCAACAATCCCGTCAAAGTCTCCGTCTGATTACGACCATGTGCGCTGACAAAGCTGTATTCTCCGCCACCGGTCGCCGCAAGACCGCCACCGCCCGCGTTCGCATCGTCGAAGGCTCCGGCAAGCTGGTCGTCAACGACCGCGAGTTCGAAAAATATTTCTCGCACGAGAACTTCGCCAAGCAGGCCTACGCGCCGTTGCTCACGGTTGAGCTCCGCGACAAGATCGACGTCTTCGCCAATGTCGATGGCGGCGGCGTTTCCGGTCAGGCCGGTGCCGTTGCCCATGGCATCGCCCGCGCGCTGCAGAAGCTGAATCCCGAGCTGCGTCCCGCCCTCAAGAAGGCCGGCCACCTCAAGCGCGATCCTCGCGCCAAGGAACGCAAGAAGCCCGGTCAACCCGGCGCTCGCAAACGCTTCCAGTTCTCGAAGCGCTGATCGCTTCTTTTTCGTTTTCATGAAACCAAAGCCGCCTCTCGCCCGAGGCGGCTTTTTTGTGTCCGCGGGCGGGCGCAAAAAACCTTCTGGCGTTTTAGGACACGAGGAGAATGTTTTTCCTTCCTATGAAAGTCGGTGTCATCGGCGCGTCGGGCTATTCCGGCGAACTTCTCGTCAAACTCCTGTTGGCGCATCCGCACGTCACGCTGGCGGCGGTGACGTCGCGCTCCCACGCGGGCAAACCGCTCGCGCAGGTCATCCCCTCGCTGCGCGGCGCTGATCGCGGACTGACGTTTGTCGACTCCGACGCGACCGCGCTGGCGGCAGGCGACATCGATCTTTTCTTCCTCGCGCTGCCACATGGCGCTGCGGCGGAGTTTGCGCGCGTGCTCGTTGCCGCGGGCAAACGCGTGATCGATCTGAGCGCGGACTTCCGTATTGGAGATTTGAATACATACGAGAAGTACTACGGAAAGCATCACGCGCCCGAGCTGTTGCCGCAGGCGCGCTTCGTTCTTCCGGAGCTCACGCCGCCGTCGTGGAAACAGGAAGCGAAGCTCGTGGCTTCGCCCGGATGTTATCCGACGAGCATTCTCGTGCCGCTGGTTCCGCTTCTGCGCGATGGCGTCGTGTCGCGGCAACACATCGTCGTGAATTCCTACAGCGGCGTGAGCGGTGCCGGCAAAAAGGTGGACGAGATGTATCTCTTCGTGGAACGCGCCGAGAGCATCAAGGCGTACGGTTTGGTGAAGCATCGTCATCTCGCCGAAATCGAAGAGCAGCTCGCGTTGCGCACGGGTGCGCCGACGGTGATTCAGTTCAATCCGCACCTCGCGCCGATGCGTCGTGGTATCGCCACGACGATCACGGTGCCGGCCGCTGCGGGTGCTTCTATCGACTCGCTCTACGCGTCATGGAAAAATGAATACACGGGGCGCTCTTTCGTGCAGGTTCTGCCCACGGGTGAAACGCCCGACACCGCACACGTTGTCGGCACGAATCGCGTGGACATGTCCGCCGTATTCGATCCGCGCACGAAGAATTTCGTGATCACCTCGGTCGTGGACAACGTCGTGAAAGGCGCCAGCGGCCAGGCCGTGCAGATCATGAATCTGTGGTGCGGTTTCCCTGAGACCGCAGGACTCGTCTGATCGCGAAACGGCTCTGGCCGACCGCGGCTCGCGAAAAAATAAAAGCCGGTCCTTTTTCGGAACCGGCTTTGTTTTAAGCGAAACTGGTTACGGGCGCGAGTTTCCCGCGGCGCGACTAGCTTCGATAGTCCGCGTTTTCGCTCACGTATTCATGGGTGAGATCGCCGCCGAGGACGATGCATTCGCCGGGGCCGTTCGCGAGATCCACCTCGATTTCGACACAGCGTTCGTGCGGGGGAAAATCGATGGGCGGCGCAAACGTGCCGCTGGCCGACGGCGCACTCGCGTACATCTCGGCGTTTTTGAGATGCGCGACGAGCGCGGTTTCCTTCGACGGATCGAGGCGGAAGGCGCCTTGGGCAAAAATCTCGATACCGCCGATGCGTGCGCTGAGGCGCGAAAGATCGAGCTCGGGACTGTGCGCACCGACATGTTTGCCGATCGCTTGGACGAGACGGCCGACGTTCGGGTCGTTGCCGGCGACAGCGCATTTGAAGAGCGGCGCGTTGGCGATGGCTTTGCCCAACGCGCGCGCGATATCGGCGGAAGGCGCGCCGTGCACACGAATGCGCATCACGTGATGAATCCCTTCGCCATTTCGCACGACGTCTTCCGAAAGATCGCGGCAGACTTGGTTGAGCGCGTTTTCAAACGCAGCGGGATCGTCGCAGGGCACGCGCGACGACGAGACGAGCGCGACGGTGTCCGACGTGCTCGTATCGCTATCGATGCTGATGTTGTTGAAACTCGCATTCACACAGCGCGCGAGCATCGCACGGAGTTCGTCGCGCGACACATCGACGTCGGTGAGGATGTACACGAGCATCGTGGCGAGATTGGGCTCGATCATGCCCGCGCCCTTGGCGATGCCGACGATGCTGCCGCCGCCGGGAAAATCGACGCGGCGAATTTTAGGATAGAGATCGGTCGTCACGATGCCTTCGGCTGCGGGCAAAATGGAATCCGTGGAAAGTGCCGCGACGGCGTCGGGCAAATGCGCGAGCATCGTTTCAAGCGGCAGGCTCCAACCGATGACGCCGGTCGATGACGGCAGCACGCTGGTCGCCGGCACGCCGAGGAGATCGGCGGCGCGCGCGCAAAGTGTTTCGGCGGTTTCGACGCCGCCCGGTGCGCAGACGTTGGAGATTTTATTGTTCACTAAAATCGCGCTGAGCGCGGGCTCGTGCAGGCGGCGACGACCGATCGTGATGGGGGCGCCGGGAAAAGCATTGCGCGTGAACATCGCCGCGAAAGCCGAGGCGGGCTGATCGAGCGCGATGAGCGTGAGTGTCATGCGTGCGGGTTTGGGCGCCTCGCGTGGCGTGAATTCGAAGCGGGTGGTGCCGACGCGGAAACCGGCGGGGAGGCGGGCCTGGCTGGCGAGCCAGGCGCGATGTTGTTCGCGCGAGGAAAAACGGAGGTCGGTGCTTGGCACGGTGTCGACAAGTGAGGCGGTCGAGGTGGGGAGTGAAGCTGAAACTGGGTTTCGTGGCGCAACGATTGCGGGCGGGAAGTTTTGGTTAAATGTTCCGCCGTGATCTAAATTTATATGGAAATGCGAGGCGCGGCTCGCTTATGCATCTCGCCACTTCGATTACCTGTGATCGCCATTCCTTCTCTTCCCGTCTCGTTCGCGGCCGTGAGCCGCGTGCCTTGAACGCCGATGAACGTCGCTGAAATCACCGCAAAGGCGAAGGTGCTGCTCGAGGCGCTTCCCTACATCCAAGATTTCCGTGGATCCACGTTCGTCGTGAAATACGGCGGCAGCTTCATGGACGATCCGAACCCGGAGGGCCGGGTGCGTGTCGCTCACGACATCGCGTTTCTCGCCGCATGTGGCATCAACGTCGTCGTCGTTCACGGCGGCGGCAAAGCCATCACGAAGGCCATGGAAAACTCCGGCCTTAAGGCCAATTTCGTGAACGGCATGCGCGTCACCGATGCCGCCACGATCGCCATCGTGAAGAAAACGCTCGATGAGGTCGTGAACAAAGATGTCTGCGACGCGATCGCCAGCGCCAAGGCCAAGCCGAAGGGCTTGCCCGGCGACACGGTGCTCGTGTGTCAGAAACTGCTCGCGGACGACGATGGTCGTCCGGTTGATCTCGGTTTCGTGGGTGAAGTCACCGAAGTGAAGGTGAAGCTCATCAAGAAAGAGATCGCCGAAGGTTTCGTGCCGGTGATTTCTCCGGTGGCCGAGGACAACGACGGCCAAGCGTATAACATCAACGCCGACGTCGCTGCCGGTCGCGTCGCGAGCGCACTGCGTGCGCGGAGGTTGGTTTATATGAGCGATGTGCCCGGACTGCTCTCCGCGCCACCCGATCCTGAGTCGCTCATTTCCACGCTGAAGATCAGCCAGGTCGATGAGCTGAAAAAGAAGGGCGTCATCGACAAAGGCATGCGCCCCAAAGTCGCCAGCGCTATTCGCGCGCTGCAGGAAGGCGTGCAGCGCGTTCACTTCATTGACGGGCGTCTGCCGCACAGCCTCTTGCTCGAAATTTTCACCGACAAGGGCATCGGCACCGAGATCGTCCACGGTTAACGCATACACCTCGCGCACAAGCGGCTGATCCGTTGGCCATGTGCGCGGAACCGGGAAACGTCGCGCGAACGCAGCGCACTTTGCGCTTACAGCGCCTAATCATACTCTTCATCCGATGAACATACCCACCGTCCTCCGCACGAGTACCGACGAGCTTTATGATGCGCACGTTTTGAAAAACTACGCGCGCGCTCCTCTCACGCTGGTGCGCGGAAGCGGCGTGCAAGTTTGGGACGATCGTGGCCGCGCCTATCTCGATTTTACTTCGGGCATCGCGGTGAGCGCGCTGGGTCATTGTCATCCGCATTGGGTGGCCGCCGTGCAGCGCCAGGCCGGCGAGCTCATTCACACGAGCAATCTTTTCCGGCATCCCAACCAAGGCGAACTCGCCCGCCGCATCGTTGGCTACGCGGGACCTGGACGCGTTTTCTTCTGCAACAGCGGCGCCGAAGCCAATGAAGCGCTGATTAAACTCTCGCGTTTGCACGGCCTTAAAAAAGCCGGCGGCGAAGAGGGCAAATGCTACGAAGTGATTTGCGCGAAGAGCGCGTTTCACGGCCGTACGTTTGGCGGCATGAGCGCCACGCCGCAGGAGAAAATCCAAAAAGGATTTCGCCCGCTCGTACCCGGCTTCGTGTTTGGCGAGCTGAACAATCTGCAGAGCTTCGCCGATCTCATCACCGAGCGCACGGCGGCGATCTTCGTGGAAACGATCCAGGGTGAAGGCGGCGTGAATCCTTGCACGGCCGAGTTCCTCGTGGGCCTGCGCAAACTCTGCAACGAGCACAATCTGCTGCTGCTGCTCGACGAAGTACAGTGCGGCATCGGGCGCACCGGGAAGTTCTATGCTTACGAACACGCGGGCATCCAGCCCGACGCGGTCGGCATGGCCAAAGGCCTCGGCGGAGGCATGCCGATCGGCGCGGTTTGGATCCGCGAAAATGCCGCGGAGCTTTTCCAGCCGGGTTCGCATGGCACGACGTTTGGCGGCACGCCGCTCGCGTGTGCGGCGGCACTCGCGGTGCTCGATGTGATCGAGAAGGAAAAACTGCTGGAGAAAGTTTCGATCAATAGCACCACGTGGATCGCGGCGTTGAAAAAACTCGCGACCGAGTTTCCCGAAAAACTGCTCGGCGTGCGCGGCCAAGGCTATCTCGTCGGTCTGCAGCTCGCGTCCGATCCGGCGCCCACCGTCGCGGCCTTGCGCGAAGCCGGCCTGCTCGCGCCGGTCGCGGGTGGTAATGTGATCCGTCTGCTGCCGCCGCTCACCGCGACGCCCGACGAGCTGGCCCGCTCGGTGGAGATTATCCGCGGCGTGCTGGCGAAGGCGTGAGCCGCCTGTAGTGGATTTTTCAATACAGGCGGTCCGCGTGACGACGCTTCGGGCTTGTAGCGCATTTTTTGCTGCCGCGGCGCCCGCTTGCCGGACCTGACGGAAACGCTTATTTTTCTCTCGTCCGCGGCGTTTTTGCGACGTATACCCGACCGCTTCACCCATGAAGCACTTCCTGAAAGAAACCGACTTCAAGCCGCACGAAGTGGCGGAAGTCTTCGCGCTGGCCCGAGACCTCAAGCAGAAGCGCGGACGGCATACGCCGCCGGTTCTCCAGCATCAGACGTGGGCGATGATTTTTTCCAAATCGAGCACGCGCACACGCGTCTCGTTTGAGGTCGGCATCCACGAGCTGGGCGGCAACCCCTTGTTTCTGAACAAGAGTGACATCCAGCTCGGGCGCGGCGAGTCGATCGAGGACACCGCTCGCGTGCTTTCGCGTTATGTCCACGGCCTCATCGTGCGCACGTACGATCATGCCGAAGTCGAACGCCTCGCGGCCGCCGGAAACATTCCGGTGATCAATGCGCTCACGGATTTCCTGCATCCCTGCCAAATTTATACCGACGCGTTCACGCTCGCCGAGCGCTGGGCCGGCAAAGGCGGCGACCTGCTCGGTTCGTTGAAGGGACGCAAAATCGCATTCCTCGGCGACACCGCCTGCAACATGGCCAACTCCTGGGTGCTCGGCGCGAATCTTTTCGGTATGAAGATTTCGCTGGCGGGCCCGAAGGGGTTTGAGCCGGACGCGGCGGCGAATGCCTTGTTTGCGAAAGAAGGTTTCGCGGGCGGATATCATTTCACCACCGATCCGTACGAAGCTGTGAAGGATGCGGATGTTGTTTACACCGACGTCTGGGTGAGCATGGGCAAAGAGGCCGAGTCGGCGGAGCGCATCAAACAGATGACGCCGTTCGCGGTGACGAAGGAGCTTTTTGCCGCAGCCAAACCCGATGCGTATTTCATGCATTGCTTGCCGGCTTATTTGGGCAAGGAAGTGACGCAGGAGGTGCTAGATCATCCACGCTCGATCATCTTCGACCAAGCGGAAAACCGCCTGCACACGCAGAAAGCCATCATGGCCGTCCTCGCGCAGCAACCGCGCGCGTGACGCCGGACTTTTAACCACGAAACTCACGAAAGCCACGAAACCGAGCCACGCAGGCGTTGAGTTGAACGATCTCTCTTTCGTGTGTTTCGTGGTTAACCCTATCCCTTTCCCATCATGAAAATCGTCCTCGCATACTCGGGCGGCCTCGACACGTCCGTCATCGTCAAATGGCTCAAAGAGACCTACGACGCCGAGATCATCACCTTCGCGGCCGACGTCGGCCAGGAGGAGGAGCTCAAGGGCCTCGATAAGAAGGCAAAAAAAACCGGCGCTTCGAAGCACTACACGCTCGATCTCGTCGAGGAATTTGCGCGCGACTTCATCTTCCCGATGATCCGCGCCAACGCGATCTACGAAGGCCAGTATTATCTTGGTACGTCGATCGCGCGCCCGCTCATCGCGAAGGCGCAGGTGGACATCGCGCGTAAGGAAAAAGCGGATACAGTCGCCCACGGCGCCACCGGCAAGGGCAACGACCAGTGCCGTTTCGAGCTCACCTACATGGCGCTCGCTCCGCACCTCAAGATCATCGCGCCGTGGAAAATGGAGGAGTACCGCGCGCTCTTCCCCGGCCGCGCCGAGATGATCGCGTACTGCGCCAAGCACAAGATCCCCGTCGAAGCTTCGCTCAAGAAGCCGTATTCGATGGACCGCAATCTCCTCCACATCTCCTACGAAGCGGGCATCCTCGAAGATCCGTGGTTCGACCCGACGACCAAGGAGAACAAGGGCATGTTCAAGCTCTCCGTTTCGCCGGAGGACGCGCCCGACAAGCCCGAGTACGTCGAGATCGATTTCGAGAAGGGCAACGCCGTCGCCATCAACGGCAAGAAGCTCACGCCGGGCAAGCTGCTCAAGGCGCTCAACAAGCTCGGCGGCAAGCACGGCATCGGCCGCGTGGACCTCGTGGAAAACCGTTTCGTCGGCATGAAGAGCCGCGGTGTTTATGAAACCCCGGGCGGCACGATCCTCATGCACGCGCACCGCCAGGTGGAATCGCTCACGCTCGACCGCGAAGTGCTCCAACTCCGCGACAGCCTCATCCCGAAGTACGCGCAGCTCGTGTATAACGGCTTCTGGTTCGCGCCCGAACGCGAAGCGCTTCAGGCGCTCATTGATGAAAGCCAGCGCTATGTCAGCGGCACCGTCCGCCTCAAGCTCTACAAGGGCAATGTCATCACCTGCGGTCGCAAATCGAAGTACTCGATGTACGACGAAAACATCGCGTCGATGGAAGGTGTGCAGAGCTGGTACAACCAGAGCGACGCCACGGGTTTCATCCGGCTCAACGGTCTGCGTCTCCGTGCGCGTAATCTCGCGCAAGGCGGCCCGAAGATCGGCGGCTGATTCTAATCGGCGTATTCAAGTATCGAATACGCCACTGCATTCATGCGAAAACCCTTCCGGGCCTCGGCCTGGAAGGGTTTTTCTTTTGAGCGGGCGCGATTGGCGCGGATTAGTTTTTCAGCTTCAGGAAATCGCCGATCCATTTCTGCACGGCGGCAGTTTGTTCGGGAATGATCGGATGGTTGGCTTCGAGCGCGAGCACGAGCTCCTTGGGGCCGGGGATTTGGTTAAACGCGGCGTACATGGAGGTCGGCGGGCAGGTTTCGTCGTTGTAGCCCCAGGTGTAGTGACCGGGAACTTTCACGCGTTTGGCGAAGTTGACGGTGTCGTAGTAGCTCGTCGTTTCGATCTTCGCGGCGGTGGCATGGAAGTTTTCGCCGGTGTTGCGATCGGGGCGGAACATGTGCGGCCAGCCGCCCGCGCGTCCGTGCAGATAACCGGTCACATCGCAGTACGCGGGGAATTGCGCGGCGGCGGCTTTCACGCGCGGATCGAGCGCGGCGGTGACGATGGTGAGTTGTCCGCCCTGGCTGCCGCCGGTGACGAGGAGGTTTTTGCCGTCGTAGTTTTCGCGCGAGGTGAGGAAGTCGTTTGCGCGGACGCAGCTCAGATAAACGCGGCGGTAGTAATAGAGGTTTTTGTTATCGAGATTGTAGAGATGGTAGCCGTTAAGGGCGCCGGTGCGCATCTGGTCGTAAACGGCGTGGGGCAGGTTGACCGGAATGCCGTGGATGCCGATGTCGAGCGTGATGGCGCCGCGAGCGGCGAGGTCTTTGGAGCCGGTGTACGGACGCACACCAGCGCCGGGCACGCGGAGGATGGCCGGGTATTTGCCGGGAGCCTTCGGTTCGCAAAGGATGCCGTAGATGCGCGAGATGTATTGGCCGCTGGAGCCGATGGTGCGGAAGCTGACGTGGTAAACATTCACCGCGGGCGTGCAGGCTTCGGGCATGAGCGTGACCTCGGCGTCGAGCGGGATCTTGGCGAGCTCTTCTTTGCCGGCGTTCCAAAAAGCGTCGAAGTCGGCCGGCTCTTTTTGCGTGGGCTGAATTTTCTCAGGCGAGAAGCCCGCGGTCGCGAGCGAGCGATAGGTTTTGCCGCCGAACTCTGCGGTGACGATGCAGCGGATGAAGCCGGGTTGGGAAAGCGTGCCGCCGTCCACGACGAAGCGGCCCTGGGCGTCGAGCTGTGCGTTTTTTTCCTCCATCGGCAGCATTTCCGGGCCGACGCGGTAGGTGATCGTGGAGCCGGGAAGAGGCTTGTTGTCCGCAGTGACCACGATGGTGAACGTGGCTTTTTCTCCCACTTGATATGTCCAGTCCGCGCGGTCCGGCGCGACGCGGACTTGGATGGTGGCCACTCGGCCGGCGGCGTGCGCGGGCACGGGAGCGATTGCATTTTGGGCTGGTGCGACAATCGCGGCACCGGCCAATAGGAGGCTGGAGAGGAGGAAACGGACGGGGAGTTTCATGGTAAACAACGAGGACGAAGTTGCCGACTCGTTCCGTGCGTGCACACGTGCAGAGATTAGGCTCGGCAAGTTTCCTGTGATTTGGGATGCGTTGCCGCCTACCCGCAACACTACGCTTTATGGCAATTTGGGAATATAAGGTCGTCACCAGTGGCCCGCATGGATTTGCATCGCCCGCCCTGTTGGAGACTCACCTCAACTCACTCGGAAAGGACGAGTGGGAAATCATCCACTTTCAAACGCTCCCCAATAACCCGCTCGCCTTCCACGGCCTGGCCCGTCGGTCGACGATGCGCGATTGGACACCTCCGGCCATCGCCGCGGCGCCTGCCGCTCCGCCGAAGGTCTCGGAGCCCGCACCCACGGCGAAACCAGCCGTGATCGACGAGCGACCCGAGCTGCCAGCAGCGGTCGCCGCCGAAGTCGCGCCGGCTCCGTCCACCGCCGATTCGCTGCGCACCGTGCGCGATACGGAACGCGATCAAGATCCCGACGCGCCCGACGAAGACGATTGGGACAACTGGAAGGAGGACGAACTCCCGACCTTCTTCGAAGCGATCAAACCGCTCCTGCGCCGCAACCAAAAGGGTCCGGGTCAATCCGCGCCCATCGAACATCTCGCGCGTCGTTGGGAACTCAAGGAGTCGGACATCATCGGCGCGCTGAAAGAGTGCGGCCTCACCATTCCCGAGACCGAAGAGCAGGAGCCCGAGTATTTCGAATTCGAGGGCGATCTATACTGGGTGAATCGCAACGCTCGCGGACAACTTTTCATCAACAGCCGCGAAAAACCGCGTCCGGTCTTCCGCACCGCGCCCGCGACAAAACTTTCTCCCGATGATCCGGCCGCGATCGAACTCGCCGCCGAGCGCGCCGCCGAGAAAGCCGAGATCGAAAAGCGCAACAAAGAGCGTGCCGAGCGTCAGGCCGCCGCGGAGGCCGCTCGCGAAGCGGCCCGTGCCGCGCGTCAGCAACGCGAAGCCGAACAAGCCGCGCGTGCCGCCGAGAAAGCCGCCGAGGCGCAACCCGCCGAACCGCTTCCCGAAGGCGCGGAGATTTTGGAAAAAATCCGTCCGCACATGCGTCGCAACCGACGCGGCCCCGGCTATTCCGGCAGTCTGAGCTTCCTCGCTCGCGCGCTGAATCAATCCGAGGCGGATCTCGCCGCGGCGTTCGCGAAACTCGGCCTGCAACCGCCCGAAAATGGCGGCGAAAAACCGACCTTCGTCGAAATCGGCCGCGCCGTATATTGGATCAATAAAGACAATCGCGGTGGCGTGTGGATCAATGGACGCGAAAAACGTGACGGCGATCGTGGCTCGTCGGCGCCGGCTGCGGATGCCGCGGAAGTTCCTGCTCGCGAAGCCGCGCCCGGCCCTGCCGCGGCGGGTTCGTTGGAAGATGACAAGCCGGCTGAAGCCGCAAATGTAGCTCCGACCACGGACGCGGGTTCTTCCGAAACGGCGGCAGCCACGGCAGCGCCTGAGCCGCCCGATGCGACGTCGGAGCAAGCGGATGCCGCGCAATTGTCTTCCGAACAACCGAAGGCGGAGCCATCTGCGGAAAACGCAGCTCCCGCCGGATCTGACGACGCGGCCTCCACCGAAGAGACTGCGACCGACGAACCGGCCGGGCGTTCGGCTTCGGGCGATCAACCGGCGCTCGCCGCCGTGCGTTTGCTGCTCAAGCCGAACAAGCGCGGCAGCGGCGTTTCCGGCGAAGTCGGTTTCCTCGCGCGCAGCTTGGACAAAGAGGTCGATGCCTTCTTGGGCACGTTGACGGCTGCGGGGTTGGTCGTGCCGGCGGACAGCGAAACGAAGCCCGTCTTCGTCGAACACGCCGGCGAGATCTTTTGGCTGAATCAAAACGCGAAAGACGGCTCGCTCTGGCTCAACGCGAAAGCGGCAAAATCTGCGGCGAAAAAGTCCGCCGGTTCGAAGCCCCGCGCACGTAAACCGAAGTCGGCCGAGAAAGAAAAAAGCGCCGAGTAAGTCGGATCTTTTCGGTTCTTAGAGAGTCTCTGACGCCGGTCCATCGGGCCGGCGTTTTTTGCGATACGTTTTCCAAACTCCCGTCCGCATGATTGCTTTTTATCCGATAGCGCAAGCAGTTGGCTAACTTTGGTAAAGCGCGCGTTAAACTGCCCACGAATGGTGGGAAGCGGTTTACCTTGCCAGTGCTGCCTCCGATAGTGCCGGCTCGATGATCGTTCTTCCGCCTATGCTTCCCAAAGAAAAACTGCTTCGTGTCGCTCAGCAGTTGCCTGCGTCTGCCCGCGTGTTGGCGCAGCTGGGGCAGCTCTTGATGGACGTGAATTCTGGTCTCGAAGAAATCGCGGCTTTGTTGAAACGCGATACGGCGCTCGCGGCTCGCGTGATTCGCATCAGCAACAGCGCGGCATATGGCACGGGCGGCGGCATCGCCTCCATCGAAGATGCGGTCGGTCGTGTGGGTTTTGCCGAAGTGTATCGGCTCACGGGTTTCGCGTCGGCCACGCAGGTGTTCGATCACGACCTCACTTTTTATGGCGTACCGGGCAGTATCCTTCGCGCGAATACATTGTTCACGGCGCTCGCGGTGGAATCGCTCGCGAAACGCGCGGCGGTGGATTCGCGTGCCGCGTATACGGCGGGATTGATGCGGTCGGTGGGCAAAGTCGTGCTGGATCGCATCGGCCGGCAGTCGTTGGGCGGTGGCAAAGATTTTGTCAGCGCCGGCACCACCTCGGTCGTCGAATGGGAAGAAATGACGTTTGGCATCACCAACGCCCAAGCCGGCGCAGTCGTGCTGGAATCGTGGAATTTCCCGGCTTCGGTCTGTGTGCCCGTGCGCGTGCAATTGCTCGGGGCGCCCGTGTCTGAACCGCATGCACGGCTGACGACGTTGCTGAATGTGGCCGCGGGGATCGCGGCCGATGCGGGTTATCGCATGCCGGGCGAAACGGGTCTGTGGGAAATCACGCCCGAAAAACTCCAAGCCGCAGGACTTTCGTCCACGCTCTTTCAGGAATGCATCCGCGAAGCGCGCGACGGTTTTGAGCAGATCCGAGAATCGCTGGATTAAGCGATCGTCGCCGCATGCGGACGATCGCGGAAATGCTTTGGCGTGCGGGCCATGCGCAACGACTTCATTTCCCGGCAAGTGTGCCGATGAGTTAAACTGCTTGGGCTGGAAAAACTTATTCCCGCAAAAAATCCGTCGCGCCGGCAAAGGGTTTGCTAGGGAAAGGAGTTCGGTTAGCCTGCTTCGTCTCCCATAATCCGAGATGTCTGAAATTTCGAACGAGCTAGTCATTCTCTTCCTGCTGCTGTTGGCCAATGGCATCTTCGCGATGGCGGAAATCGCCGTGGTCTCGGCACGGAAAGCGCGGTTGAAACAGCTTGCCGACGAAGGAGAAGAGCGCGCCAAGGCCGCGCTGGCGCTGGCCAATGAACCCACGCGGTTCCTCTCGGCCGTGCAGGTCGGCATTTCCTTGATTGGCGTGTTGGCGGGTGCGGCGACGGGCGCGAGTCTGGCCGAGAAATTGACGCCGATCGTGGCGAAGATCCCCGGCATCGGAAATTCGGCGGATGCAGTCGCCCTCGGTGTCATTGTCGTGGCGATTACGTTATGCTCGGTGGTTTTTGGCGAGTTGGTCCCGAAGCGACTCGGTCTCACCAATCCGGAACGTGTGGCGATGTTGCTAGGCCCGTTAGTCAACAGCTTCGCGCGCATCGTCTCCCCGGTGGTGAGCATGCTGACGTTTTTGACGGAATCGGTGCTGAAGCTTTTCGGCGTCAAACAACGTCAGGAAGCGCCTGTGACCGAAGAAGAGGTCAACATCCTCATCGAACAAGGCCGCCTCGCGGGCGTGTTCAACAAAGCCGAGAGCGACATGGTCGCCGGCGTGCTCGAACTCGATCAGATGCCCGTCACGGCGATCATGACGCCGCGACCCAAGATCGTTTTTATCAACATCGACGACCCGGAAGACGTGAACTGGCGCAAGATTGTCTCGAGCGGGCATTCGTCGTTCCCGGTTTATCAAGGCAATCGCGACCAGGTCATCGGCATGGTCGCGGTAAAAGCGCTTTGGGCGCACTCCGCGATCGGCCTCACGACCAATCTCAAAAATCTCCTCGTGCAACCGCTCGTGGTGCCCGAGACGATGACCGCGATCCAGCTGCTCGAAGCTTTCAAGAAATCGAGCAAACACATCGCGCTCGTCAGCGACGAGTTTGGCGCCATCCAAGGCCTGGTCACGTTGATCGACGTGCTGGAAGCGATCGTGGGCGATTTGCCGGCGCAAGGCCGTCACTCCGCCGCGATGAAACAACGCGAAGACGGCTCGTGGCTCGTCGACGCCACGCTCGGCATCGACGAACTCAAAACGCTGCTGCAAGTCGAAGAACTGCCCCACGAAGAGGATGCGGATTTCCAAACGCTCGGCGGCTTCGTGATGACGCACTTCGGACGCATCCCCGACGCCGGCGATCATTTCGAGTATCAAGGCTGGCGTTTCGAGGTGATGGACATGGACCGTCACCGCGTCGACAAAGTGCTTATTTCGAAAGTACCCGCCCCGGCCGCGCTCGAAAAAGCGGCTGGCTGACGCGGTTCCGCGCCGCGTGAATAGATTGTCGGCAACTTCGAACAAGTTCAGGTTGATTTGCCTCGCCTGCTCTCCGACGGTGCGCGCGCCATGATCGACCCATGCAAGAAGATCCCTTCTCAGGCTTCCCGACCTGCATCCAAGGCCGGCGGCTCCCCGGGCCGTCCGAAAGAAGCCGTCTTCAACACGATCACGAGCGAAGACTGGAAGCGCTCGATCGCCTTGGCGCGGCAGCGCAAGAATGCGGTCTCCGAGCAGATTCGGACGGCGATCTCGTCCTCCTCGCCGAAGACGAAGTAAGCCTGCTCGAAGCAGCCGGTCATCCTTGGACGGATCTGGGCGAGGCGATCCGCGCGTTGCGCGCCTGCCTGCCGCTGATGTCGCTGGAGATTTTCGGGTTTCCCGCCGATTCCGAGAATCCACTGGAAGAACCCAACCCGAAGCTGCGGCGCATCGGCGGCGGCGTGGAAGCGTGGGCTTTTGCGAGCGAGTACGACGGCTCGGTGTATAAATTCTTTCGTCCGCGCGAAGGCGACACGATCGGCAGCGCGTTCATGTTTCGCCGCGGCGACGAAGCATGGTTTCACGCCGAAGCACGGCTCGGCACATATCGCGAACTGCTCGAAAAACTGCTGCTCATTCACGCGCTCGGCGGCATGGCCAGCGAAGTCGTCGGCATAACGCCCGAAGGCATCCTCGTCGCGAAACAAGTGCTCGGCGATCCGCTCCCGCAGGGCGACGACGTCTCGCGCGTGCTGCCCGGTGGCCTCATCGAAATCCCCTCCCGATTTCTGCGCGCCAACCGCGACCACCCGCGGTTGTTTTGGATGAACGATCGCCCGTGGCTCCTTGGCGATTTGCATGCACGCAATTTCGTCCGCGGCAGCGATGGCGCGCTTCACGTGATCGATCTCGTCGCGGCGCCATGGCCCGATGATGGCAGCAATGCGCTCATCAGCGATTGGCTCGTGCGTGTGCGCGGCAATCCGCAGGCGTCGCTGCTGCGCGAGGTTGATGACGATGAATTATGACATTGTATCCTGATTGTGGATACGAAGCGAACGCGGAGCGCGCTTCGATTTTTCCATCGAAAACGAAAATTGAGTTTGAGTCCTCGACGAGGCAGGGGAAAACCGGCCGATGAAATACCGCCTTGTGATGTTCGACTTCGACGGGACGCTTGCGGATTCGTTCGCCTGGTTTCTCGGGGTGCTGGATGAGTTGGCGGTGAAATATAAATTCAAGCGGCTCTCCTCCGAGGAGCTCGAGAGCCTGCGATCGGAGTCCGCTGCGGCGGTCTTGGCGCGCACGGGCGTGAGCCGTTGGAAACTCCCCTCGATCGGCCGGCACATTCACAAACTCGCCGCGCGCGATGCGGAGCGCATCCAGTTGTTTCCCGGTGTGGCGGAGATGCTGCGTTTGTTGGACGAACGTGGCGCCATCCTCTCGATCGTGAGTTCAAGCAAAGAAGCCAACATCCGGCGTATCTTGGGCGAGGAAAACGCGGCGCGCATTCGCTTCTGGGAAGGCGGGGCCGCGTTGTTTGGAAAACGCACGCGCATCCGTCGCGTGTTGCGCAAAGCCGGCGTGAAGCCCGCGGAGGCGCTTTATGTCGGCGACGAAGTGCGCGACCTCGAAGCGGCGCGCGCGGAAGGCGTGGCCTTCGGTGCGGTGAGCTGGGGATTCACGCGGTTCGAGACGCTGCAAAGTCACCAGCCCGAGGCGGCGTTTGCGACCGCGGACGAGCTGACGAAGTTTGTAGTGGGTTTCTGAATACAGTCAGGACCGGCGCAGCGCTCCCTCGGCCGCGGTTCGCATCGCCTCGACCGGCACGGACACCCCCGTCCAGATCTCGAGCGCGCGAGCGCCTTGATGCACCAGCATGGACAAACCGCTGGCGGCGAGGATGCCGAGTTCGCGCGCTTGCGCGAGGAGGCGTGTTTCGGGCGGATTGTAGATCATGTCGTACACGCCCGCCGGCTTGGGCAGCGCGCGCAGATCGACGGGCAACGGATCGCTTTCGCGCAGGCCGGCGGAAGTGGCGTTGATCACGAGCGCGCCTGCGGGGAGATTGGCGGGCGGTTGTTGCGGATCGAATCCCTGCAGAAGCACCTGACCTGCGTGCGGCGCGAGATCGAGCAGGAGCGCGTCGAGATTGATGCGGGTGCGATTGGCGATCCACAGCGAGGTGCAGCGACGTTGAATGCACTCGATCGCGGCGCCGCGCGCGGCGCCACCTGCGCCGAGCAGAATCACGTGCGCGCCATCGAGCGAGCGAGAGAGCGTTTCGTTGACGGCGGCGGCGAGGCCGTAGCCATCAGTGTTGTGGCCGTGCCAGCCGGTGTCGGTGCGATGCAGTGTGTTGACGGCGCCGATCGGCTGCGCGGCGCGATCGACGGTGTGGTGCGCGGTGGGATCGCCGCTGCGCGCCTGGGTGCCCGCGAGTTTGAGTTCGTTAAACGCGATGACCTTGTGCGGAACGGTGAGGTTCAGTCCGCGAAAACCTTTCTGATGAAAACGCTCGAGCGCGGCGGGGAGCTCCTCGGGCGGCACGTCGAAACGGAAGTACTTCCAATCCGCGAAACGCGCATCGGTGCGGGCCAGCGCAGCGAGCGCGGCGTTGTGCATCGACGGGCTGATCGAGTGTTTGATCGGGTGGCCGACCACGGCGAGCGCGGTGCCTTGGAAATCCCAGTGATCGAGGTCGGCGGTCGTGTACGTGTCTTTCGACGGAGGCATCGGAGTTTGGTTGAACTGAATGCCTCGCATGGGTCGCGTCGAGCGCCGAACGCACACCGCGCCGCGAGATTGCGCGCAAACGGCGGACGCGCTCAGTGGAGATTGCGTTCGTAGGCGGCGTCGAACTCGTCGACGAACTCCGCGAACAGCGCCGCATGCGCTTCGTCGCCCGCGAGTGTGTAATGATGGACGAGATTGCGGCAGCAGCGGCACAGGACTTCGCGCACGGGCATCGGCGCGAGATCGGAGATCTTCGGCTCGATGTGATGACTGCGCAGGATGAGGAAGAGGTCGTTCGGGCTGCGAAACGCGCCTTGCTCAAATGCGTCGATGAAAAACGGCGTGTCTTCCTGATAGCAGCCGATGACGAAGTGGCCGGGCAAACCGACGGGTTCGAGGCTGAGACCGAGCCGGTGTCCGATGAGCAGATAAACGATGCTCAGCGAAATCGGCAGGCCCTTGCGGCGCTCAAGCACTTGATCGATGAAGCTGTTCGCCGGGTCGGTGTAGTTCTCGTGATTGCCGCGAAACCCGTACTCATGAAAAAGCACGCGATTGATCGCGCGGCATTGGTCGCGCAACGACATCGGCTCGACGATGAGTTCGCGGCAGCGCTGCGAGATTTCGTCGAGTTGGTTGCAGCAGGCGCCGACGTCGAGATTGGGTGATTGCGTGCGCGCGAGGAGGAGGGCGCCGGTTTCGAGCTCGTAGTTGAGCGAGCGGATGAAGGTTTTGAATTCCGAAGCCGGGTCGGAGAATTTCAATTCGTCCAAAAACCAGCGCGCGTGCCATGCGAGGAGACGGTTTTTGCCCGCGGCGACTTCCTTGAGAAAAGCGGCCGAGGCCGCGCTGTGCGTTTGAAAATGGGCGAGGAGGGCGCGACGGACGGCGGGCTGCGTGTCGTCGAGGAGGCTCAACAACGCGCTTTCGATCTCGGGATTGAGCCTGGCCGGTTTCACGATGGTGATCAGGGAAGGCGAATTTGTTTCGCCCGCAACCTGATATCGGCTCGCGGCGGCGATGACTTGACGGCGGCCAAAAACTTATTCGCGGGTGCCAAATAATGCGGTGCCCACGCGGACGATCGTGCTGCCTGCGGCGATCGCCACTTCAAGATCGCCACTCATGCCCATCGATAATTCGGGCAGCGGTGTCTGGAAACGCGCGGCGAGGTCGTCGCGAATAGTCCGAAGATGCGCAAACGTGCGCTCGGCCACGGCGGGGTCGTCGGAGAGCGGCGCGATCGTCATGAGGCCGGTGACGCGGAGGTTTGGGCAGCGCAAAGCGGCTTCGAGCAGACGCGGTGCATCGGCCGGATCGGCGCCGAACTTCGCGGGATCGTAGCCGGCGTTGATCTGGAGAAAAATCTCGAGCGTCTTGTCCAGTTCGCCCGCGGCCTGGTCGAGCGGAGCGAGGAGCTTTTCACGATCCACACTCTGGATGCGGTCGAAGGTGCGGGCGGCGAGACGGGCTTTGTTGGATTGAAGATGTCCGATCAAATCCCAGCGGAGGTCGGGTGCTTGGACCTGTGCGCGCTTCTCGGCGGCTTCTTGCACACGATTTTCACCGACAGCGGGCAAACCGGCTTGCGCGACGTATTCGGCGGCGGCGGCGGGGTGGGTTTTGGTAACCGGAAGCAAGCGGACCTCGTCGGGCGAGCGGCCGGCGCGTTCACAAGCGGTCCGGATGCGCAAGCGAGTTTCTTCTAGTTGGATTAGAAACGCTTGGTACGAGATCATGGGAAAATTGTTTTATGAGATTGCGTGGTGATTAGAAAACATTATGCCCGAGAGGGTCAGGTAGCACCATGCAAATAGAGAACTTCAAAATCTTCGCGGATCTCGTCGAGACCAAGAGCTTTTCAAAGTCCGCCAAAATAAACGGTATCACGCAGTCTGCGGTGAGCCAGCAAGCGCGGGCGATGGAACGCCATTTTAAGACCCTGCTGATTGACCGCAGTCAAAAGCAGTTCCAACTCACGCGCGAAGGGCAGCGGGTGTACGAGACGGCGAAGGAAGTTCTTCACCAGTACGAAAAGCTCCTGAGCGAGCTCCAGGAGATGAAAAAGG
Source organism: uncultured Opitutaceae bacterium (assembly GCA_937958045.1). Classification (GTDB taxonomy): domain Bacteria; phylum Verrucomicrobiota; class Verrucomicrobiia; order Opitutales; family Opitutaceae; genus Nibricoccus. The sequence continues at coordinate 25,283 of CALFXL010000019.1, read as the reverse complement.
TCATCAGCGGCACGATCCGCATCTCCACGATTTATTCGATCGGGCTCCACGAGTTGCCGCCCTACATCAAGCGGTTCTTGCATGACTTCCCCTCGGTCAACGTGCGGGTCGAGTACCGTCGCTCGAACCTGGTTTATGAAGATATTTTGCACAATTCCGTGGACTTCGGCCTCGTCGCCTTCCCGGTGAAAGCGCGTCAAGTGGAGCTGATCCCTTTCCGCGAAGATCGTCTGGTGCTCATCACGCACCCGTCGCACGAGTTGGCGAAACTCGGCGAAGTGGAGTTGAAATCCCTTATCGGCCAGAAATTTATCGGATTCGACCCCGATATTCCGACCCGCAAGGCGGTCGACCAGATCTTCCGCGACAACAAGCTCGAGATCGAACCGGTGATGGAGTTCGACAACATCGAAACGGTGAAACGCGCGGTCGAAATCGACCACGGCATCGCAATCGTGCCTCAAGCCACTGTCTTGCAAGAGGCCAAGCAAGGCTCGCTCGCGATCGTGCCGTTTAAGGGCAAGGAATTTTCCCGCCCGCTGGCGATCTTGCATCGCAAAGGCCGCGTGCTCACGCCGGCCATGAAGAAATTCATCGAAGTGCTGAATATGGATTTGTCGGCGGTGACGAGTTAACGCCGCACCTTTTCTCAATTCATCTGTCGGTCAGCGATTTGCAGGGAGCCTGCTTGACGATGTCGGGCGGGCTCCGAGCTTATTGACGCTTATCTATGTCAGCCTTCGTGCTTACGCTGTACGCAATCACCCTCGCGGGGATGATCGGCTTCGCCGCTCATCGCTTAAAAGTGCTTTGGATGTACGTGCGCCATGCGCGCAAACCCGCCAAGCCCGCGCCTTGGGTCGGAACGCTGCCGCGCGTGTGTGTGCAGTGTCCGCTCTACAACGAGCCGTTGATGATCGAAGGGCTGCTCGAACGTGTGACGCGACTGCGCTGGCCGGAAGGTTTATTGGAAATCCAAATCCTTGATGATTCGACCGATGAAACCTCGGAGATCATCACACGCTGGCTCGAAAAAAATCCCGCCCTCGCCGCCAATGTGCGCCATGTGCGTCGTCCGCATCGCGAAGGTTACAAAGCCGGCGCGCTCGCATATGGCATGACGCTGACCGACGCGGAGTTTTGCGCGGTGTTCGACGCGGACTTCCGTCCCGCGCCGGATTTTCTCGAGCAAGCGATGCCGTACTTCAGCGATCCGCGTGTCGGCGTGGTGCAAGCGCGTTGGGAGTTCAGCAATCGCCGTGCGAGTTTGCTCACACGTTTCCAAGGCATCTTCCTCGATGCGCACTTCGTGGTGGAGCAAGCGGCGCGTTTTGGCAGCGGATTGTTTTTCAATTTCAACGGAACCGCGGGCGTGTGGCGCCGCGCCTCGCTTGAAGATGCCGGTAGTTGGTCCGCGGATACAGTCACGGAAGATCTCGATGCGAGCTATCGCGCGCAACGTCGCGGCTGGAAGTTCGTTTATCTGAGCGATTACACCGTGCCGTCGGAGCTGCCGGAAAAACTCACGGCGTTTAAATCGCAGCAATACCGCTGGACCAAGGGCGGCATCCAAGTCGCGCGCAAACAACTCCGCGAAATCTTCGCGAGCGATCTGCCTGCGCGCGTGAAACGCGAGGCATTTTTCCACCTCACGACCGGTTTCATCCATCCGCTGCTCGTGACCTTCGCGATCCTCTTCGTGCCGTATCTGTATTTCGCCGAAAAAATCGAGCTCACCGGCATCTGGTTTGTGCTCAATCCGCTCTCGGTCGTGCTCACGGGCGGCACCACGGTGATCCTGTACATCACGAGTCAGTATTTCCGCGCACGCCAATGGAAAGACGGCGCGCTCTGGCTCGTGGCTTCACCCGTGCTGCTCGCGTTTGGCCTTGCGATGAGCGTGACCTGTTGCGCGGCGGTGATCGAAGGCATGTTCACGATCGGCGGCGAATTTGTGCGCACGCCAAAAGGCGGACGCGAAGCGAGCGTCGGCGGCGTGATGAAAAAACTCCGCAGTCGCATGGTTTTCACCGTCGTGACGACGGTCGAAGTGATCCTCGGCCTGATCATGCTCGGCGGCGCGATTTATTTCCACAATCACCACGAAACCGATATCGCCATCACGCTGACCTTGAAAGCCATCGGCTTCCTCGGCATCGCGGCGCTCTCGGTACCGGACCTGCTTCCTCGTCCGCGCCCGTCGAACGCCTGAACGCTCCGGAGATTTCTTCGCGTGTCGGGAGCGCGGCCGGCGTAGAACGATCATGACACAACGACAACTTCGCTCCTGCCTCGGTGTGCTGTTACTGGCCATCGCCTCGCTCGGTGTCGCTTGTAAGCGACAACCCGCCGATCCGCGTTACGAAACCGTCGCCGATGCGCCCGCCGCTCCGACATGGTCGCTCGTCGATCTCAACGGCAACTCCATCAGCTCCGATTCTCTGCGTGGCAAAGTCGTCGTCATCGATTTCTGGGCGACGTGGTGCGCTCCATGTCTCGCCGAGATTCCCGGCTACATCGAGCTGCAGAAAAAACTCGGTTCCGATCGTTTCGTGATCGTGGGACTTTCACTCGATCGTCGGCCTTTGAATGAAGTGAAGGACTTCGTGGCGAAACACGGTATCAACTATCCGATCGCGATCGCCGGATTCTCGGAAGTGGAAGCGTTTGGAAATTTCGAGGCGATTCCCACGACCTTCGTGATCGATCGCGAAGGCCGCTTACGTTTCCGCAAAAGCGGCACCGCGCACATCGACGAACTTGAAGCGCTGGTGAAACCGCTCCTGTGAAATCGCTCGGGAACAGCTTTACGCCGCGCCGCGAGCGCAGGATCGTGTCGCCATGAATTCCGGCGCCGCGCCGCAGCCTCCGATGCCCGCTCCTGCTTCGTCCGCATTGCGCGACCAGCTCGGGCGGCCGCTGCGCGATCTGCGCGTGTCGGTGACGGACCGCTGCCAATTTCGTTGCCCGTACTGCATGCCCGCGGAGTTGTTTGGACCGGGTCATGCGTTTTTGCGCGATCCGCAGTTGATGACGTTCGACGAACTCGTGCGCATGCTGCGCGCGTTTGTCGGACTCGGTGTGGAGAAACTGCGCATCACCGGCGGCGAACCGCTCCTGCGACGCGATGTGCCGGCACTCGTGCGTGTCATCAAAAACGAACTGCGCGTGCCCGACGTCGCGCTGACGACGAATGGTTGGTTCCTCGAAAAATACGCGCCGGCGCTGCGAGCCGCGGGGCTCGATCGACTCAACGTGTCGCTCGACAGTCTCGACCCCGAAATCGCGGGGCGCATGAACGGCGTGGGCCTTGGCCCTGAGCGCGTGCTGCGCGGCATCGAGGAAGCGCGCGCGTGCGGATTTGCGGTGAAAATAAACACCGTCGTGCAGCGTGGCGTGAACGATGCGGGCATCGAGACGATGGCGGCGTGGGCGCGCGATCGCGGACTCACGTTGCGCTTCATCGAGTTCATGGACGTCGGCAATCACAACGGCTGGCGCAACGCCGCGGTCGTACCCGCGCGCGAAATTGTGGAGCGCTTGCATGCGCTTTGGCCGCTCGAACCACTCGAGCCCGCGTATCGCGGCGAAGTCGCGGCGCGTTATCGTTATCGCGACGGCGCGGGCGAAATCGGTTTGATCAGCGCGGTGACGGAACCGTTTTGCCGCGACTGCAACCGCGCGCGTCTCTCTGCCGACGGGAAGTTGCACACGTGTTTATTCAGCGGCATCGGCCACGACGTGCTCGGCGAGTTGCGCGCGGGTGCGGACGACGAGCGATTGAAAGCGTTCGTCGCGCGCGTGTGGTCGGGACGTCGCGATCGCTACTCCGACGAGCGCGCCGAGCGGCTCGCGCGTGGGGAGATCGTTGCGAAGCCGGAGATGAGTTATCTCGGCGGTTGAGCGGCGTGCCGCTTGCCTCGATGGGCAGGGCGCGTCTTTGTGAGCGACGATATGCGCAGTGTTTTCTATCTCGCCCTGCTGGCGGTTTGTTTGGTGACGATCGCCATCGGCGTCCGCTCGGGGATTTTTGCCCGCAAAAATCCGGGCAAGCCCATCAACGCCGCGATGCGCGCCGCCCTCTCGCCTTCGATGAGCGACGAAGACAAACAAATCATCGAACAACGTTTTCCCGGCGTGATCACGACGGAGAGCGGTCTGATGTACATCGTGCGCCAACCAGGCGAAGGCCCGACGCCGTTTCGCGGCCAAATCGTGTCGGTGCATTACACGGGCACGTTTCTCGACGGGCGGAAGTTCGATTCGTCGTACGACAAAGGCGCGCCGTTTAATTTTCAGGTCGGGTTCAATCGCGTGATCGCCGGTTGGGACGAAGCGTTTTCGACGATGCGCACGGGCGAAAAACGCACGTTGATCGTGCCGTACTGGCTCGCGTACGGCGAAAAAGGCCGCCGTGAGATTCCCGGCCGCGCCACGCTCGTGTTCGACGTCGAACTTCTCGGGATCGACGGCGTGTATCGCGAAGGCACCGGCGCTCCGCAGTGATCGTCGCGCCCTCCGCGATCAGAGGCCGAGCAGCGAGCCGTTTTGTTTGAGCCAGCGTTCGGCGTCGCGCCAGGCGGGGCACACTTCTTCCACACGCGCCCAAAAACGCGCGGAATGGTTCATCTCCCGCAGATGCATGAGCTCGTGATAAATAATGTAATCGCGCACGGATGCGGGCGTCTGGATGAGGCGCCAGTTGAGCGAGATCACGCCGCTCGATGAGCACGAACCCCAGCGCGTGCGTTGATTGCGCACGCTGACTTCTTTCACGTCCACGCCCGTCTCCGCGGCGAGTTCCCACGTGCGTGCAGGCAGTTCGATTTTTGCGCGGCGAAGAAAATGCGCTTCGAGGGTGGGGCGAAGATCGCCGTTGAAACCGCTGACACGAAAAATGTCGTGGCCGACCGCGACGCACGGACGCGACTCAGCGGTCAAAAGCGTTTTCTCGGGCGAGGCGTGTTTGCGAATTTCGACGAGTTCGCCGCGCCAGAGAATGTGCGTTCCGAGCGTCCATACCGTGGACCCGCGGGGACGCAAACGTTGACGTTCGCGCGCGCGCTCGAGCCAGTCGCGATGTTGCTCCACAAAGCGGCGTGCATCGCGTTCGGTGCCGCTGAGCGGGATCGTGGCAACGGCGACACCATCACGACGCAGCGTGAGACGATAACGTGTGGCGCGTGCGCTGCGTTCGAAAATCACCGAGTCGTGCGCAGGCGTGTCGGGCGGACCTTTGTGCACGCCGGCTTCGGGCGCGAAGGCGTCGAATAAACTCTGTTGAAAAGCGTCGCTCACGGTGCGCGCCGACTAAACGAAGTTCGCGCCGCCGAATCCAGCGCGTTGTTGATTCGCACGTGCAGGGAGACGCTCACAGCAGCACGAGTTCCCAGCGAAGCGGGCGGTCCTTTTCGAGCGTGAGCCATGCGAAGCTCGCAGGCGCGCCGCGATGGGCCAGCGAGACGGCGCCGGGATTTAGCCAGCGCATGCCGAAGAGTTCTTCGTCGCGCGGCACATGCGTGTGGCCATGGAGCACGCAATCGCACTCGCCCGGGGCGCGCGTCGGCGGGATGTGTTCAAGATGGAAACGAAGACCCTCGCGTTCAAAACGCAGCGTGAGCGGCCACGGGTGAAAGTCATTGTTGCCGCGCACGACCCGCAGCGGCGGGCCGAGATATTCGATGTCGTCGAGACAGTCCGGCTCGCAAACATCACCGAGGTGCCAGATCTCGTCAGCGCGCGCGAGCAGACGCGGCAGCTTCAACGGCAGGCGATTGTGAGTGTCGGCGATGACAGCGATGCGCATGAGAAACAAGCAGCGGATTTAGGGCTGATTGCGCTACGAAACCAAGAGCGCGATTGTGCGGGCGCGAAGTGTGTTGTTGAACGGGCAAGCGATCGCAAGGAAGGCGGAATGCAAGGTGGAGCCATAAGTGCAACTTGTCGGCGTAAAACTTTTGGCAAAATGGGATTTATGAGGATATTATACGCGTTTGAGCCGATTTTCTTTTCCCGGTGGTGAAGCCCTCCGTAGGGTCGCGCCGCTTCAGCCTGATTCATCCCTCACGATGTTCGCCCAGATTAAAAAGCTCTTCGGATTACCAACTTCTTCGGCCCCGCGTCTGCGTTTGGGGCAACCTGGCTATAAACCGGGAGTGATCTTGTTTGTGGACGACGAACCCGAGGTTCGCTCGATCGCGCGACTGGCGTTGGAGCCGGTCGGTTACACGATCATCGAAGCCGAAGATGGCGCGAAGGCGCTCGAGATTTTTGAAAAACGGAGCTCCGAAATCGGTCTGGTCATCACGGATGTCCTCATGCCGCATCTCGACGGGCTCGGACTCGCGGCGCGATTGCATAAGCTCGACCCCGCATTACCGATCCTCTTGTTGAGTGGGCATGTGTTGGAGGAAGATCTCTGGGCCGAGGGCAACGCACGCATGCGCTATTTAATGAAACCGTACCGACTGCAGGATTTGCAGGACGCGATTGTGGACCTGATCGGGCCGGCAGTCGCTTCCGATGATGCGAAGCAGTCGTGACGCGGTGGAGAATTTCGCTTAGTTCCAGCTTCCGCTTCCAACCGCCTCCATATCCAGCATGGACGAGCAACTCATCCTCACGGCGCAGACGCTCCGGTTAAACCCGAACGTCCAGCGCTCCGACCTGCCCGACGGGATTTGCGTACTTAAAAACGTACCGGCCCGGCGGTATCTCACGGTCACGTTGGATCAGTGGAATTTGCTGAGGAATTTTTCGAATCCCGCGACCGTGCCCGAAGTGCTGCGCGCGGTGATCTTGAATCGCACGTGTCTGCCACTGCGTGAGTTTTATGAGCTCGTCCTGAAAGCGCAGCGCGCGGGCGTGCTGCTTCTGGAAGGTCAGGTGGAAAAAGAGGAACGTGCGCGCCGTTGGGCGGTGCCGCTCAACGCGTGGATTCCTTCGGTGCTCGGATGGACGGCGTTGATCGCGGCGGTGACGTTGCTGGTGATGCGCCCGTTGCCGTTGCCCGGACCGATGCCGAGCGGATTGATCGATCTCGCGATAGGTTGGGTGATGCTCTGCGCGACGTTGAGTCTCGGCCATGTATTGGCCGCGAGCACGCTCCTGTGGGGCGGCGGCGAAATCTACGATCCGCAATTCAAGTATCTGCGTCCCGCGCCTTACTTCAGCGTGAATCTCGAAGACGCGTGCATGACGAGCCGCATCACGCAAATCGGCGTGTGGAGCGCGAAGTTTTTCCCCGTGATGCTCGCGAGCGCAGCACTGCTGTGGTACCGACCTGAATGGGCGTTGCCGCATGTGATCGCGGCGCTGGTGCTCATGCGTCCGTTTGGCGGCAATGGCGGCGTCGGCCCGATCCTCTCGGCGCTGTTTCGCGGACATCTGCTCGATACGCACAAGAACATGCTCTTCACGCCGAACCGGTTGTGGAAAGTGCGCCTGCGTTTCGGCCTCGATCGCGTGTCGATTCCGTATGTGGCGATTCGTCTGCTCTGGGGACTCGGTTGGTGCGTGCTGGTGGTTTCCGTTGTCTTGCGCGCGCTCGATCGCTCGGTTCGCGAAGTGCTCGGCAGCGTCGAATATTGGCGCGAAGTCGGTGTGGGCTTCAGCGTGCTCGCGGCAATCGCTCTGGTGATTTTTGTGGGACGTCCGCTGGCGCGGAATCTCTGGGTGCGTTTCCGCGCTCAATATCGCGAATACGTGCGCACGCTTCGTCGTTGGCGCACGAAGCCCGACGCCGCGCAAAACCCCGATACAGTCGCGCGGGTGCTGTCAGAGTCGCTGATGTTTCGCCGTCTCTCGCAGGCCGAACGCGCGGAGTTGTTGAAGAACGCGAAGCCGCAAGTCTTCAAAGCGTGCAGCACGATCCATCGTTTCGCCGATCCGACCACGCATGTGGGCATCATTTTGTCCGGCCAAGTCGCGATGTATCGCCGACTGAAATCGGGCCGTCCGGAGCGCGTCGTGTTGCTGGCCGAAGGCGACGTGTTTGGCGCGCATGCGCTGCTCGATGCGGGCCGGCCGGTTGTGCAATTGCGCGCGCTCACGCCGGTGACGGCGCTCATGGTGCCGATCGAAGAATTTCAACAACGCGTCGTCGCAAAACTCGGCGCCGCCACGACCAACGATCTCGTGCACAAAGTGCCGTTCCTGCGTCGCCTCGTGCTGTGCCGCGGCTGGCACCCGCAAGCCATCGCACGCTTCGCGCAATTGTCGGCGATCCTCAGTTATCACGAGAACGAGACGATCCTCGCCGAGCGTCAGGACAGTCACCAGTTCTACGTCGTGTACGAAGGCCAGGTGGATGTGCGCCGCGGCAAGAAGCGCCTCGCGCGCCTGGATGCGGGCGGCTATTTCGGCGAATTGAGTTTGCTGCAAAACAGCTCGGCGATCGCCGACGTCGTCACGCGCGGCACCGTGCGTTGTCTCACGTTTAGCAAGGCGGACTTCCTCCGCTTCATGACGCACAATCCGCTCGTCGGACTTCATCTCGAGGCCATTAGCTCGAAGCGCCTCGGTTATCCGCTGTTCCCGCTCACGGCGCACTCGTTTGACGTGCGCTGAGGTGTGGCGTGGGGTTGCGCGGCCGGCGGGGTTTGGCCAGCGTGGCGCGATGGTGCGCACACTTTCGGCCTCCGCTCTGAAACAACATCTGCACGAACATCCCGACGCGCTCGTCGTCGATGTGCGTACGCCGGGTGAATACGCCGCGGGTCATGTGCCTGGCGCGCGCAACTGGCCGCTCGGTTCGCGCCCGCCGGAAGAGGTCGCCGCGGAATTGCGCGCCGATGTATTCAAAAAACCAATACATGTGATTTGCCAGTCCGGCGGACGTTCGCGAAAATTCGCCGAGTCGCTCGCTCGCGCCGGCGTGAACGATGTGATCGATGTCGAAGGCGGCACGTCCGCGTGGATCGCCGCGGGCGGGGCGTTGGAGCGCGATGCCACGACGCGCGCGGTGTGGCCTTTGGAACGACAAGTGCGTTTGGGCGCGGGTTTGTTGGTGCTCATCGGTTGCGCGCTCGGCACGTGGGCGCATCCGGGATGGTTTGGGCTGGCGGCGTTCGTCGGAGCCGGGCTCGTGTTTGCCGGTGCCACAGGTTGGTGCGGCATGGCGCTCGCACTCGCGAAAATGCCGTGGAATCGCTAAGGGTGTTAGCGCGCGGACGCTGACACGGGCGTTGCTTCGAGTGCGGCGGCTTCGTGTGGTTGCGCCGCGAGCAGTTGATCGCACAGCACGATGAGTCGCGCGCGCAGTGGTTCGCCGCGAAGAGAGAAAGCGCGTTGGCGACGCTCGTATTCGGCGCGACCGTCGGCGGTTTCAATGGGAATCGGTTCGTAGCCGAGCGCGCGCAGATCGTACGGACTCGCGCGCATGTCGACTTCGCGAATGTCGCGTGCGAGGGCGAAGCAGTCGGCGACCAGTTCGGCGGGAGAAAATGGCGCGAGTTTAAACGCCCATTTGTAGAGATCCATGTTGGCGTGCAGACAACCGCGTTGCTCGAGCTGCTGCGTGTCGGCGCGCGTGGGTTGAAGTTTGTTCAGCGGACGGGCGGGCGGTGTGAAAAAGCGAAACGCGTCGAAATGCGTGCAACAGATCGACTGCGATTCGACGATGCGCGCGATTTCGTCGGGTGGGAAACGCAGCGGCCAGGCATTGTGGCGGACTTCCTCGGGCGACTGGCGGTAAACCATCGCCCATTCGTGCAGGCCGAAACAGCCGAAGAACGCCGGACGATCGCGCATGCCCGCGAGCATGGAACGGAGCCATGCGACGGTTTTAAGCCGGTGCGCGGGCAGCGCGGCGGGGTCGACGGCGACACCGCCGGCGGTTTCGCGGTATTCGGGCCAACGGAGAAATTCGCGCGCGCCTTCTCCGGCCAGCACCGTGCCGGTGCCCGGATGCCAACGTCGCAACCAGCTCGGCCGGTAGGCGTAATAATCGAAAAGAAAGTCGAAAACCGGGTGTTTTTCCCCGCGCGAAGCGCGCGCCTGATGAGGATCGGTCCATGCGCGCACCCGCGTCTCGTGCGCGCGCTGACGGGCGCGCCAGTCGGCTTCGGAGAGCGGTGGCGAGGAGACAAACATCGCTTCATGAGGAACGCATCTGACGATCGCGGACAAGCCGGGAGGCGAGGGCGGAGATTCGGTTGGGTTCTTACGAGGGCGAGTTGCGGAAGTGGCCCGTTGGGGCTCTATTCGCAGATTTCCTGAAAAACGCTTAAACGGAGGATTGAACGACGCCGGGGGACGGGTCTTTATGAATCCTTTTCATACCGTATGGACACGCCAGAAGCCTTCCTAGCCCGCGTCAAAGCCCGGGATCCGCACCAGCCGGAGTTCCACCAAGCCGTGGAGGAAGTGGTCCATAGTTTATGGCCGTTTATTCAGAAACGACCGCGTTACGTCAGCGCCGCTCTTCTTGATCGCATGGTCGAGCCGGAACGCGTGATTCAATTCCGCATTGCTTGGGTGGATGATCGTGGCCGCGTGCAAGTAAATCGCGGTTATCGCGTGCAAATGAATAGCGCGATCGGCCCGTACAAGGGCGGCATCCGTTTCCATCCTTCGGTGCAGCTCGGCACGCTGAAGTTTCTGGCCTTCGAGCAAACTTTTAAAAATTCGCTCACCACGCTGCCCATGGGCGGCGGCAAAGGTGGCGCGGACTTCGATCCGAAGGGCAAGAGCGACGAAGAAGTGATGCGCTTTTGCCAGGCGTTTATCTCGGAGCTGTACCGCCATCTCGGCCCCGATACGGACGTGCCTGCCGGCGACATCGGCGTCGGTGCACGCGAGGTCGGCTACATGTACGGCTACTATAAAAAGCTGGCCAACCACTTTACCTGCACATTCACGGGCAAGGGCCTGAGCTACGGCGGCAGTTTGATCCGTCCCGAAGCGACCGGCTACGGCTGCGTGTATTTCGCCCAGGAAATGCTTAAAACCCGCGAACTCGTCCTCGACGGCAAGCGCGTGGTGATTTCCGGTTCCGGCAACGTCTCGCAGTACGCTGCGGAGAAGTGCATCGAACTCGGTGCCAAAGTGATTTCGTTGTCCGACTCGAACGGCAGCGTCCACATCCCCGACGGCCTCACCACCGAGCAATTGAAGTGGGTCATGGCGCTCAAGAACGAACGCCGCGGTCGCATCAAGGAATTCGCCGACGAGTACAAGCTGCCCTATTTCGAAGGCCGCACACCGTGGCATCTGCCCTGCGACATCGCGTTGCCCTGCGCCACGCAGAACGAGCTCAACGGTAAAGACGCCGAAGCCCTGCTCAAAAACGGCTGCGTGTGCGTGGCCGAAGGCGCCAACATGCCGTCCACGCCGGAAGCCGTCGCAGCCTTCCTCCGCGCCCGCATCCTTTATGGGCCGGGCAAAGCCGCCAACGCTGGCGGCGTCGCCACCAGCGGCTTGGAAATGAGCCAAAACTCCGTGCGCATGTCCTGGCCCGCTGCCGAAGTCGACAATCGCCTCCACGCGATCATGCAGTCGATCCACCACGCTTGTATCGACCACGGCACCGAAGAAGACGGTTTCGTGAACTACGTACGCGGATCGAACATCGCCGGCTTCGTCAAAGTCGCCGACGCGATGCTCGCCCAAGGCGTTGTCTAAAAGCCACGCCGGCTCAGCGCCGCGCGAAAAATTTCTCCCAAGCCCGTCGCAATCACGCGGCGGGTTTTTTGCGTTCATGACACCGCTCGCGAAGCCGAAGACGTGCTTGGAAACTGAATACAAACAGCACGTGCCTGCCCGCACGTGGTGCAGTGAAAGCGTCGAGAGATGACGCTTTACGCCATCTGCAAGGCTCGCCTAAATCCCCGCGCTTTCCGGGCCTTTAGCTCAATGGTTAGAGCAGGGGACTCATAATCCCTTGGTTGCGGGTTCGAATCCCGCAGGGCCCACCAATACATGACCGCACTTGGCGGGTTGTCTTATGGTGAATCGTTAGCTGGTTGGCCTTCTAGCGAGCATCTCCGACCAGAGTGTTTTTTGATCACCGGATGATGGCTGAGCAGCTGTTTCGACGGCCGGATCGAGCGGCTGCGATTTTCGAGGCGACCTTCGACGAGGACAAAAAGTTCGTTGCTGGCGTTCTTGAGCACAAGCGATTCGGCCGTTGAATTGCTCCGAGGCCACGGCGGTCTGCGGTGCGAAGGAAGCCGTCGTCTGTGTGGTTTGTCGATTTCGGTCACTGCGGTTTGGCTCTTCAATCGTGACAGCCTGTTCTTTGGCGCCCGCATCGATTTCGCCCACAAGCTCATCGGCATTAACATATTTTCAGTTATCATAAGTGCATGTTGCATAAATATATAAGCATTTATTGAGCGCGGATGGGCGAGCAAGGGGCGGTGATCGATGGGCGATTTTGAGCGCACGGCACTGAGCTTTGAGCGGCGGCTGAACCGCGTTGGGAGTTGCGGGCTTGCGCCTTGGATACGTTCATCTGAACGTATGGATGGATGAGCATAGCAACGGACACGCCACGACAGGCTGGGCGCCTCAAGGAGAGGCGACGGATTGTGGCTGTCTGAGGAAACTCCGACGACGATGACACGCGCTCCTGCAACGATCGCCGCTTTGCGGCAGGTTTTGGCCGACCGGTTTCCTTCGACGGAGCCGGCGTCAGTCGCAGGCGATGTGCTGCCCACGGGGTGGACGTTTCTGGATGAGTTGGGCGGCGGGTTGCCCAAAGGCGCCCTCACCGAACTGACCTGCACTGCTCCGAGCGGGGGATTTCAGTTGTTGCTGGGGCTGTTGTTGCGGGAAATGCGCGCGCAAAACCAGCGTGTTGCGCTCGTTGATGCCGCCGATGGTTTTGATCCGGGCTCCTGGCCTGCGGATTGGCTGGAACATCTGGTGTGGGTGCGTGCGCAAGGTCTCCCCCAAGCGATGCAAGTCGCCGATCTTTTGGCGCGCGACGCGAACTTCGGGTTGCTCGTACTCGATCTTTCGCGAACGAGTCCGCGCGAGTTGAACCGGTTGCCGTCGGCGCAATGGTATCGACTGCAACGCGCGGTCGAGCACACGGGCGCTCCTTTGTTGGTGGCAACTCCGGCGAGCGTGGTGCCGAGCGCCGGGCTGCGCCTCAATCTGGAACGCTCGCACGCACTGGAATCGATGCAGGAGCCGCGCCTCGCGCTGGCCGCGGGATTGCCTGCGACGGTGCAACGTCAACGGCGCCAAGCCGCCTTCGCCTGATCATGTACGCGGTGTTGTGGATTCCGGATTTTCCTTTGCAGGCGGTGGTGCGCACGCAACCGCGACTTGCGGCACGTGCGGTGGCGCTTCTGGCGGGAGAAAAAAAGGACTCGGCGGTCGTGGCCTGCACAGCGCAGGCGAGACGAGCGGGCGTGAGTGTCGGACTGACTGGCATGCAGGCGCTGGCGCGTTGCGCGGAGCTCGTGATTTGCGCGGCGGATCCGGATGCGGAAAGGGAAGCGGATGCGGCGCTGCTGGCGACGGGGTTTGCGGTGAGTCCATCGGTGGAAGCCACGGAGCCGGGATGGGTCACCGTGGGTCTTTCAGGGCATCCGTGCGAAGCGCGTGAAACGCGCCTCCATGCGGCGCTCGCTCAATTAAAAAAACTCGGCCTCGAAGCGAAAGCCGGACTCGCCGACTCGCCGCTGCTGGCCGCGTATGCCGCCCAATGCGCCGAGTCGATTTTGGTGGTGGAAAATGCGCGCACGTTTCTGGCGCCGCTGCCGCTTTCCATCGCGCAACCTTCGCCGCAACTCGCAGCCGTGCTGGCGGGATGGGGCGTTTGCTCATTGGGCGATTTGACGGATTTGCCCAAAGCAGAAATCGCGCAGCGGCTCGGTGCCGAAGGCGCGGCGTTGTGGGAACGTGCCGCGGGCGAGAGTCGGCGTCCGTTGCATCCCGCGGTGCCGCCGAAAACATTTTCGGCGCGGTATGAGTCCGAACACGAATGGGAGACGGTGGAGCCGGTGCTCTTTCTTTTGCGCCGGTTTGTGGATCGTCTCGCGCTGGATCTTTCGACGGCGGGATTCGCCGCGGCGGTTTTGAAAGTGACGCTGACCTGCGCGGACGGCGCGAACGTGACGCGCACGATTCAATTGCCGGAACCGAGCACGCAGGCCGATGCGCTTTTTCGTGCGCTGCATACTTGGCTGGAAACGCTGCGTACGGATGCGGCCATTTGCGCGGTTCAACTCGAGATCGAGCCCGTGCGTGCGCAAGTGCGGCAACAAGGGATCTTCGACAACACGCTGCGCGATCCGCATGGCTTCGCCGAAACGCTCGCGCGTGTCGCGGCGATCGTCGGTTCCGGCCGTGTGGGAACGCCTCGACTCGAAGACACGCATCGGCCCGATGCGTTTACGCTGGAAGCGCCCGCGCGCACGCTCGCGCCAGTCGAGCCGCCGCGGCCGTTTTTATTGCGCGGATTGCCGCTGCATCGGTTTCGTCCGCCGCTGGCCGTGCAAGTAGAACTCACCGGCGCGTGGCCGTCGTACGTGATTGGGAAAACGCATCAAGGTGCGATCGCGAATGCGGTGGGTCCGTATCGAGAGTCAGGCGGTTGGTGGGAAAAACGTTGGTCGCGCGACGTGTGGGATGTGGAGCTGACGGGCGGCGGTTTGTACCGGCTCGTGCACGAACGCGAAAGCGGCGGCTGGTTCCTCGAAGGGGAGTACACCTGATCATGAGCGGGTACGTGGAACTGCATGCCTCGAGCGCCTTCAGTTTTTTGCGCGGCGCTTCGTTGCCCGAGGATTTGGTCGCGACGGCCAGCGATCTCGGGTTGGGGCGACTCGCGGTGCTCGACCGCGACGGACTTTATAGCGCGCCGCAGGTGCATGGATTTTCCCGCGATCAAGGTCTCGTCGCGCATGTCGGCGCCGAGATCACGCTGGCGGATGGCTCGGCGCTGCCGCTGCTCGTGCGCAATCGCACAGGTTATGAAAATCTCTGCCAACTTATCAGTCGCGCGAAACTCACGCCGCGCGATGCCAGCGTGACGCCGGCAGGAATGCCGCCGGGTGAAGATCCGCAGAATCGAAAACGCCCGTGTTTCGCGACGTGGACGGAGTTGACGGAACACGCGGATGGTTTGATCGCGCTCACCGGCGATGAAGACGGCGCGGTGTCGCGCGCGCTTTCCCAAGGCGATCTGCGCTCCGCCAACGAGACCGTTGCGCGCTTAAAAAACATCTTCGGCGCGGACAATGTCTGCGTGGAAATGCAGCGGCGCCGTATCCGAGGAGAGGATACACAACTGCGTTTGCTCGCGGATCTGGCGGAGGCACAGCGTTTGCCGCTGCTGGCGACGAGCGGCGCGCGTCATGCGACGCCGGCGGGAAGAATCGTGGCCGACGCGTTCACTTGTCTGCGTCATCACACCACGCTGGATCGCGCAGGACGGCTTCTCTCGGAAAACGCGGAGCGTCATCTGCGCTCCGCCGCGCAAATGCGCGCGTTGTTTTCCGACTATCCGCAGGCGGTGGAGAACACCGTGCGCATCGCCGATCGGCTGGAGTTCACGCTTCAGAATCTCGGTTATACCTTTCCCGCGTTTCCCGTTCCCGACGACGAGACGATGGATTCTTATCTGCGGAAAACGACGTTCGCGTGTGCCGAGAAAAAATTCGGCCGAGCGCTGACGCCGAGTTTGCGCGACAAACTCCAGCACGAGCTCGAGCTCATCTGTCGCCTGGGTTTTGCCGGTTATTTTTTGATTATTTGGGATATCTGCCAATGGGCGCGCGAGGAGCGCGGCACGCTCATCCAAGGTCGAGGCAGCGCGGCCAACAGCGCGGTGTGTTATGTGTTGGGCATCACCGCGGTGAATCCGTTGGAGCACGAATTGTTGTTCGAACGTTTTCTGAGCGAAGGCCGGATCGGCGCTGACGGAAATCCCTCGTGGCCCGACGTCGATTTGGATCTTCCCAGCGGCGAGCGTCGCGAAGAAGTCATTCAGGAAATCTATAAACGTTATCAACCGCACGGCGCCGCGATGGTGGCCAATGTCGTCACGTATCGCGGGCGCAGCACGATTCGCGAGATGGGCAAAGTGCTCGGGTTGCCCGAGGACGCGCTGAATCGTTTCTCGGCGTTGTATGCGAACGGCGATTTTCCGCACACCTTGCAGCTCGAAGATCAACTGCGGACGGCGGGCTTGCCGCGCGAACATCCGCGCTTCTCGGCGTTGGTCGCATTGTGCCGGCAAGTGAAAGGACTGCCGCGTCATCTGGGGCAGCACTCGGGCGGCATGGTGCTTTGTCCGGGAAAACTTAATCGCGTGGTGCCGCTGGAGCCGGCGTCGATGGAAGGGCGCACGATCGTGCAATGGGACAAGGACGACTGCGAAAATCTCGGGTTGGTGAAGATCGATTTTCTCGGACTCGGCATGATGGCCGTGCTGCAAGAATGTTTTGAACTCTGCGCGCGGCGGCCGGATGGACCGAAGTCGTTCGACGAACTTCCGCGCGACGACGTGGCCACGTACGACATGATCTGCGAAGCGAAAACGGTCGGGGTTTTTCAAATCGAGAGTCGCGCGCAGATGAGCACCTTGCCGCGTTTTCGTCCCCGCAATCTCTACGATCTCGCCATGCAAGTGGCGATCGTGCGCCCCGGACCGATCGTGGGAAATCTCGTGCATCCGTTGATCCGACGACGCAAAGGCGAGGAACCGGTCGATTATATAGATCCGTCATTGGAGCCAAAGCTGGAGCCGATCCTGCGCCGCACGATGGGCGTTATATTATTTCAGGAACAGATGATCGCGATCGCCATGCAGCTGGCGGGCTTCACCGGCGGCGAAGCGGAGGAGCTGCGGCGCGCGATGGGATTTACTAAAAACACGCGACGGCTCGATCGCATCAAAGCGAAGCTGCGCGATCATCTGCAGGCGCGCGGTCATTCGCCGGCGGTCATCGATAAAATCGTCGAGGCGGTTTCGGCGTTTGCATTTTATGGTTTTCCCGAAAGCCACGCGATCTCCTTCGCGCTGCTCGCGTATGCGAGCTCGTGGCTGAAACGACATCGGCCCGCGGAGTTTTTTGCGTGTTTGCTGAACAATCAGCCGATGGGTTTCTATTCGCCGGCGACGCTTCTGCAGGATGCGCGTCGTTATTGCGGACTGAAGATTCATCCGGTCTGCGTGGTGAAATCCGAGTGGGGATTTTCGGTCGAGTCGGACGGAGCCATCCGCATCGGACTGAGTTACGTGCGAGGCTTAAAAGAAGCGGCCGTGCGCGCCCTGTTGGCGGAGCGCGCGCGAAAGCCGATTCGATCGATGAACGATTTTCTTGCGCGCACGCCGTTTTCAGCCGCGGAGCGACGTGCGTTGGCAGCGACCGGCGCGCTCAACGCCTTTGCGCCGCATCGCCGGGCCGCGCTCTGGCAGGTCGAGGCTGCGTGGTCCGCCGATGAAACGCTTTTTCGCCACGCGCAGGAGCAAACGCCGGATTTTTTCGAAGGTCGGAGCGACGGAACGGCGCATGCCGATTTTCCGTTGAAGCGCATGACGCTCGCCGAGCGGATCGCCGCGGACTTCGAAGGGATGTCGCTGACGGCGGGCGATCATCCGATGAAACTTTTCCGTCACGCCTTGCCCGAGGTGACACCTGCCAACGAACTCATCGTCGAGAAAGACGGTCAGTGGGTGACGATCGCGGGAAGCGTGATCTGTCGTCAGCGGCCGGGCACCGCGAAAGGCGTGGTGTTTGTTTCTTTGGAAGACGAAACCGGCGTCGCCAACGCGATCGTTACTGTGCGGCTTTTTGAGGAAAAGCGATTGGTCGTAACGCAAGAACCCGCTCTGCGGATCTCGGGAAAACTCCAGCACAAGGCCGGCGTGGCGCATGTTCGCGCCGAAAAAATCGAGCCGTTGCAGCTCAATGCGCTCCCCGTGCAAGCGTCGCACGATTTTTACTGAAACGATGCCGAACGGCGATTCTATAAACAATCGCGGAGGGGGCGATTTATTCGGAAGAATACCCTATTAATAATCGGGATTGTCGCCGGGCTTTTATATAAAAGTGTATAAATCGACCTGCCCGGGGATGCCATTCGAATCGCGGTTTGCTTCGGGTGAAAACGTGGCCCAGGCATCGGAGGAATGGAGAATACTTATTCAGGGTTTCCCGCAAACTGCTTATCCGCGCTAGCTTCTGCGGAACGCATCAGAAATCGTCTTGTCCGGTGCCGGGCGCGGAAGCTTTCCAAGGTGGGTTGTCGCTCATCGCGTTTTCCAGCTTCCCTTTAAAAGTTGCCGCGTATGGTCCGTAGGCTCGATCCTATGGTTGTTGTTCAAGCTCAACTCTCTTCTTTCGTGAAAACTATATTCCGGCTTTGGGTGATGGTGGGTCTGTTGGCGCTCGTCGGCGCCAACCAATTGGTCGCGGCTCCGCCGATCATTCAGTTGTCTCCTGGCGAGACGACCTTTGTCGAACCGGAGGGCAGTGACACGATAACGGTGGCGGTGGATCCCGGCGTCACACTTTCGGATCCCGACAACACGACGTTCACCTCGGTCACGGTGACGATTTCGGCCAATTACAGTTATCTGCACGACTGGTTGTCGATCGATGTGCCCGTTCACCTCGAAGGCGTTTTCACCGCGACGTTCGATTCGGCGACGGGCGTGTTGACGATCGCCCCGAAAGGCGCGCCGCCGCCGATCGCGCAATGGCAGGAGGTGCTGCGTTTGCTGATCTTTTCCAACACTCACAACACTCCCGTCATCGCGCCGCGCACCTTGACGTATCACGTGAGCGATGGTGCCGAAACCTCGACCGCCAACAAAACGCTCCGCGTCGTCGCCACCAACGACCCACCCATCATCGCGGCGCCGGCGTCATTCGCTTTCACAGAAGATACCGCCGCCGCGCTCACCGGGATCTCATTCAGCGATCCGGATGCGGATAGCGGCGCATTGACGGTGACCTTCTCGGTGCCTTCCGGCGCGTTGTCGGCGACGTCGGGTGGTGGTGTCACGGTGGGCGGTACTGCAAGTGCGCTGACGCTCAACGGCACTTTGGCAAATCTGAACGCGTTCATCGCCGCCAACGGCCTCACTTATACGCCGGCTGCGGATGTCGCGGGCAATGTCACGCTCACGGTGACCGCCAACGACAATGGTCACAGCGGCGAGGGCGGCGCCAAATCTGCATCGACCACGGCCACGCTGGCGATCGCGGCGGTTAATGACGCACCCGTGATTACCGTGCCCGGCCCGCAGGAGACATGGTTGGGTGAGCCTTTGGTTTTTAGCGCTGCGAACAACAATCGCGTCGCGATCGCGGATGTGGACGCGGGCTCCTCGCCCCTGTTGGTGACGCTTTCGGTTAGTCTTACGGGCGCCTCCTTGAGTCTCAGCACCACCAGCGGCCTCACGTTTACGGTGGGCGATGGCACGGACGATCAACTCATGAGCTTCAGCGGTACGCTGGATGACATCAACGCCGCTCTCGACGGACTCCGCTTCACGCCTGGAATACAGCTACCGGCGGTTTTGGAGATCTTCGCCAACGATCAAGGCGCGACCGGATTGGGCGGTGCCCTCAGTGATGTGAACATCGTTCCCGTCACCGTAAATGCTCCGAGACCGAAAGTGCTCTCGGTTTCCTCTCCCACCGCAGACGGCCCCAAGAAGATCGGAGATGAAATTCGGGTGTGGGTTAATTTCGATATGCCTGTCATCGTGGACACCACGGGGGGCACGCCTTCGCTTACGTTGGAAACCGGGGGTGTCGATCGTAGCGCGACTTTCGTCCTCGGTATGGCCTCCCAAGTCGAGTTTACCTACACGGTCCAAGAGGGCGATGTGAGCGCGGATCTCGATTATGTCAGCACCTCCGCACTCGCGCTGAATGGCGCCTCGATGAGCAGCGGCATTTCCCCGGCAAACCTCACCTTGCCAGCGCCAGGCACTCCGCAATCGCTCGCGGGACAAAAGGCGTTGGTGATCGATGGTATTCGTCCGACCGCGACACTCACGGTCAGCCCGACGGATGCACTCGGCTCCGGCCAGACAGCGACCGTCACGATTGTTTTCAGCGAGCCGGTTTCCGGTTTCGACCTCGACGACCTCTCGGCGCAAAACGCCACGCTGAGCTCGCTCACGACCAGCGATAGCATTACATGGACGGCCACGTTGACGCCGGCCGCTGATGTGTCCGCGCCGACCAATGTAGTCACGCTCACGGCCTCCGGCGTGCAGGACGCCGCCGGCAATGCCGGCAGTGGCACTCCCACGTCCAACAGCTACGCCATCGATACGCAGGCGCCGCCCGCGCCTTCGACGCCAACCACGGCGGAGAACCCGACGGCGAATGTTCGCCCAGTCTTCACCGGCACGGCCGAAGCGGGTGCAACAGTGACCCTTTATGATGGCGCGACGGTGATCGGCACCGTGACCGCCGTCGGCGGAAATTGGAGCATCACGCCGTCCGCGGATCTCGCGCAGGGCACACACTCGTTGACCGCCACGGCGACGGATGCCGCGGGCAATGTAAGCCCGGCCTCCGCTGCGCTCTCGCTCTACATCGGTTCGGCGCCGGCCATTAGCGCTATCCTGCCTGCGGCTGGTTCGCCCACCGGCGGCAACTCGGTGATCATCGAGGGCAGCGACTTCGCTGATGTTTCCAAGGTCAGCTTCGGCAGCGTGGACGCGTCCTTCACGGCCTATGGAAATGATCGCATCGTGGCGATCGCTCCGGCTCAGGCCGCGGGCGCGGTGGATATCACGGTGACGACACCGGCTGGTATCAGCCAAGTGAATACAACCTCCCGCTATACCTATGCGGACGAGTTCCAACAGCTTGTGGTCAACGGCTCCTTTGAAAATGGTCTGGAAAGCTGGACCGCGGTTGCGGGCGACACGACGGGCAGCACTGGTTCCGCGAGTTTTGTTGCCGTGACGGCTCCCGGCACGGAACCGCTGACAAACGAGCCCGGCTTTGCGGCGACCGACGGCACGCATCTCGCGTTGGCCGGTGTCAGCAACACCTCCGGCCCGCGCTATTCGAGCGTCCTCTATCAGGATGTCGCCATTCCCGTGGGCGCGCGCAGTGCCACGATCAGCGCGGCCTTTGCGTTGCGCCATCTGGGCGGTTTGAGCGCGGAAAATGTGGAGCTCCGTTACGGTCTGTTCCCCTCGACGGGCGTGCCCTCGGTCGGCGGGCTCACGATCGTTCCATCTTACATTCCTACATCAGCGGATAGCGCGCTGCGACTCGATGCGGCGCAGATCATGGATGTTTCCGCGCTCGGCGGCACGACGATGCGCCTCGGAATTCTAGTAACGAGCACCAGCTCCACCGGTGCGGCGATGGCGGGCGTCGATAACGTGCGTCTCGACGTGCATATGACGCAGCCCGTCACCTTCGTGACCCAGCCGCAAAACGTGTCGGTCGCGTCGGGCTCGGCGGCCGAGTTCTCGGTGAGCGTCTCAGGTACCGGTCCGTTTACCTATCAATGGCAGCGAAGTGCGGACGGCACTACGTTCACGGATCTCGACGGTCAGACGAGCACGACGCTCGCGATCGCTTCCGCGACGACTGCCGATATCGGTTGGTACCGGGTCGTGGCTCAAAACGCGCTCGGATCCGTGGCCAGCAACGCCGCCTCACTGGCGGTCGGCGTCACTTATCCCGCACCTGCGGCCGACGGCTTCGCCTCAGCGACCACCGGCGGCGGCTCGGCTGCCGTGGCCACCGTGCTCGATGCCGCTTCGTTCCGCACACTTGCGGAGTCCGATGCCGCCGCGGTCATCACGATCGCCGGTATCATAAATTTGGATACGCCCGTGAACGTGAAATCGAACAAGACCATCCAAGGTCTCGATGCGGGGGCCACATTGGTCGGTAATCTCCGCCTGGGGGCCAGCACGACCAACGTTGTTATCCGCGGCCTCAACATCACCAATCCCGGCACCAACATTGCCGGCGACGCGTACACGGATGGCGGCGATGGCGTCACGATCGATGGCGCGCGAGATGTCCTCATCACGCACTGCTCGTTCTTCAACTGCGCGGATCACGCGCTGCGCATCAGCAACGGCGCGGATCGCATCACGGTTTCGTGGAACGAATTCGATTACACCAACGCGCAGACCGTGCACCGGTACAGCGTGTTGATCGGTAACGATACCGCGACCGCGACGACGCCGCGCGTCACGTTGCATCACAACCGTTGGTCCACCGGCGTCACGCATCGCATGCCGTACATCGTCAACGCGCAGGTGCACGCCTTCGGCAATCTTCTCGATGCCTCGGGCAACACCGACGGCACCGATGTCCGCGATGGCGGCCAACTGCTCAGCGAGCGCAATGTGTACACCGGCATCAACAATCCGCTCTTGCGCAGCGGCACCGGACGCGTGCGCACGATCGATAATGTTTATACCGCGACCACGGGCACGACCGCGAATGCGGGCACTGACACCGTCTTCCTGCCGTCGTATTCCTATGTGTTGCCGGCAGCGGCCAATGTGACCGGCGATGTCACCGCGGGCGCGGGCAACATCGCTGGCGGAAACATCACGGCGCCGACGGCGCGTTCGGCTTCGATCTCCGGCACCGCCACGGTGACGCGCGGATCGGCGTTCACGCTCACCGCGAACGTCACGGGCGCAACCGCGACGTCGTATCAGTGGCGCCGCAATCACACGGTCATCACCGGCGCCACGTCGGCGACGTTCACGGTGCAATCGGCGGCCGACTCCGACGCGGCTGACTACACGGTTGTCGCCGTTCTCGCCTCCGGCGAGGGCGTGGTGAGCACGCCGTTCAAGCTGACGGTGAATCAACCGCCTGCTCCTCCGCCGGCACAACCTTCGGGCGGTGGCGGTGGTGGCGGCGGTTCGCCGAGCCTCGGTTATCTCGGTGCGCTGCTCCTGCTCGTCGCGATGCGAGCCCTTCAGCGCCGACGCTAAGTTCTTGAAAGACTAACAACGGCCCGCGTTCGTCTCAGTGACGGACGCGGGCCTCTTCGTTTGTATCCAGATTTCGACTACGGCGTGCGAAGTTGAGGCCGATCCACAGCGCGAGTCCAAAGGCGATGCCGCCGACGTGTGCGATGGTGGCAACGCGGATGCCCGGGGTGTCGAACTGGATCATGCCATGGCCCCAAGTGGATTCGAGAATGAGCTCGAGCACATGAATGCCGAGGATCGCTGGCCAAAACCAATCGCGCCACGATTTCTGCCAGCCGGCGAGCGCGAGGAAAACGAGATAGCCCACATTCATCCCGGACAGCCCGCCGTAGCGAAGCATCGTGGGATCGAAGTAGTACACCGCGCCCGTTACCGCGAGGGCCATGAACAACAGGCTCGCGCGCGCGAGGCGCGGATACACGCGTTCGACGAACCAGGCGATGATGAGCCAGAGACCCGTGTCGGCGAAGTAGTGAAGCCAGCCGAAGTGAACGATGTTGCCCGAGAACAAACGCCACCATTCGCCCGTTTCGATGGCGTGGCGGTCATAGATCAACGCATCGCGGCCGGAAGGCCAGAGTATCGAAATTGTGGATACGAGCGCGACGGCTAGGAATGACCACGGAAAGACCCGCCACGAGGGCAGCTCGTGCCGGAGATAATCGCGGAGGGGGAACAGGGGCGGGCTCACGAAAGACGGTCACTGCCGAACAGCACGAGAAGGTTGTCGAGCCCGTGTTTTTCGAACTCGGCCCAGTAACGCTCCTCCAGCGCCTCGAGACGGCGGTTCATGTGTTGCTCGCGTTCTTCGTCCGACCACGATGCAGGCGGCGGATCTTTCAGGAGCTCGCGTTCGTAATCGCGCTCGGCGAGGCGCGATACCAACGAGTCCCAGAAGGCCGCTTCCTCGAAGGCGTCGATCGCTTTGTTGATCGCGGGCTTTTCCTCCAGTTTGCGCGAAGGAAACAACGGCCCGCCGTTTTCGACATCTCCTTCGACGAGCTCGGCGCATCCCATGGCTGTGGCGGCGGCGAGCAACTTCTGCTCGAGCTCGGCGTAGCGGCGCGCGGCGGGACTATTGGCGTCGTGCGAGCCGGCGACCCACATCGCGAGGTAGCTCATTTCGAGCAGGCGGGCGTATTCCTTTTGTGTGAAGGACAGTTTCATGGGCGCGGGATTTTTGCGCACGCTGGCGTGCGTTGAGCCGAGGTCAACCTGTGGATGTGCTGTCGTCGCTTCTAACGGGAAAACTTCCGCAGGTATTTTAGCGCGACTTCGAATTCGTGCGGGACGGACGCCTGGATCGTGATCGGTTCCTGCGTGTGCGGGTGTTTTATCGTGAGTTCGAACGCGTGGAGCGCGAGACGGGCGACGAGCGGCTTTTCTTCGGCGCGCCCTTTGTATCCACGTTTCAACTTCGAGAGCAGCAACCGCTCCTCGGGATCGCCGTAGAAAGGATCGTTGAGAATCGGTGCGCCGACGGCGGCGAGATGGACGCGGATTTGATGCGTGCGGCCCGTGATCGGACGGCACTCGAAATACAGATAGCGTCCGAAGTTTTCGAGAATCCGAAATTCGGTGACGCTCGGCTTGCCGCCGCGTTTGCGGAAGACGCGCATGCGGCCGGGTTGCTGTTCATCTTCGCCCAGCCCGACATCGATCGTGAAATTTTCCGGCAAGTTGCCGTCGGGTTGGCGTTCGACGATCGGGCCGGTGAGCTTCATCGCGCGCTCCGGCGGGAGCACCACGGAGAGGGCGAGATAACGTTTTTGCGCCGTGCGGCCTTGGAACTGGCCGGTGAGATAATCGAGCGCGGGCTTCGTTTTGGCGCAGAGGACGATGCCGCTGGTGTCGGCGTCGAGGCGATGCACGTTGGCGACGTGATGACCCATTTTGTTGTGGATCATCGCCATGAGATTCTCGCGAGTCTTGTCCCAGCGATCGGGCGCGATGAGCAATCCGCTCGGTTTGTCGAACGCGATGAGGAAGTCGTCTTCGTAGAGAATGGGAGGCAGTGCCACGCCTGGCAGATTGGTGGTGAAATTTGCGCACCGGCAAACGGTTTTACAGCGAGGTGCGCGGGTTGGGCGATAATGCGCAGCGCGGAGAAGTCTTTTCGCGCTGGCACGGGCGATGCTTAAACACAGATGCAGCCGTCAGGACGCTGCCCGCCGAGAGGCGGTTAAAAGGGTAACATGGATTGTCCGATTGGAGAGTCGGACAAAGAAAAATATGGGCCCGCCGTTAGGGGTTACCGGCGGGCCCTTAAATTTTCTAACGTCGACAACGAGCGGCGCTCAATCCACGCCGCGCGCTTTCACGAGGATGTCGTTTTCGAAAGCGAGGCTGTGGACGACGAAGCGGCTCGACCAGT
>CALFXL010000018.1 GCA_937958045.1 uncultured Opitutaceae bacterium | reverse complement strand
GACGGCGAGGAAGATGCGGTCGGTGCCGACGGCGGGCTCGATGACGTGCGGGACAAATTTCTTTTTCGTGGCCTCGTCGAAAATCTCGTGCGGTTTGCCGGAGGCGTTGGCGTGTTGCGTGAGGTCGTAGTTGCCGCGGGCGGCGATGCCCCAGAGCTCCTGCACGCCGAAGGGGTATTTGAACATGATGTCCACCGTGCCCTTGGAGTAGAACGAGAGTTTCTCCTTCGGGTGGGCGTAGAGCGAAAGATGCGATTCGGGCAGGCCGATGGAGAGGAGCCATTGGCGGCACCATTCGATCCACTCGTCGTGGCATTTTTTCCAGTCGGCGTCTTCGTGGATGAAATACTCCATCTCCATCTGCTCGAATTCGCGGGAGCGGAAGATGAAGTTGCGCGGCGTGATTTCGTTGCGGAAGGACTTGCCGACTTGGGCGATGCCGAAGGGGAGTTTCACGCGGCCGGTGTCCACGATGTTCTTAAAATCGACGAACATGCCCTGCGCGGTTTCGGGGCGCAGATAAGCGATCGACGACGCATCGGTGAGCGCGCCGACATTGGTCTGGAACATCATGTTGAAGGCGCGCGGCGCGGTGAGGCTGCCGGGCTCGCCGGTAGCGGGTGAAGGGATGAGCGGGATCTCGTCGGCCGAGGCTTCGGTGAAGTCCTTGGGCGTGACGGGAGCGAGCGTACCTTGGAGAGCTTTTTTGCGCTTAAAAGATTCGGCCGCTTCCTGGAGTTCCTCGGCGGTGCGTTCGCTTTCGAGAGCGGAGACGTAGCCGACGGTCTTGCCGTCGATGATCACGGGCGACCAGAAGAGCTGGTCGGCGCGGAAACGCTGTTTGCTGGTTTTGCAGTCCACGAGCGGGTCACTGAAGCCGGCGACGTGGCCCGAGGCTTCCCAGACTTTCGGGTGCATGATGATCGACGACTCGAGGCCGACAATGTCGTCGCGGCGGCGGACCATGTCGTTCCACCAGCAGTCACGGATGTTCTTTTTGAGTTCCACGCCGAGCGGGCCGTAGTCGAAGAAGCCGTTGAAGCCGCCGTAGATTTCGGAGGACTGGAAAATGAAACCGCGGCGCTTGCAGAGCGCGACGATGGTTTCCATGGACACATCAGCGGAGGACTCGGGTGTGGACATAAGGCACGAGAATAAGGCGGAGCGCACGAGAGGGGTCAATGCCAGGGGAGCGCGTTTACGATAGTTCCTGATTGCGGCGGGGTAGATGATCTCTAATCGCGACGGGCTCCAGCATGATGCCCCTAGACTTTCGTTTGCTCGGCCGCTGCCTGTTGGCGGCCATTATTTTCATCTGCCCTGTTCTGGCCCAAGATGTGATGGTTTTTCCGCCGGTGCTGAGGACCGCCGATGGATCACTCAAAACGCTCACCCCGCCCGCCAAAGCGTGGAAAGTGCGTTACCCCAAGGAGCGCTCGCGGGAGAACGAGATCGGTAGCGGCTTTCTGGTAGCTTATATAGGGGAAAACGGTCTCGAGGTGGAGATGGGGCGCGGTGCCGAGCGGGCCTATGCGCAAGCGGTGCATTATGCCGATGAAGGCTTGAGGCGACTCGAACTGAAGTGGGATATGCCGGAGCACGGTTTCATCTGGCGCACGGCGATTTTTAATCCCCCGACCGCACGCGTCGACGGTCCGGAGGCGGCGCCGCGCCTGCTTTCGCTCGAGCCAGTGTTTTTGACCAATGCAGAAATGGCCGCGGGGCAGTTCGATCTCACACGCCGTTTTCGCATGGCCAAAATCGCTGTGGGTGTGGACGGCGCGGTCACGAAAGTGACGATGCTTGGCGACAAGCGGCTCTCAGGAACGGGCCATCACAAACGCGATCGAGAGCCGATGGTGCTGCCGGACGCCGTGCGGGAGAAAATCGACGCGGTGGTGCGACGCTGGAAATTTGCGCCGGCGCGCAAAGCCGGACAACCCGTGGAGGCAGATGTGTTCGTGAAAGTACCGATCTGGTTGGATCCGCACGAAGTTTTCACGCGTGAAGAGGTGCATCTGGAAATCGAGACAGAAAGCCGTTTCACGAAATACAATCCGGAGCGGGTACAGAAACGGAATTTCCTGCACGGACGGGCTGAAATAGAGTTCATCGTCGATGCAGAGGGTAAAGTCCGCGTACCCAGGGTCCTATCGGAAACACATGACGATCTCGGACGACTTGCGGTTATTGTGAGCCGGAACTGGAAATTTGCCCTGGTGAAACGTGATGGCGCGCCCGCCAGCGTGAAGCTGTGTCGCACGGTTCGCTTCGGCTCTGAGAAAGGAGAGTTTCTCGTGCCCGCGGATTTTTGGGACGATGTCGTGCCGCCGCGCCGCGAGTCACCTTGGAAAATGGAATTCCCTGAGGGAATGCTCGGAAGCATCCATGGCGCCGATGTGATGGCGGAAGTGACGATCGACGAAGAAGGACGTCCGCGTAGCCCGGTGATCCTGCAATCTACGCACCCGCTTTACAATCAAGCGATGATCGACGGCATCCTGCAGACCTCGTTCAGGCCAGGGCTGCGCGATGGACGTCCGGCTGCGATCAAGACGCTCGTGCGTGTGCGTTTCGCTGCGGGAAATGGAGACAGGGATTTGCTCGAGTTCGATTCGCCGAAGAAAAAAGCGGAGGGGAACGTGCCGGCGCATCTTCGTTTCGAGCAACCACCGAAATCCATCAATGTGGTAATCCCGGTGCATCCATATGCGTTGCTGCAAAAGGGCGTGGAAGGTTCGGCGGAACTCTTGGCGATGATTGACGATCAAGGCCGCGTCGTGGCGACGCACGTGGTTTCGTGCACACATGCCGAGTTTGGTCAGGCACTCGCTGCTGCGTGCGAATGGTATGTATTCAAACCGGGACTACGCAACGGACGTCCGGCGTCGGGACTCGTGCAGCTTGGGCATCAATTCACATTGCCGGTTGGTCATGCCGGATTGGGCCTCGCGCGAATGGAGAAACGCGGTGGCAAGGCGATCGTGGACGGGGGCGCGCTCGATCATCCGCTGAAAGTCATTTCGCGGGTGGCGCCGATGCATCCTTTGAGTTTGCTTAAACGTAAAGAGCCTGGGCGCGCGGTGGTGGAAGCGTTGATCGACGAGGAAGGCCGCGTGCAAGTGCCGCGTGTGGTCAGCGCGGATGAAGAAGCGTTTGGGTTCTCCGCGATGCAGGCTATCGCGCAATGGCGTTTTGAACCGCCGATGAAAGACGGCCAACCCGCGATTGTGAGAGTACGCCTCCCCTTCCAATTTGCACCGCTTGTTACGGAGTGAGCACGCAGCGAGCATCCTATGAAAGCTGAGCGCAGGAGATTTTTATCGCGGCGAGGGTGTGGGTCCCACCGTGCAATAACCCGTATGAAACTATTCACCGTTTCCGGTGCGGTCAGGCTGGCGGGCTTGATCGCGGTGTTGGCCGGAATCCGCCTGAATGCGCAAGACGTCACGGTGACGGATCTGGCGTTGCATATTCCAAAAAACCTCCGGCCGACGCGCTGCCTGTCTTTAAGGACGTTGTCTCGTTGTCTTATCCGGCCGGTCTGGCGGAGAGCGACCAGTCGGGCTACGTGCTGGTGCGGGTGACGGTGAATACGAAGGGCGAGCGCCAGGGGATGTCGAGGCACGCGACGCATCCGGCGTTTGAGCATTTTAGATAAAACAGTAGCCGCTAAATCGTTTGCCTTGGAGCGCGGACGTCCTCGCCGGCGGAGGTGTTTTCCGAGTGGATTCCCAGGCAGCCGACGGGGACGTCGGCGCTCCCAGTGACTGGCTTTTTTCGGCTGCGACTTTTCTTAAATGCTCCAGCGGCCAGTACGTGTATCCAATAAATGGATGCGCATAGCCGTGGGCCGTGAAAAACAAAAAAGCCGCGCCTGTTTTATAGGCGCGGCTTTTTTGTTTTGTTGAAGCGTGTCGATGTGTTCGGCGGGAATACGCGCGGCGAGCGATGTTATTTTCGCTCTTTGCGCGGCGCTTTCGGTTCGGGGAAAATCTCGGTGACTTCCATACGTGTGGCGACGGGTTGGCCGTCTTTTTCGCCGGGTTCGAAGCGGGCTTTTTCGTAGGCGATGTATGCGGGCTCGACCATGTCGGGGTCGTCGAAGCGGACGATGGTGATGTTTTCCACGCGGCCTTCGGCGGTGACGATGAAGCGCAAAGTGATCTCGGCGGGCGTGTCGCGTTTGCGGAGCGAATTGGGGAAGTCGGGCCGGATGCGGCGCTTCGGCACGGGCGCTTTGTCCACCGCGGAGAGTTCGTACGCGGCCTGGCCGGCGGGGGCATTAGTTTGCGCGGACACCGGCGTGTTGCCACTGGTGAAAAGGGCGAGGGTCAAAAGAGGCAACCAAACGTGCGGAAGTTTCATGACACAGAAAGGTGAAGGGACAGAAAGGGCGCCGTGTGGGCAGGGTGGCTCCCACTTCATTCCCACGGGGCGCGTGCATCATGAGCTGATGGGCGGAAGCGGCGAGAAAATTATCCCCTGCTGCGCGCGGAGGCGTTTGCGAGTTTGCGCGCAGTGGCGGCCGCACTCAGCGTGGCGAAGCTTGTTTTCCTCATGTGCTCTGCTGTTTCGCCGTCTGCTGATCGTATCGATAAATGGCTGTGGTGTGTGCGCCTCTTTAAAACACGCGGGTTGGCGACGGATGCGTGCCGCGCCGGTTCGGTGGAGATCAACGGGCAGGTGGTGAAGCCTTCGCGTGATGTCCGGCCCGGCGAAATCGTGACGGTGAAACAAGGGCTCATCGTGCGGACGCTGCATGTGCTAGGCCTGCCGAAATCGCGCGTGGGGGCGGTGCGTGTGTCAGAATATTGTGAAGATCGCACGCCGCCGGAGGAGTTCGAGAAGGTAAAAACCCAGCGTGTGCAGCAGGTGCTGGCGCGAGAAAAAGGCTCTGGCCGACCCACGAAACGCGATCGGCGCGCGCTTGACCGGTTGTTTGGAAACTAGGTGGGTTGGGAGGATGAGCGTGAATCTATATGCGCGTTTCGAGACCGAGCTGGCCGTGCGGCCGGACGACATCGATCTGTATCAACATGTCCATAGCACGCGTTATCTGGACTACGTGCTGGCGGCGCGTTTCGACCAGATGGAACGTTGTTATGGCATGGGCATGAAGGCTTTCGCCGACCGCGGGCTGGGCTGGTTTATGAAATCGGCGACGATCAACTATCGCCGTCCGCTGGGCTGGGGAGACCGTATGATTGTGCGCACATGGATCGCGGAAATGTTTAACGACGGCGTGCGCGTCGGTTTCGAGATCGAGCGGGCCGATAACAAAAAACGAGTATGTGACGGCGCCACCGATTATACGCTGGTCTCGCTGCAAACCGGTCGCGCGACGCCTATCCCGGACGATGTCCGCGCTAAATACGGAATCTAATAACCGCTGTTTCGGGAGTTTCCTCAAGGGAGACGGGTCAGAATGCCCTTGCTTTTGGGTGCCGTTAGACTGTGCTCCGGGGCCTCGATAGAGAAAACGTTAGATGACAGGAACTGGTGAGTCGTCAGGAGAACCACAGGGTTCAAGGATGATTTCGAAACCCGATGGTCGGGAACGGACTGGCAGCGGACGGTGGATCTACGAAATCTAAAATGGGTAACTCCAAACTCTACGTCGGCAATATGTCGTTCAAAACGACCGAAGATGAGCTCCGCTCGGCCTTCGGCCAATTCGGAACGGTCGCCGATGTGTATGTCGCCATGGACAAGATGACCGGCCGCCCCCGCGGTTTCGCGTTCGTCACCATGGGCTCTGAAGAAGAAGCCAAGCTCGCAGCTGAAAAACTCAATGGCGTGGACCTCGGTGGTCGCACGCTCACGGTCAACGAAGCTCGTCCGAAGGAAGAAGGCGCCGGCCGTTCCTTTGGCGGTGGCGGCGGTGGTCGTGGTTTTGGTGGCGGCGGTGGCCGCGGCGGTTTCGGCGGTGGCCGTGATCGCGGTGGTTTCGGTGGCGGTCGCGACCGTCGCTGAGCTCTCAGTCGACAACCAGTCAGTCTCGTCTCTAAACGAACTGAATTTCCAAGGACGAAGCCTTCACGGGCTTCGTCCTTTTTGTTTTTTGGCGGGACGCGATTTTGGCGAATCGCGTGTTGCTCACGATCTGGTTTTTCGCGCGACGGCCTCGAGGCCATGTCTTCGAAGAATATGGTGGGGACAGGATGAATAAGATAACAGGGAGCGGGCGGAGGCGATCGCTCTGGAGCATCTTAGATCGTCGTGGCCGTTGAACGGGATTGCCGGGAGCGCCGGTCGGCTCCTCGTAAACTGCCGGCGGGCCGCTGGCGCTCCTATTTATTGCCAGCGGCGCTGCGCCGGGAATGCGTTCGCGGTTTGCGCAGCCGCGCAAGCTCCGCACAGATGAGGCGTGGTTTCCATTTCCACTTTGGAAAAACATCTTCGTGAGCTCCGCGCCTGCCGGCGTTGTCCGCGCATGGTGCAGCCACCGGTGACGGGCAACCCGGTGAACACCGGTGTGATGTTGGTTGGTCAGGCGCCGGGCGAAAAAGAACCGCAACGCGGACGCCCCTTCGCATGGACCGCGGGGCGCACACTTTTCGGTTGGTTCAACAGCGCGCTCGGCTGGAGCGAAGAGGAAACGCGTGCGCGTCTCTATTTTGCGGCGGTGTGTCGTTGTTTTCCGGGAAAAAATCCTCGCGGCGGCGATCGTGTGCCGGCGGCCGACGAGATCGAGAATTGTTCGTATTGGATGCGGCGGGAGTTTGCGTTGATCGCACCGCGCTTGGTCATCCCCGTGGGCAAACTCGCGATCGCGCAATTCCTGCCCGAGTCGCCGCTCGCGGAGGTGGTGGGACGCGTGTTTCGCATCGAGCGCCAAGGACGCGTTTTCGATTTGATCCCGCTGCCGCATCCCTCGGGCGCGTCCACCTGGCATCGCACGGAGCCGGGCCGCACGCTGCTGCAGATCTCGCTGGTGGCCATCGCCGATCATCCGGCGATTCGCGCGATCGCGCCGGTGAAGGAGAACGCGCGCGCGGTTGAAAAATAAGTTGGCGGAAAAGGCCGCCTTGGCGTGTCGTCTGCGGCTGTGTCCGTTTCCGCCTTTCTCAAATCCCGCATCCGGACGGTGCGCGACTGGCCGAAGCCAGGCGTGAATTTCCGCGATGTGACCACGCTCTTTCACGATCCCGAAGCCTTTCGCGCGATCATCGACGCGTTTGCCGACGACTGCGCGAAACAACAGATCGACATCATCGCCGCGGTCGATGCGCGCGGCTTCATCTTTGGCGGAGCGCTTGCGTACAAACTCGGCAAGCCCTTCGCGCTCGTGCGCAAAAAAGGAAAGCTGCCGTATAAAACCGTGACTGAGGATTATCATCTCGAGTACGGCTCGGCGGCGGTGGAAATCCACGCCGACGCGTGCAAGGCCGGCGATCGCATCTTGATCGTCGATGATCTCATCGCGACCGGCGGCACGTTGCTCGCGGCGGCGAAATTATTCCGCGTGTTGCACGGCGAAGTCGTTGGTGTCGCCGCAGTGATCGATCTGCCGGAGCTCGGAGGCTCGGAGCGTCTGCGCGCGGCGGGACTGCGCGTTCATGCGCTCTGCGAATATTCGGAAACCGAATGACGCGCGCGACGTTGAGCCATGCCGCTGACGATCTGGAGTAATGCTGTGTTTTCAGAAAGCGCCGCCAAGCGTCTCGCCGAAGGCATGCGTGGACATCGCTTCATCCAGGCGCAGGGCGATGCGTCCGTGCTCGCGGCCGGCGGTGAAGATCCGGCGCTCGAACAAGCAGACGTCGCTTTGGGCCAACCCGACGCGCAGCAATGTATGCGCGTTCGTCGTCTGAAATGGATCGAAGTCACGACGGCGGGTTACACGCGTTACGACAACGAACCGTTTCGCGAAGCGCTGCGTTGGCGCGGCGCGGTGTTTACCAATTCGTCTTCCGTTTTCGCCGAGCCCTGCGCACAGCATGCGCTCGCGATGATGCTGGCCTTCGGCCGACAATTGCCCGGCGCGCAACGCGAACAATTGGGCGATCGCGGTTGGTTGTACACGGAACTGCGCAGTCAATCGCGACTGCTCACGGGCGAGACGGTGTTGATGCTTGGCTACGGCGCGATCGGCCGACGGCTCGCGGAATTGCTCGCGCCGTTTCGCATGCGGGTCTTCGCCGTGCGTCGCAAAGCCTACAGCGAAGCGGGCGTGCATATCATCTCCGAAGAGCGCGTGAGCTCGGTCATCGCCGAAGCGGATCATGTGATCAACATCTTGCCCGAAAACGAGAGCACGCGAAACTATGTGAACGCGCGTCGTCTGGGTTGGTGCAAACGCGGCGCGAAGTTTTATAACATCGGCCGTGGCGCGACCGTGGATCAGCAGGCGTTGATGGAAGCGCTCGAATCAGGCCGGCTCGGTGCGGCCTATCTCGACGTGATGGAACCGGAGCCGCTGCCGCCCTCGCACCCGCTGTGGACGACGCGCAATTGTCATATCACGCCGCATACCGCGGGCGGACGTTACGATCAGGACGACGCGATCGTGGATCATTTTCTCAAAAACCTGCGCGCGTTCGAAGCCGCCGGCGCGCGCGGAGAGTTCACCGATCGCGTGATGTGACGCATGAACGCAGCGCGACGCCGGCTTGGTGGTGGGATCGGTTCGATAGCTCCGCAAAAGCGGGCGACGAGCGGCGTCGGCAATGGCTCGGCGGCCGCGCGTACGCGAGAGCTACCGTCGTCGAAAAGCGCGAGCCCCTCTTCGATGGAGCCGGCGATCGCGTGGAAAAATAAAACGGATGCCCCTGCTTTGTCAGGCGCTCGGGTGGGCCACGCTCGTCCGACGTGGATCGGATATGTTTCCGAAACGCGCGGTCGCGTCGGTCGTGGCATCAGCGGCATGGCGGGTTCGGTGGGCGGGATGCTGTTTTTCCAAGTTGCCGGCCGCGTGCTGGAAGCGACCGGCAACTATGCGCTGCTCTTCGCGATCTGTGCGGCGGCGTATGGCGCGGGCTTTCTGGCATTGCACGCGCTCGCGCCGAAACTCGCGCGCATCGAGGTCTGATGCGAAAGTGCGCCGCTCGTTTAACCGAGATCGATCGAGCGGCGTTCGGGATCGGGATTTTGGCGGAAGAAAAGCGCGGTGTGGCCGACTGAGCCGACGCAGACGCAGCGGCCCTCGTCGGCGATGCGGTCGTTGAGCTCGGCGCGTTCGTCGCGGTCGATGCCGACATAGCGCAGCTTGATCAGCTCGTGTAGATTGAGCTGACGTTGAAGCTCCTTAAAAAATTCGGCCGTGAGGCCGGCTTTGCCTACCTTGATGACGGGCTCGAGCGTCTGGCCGATGCCGCGGAGAAAAGTCTTTTGCGCGCCTGTGAGCGGAAAGTCGTACATGGAGGAAGAGTGAACGAAGACGGGTGCAGAGCGAAAGGTTTTACCGCGGAGCGGCGGAAGGCGCGGCGTGTTTGGGCAAAACTACAGGATGAGGCGGCGATTACGGGGTGAAATAATCGAGCGGGAGTTTGCGGAATTGGCCTGGCGCAAGATCGCCGAGCGTGAGATCGCCGAAGGCGCTACGGTGGAGCGTGAGCACCTCGCAACCCTGGCTCGCAAACATGCGGCGGACCTGGTGATAGCGGCCTTCCGTCAACACGACCTCGGCTGTAGTGGAATCGAGGATACGCAGCTTCGCGGGCAGGCAGGGTGATTTTTCGCCCGGCAATAAAAGCGTGCCGCTCGCGAAAAGCTCGACGATGCCCGGCGGAAACGGACGGTCCACGGTGGCGCGATAGAGCTTGGGAACCTTGTGTTTGGGCGAGGTGAGGCGATGGACGAGCGCGGTTTGATCCGTGAGCAGCAGGAGTCCCGAAGTGTCTTTATCGAGACGGCCGACGCTCGTGATCTGCGGATTGCGCGCGCGCCAACGCGGCGGGAGCAGGCTGTATACGTTGGGCCCTTCGCGTTCGTCGTGCGAACAGACGAGTCCGAGCGGCTTGTGTAGAAGCAGCAGCAAACCCTCGGGATGATCGAGCGGTTCACCGTCGACCAAAACATCGCCGGGCAGTGCTTTGGCGCCGGGATCGTCCGCAACTTTTCCGCGGACGGCGACCCGGCCGGCATCGATCCAGTCGCGCGCTTCACGGCGGGAGCAATACCCGAGATTGGCGAGGAGCTGATCGAGACGACGCATGATGCGGGAGTGGAAGCGCAGCGCGGCGAAATGACAAGGCGCCGCGTGTCCGCGAGTGTGTAGTGGCGTATTGAATACGCGCTGGTGCGAACGTGTTTACGCCTCAGAAGCTCAGGGAGTAGCGGGCGTTGATGCTGCGATCCTGGCCGACGCGGGCGTGCGAGGCGAGCAGATCGCGATCGAGGAGATTGCGCACGCCGAGGCCGACATACTGAGAGCACGGACGTTTTTTCGAACGGGTTTTCCAGCTGTAGCCAGCGTGCAGACTCACAAGCGTGTTGCTTGGATAAGCGAGGTAGTGGCGCGAAAGACTTTCGTAGTGCGCAACGAAATCGCTGACATAAGTGAGCGTGCTGCTGAGCGAAAGACCGGCGAGGCGTCCTTCGAATGCGCGTCGCGCGGTGAGGCCGAGCGTGGTGCGGGGCAGGCGCGTGATCTCGCGTCCGATTTCTTCCGGAAGATCCGGCGACGCGACGGTGATGGCTTCGGTGACGGTCGCACGGCCGGAGAGCGTCCACACTTTCGCGAGCACGGTGCGAAGATCGATGGTGCCGCCGGTGAAACGTTCCTCGCCGCCGGAGACGAGCTGCGGCTGCGTTTGCGCGGCGTCGAAGATCGGATCTTCGTAAAGCGGGTTTCGACGGGAAATGTTTTGATTGTAGTAGCGGAAAAGGAGCGCGGTGGCGCTGAGCTGGCGGCGGAAGAAAAGACCTTTGAAGCCCGTCTCGAAGCCGAGCGTGGTTTCGTTGCCTTGAATACGACCGGTGCGTGCATCGACGCGCGTGGACGGCTCGAAGGCGGTGCTGGTGTTGGCAAAAACAAGCAGACGTCCGGGCTTCAGCTGGTAGTTTCCGCCCGCGTGCCACGTGATCTCCTGTGTGCGGTCGACGACATACGGCTGCGGAGAATCGGTACGATGATCGTCCACTTCGAGATCGACGAAATCGGCGCGAACGCCGGCGGTGCCGACCAGACGCCCCTGCCAAAACGCGGCGCGTTCGCTCAACGAGACGGAGTGATATTGGGTGGCTTCGTCGCGGTCGGTGATGAGGCGGCTGTAGAGATCGGGATCGAAAGCGGGGCGCCAGTAGTTGGGCTCGTCGGGATCGAAGAGACGAACATCTGCCGGCAGCGTGGCGCGGACATCGGTCGGCAGCGCGCGTTGCT
Organism: uncultured Opitutaceae bacterium; assembly: GCA_937958045.1. GTDB lineage: Bacteria > Verrucomicrobiota > Verrucomicrobiia > Opitutales > Opitutaceae > Nibricoccus. The sequence continues at coordinate 5,229 of CALFXL010000018.1, read as the reverse complement.
CGCGTTCGTAATCGAGCAAATTGGACTCCACGAGCAGCGTGACCTTGTGATCGGTTTTGAACGCGTACAACCGGGCGGTCGCCTCCACGCCCGCGCTGATGGCGCGCAGCGGTTGCTCGATGCGCTGCGGTTCGCGCGTGCCGCCGAAACGACCGAGATCGAGGATGTATTGATTGGTCGTGAAACGATCCTGCACGAGATCGCGCAGCCACGCCTGCAAGTTGGCGCGCAACGTGAGACGGCGGCCAATCTGCCCCTCGAACTGCGCGCTGGCGCTGAGGATTTTTTTCTCGATGCCCGCTTCCGGACCATAGGTGTGAAACTCCGCGAGCGGACGATACGGACCGACGATTTTGCCCGAGGACGTTTCACGGTATTCGGGAACGCCCGGCGAGGGATTCGCGGAGAGCTCCGAATAATCGAGCATGAACATCGTGCTCGCGGAACGGCTGTGGCGGACGGTGAGGGCGCTGCTGACGAATTTCAGATCGCTGCGCGAAAACGTGTCGGGGCCCTCGCGGTGCTGCCAACCCGCGGAAAGGCGGTGCCACATTTTTTTCGGGCGAACGACGGCGGAGTTGTCGATGCGCGTGGAGAGCGATCCGAGCGAATCGGCGGTCGCTTCGACGCGCACGTGCTGACGCGCGCGGGGACGCACTGTCACGAAATTTTGGATGCCGCCCGGCGCCGCGCGACCGGTGACGGGGGTGAGCGGACCTTGGATGAGCTCGACGCGCTCGATCGAAAGCACCTCGGGAATGCCCATTTGGGAAAAACCATTGCGCAGACGCGGCGTGGGGAAGCCGCGGAGGTTCAGGCGATTCACGCCGGTGGCGAGGTCGACCGGACTCGCGCCGGTGGCGATGGCCAGCTCGGTGTTGATCTCGGTTTGAAAATCCTCCTCGGGCTGGGGACCGGCGAGCAGTTCGTTGGAAAACGGCGGTTCGTTGAGCTCGGCTTCGGCACCGCCCATGCCGGTGGGATCGAAGTCATCTTCGGCGTCTTCACCGACCGTCAGCGGATCGAGCAGCGTAACATCGTCATCGTTGGGAGCGAGTTGCGCGGAAGCGATGAGCGCAGTGCCGAGGAGCAGCGGAAGAAGTCTGGAACGGAGCACGGTCACAAAAGCGGGAGAAGGGGTAAGTAGCAGCCGGACGATCTGCGTGAGCGGATCTGGCGGACGGGGAAATGACGCGAACGGCCGGACAAAAGTTGCAAGGTCTTCCGCGCAAACCGGGCAGGATTTTAGGGCTGTCGGGCGGGCGCGGGCTGCGGCTCGGAACGGCTATTCGCGGAACGCCGGATGGCGCGGCTCGAGCTTGCGGGCGTGTTCGCGGAAACGACTGGCGGCGTCGGAATTGCCGAGGGCGCGGTGCACGCGATCGAGTGACAGCAAGGTATCCACATCGTCGTCGATCCACGCGACCGCGCGTTCGAGCAAGGGAAGCGCCTCGGCCGGGCGCTCGCGTGCGGCGAGCATCATGCCCGCATTTCGCAACAACACCCAGTCGTTAGGGGCTTGGGCGAGAGCATGGTCGTAGGCGGTGCGAAGCGCGTCGGTCGCATCGGGACGCGCGAGCAATTCCCGGGCGCGCGTGAGCTGGCGGGCGGTGGTTTCGAGACGAAAGGCTTGATCTGATTGCGCGGTGAAGGGCGGACGTTGATAGCGGTCCTGCAACTCGAGGAAGATCATTGCCTGCTCGTAAGCGGTGAACGCAAGGCGTTGACGCAGATCGGCGGCGGAGAGCGGAGCGGAGGACGAAGCCGGCGCCGGCAGACCGCGTAGTGAAAGTTCGGATACAATCGCCGGAAAAAGCTCTTCGACGACCGCCGCGGCGCCGGGAAAGGCGAAATGCACATGCTCGTAGAACAGACGGTTGCCCGCGGGGAAGCCGAGACGTGCGGGTGCGGTGAGCGCCGAGTCGAGATCAACGACACGCACGCGGCTGCGAGGCAGCGACGACGGAAGTGCGCGGATGATGTTGTTGAGCGATGAATCTGCGCGGAAGCGCAGTGCATCGAGATCGAGCGCGCGTTGGAAGTGGGTGCGTGCGTCGGGATGCTGCGGATCGCCGGCGAGGAGCGCGCGGGCGAGACGGAAGTGCGTTTCGGCGTGGCGATCGTCGATCGCGAGTGCGGCGCGATAGGAGGCCTCGGCGCGTGAGGAATCGCCAGCGGCGAGCGCGTCGTTGCCGGAAGCGTAGGCTTTCTCCCATTCGACGAGTTGAGCGGCGTCGAGGTTCGGGCGATGAAGCGAGAGAAACGGTGCGAAGTCGCGCTGGTTGGCGAGCGGGGTGCAGAGCAGCGTGGCGGCGCCGGCGCGATCGGCCGCGCGAACGATCGCGCGGAGATTGGCCGCGAAATGAGCGCGCACCGAATCGAGACGCGGATCATCCGCGGCGATTTGATGCGCGAGAAACATCTCCATGCCGCGCCAGGTGTCGTTGTCGCGCGGGCGTTGAGAAAGCGCGCTGACGAGCTGGCCGATGCGCGTGGATTTCAGCCAGACCGCGAAACGGACGGCGTGTTCGGAGCGCAGGAAACCGGTGAAGACGCCGGTCGGGCCGAAGGGACCGATCACTTCGTTGTGACCCTCGTAAACGATGAAGAGATCGGGTTCGAGGCGTGCGCAATCCTCGGCGATGCGACGGACGACGTGTGAATTCACCGCGGTGATGGCGGCGTTGATGACCTCGAAGTGGTTTTTTGGATACGCGGCGCGCAGTTGCGCCTCGAGCAGACGTGCGATGGAAAACGATGCCTCGGGATCGCCCATGGCGGCGGAGCTGCCGAGCACGAAGATGCGGATCGTGCCGGGAGCTTTCTTCTCCGGCAGACGAAACGGCTGCGGACGCCGAATGAGATGAGGGGGGAAAAACGGCGCGGTGAAGTCGCGATTCTCGCGCCAGATCACGGAGCCGTCGGGGAGTTTTTCGCGGCGTGCGAAATGAGTCGAATGACCGTAGCCGACGACACGCAGCGCAAGTTCGAGCGCGCCGGCGACAAACGTGAAAACAACAACGGTCAGAATCGCGGCGTAGGCGATTTGGCGACGGCGTGAAAGTGAACGAAGTGGCGGCGATGGGACAGACGCGTTCGCCATGTTAGAAGAGCGAATAGATGAACGGCGAAATGGTGGAGACGCCGACAATGAGAGCACCGGCGACAAGCAAGAGGCCGACAACGGGGATGATCCACCAAGCTTTGCGTTCACGCGCGAACGCCCAGAGCTCGCGGAGAAGAGCGAGGAGGTTTTTCAAGGGGCGCATGGGGAGAAGGAAGAGTGAAGGGTGAAAGGGGGCGGGAAATGACCAGTGGCCAATGGCCAATGATGAATGCCGAATGACGAATGCGCGGGCGCTGTATCAATGGTCACTGGTCATTGTGCATTGGTCATTGCGCATGGCGCGCTCAGTCGGGGGCGAAGTGGCGTTGGGGAGGACGGCGGAGGACGGTGGGGATGGATTGTTTTTCGAGGAAGAAAGGGCCGAGGGCGAGGGCGTCCATGTCGGTCGCGAGAAATCCCTCGATGGCGTCGCGCGGGCTGCCGACGGGCGGTTCGCCGCGGACGTTGAAGGAGGTATTCACCAAAACAGGACAGCCGGTGAGTTCGTCGAAGGCGGAGAGGATGGCGTGGAAATGCGGATTGTCGCGGCGGTCGACGGTTTGCACGCGCGCGGAAAAATCGACGTGAGTCACGGCGGGAATTGTGGAGCACGGTGTCGCGAGTGCGGCTTGCCAGGAGCTGGCCGGTGGCGCGTCGCGACGTTGCGCGGCGGCGACCGGAGCCGTGAGCAGCATGTAAGGCGACGGAGCGCGAAGATCGAAAAACGTCGCGGCTTTTTCCACGAGGACAGCGGGCGCGAACGGGCGGAAGGATTCGCGGCCCTTGATCTTGAGGTTGAGGCGGCGCTGCATGTCGGCCCGGCGCGGATCGGCGAGAATGGAGCGGGCGCCGAGCGCGCGGGGGCCGAATTCGGCGCGTCCGTGAAAGAGGCCGATCACCGCGCCTTCGGAAAGACGACGTGCGATGATCGGCGGCAGTTCGTGAGCGGCGGGCCTTTGTGCGTATTCGAAAAGTTGATACGCCGCGAGCGCGTCGCGAAAATCGTCGTCCGGGAAATCGGGGCCGAGAAAAGCGCCCCGCATGTCATCGAAGGCGACGGTGGTTCGTTGGGCATCGGGCTGCGCGTAGTGAAACGCGAGCGCGGCGCCGAGCGCACCGCCGGCGTCGCCCGAGGCGGGTTGCACCCAGAGATTGGCGAAAGGACCCTCGCGAAGGAGGCAGGCGTTGGCGACGCAGTTGAGCGCGACACCGCCGGCGAGGCAGAGATTTTTTTCGCCGGTGAGCTTGTGCAGCGTGCGCGCGAGACGGAGCACGATGTCTTCGATGACGACCTGAATCGAGCGCGCGAGATCACAGTGGACCTGGAGCAGCGGCGCTTCGGGAGGCCGCGCGGGAACGCCGAGCTTCGCGGCGAAGCGCGGCGTGGTCATCGATTGGCCGCGGAGAAATCCGAAGTAGTCGAGATTGAGCCGAAAGGAACCGTCGTCGCGCAGATCGATAAAATGATCGCGGATGATGGAGGCGAAACGCGGTTTGCCGTAGGGGGCGAGTCCCATGAGCTTGTATTCGCCGGAGTTGACGCGAAAGCCGCAGTGATGCGTGAAGGCCGAGTAGAGCAGTCCGGGCGAGTGCGGAAAACGCAGCTCTTGGAGAAGCTCGAGCTGACCGCCGTGTCCGCGTCCAAGTGTGGCGCAGGACCATTCGCCGACGCCGTCGAGCGTGAGGACCGCGGCGCTCTCAAACGGCGACGGATAGAACGCGCTGGCGGCGTGCGATTGATGGTGCGTGGCGAAATGAACCGGCGTGTCGCGACACCCGAGCGCGGTGAGTTCGTCGGCGATGACGGAGCGCAACCAGAGTTTTTCGCGCAGCCACGTGGGCATGGCGGCGGTGAAGGCGCGAAAACCGCGCGGCGCGGTGGCGATCGCGGTCGTGAGGATTCGCTCAAATTTCAGCAGCGGTTTTTCGTAATACACGACCGCATCGATCGGGCCGGATGCGCGCGAGAGACAGAAGGCCGCGGCGTGGCGCGGGAAAGAAGCGTCGTGTTTGATGCGCGTGAAACGCTCCTCCTGCGCAGCGGCGACGATCGCGCCGTCTTCGATCAAGGCGGCGGCGGAATCGTGGAAATATGCGCTGAGGCCGAGGAGGCGCATGGGAGA
>CALFXL010000017.1 GCA_937958045.1 uncultured Opitutaceae bacterium | reverse complement strand
AGATCGCAGTCGGCGCGATGCACGGTTTCAAAGAAGTCGGCGTGAGCGTGCCGGGAGATGTTTCCGTCACGGGGTTCAATAATCAGGATATCTGCCTGATGACCGCGCCGAGCCTCACGAGCGTCGATCAACGAATCGATTTCACCATCGAGGCGGCGACCGAGATTTTGTTATCCCAAATCGACAAGCCGCTGCGACCCAAGCCGCTGGTGCGTCTCATCGAGCCTCAACTTATCGTCCGAGCATCCACCGGCCCGGTGCGGCGTTGATCCGGCAGTCATCTTCCGCGCTTGCGCTGCCCGCCGGCTTGCGCAGAGAGTCCGGCCCAAATTCCTATGAAGCAACGCACACTCGCGCGCGAAGTCTCGATCCAAGGCAGCGCGCTGCACACCGGCGAATCCGTGACGCTGACCCTCAAGCCAGCGCCGGTGGACCATGGCATCGTGTTCAAGCGCGTCGATCTCCCCGGCGCTCCCACACTGCGCCCGCGCATCGATCAGGTCACCGATCTGGTGCGGGCCACCACGATCCAATCGGGCCACGCCAAGATCCATACGGTTGAGCACGTGTTGAGCGCCCTGCACGGCTGCGGCGTCGACAATGTGTTGATCGAGATGAACGCGTCCGAGCCGCCCATCCTCGACGGTTCGGCAAAGCCTTTCGTCGATCTGCTGATGCAGGGCGAACCGATCGAGCAGGAAAAAGATCGCGAGTATTTTGTACTCGAAGAACCGGTCTCTGTTCAGCGCGGCAATTCGTCGATCATCGCACTTCCGCACGATGGTCTCAAAATCACCTGCACATCCGCCGACGACCGCGGCATTCACACGCAGCATCTCACGCTCACGATCGATCCCGATGTGTTCATGACGCAGGTGGCTGCGGCCCGCACGTTCACGATTTATGAAGACATCGAGGAGCTGCTGAAACTCGGCAAAATCAAAGGCGGCTCGCTCGACTGCGCCGTGGTTATCCGCGGCGATAAGATCCTCTCGAAAGAAGGCCTGCGCTTCAAAGACGAGTTCGTGCGGCACAAGATTCTCGATATCATCGGCGACATCGTGCTGCTCGGACTTCCACTCAAGGCGCACATCGTGGCGACGCGTCCCGGACACGCCATCAACGCCGAGCTCACCAAGGCGCTCGCCGAAAAGCTCGAGGAGAAAAAGAAGGGCCCGAAAAAGAAGCCGCGCCCGTCGATGGTGATGCCCAACGAAACCTCCCTCGATATCCGCCGCATCCTTGATACGCTGCCGCATCGCTACCCGTTCGTCATGATCGACCGCGTGGTCGAGTTCATCGGCGAAGACGCGCTCGTCGCGATCAAGAACGTCAGCATCAACGAACCTTATTTCCAAGGTCACTTCCCGAACAATCCCGTGATGCCGGGTGTGTTGCAGTTGGAAGCCATGGCTCAGGCCGCGGGCATTCTCATGCTTCGCCGCGGATCGAGCGAGGGAAAGACCTCGCTGTTCATGAGCGCGGACAAGGTGAAGTTCCGCAAGCCGGTCCGCCCGGGCGACCAGTTGATCGTCAACGCCAAGCTCACCAAAACGCGCGGCGCCAAACTGGCGACCGCCGAGGTCACTTGCACCGTCGACGGCACTGTGGTTTCTTCCGGCGAACTGATGTTCGCGATCCTCGACACGCACGAGGTCGACTGAGTCTGTCATGACTTTTTCAATACATCCCACCGCCATCGTCGAACCCTCGGCGGAACTCGGCGCCGGCGTTGAAATCGGAGCCTTCGCTTACATCGGAGCCGGCGTGCGGTTGGGCGCAGGCACACGTGTTCATCATCACGCCAGCGTCGAGGGGAACACGATTCTCGGTGAAAACTGCGAGGTGTTTCCCTACGCCAACATTGGCGCGAAAACGCAGGATCTAAAATATAAAGGTGGCGCGCCGGGCGTACGCATCGGCGCGCGCAATGTGTTTCGCGAGTACGTGAGCGTTCACGCGGCGACCGCCGATGGAGACATGACCGTGATTGGCGACGACAACAACCTGCTCGCGTACTGCCACGTCGCGCACGACTGCGTGCTCGGTAATCACATCGTGATGAGCAACGGCACCGTGCTCGCCGGCCACGTCATCGTCGAAGACCATGTGGTCATGGGCGGTTACTCGGGCGTGCATCAATTCTGCCGCATCGGCGCGCATGCGATGGTGAGCGCGTACGCGAAAGTCGTGCAAGACGTCGCGCCGTTCTTCATCGCGGACGGCGTTCCTGCCGTGATTCGTTCGATGAACAAAGTCGGTCTCGAACGTCGCGGTTTCAGCGCGGAACAACTCGATCGCGTGAAACAACTCTACCGGGTTCTTTTCCGTGATGGGCTGAATCGTTCGCAGGCGCTCGAAAAACTCCGCGAACATCCGCACGCAAACAGCGACGAGTTTCAGCGCTTGCTAACTTTCGCCGCCAAAAGCGAACGCGGACTTGCTCCCGGTTCGACCTGAGCCGAAGCGAATCCAAAATTACGCGCTCGAAACTTTTGGATAGGGGAGATGCTCCGCAGCGTCTGCTCGGGCGCGTTTGTCTTCAAACATTAACGGCGGTTGCTTGTGCAACCGCCGTCATTGAAAAATACACGTCAGTCGCGAACGACTGAGGTCTTATTTCTTCTTATAAACTTCCGCCGGGTCGAACAGACGTTCGGCTGTGTATTCGAGCGCGAACGAAGTGCCTGCGGCGGCAGCGTCGAGATCCGTCAGCTTTCGATAAAAGCAGCTCTTGTATCCATTGTGGCATGACGCGTTGGCCGCGCCGGTTTGCTCCACTTTGATCAAGAGGACGTCCTGGTCGCAATCGGTGTAGAGCTCTTTGACCCACTGGACGTTTCCGGACTCTTCGCCCTTGATCCAGAGCTTCTGGCGCGAGCGGCTCCAGTAGGTGGCTTTCTTCGTCTTCAAGGTGTGCGCGAGTGATTCCGCGTTCATGAAGGCGAACATCAGCACTTGGCCGGTGGCGGCGTCCTGCGTGATGCAAGGGATGAGGCCGTCGGCGCCGAATTTCGGTTGGAGCGTTTTGCCGAGTTCGATCTCGGCGGTGTTGGTGCGGGCGGGAAAGGACATGTGGTTGAATTTTGAATACAGATTGGCGTGTGAGTGGAGCCGGTTGTTCGAGACCGGGCTTGAGCAAAGAGGGAGCGGTGGGCGAGAGGCCGCGATCGACGTCGAAACTGCGTCGAGTGCCGCTCCTACCGATGTCGGTTCGCGAGTTCCGCCAGCCACTCGTAGCTATAAAGACCGGTGCGATGGCCGTCGCTGAAATCGAAGCGGATCGCGTAGTTGCCCACGCGTTCGAAGCCGGTCACGGCGACGTGCGAAAAATCGGTCTTCGCTTCGCCGCCGTATTGTTTTCCAAAAATATCCTTCTCGCCCCGCGCCTCGGCGCTCGGCGAAGCGGCGCGCAACTCAGGTCCCGGAAAATACGATTCGCTGCCGTCATCCCAGAGGATGGCGACCTCGTTTCCGATGAGTTGAATGTTTTGCGGAGTTTTCAGACGGCGAAAAGGATGCGCGGCAAACGCCGCGGCGTCCAGTTGAGTTAAGTGTGTTTGTCGTCCGATTTCAGGCGTCGATCGGCGCGCATCAAGCCCGCATTTCGCGGATGCGCGCCTGTCGCGAATTAACGTGTCGTGATCGTGCAGCGACCTTTGTCGAGCACACCGGTGAAACGCACGCGATTGCTGGAGAAGCTGCGGCCCTGACTGATGTAGTATTCGATATAACCGACGCCGCTGAAGCTCCATTGTCCGGGCCAGCCGGGGCGCGGGGAAATTTCGTCGAGCGTCACGACGAGATCGGTAATCGCGATGGCGTTGTTGCCCGGACGCCAGGTCGTGCGGAAATAATTTTCAGCGCCGCTTTGGGCAGCGCGGCGGGCATTTTCTTCGGCGGAGGCTTCGCGGATAGCGTCACGCTCGGCAACGGCCGCGTTGTGGGCCGCGGAACTTTGTTGCAAGGCGCGAACCTCTCGTGCGCGGCGAAGCTCCTTTTCGCGGAGCTCTTCGCGCTCGCGTTCGATGCGCGCCTTGCGCTCGGCAGCTTCCGCCAACTCGCGTTCAGCGGCTTCGCGGTCGATCGGGTAGCGCGCGAGCAAGTCATCCGGGAGTTTGGCCTTCTCGATCTGCGCGAGACCTTCGGAGTGACGCACGGTGATGCGTAGCGGATTTTCGGATACAAACACCGCCTCCCGAAAAACGCGGCCGTCGGTCAGCGTGATGTCTCCGAGAGCGGTAAACTCAGGCGCGGGCGAATCCGCGAAGGTGTTCAGGGCGAGCGCAAAAACGGCAATAAGTAGAAAAAGCGGTTTCATGGTGGGGTGAAAGGGGCGCGGAGAGTTGTGTCCCGAACGTCCCGCAGCCCCGAAACACAATCTGCGCAAGCCGTTTCCTGCAATCTTTTCGCGGAAATCGAGCACTCCGTTGCGGGCAGATGCAGTGGGTTTGTGGTACCTCTCTCCGCGCTTGGGGAAAACCTGTGAATAACTTTTTGCCATAAAAGGGCATTAAAGCCGGGAGTTTCCTTGACGATTATGGGGCAAAATGGGTTGAAATGGGGCGCTTTGGGGCGACCTTTCGCCCAATCCCGCCATGGCATCGCTCGGAAAACCGTTCTACACCGGCCTTTTTAGGCACACGTTGGACGACAAGAATCGCCTCACGATTCCGTCGGCGTGGCGGTCTGCGCACGGAGAGAGCGATACGTTTCTGGCGACTCCTCATCCGGATGGTTACATCGCCGTCCTCCCGCCCGCCGAGGTGGAGAAGTTGTACGAAAAGGCCTCTCAAAAAGCGCTGACCGATCGGGATGCGCAGGATGCTTTCGCGCGTTTCTTCGCCGCGTCGCTCGCGTTCACGTTCGACAAACAAGGGCGCATCGCACTGACCGACGAACTGCGCCGTCACGGAGCGATCGAGAAGGACGCGGTCCTCGTCGGTTCGCTCAACAAATTCAGCATCTATAGCCCCTCCCGTTGGGCGCAGGTGGAACAGAGGACGGCCGGTGAAAACTTCGGCGACCTCATGCGCCGCATCGGGATTTGATCGCCATGAGCCACGACCTCAAATCTTCCGACGTACGACTTTCCGGTTTCGCGGCGGCGAGCCTCTGGCATCGCCGCATGGTCCGCAGCACGGCTTTGAACTTCGCCCGGGTGCGCCCGCGCGTGTCCGCCGCGCTCGTATTGCGACCAGTCAACCGCGACGCTCTTTCTTCCAACGTTAGCGACTCTGGGAGGGCTGACTCGAGCTGTCATGCTGCTTGAGGCACAGCGAACGTCCATGGCGACCGGACATCAGCCCGTCTTGCTGCGTGAGGTCATCGACCTGCTCGCTCCCCAGGCTGGCGGCCGCTACCTCGATGCGACTTTTGGCGGAGGTGGCCACACGCGTGCGATTCTCTCTGCGGCGGACGACGTGTCGTTGGTGGCGTTCGATCGCGATCCGGCAGCGCTGGATCGCGCGGTGTCATTGAAATCTGAATACGGCGAACGCTTCGAACTGATTTCCTCGGACTTCGGTCATCTGGGCGCGCTGGCCCAAGGCGAGTTCGACGGCGTGTTGTTCGATCTCGGGCTGTCGTCGTTTCAGCTCGATGAACCAGAGCGTGGTTTTGCGTTTCGCCACGATGCGCCGGCCGACATGCGCATGGATACGCGCAGCGGCGTGCCAGCGAGCGTGTGGTTGGAAACGGCCACGGAAGACATGCTCGTGCGCGCGATTCGCGATTACGGCGAAGAACACAACTGGCGCCGCATCGTCCGCGCGATTATTGCCGCACGCGGTACGGGCGCACTTGCTCGCACGGCGTCGCTCGCGACGCTCATCTCCGAAGCGATTCCCGCGCGCGAACGTCACGCGTCGAAAATCCATCCGGCGACACGCGCTTTCCAAGGCATCCGCATCGCGGTGAACGACGAGCTCGGCGCGATCGAGCGCGCGTTGCCGGCGGCTTTCGCGAAACTCCGCGCAGGCGGGGTGCTCGCGGTGATCAGTTTTCATTCGTTGGAGGATCGCATCGTGAAGCAGTTTTTCCGCCGCCAATGCGGTCAGCCGGAAAACGCGAATGATCATCGTCCGCAGCAATTCCGCGAAAAGTACGCCGAGCCGCTCACGCGCCGTCCGGTGACTCCCGGCGAGGAGGAACTCGCCGCCAATCCACGCAGCCGCTCCGCCAAGCTGCGCGCTCTCCGCAAACTTTAATCCCCTCGTCTCCGTGTCCGCCATGAACAAAACCGGAACCCAAGCTTTTGTGAATCAAGTCCTCATCTACACCCTCGTCGCGATCTGCCTGAGCGGATCGGTCGGCCTGGCCTCCGTGTGGATGCAGCAACAAATCGCCGCCACCAGCAACAGCATCAAGCAGCTGGAAATGCGCACCGCCGAGCTCGAGCGTCGCCGCGGCGAGATCAACGCCGACATCGCGGCCGAGCAATCGCCGTTGCGTCTCGAACAACGCAATCGCGCCTGGAACCTCGGTCTCGTGCAACCGACCGAGCAACAGATCGAGCGCGTGTACGAGTCGCCCGAGCGTCGTCTCGCGCGCAAGCGCAACGATGAACGCTTCGGCGTGGAATCGATCTCTTTCACTCCCACACGCTACGTCGCCGGAGGCTCGCGCTGAAACCGATGTCGAAGGGCTTTGCGTCCAATTACCGAGTTGTGCTGCTCGCCATCGGCGTGTTGCTGACGTTTGCCGGCGTGGGCACGCGGCTCGTGTTTTTGCACGTCATCGATCGCGAAAAACTCGTGCGTCACATCGAGGAGGTGCGACGCCAGATCGTGGTCGAAAACGCGGTGCGTGGCGACATCGTCGATCGTCGCGGCCAGTTGCTCGCGACGAGTCGCACCATGATCGAACTCGGCGTGGATCCGCAGGTGATGCGTCCGCAGGACGAAGCCAAATGGCCCGAGCTCGCGCGTCTCATCAACGTGCCGCTCGAAAAGCTCACGGAGATTTTTAACACCAAAGTTCGCTCGGCTGATCCCAACGATCCCGAGTCGCGCGAGCGTCTCGTGCGTTGGGCGCGTTTGTGCGAAGAAATTCCCGAAAGCCTCTACGACCGTGTGCGCGCGCTCGACATCAAGGGCGTGTATGGCACGAGCGCGTATCGCCGCACTTATCCGCAAGGTCGCCTCGCGGCGCACTTGGTGGGTTATGTGAATAAAGAAGGCACGCCCGCGACAGGTATCGAACACTACGCGGACTTTTATCTGCGCGGTCAGAATGGCTGGCGCGAATCGGAGAAAGATGGCCGCCAACGCGAGATGGCGCGTTTCCGCAGCCGCGATGTTCCCGCGACCAATGGCTACAGCGTGATGCTGTCGATCGACTCCGTGATCCAGAGCTGGGTGGAGGAAGAACTCGATGCCATCGCCGCGGAGTTCTCGCCCGACAACGCCGTGATCATCGTGAGCGATGCCGCCACGGGTTTCCTGCTCGCGCTCGCGAATTATCCGACATTCGACCTGAACGAGTTCAACAAAGCGCCGATGGAGGCGCAGAAAAATTACGCCATCTCCAGTCAGATCGATCCGGGCTCGACGTTCAAAATCGTGGCGGCCGCCGGGGCGATCAACGAAGGCCTCGTGACGCGTTCCACGCGTTTCGACTGCAATGTCGCGGAAGTCGTTTATAACGGAAAGCCGCGTCGGCTGATGGACGACGATCACACCTACGATCATCCGCTGACGGTGGAAGATATTATCAGTCGCTCGAGCAATCGCGGCGCGGCGATGCTGGCGATGGCGCTTGGCGATCGCCGCTTCTACGAATACGCGCGCGCCTTTGGTTTTGGTGAAAAGACAGGGTTCCCGCTGGTCGGAGAAATCAACGGACGTCTGCACGATCCCAAGCAATGGAGCGGCAGCGATATCACGCGCATTCCTGCGGGTTACTCCATCAGCGCGACGCCGCTGCAGATCCATTACGGCATGGGCGTGATCGCGAGCGGTGGCGTGCTGCATCGTCCGCAGATCATCAGCGAAGTCCGCTCGGCGTCCGGCGAACTCGTTTATCGTTTTGGTTCCAACGTCGCGCGCCGCGTCATCACAAACAGCACCGCGCAAGAAATCGCCTGGTCGCTGCAGAAGGTCGTTTCTGAAGAAGGCACCGCGTCGAACATCGTCATTCCCGGCTATCAACTCGCGGGCAAAACCGGTACGGCGCAGAAGCTCATCGATGGGCGTTATTCGAGCCGGAACCACATTGCTTCGTTCAGCGGATTTTTCCCGGCGAGCGCGCCGCGCGTGGTGATCACGGTGATCGTGGACAACGGCAAACCGCGCAGAGGCGTCGCTTATGGACGCGCCGTGGCCGCGCCCAGCTTCAAGCGCATCGCGGAAAAACTCATTCCCTATCTCGACATTCCCCCCGCCGATTCGGCGGCAGCTCCCTCGCTGCTCGCATCGAAAGGACTCCGGCCATGATCGGCTATCTCACTCAGGATTATTCACTCATCAGCGCCTTTCGCGCGCAACCGGTTGGCCGCGCCCGAAAGCGGGTTAACGTTGGATCACGCGTTTTTAAAATGGCTCCGAAACTGTCCGACTATTTCGGCGAAGGTGAAATCCTCGCCAGCAAAGGCACGCTCGACCGTCCCATCTCCGGATTGGTGATGGACAGCCGCCGCGTGGTGCCGGGCACGTTGTTCTTCGCGTTGCCTGGGCTCCGCACCGATGGCGCGGGCTATATCGACGAAGCGATCGCGCGTGGCGCGGTGGCGATCGTCACCGCGCGCATGCCCGCCGTGGTGCCGGGCAAAGTCACGTTTATCCAGGTCGCCGATCCGCGCGCCGCGCTCGCCCGCGTGGCGCAGCGTTTTTATCGTTTTCCCGATCGCGACATGACGGTGATCGGTGTCACCGGCACCAACGGAAAGACGACCGTTTCGCATCTCATCAAACACTTCCTCGATGGCGATCAACGCGTCGGTTTGATCGGGACGATTCAATACGATCTCGGCGTACGCACGGTGCCGTCGTTCAAAACCACACCGGAGTCGGTGGATATTTTCGGCATGCTCGCGCAAATGCGCGACGCCGGTTGCCGCCAGGCGGTGATGGAAGTGAGCTCGCACGGCATCGATCAGCAACGCGTCGCCGGTCTGCAGTTTGGCGCGGCGGTTTTCACCAATCTCACGCGCGATCATCTCGATTATCATCAATCGCTCGAAGCGTACTTCGATGTGAAGACGCGGCTCTTCACCGGTGATACTGGCTCGGAACCGAAGCTTGCGGTGGTCAATCTCGACGATCCCTACGGCGCGCAACTCACGCAGCGGATTCCGGCGCATGTGCGCACGGTGACGTATGGCGAAAATCCGGAAGCGCAAGTGCGCGCGGAGAATGTTTCGCTCAATTTCAAGAACACGACGTTCACGCTGGTGTGGCCCGAAGGCTCGTTGACGGTCGATAGCCCGCTCATCGGCCGCTACAATGTGAGCAATCTTCTCGCCGCTGTCGCCACTGCCTGGGCCCTCGGTCGCGATCCGCTCGTGATCATGAGCCGCCTCAAATCCTTCAAAGGCGTCGCGGGTCGCATGGAGCGCATCGAAGAAGGTCAGCCGTTCAACGTGCTCGTCGATTACGCGCACACCGACGATGCTCTGCGTAACGCTCTCGGCATGCTCCGCACGATCACGCCCGGCCGCCTGCTCGTGGTGTTTGGTTGCGGTGGTAATCGCGATCGCGCCAAGCGGCCCATGATGGTGCGCGCGGTGCAGGAGGTCGCGGACTTTGCCTTCGCGACCGCGGACAATCCTCGCGGCGAATCGCTCGCGCAGATTTTCGAGGATATGAAACAAGGCGTCAGCGCGCCGGAGAAAATCACGTGGATCGACGATCGTCGTCGCGCGATCAGCCTCGCGTTGGACATCGCGAAACCGGGCGACTGTCTGCTCATCGCGGGCAAGGGCCACGAGTCGTATCAAGAATTTGGAGACACTGTCATCCCGTTCGATGACCGCCAGATCGTGCGCGAGTTGATCGGTATCAAAACCCTGAAGACCACTTCATAAATCCTCGCCATGCCGTCCTTTTCACCCGCCTCGCTCGCCGCCTGGACTGGCGGCTGCTGGAGCGCACAACCCGCGCTCCCGCTGGGCGGCTTTACGCAAGACACACGGCAGTTGCGCGAAGGTCAGGTCTTCGTGGCGTTGAAGACAGAGAAGCGAGATGGACACGATTATCTCGCTGCGGCGGCTGCAGCCGGAGCGAGCGCGGCGTTGGTGAATCGTGTGAACCCGGACATCGCTCTTCCGCAGTTGGTGGTGACGGATACACTGACGGCGTTTCAAACGATCGCACGCGAACATCGTCGTGCATTTCGCGGGCCGGTGATCGGCGTGACGGGCAGCAGTGGAAAAACCTCCACCAAAAATCTGCTGGCGCTTCTGCTCGGCGGAAGCTCGCGCGTGCTGGCGACCGAGGGAAATCTCAACAACTACATCGGCGTGCCGCTCACGCTCACGCGACTTGAGCCCGATGCGCACGCGACCGCGGTCATCGAGGCGGGCATCAGTTGTCCTGGAGAAATGGATACACTCGCGGGCATGATCGAGCCCGACTATGGCGTGGTGACCATGATCGGGCCGGCGCACACGCAGGAGCTTGGCGGTCTCGAAGGAGTGGCGAAGGAAAAATCAAGTTTGCTGCGGCATCTGCGTCCCGAAGGTCTCGGCGTGTTTCCGCTGTCGTGCTGGGAGTACGCTGAGTTCCAAGATCTGCCGGAAGAGAGTTTAGTGGTGGTGCCCGAAGGTCGCGGGGCGGTGACGCCGCGTACGGTGACACTGGACGTCGAGTTTACCGCCGATCGCACGGAACTCGTGCTCGGCGGCACACGCCGCTTTTCGTTTCGGCGCGTAAGCCGCGGCATGGCGGAAAACGCA
This sequence comes from uncultured Opitutaceae bacterium, assembly GCA_937958045.1. Classification (GTDB taxonomy): domain Bacteria; phylum Verrucomicrobiota; class Verrucomicrobiia; order Opitutales; family Opitutaceae; genus Nibricoccus. Next base: position 25,035 of record CALFXL010000017.1, on the reverse strand, counting down.
GGACTCGCGATCGCGCTCGCGTCGGAGCTGGGCGCGAGCGACGTCGCGATTCAGCGCGCGCTTGCGGAGTGGCGACCGGCGAAATGGCGCGGAGAATTCAAGCGTGTCGAGGGGCGCCTCTGGTATCTGGATTTCTACAATGCGAACCCCGCATCGATGGCCGACGCGCTGCAAACGTTTGCGGAAGTCACACCCGCAGAAGAACCGCGCTGCTACGTGCTCGGCGGCATGGAAGAGCTCGGCGCGCAGGCCGCGCAGTATCATCGCGAACTCGGACGTTCGTTGAAACTGCGCGCGCAAGATCGCGCATTTGTGATCGGCGCATTGGCGGACGAAGTGGTGCGTGGTGCGGTCGAAACGGGAACGCCGGAAGCGCGTATTGAAATTGTCACTACACTGGAGCCGGTCGCGGAACGTCTCGCTGGGTATCGCGGGGCCGTCTTCGTGAAAGGCAGTCGCAGTCATGCGTTGGAGCGCGCGGTGCCTGCCAATGTGCTGGAGGACGTGCCGGCCGAAACGCGCGACGCGAAGCAGAACGGCGCGCACGCTTTTTCATTCTCCACTCCGGATTCGTCCGACGACCGGAGTTTCATCCCCGGGCGCCCGCGGGCGTTTCCTTTCGTTTGATTTCCGATGCTCAGCTATCTCGCCGATTACGAACAATACTTTGGACCGCTGCGTGTGCTGCGTTACCTGACGCTGCGCACGCTTTGTGCCGCGGGCACGGCGTGTGTGATCGGCTTTGTGGTGGGGCCGTGGCTGATTCATCGGTTGAAGGTTCTGAAGTTCGGTCAGCACTATGACGACGATCGCACGGGCGATCTTGCGCAGCGTTTCGATAAAAAGAATACGCCGACGATGGGCGGACTGCTGATCTTCGCGTCGGTGTTTTTGAGCACACTGCTGTGGGCGCGACCTAACATCTGGATCATGGTCGCGATGTTCGTTTATGCGGCGCTGACGGCGGTCGGTTTTCGCGACGACTACCTGAAAGTCGTGCGGAAAAACCGCGACGGCATCTCGTCGCGCGAGAAGATGTTTTGGCAAACCGTGACGACGGTGGTCGCGCTCGCCGCGTTGCTCTGGCATCCGTTGAGTTCGCAAAACATCCGCGAGCTTTGGGTGCCGTTTGTGAAAGATCCTGTGTGGGTTTTCGCCGGAGGCATCGGCGTGCTGGCGTTGTTTGTGATGATCTTTTTCTGGATCGTCGGTTTCAGCAACGCGATCAATCTCACCGACGGTCTCGACGGCCTGGCGGTGGGGTGCACGATCACGGTCGCGCTGGTGTACGGCATCATGGCGTATGCGGCGGGCAATTTCATGATCTCCGATTATCTGCTTATCGGGCATGTGCCGGGAGTGGGGGAGCTCACGATCGTGTGCGGCGCGCTCGTCGGCGCGGGACTTTCGTTTTTGTGGTACAACTCGCATCCGGCCGAAGTGTTTATGGGCGACACCGGCTCGCTCGCGATCGGCGGTTTGATCGGCGTGATCGCGTTTATGGTGCAGCAGCCTTTCACGCTCGTGATCGTCGGCGGTGTGTTTGTCGCGGAGGCGGTCTCCGTGATTATTCAGGTCAGTTATTTCAAATACACGCGGCGTCGTTTCGGCGAAGGGAAACGCTTCTTCCGGATGGCGCCGATTCACCATCATTTTCAAAAACTCGGCTGGCCCGAAACCAAAGTCGTGGCGCGCTTCTGGGTGATCTCGCTCATCTGTGCTCTGGCGGGACTCGGCACGTTGAAACTGCGCTAAACCGAACAGATCTTCTGTAATGACTTTTCGGATACCCAACTTCATCCAACCGCTCCTCGATCGCCCGGTCGCGGTGTTTGGCGGCGGCGTGAGCGGACGCGCGGTGATCGGCTTGATCGAGCAGTTGGGCGCGCGCGCCGAGTTGTACGATGAGAAACAAACGGATGCTCGCGCGGCCTTCTCGGCAGACGATGCGCAGCGTCATGGACTCGTGATCTACAGTCCGGGTTTCCGTGCCGATCATCCGTGGCTCATGACGGCGGTGCGCAATGGCTGCACGTGTTTGGGCGAACTGGATTTTGCGGCGCTGTTCTGGCGAGGCACGATCATCGCCGTCACCGGCACGAACGGAAAAACCACGCTCACCGAATTTCTCACGCACGCGTTGCGCAGCGTGAAGCGCGATGCGCGCGCGACGGGCAATGTGGGTTTTCCGTTTTCAGCGCTCGTGACGGAGGCGCGAGGCGGGATCTTCGACGATATCGCGGTGTGCGAAGTGAGTTCGTTTCAGGCGGAGGCCTTTGTGCACTTCCGTGCGGACTCGGCGTTGTGGACCAATTTCGCCGAAGACCATCTCGAACGTCACGCGGACATGCGCGACTACTTCGAGGCGAAGTGGCGGCTCTTCGATCGCACGGTTGGCGGCGTGATGTTTGCCGGCTCGTCGGTGCAACGTTACGCGACGGAGTTTGGCCGCGTGCTGCCGCCGGAAGCCTGCGTCGCGACGATCGATCAACCGGCGGATGTGTTGTTGCGCGGCACGGTTTTCGAGACGTATCCGCAGCGAGAAAATTTCCTGTTGGCGGCGGCGTGGTGGGATCGCGCGGGACTGCCGGAGACGGCGTTGTATGCGGCGGCGCAGAGCTTCAAACTCGGCCGGCATCGGCTGGCGCGCGTGGCGGAGAAAAACGGCGTCACGTTCTGGAACGATTCCAAGGCCACCAACTTCCATGCGGTCGAGGGCGCGCTGGCAAAGTTTGTCTCGCCGGTCTTGCTCATCGTGGGAGGCAAGCCGAAGGGCGGAGATATCGTCGCGTTTGTCGGGCGCATTGCACCGCGTGTGAAACACCTTTATTTGATCGGAGAGACGCAAACAGCGCTCGCCGATGCTTGCGTCTCTCATCAAGTGTCGCACACGCTTTGCGCCACGCTCGCCTACGCCGTCCAGCTCGCCTCCGAGACGGCCATTAGTGGCGATCACGTGCTGCTCAGTCCGGGCTTTGCCAGCTTCGATATGTTCCGCAATTACGAAGACCGCGGAGACCAGTTCGAACAGTGTGTGAATAACTTGGGGGCAACCGTTTTTTCGCGCTGAAATCCATCTGTATTTAAACCCACCGCCGCTTATGAAAATCGTCAAAATTTTCGGCATCGTTGTCGCCGTGCACGCTGCCGCGTTCATGTTTGTTTTCGCCATCCCCGGCTGTCGTTCCACCACGCACCGCGCGCCGTCGCCGTCGCAGACAGCGGTGGGCACGGAGGAGAATAAACGTTATTATCCCGGCCTGACCGGTTACTCGACGACCACGCCGCCGGAGGCAGTTGATTCGGGCGCAATGACTAACGCCGATCTCAACCCTGGCGTGAGCTCGGGCACGCTCGATTTCGGCGTCGCTTCGACCTCGCAGCCCGCGCCCAGCGGCGGTCGTTTTAATCCCACGCGTCCCAACACGCCCGTCGCGTCTGCGCTGCAGTCCGCGCCCGCGGCCGACGTCCAGCCGATTGCCACGTACACCGTGAAATCCGGCGACAGCCTCTGGTCCATCGCGCGCAAACACGGCATCACGGACAGGGAACTCGCGGCGGCGAATAACATCCAGATGGGCTCCGTTTTGGCCATCGGCAAGAAGCTCATCATCCCCGCCAAGACGCCGGCCGCCAGCAAGTCCGCGGAGGACGCCGGCATCGAAGGCGATGTCATGATTTATGAAGTGAAATCGGGTGACACGCTCGGCGCGATCGCGCGCAGGCACGGCACCACCGTCGCCGCCATCCGCGCGCTCAACAAACTCAAGGGCGACAATATTTCGGTCGGACAAAAACTCACGCTGCCTTCCAATCCTGAATCCGGCACGCCGTTCGCAAGCTCCAGCAATATGTCGCGCCCGGCGGCGAAGCCAGGCGCTTCCGATCTCGAATACACGGTGCAGCCCAACGACTCGCTCGAGTCGATCGCCAATCGTTTCGGGGTGACGGCGCGCTCGATCGGTACGGCCAACAACATCGCCAATCCCAATCTCCTTCGCGCGGGCCAGAAGTTGATCATCCCCGGCGCTGCCAATCGCCCCGTGAGCCGTCCCGCGGGAACTCCCGCGCCCGTCACGCGCGAGCCGGAACCGCAACCAGTCGCGCCCGTGCAGACGCCTGCGCCGGTTCAAACGCCGATTTCGCCTGTTTCGCCGATTTCTCCCGTTAGCCCGGCGGGCCAGAGCCCGATCTCTGCTCCGTCGGATCAACCTCCGGTGGTGCCGGTGGAAGGTCTTTCGCCGATTACTCCGGGTAACTGAGGCCCGTTTCTCCTGCTGTATCCAAAAAATGAGGACAGCCGCCCTGGCCGCACCCAAAGCATCCGGATCCGCGCGAGGACATTTCGCGCTCAATCCCGCAGCGGTCATCGTGATCTGTGCGATCGCACTCACGTTTTTGGGGCTCACTATTCTGTTTAGCGCGAGTGCTTCGTTTAAGCAGGGGCCATATTATTATTTGAACAAACAGATCATCGGCGTGGTGCTCGCCGTGATCGTGGCGTGGGTGGTCAGCCGCGTGGACCTCGAGTACATGCGGCGTTATGTGTGGTTCATCGGCATCGGTGCGGCGCTGGCATTGATCGCGGTGCTGATTCCACACATCGGCATTTCGGTGAATGGCAGCCGGCGGTGGTTGGGTTTAGGGCCGGTGCGCTTCCAAGTTTCCGAGCTCGGCAAGCTAGCGATGGTTTTCTGTCTCGCGCACTACCTCGCGCTCAATCAGACGAAAATCTCCGAACTCAAACGCGGCTTCGTCCTTCCGCTGGTGATGATCGGCGGGTTCGCCGGACTCATCCTTCTGGAGCCCGACTTCGGCACCGCGGCGCTCGCGTTGTGCGTCGGTCTCGTGCTGCTGTTCCTCGCAGGCGCTCGCTGGCGCTACATCCTGCCGACGGTAGGCGTCGCCGTCGTCGCCTTCGCCGTGCTCGTTATGAACAACGAGAATCGCGCCCGCCGTTTCCTCGCGTTTCTCGACGTCGAGGCCAACAAACAAGCAGGCACGTATCAGCTTTATCAGTCGCTCGCGGCATTTGCGGCGGGCGGTGTCGATGGCGCGGGCTTGGGGCAGGGCAGACAACAAATCAACTTTCTGCCGGAGGCGCACACCGACTTTATCTTTGCGGTGGTGGGCGAGGAACTCGGCATGATTTTCACGCTCGGTGTGGTGGGTGTGTTTATTGTGATTTTCATCGCGGGCGTCCTGCATCTGCGACGCGCGCCCAATCTCTTTCAGTTCCTCCTCGTCGCTGGCTGCGTGCTCCTGATCAGCCTGCAAGCGATCATCAATCTCGGCGTCGTCACCGGTATTTTCCCGACCAAGGGCATGTCGCTGCCGTTTATCAGCGCGGGCTTGTCCAATCTGCTGCTGATGGGTGCCGCCATCGGCATCATCGTAAACAGTCAGCGGAGTTGGCCGCGCTCCAAACTCTCGCGCAAGACCCGCACCATGCAGGAGGTGACGGGCATATGATCGGAGAAATTCCAAAGGCCAAAGGTTCAAACGCCAAAAAAAGCCGACAGCTCAAAGGCCTGAGATATGTTTCTGCGGGAGCCTTTGGCCTTTGGAATTTCTTTGGCGTTTGGATTTTGGCCTTTGGAATGTTTCTCTTGGGAAGGGTGGGCCATGATCGGATCTAAAACATTCCTCATCGCCTGCGGCGGCACCGGCGGACATCTTTCGCCGGGTATCGCGCTCGCCGAAGGACTCGTGGATGACGGCCATCGCGTTGTGCTGCTGATCAGCCACAAGAAAGTGGATGCGAAGTTGGTGGAAAAATATCCGCACTTCCGTTTCGAGCGTATCCCGGGCGCGCCATTCACCTGGAAACCGGCCGGCGTGATTCGCTTCGTATGGCAGCAGGTGAAAGGACTCGTTTTCGGTCTTAAATTGGTACGCCGCGAACGGCCGCATGCGATCATCGGTTTCGGCGGTTTCACCACCGCGAGCATCATCGTCGCGGGCGTGCTGCATAAAGTTCCGGTCGCTTTGCACGAAGCCAATCACGTGCCCGGACGCGCGATTCGTCGTCTCAGCCGTTTCGCCCGCCGCGTGTATTTGCCGCCGGGTGTCGAGCTGCCTGGTGTATCCGAAAATAAACTACGCGCGCTCGGCATGCCTGTCCGGCGCGAGATTGTACGCGAAGATTCGGCGGCGGCGCGGAAGTCTTTCGATCTCGATCCAGCGTTGCCGACGATTGTCGTGCTCGGCGGAAGTCAGGGAGCGACGGCGCTCAACGATTGGGCGCGTCAACACGCCGCGGAGTTTGCGCAGGACGGGATTCAGCTCTGCTGCGTGACCGGTCTTGGCAAAAATCCTGGTGAGATGATCGAGTACCGTCGTCGCGATGGCGGTGTCGCGCGTGTGGTGTTCACGCCTTTCTGCGATCGCATGGGCACGCTGATGTCGGCCGCCGATCTTGTGGTCTCGCGTGCAGGGGCCGGCACCTTGGCGGAGCTCGCGCGCTGTGGCACGCCGGCCGTGCTCGTGCCCTTTCCACATGCCGCCGATAATCACCAAGAGGCCAACGCTCGCTATTTCGCGCAGCAGGGCGGCGGGGTTGTCGTGCCGCAAACCGGCATCGAGGAACTGACGCCGCTTGTGCGCGCGTTGATCAACGATCGCGAGGCCTTGGCACGTCATCGCGGATCGCTGCGGCGCTTGGACGAAACCGATGCGCTCGGACGCATGCTCGCCGATCTCGAAACGATTTCTCTTCCGGCTCGCCGGAATCGCAACGCCTGACGATGCCCGCCGCGACGATGACACTTTTCTCTCGCGAAATCAGATCCATCCACTGCGTCGGTATCGCCGGGATGGGATTGGGGCCGCTGGCGATTTACCTCGCGCGACTCGGTCTGAACGTGAGCGGTGAAGACGATTCGATGGTCGAACCCATGCGCGTGCAGCTCGAGCGCGCCGGGATCAGCCTCGTTGCTTCGCGAACGTTGCCGGCCGGCTGTGAACTCGTGGCGATTTCCTCCGCGGTTTCCTCTACGCATCCGATCCTCGCGCAGGCCGCCGCGCGGAACATTCCCGTCGTGCGCCGCGGCGAATTGCTGGCCGAAGTCGCCAAGAGCAAGAAGCTCGTGGCCGTTTGCGGTTCGCACGGCAAAACCACTACGACGGCGATGCTCGTCACCGCGCTGCGCGCTGCGAATTTCCAAGCGGGTTACGTGCTCGGCGGATTATTCGCCAGCGAGTCGATTCCGCCGGCGGCGGCGGGAAGAAATGAATGGCTTGTCGCTGAAATCGACGAGAGCGACGGCACCATCTCTCGCTTCTCGCCGACGATCAGCGTGGTCGTGAATTTCGATTGGGATCATCCCGATTTCTATCGTCGGCAGGAGGACCTGGAGGAAACGTTCGCGGCACTGCTCGAACGCACGAGCCAATCCGTGCTTATCAACGCGTCCTGCGCGCTTTCCGCGAAGCTCGTCAGGAATGTCCGTAGTGACGCCGTGAATACATTCGGACATGACGGTGATTACCGCGCTTCGACGCAGGCTGTCGGAGAAAACGGCCAGACACTGGCGCTTGGCGGACGATTCCCGCAGCAGACGGCGAACGTCCGTGCGCAAGGTGATTTTAACGCGCTCAACGCCACTGCGGCGTTGGCGGCAGCGACTCTCATGGGGGCTCCACTTTTAGCCTCCATGCTTGCTGACTACCCGGGAGTGCGGCGCCGGCAAACGGTGCTGCACTCCGCGGAGGGAGTCGCGGTGATCGAAGATTATGCGCATCATCCTTCGGAGATCCGCGCGTTGCTCCAAGCACTTCGGCGCCGCGTGAGCGCCGGTGGCCGGCTCGTGACGGTTTTTCAACCGCATCGCTTCAGTCGCACGGCGCAGTTCAGGAAGGCGTTTGCGGAATCGCTGGCGCTTGCGGACGAAGTTCACCTGATGGACGTGTATCCGGCGGGGGAGGCACGCATCGAGGAAGGAACGACGACGGAACTTTATGCCGAAATGCGCAGTGCAGGTGTGGTGAAGTCGCTGTATTTCCATCCTGGATACAGCACCGGCTGGCTAGAAACTTTGGCCCGCAACGTGAAACCGGGCGACCTGATTGCGTTCGTCGGAGCGGGCGACATCGACCGGGCGGGACGTGCGTTTGTCGAAATCTTAAACGGACCGAAGCAGGATCGCTGGGACGAATTGGCTGCCGCGCTGAGCGCGCAACTCGCGCCCGGCACCAAGGTGAAGCGTGAGGAGTCGCTCGCGGAAAAAACCACGATGCGAGTCGGCGGTCCGGCGCGCGTTTATGTGGAACCGGCGAGCGCGGAGGGTTTGCGCTGCGTGTTGCGAGAAGCGCGCAGTCGCGGCATCCCGGTACAAGTGTTGGGACGCGGATCGAATCTGTTGATTCCGGACGATGGTGTGGACGCCGTGGTGATAGCTTTTCATCACCCAAATTGGCACGGATTTGAAATCCTGCCGGATGGACGCGTGCGCGTGGGAGCCGGCTTGCGATTGAAGAATCTCTGCGGCCTCGCGACGAAGGCAGGGCTGGCGGGTTTTGAATTTCTGGAAGGTATTCCCGGCAACGTCGGCGGAGCGCTGCGCATGAATGCGGGCGCGATGGATGGCTGGATGTTCGATGTCGTGGAATCCGTGCGTTTGATGACGCGTGACGGCGAGGAGCGTGTGCTGGCGCGTGCGGAGATGCATGTGGACTATCGTCACTGCGCGGAGTTGCACGAAGGCATCGCGCTCGAAGCGTGGCTGCGGCCCTCGGCGTTGTCGGAGTCGGACAGCATCGCGCGCCAGATCGATGTTTACCGCGACAAACGTCACAAGACTCAGCCGCGCGAGCCGAGCGCGGGTTGCATTTTCAAAAATCCACCAGGCAACTCAGCGGGACTGCTCATCGACCAATCGGGACTGAAAGGCGAACGCATCGGCGATGCCGAGGTCTCTCCCGTGCATGCGAATTTCATCGTCAATCGCGGCCGAGCCACGAGTGCGGACGTGATTGCGCTGGTGCGTCGGATCCGCGCGCGCGTAGAGCGAGCCAAAGGTGTGAAACTCGAACCCGAAGCGATCCTCTACGGACGCGAATGGAAGGACGTGCTTTGATGTATCCATTTTCTCACGACATCCGCCCGCTTTCATCCCCATGAAGAATTCGGATCCCATCATCGCCGTGCTCGCAGGAGGCGTGTCTTCGGAGCGCGAAGTTTCGCTCGGTTCGGGCGCGGCTTGTGCGCAGGCGCTGGCGCGCAGCTATCCCACGCGGTTTTTTCAAGTGGATGAAGAAGCGCTGCCGGCCGGGCTCGATCCGCAGCAGCACGTGGTGTTTTCCACCTTGCACGGCACCTTCGGTGAAGACGGCGGAATGCAGCGATTGCTTGAAGCCGCGGGCATCGCGTACGCGGGCTGCGATCCGCAGAGCAGCGCGCTCACGATGGACAAAGCCCTGACCAAAGCGGCCGCCGCAACACGTGGTGTGCGCAGCGCTCCCGGCATCGCGTTTCACGCGTCGAAAAAACCGAGCGTCGGCGAAGTCGACGCTGCGCTTGGCGAGAGCGTGGTGATGAAACCCAACGATCAAGGCAGCAGCGTGGGACTGCATCTGATTTCCAACCGCAGCGAACTGGAGTTGGCGCTCGCGCAAGCGACCTCGGGAAGCTGGTTGATCGAGAAGCGCATCTTCGGCCGCGAGCTCTCGGTCGGCGTGATTGGCGGGCGCGCGCTGGGAGTGGTCGAGATTCGTCCGAAGTCGGGCGTGTATGACTTCACGAGCAAGTACACGAAAGGGATGGCGGAGTATTTTGCGCCGGCGCCGTTGAGCGAAGAAAACACACGCGAAGCGCAGCGCGCGGCGGAGCTCGCGTTCGAGGCGTGTGGCTGTCGCGATTATGCGCGTGTGGACTTCATACTTTCTGAGCGCGCGGGCCTGTTTTTACTGGAAATCAACACGCTGCCCGGCATGAAAGAAACCAGCTTGCTGCCGATGAGCGCGCGCTGTGTCGGAATGGATTTCCCGACCTTGGTCAGAGAACTCGTGACACCCGCGATGGGTCGTTTTCGCGCAGCCGGTCATTTGCTGAAATCATGAACGCCTCCGCCAACATCCCCCCTCCGGCTCGCAGCTGGCGCGACATCCAGCAGGACATCGCGCCGCGAGCCATGTCGGGCGAAGGCCGGAAGCGGCTGGCGTTCGCGACACTGAAAACCATCGGGCTGATCTCGATCGGGTGCGCGTCGTTGTGGGGTGGATACGAGTTGTTCCGCCTGTGGAAGGACGATCCGGTGAAACTGCACGCGCCGGTGAAGAGCACGCCGATGCGCGAGCTCGTGCTGCAAAGCGACGGGCCGATCGATCACGATTGGGTGATGCGCACTTTGGAGCTCGCGCCGGAAGCGGACTTGATGGCGTTGGATTTGTACGCGCTCCGCGAACGCTTGCTCGCGCATCCGCAAGTGCGCACCGCGGTGCTCGCGCGACGCCTGCCGGACAAACTCTCGGTTGTTTTGGAAGAACGCATGCCGGTGGCGCGCGTGCGCGTGCAAACTCCCGAAGGCGAGATGGCCGATTTGCTGGTTGCGCGCGACGGCACGGTTTTTCCGGGAATCAATTTCGCCAACGATGTGGTGAGCACGCTGCCTTATCTCGACGGCATCACCCTGCGTCGTGCCGACAGAGGTTTCGCGCCCATCGAAGGGATGGAGACGGTGAGCGATCTGCTGCTCACGGCACGCGCCAATACGCCGGATCTTTATTCAGGCTGGCGATCGGTGTCGCTCGCGCGTCTGCGCAGCGATGGTGTGTTGGTAGTGCGTTCGACCGAAGTGCCGGAGATCACCTTTGGTACGCGCGACGACTTTTATAAACAACTCGCCCAACTGGATCTCATCGTGGATCGCACGCGGCAGCGCGCCGATGGTCGCACGCTTGCATCGGTGAATCTTTCCGTGGGCCATTCGGCCAATGGCGTGTTGGTGCCCGTCGTGTACGCGGAGCCGCCCGCAGCTGCCGCCCTGTCGGATACGCCCAACCGCGGCGCGCTCACGCCCACCCAGCGCAGTCAGCCGACTCGTCCTTCCGCCTTTTTCCAACCGCAGCGTCCTTCTCTTTACTAAAAAAACGTGACCGCAAAAACCCGCTACATCGGAGCCGTCGAAATCGGCACCTCCAAAGTCACCGTCCTCATTGGCGAAATTTCCCACGGCCGTTCACTCTCGATCATCGGTTATGGCGAATGTCAGTCGCGCGGCGTGATCAAAGGTGCGGTAGTGGATTTTCGCGCGGCGAGCGATGCGACGCATAGCGCGTTACTGGCGGCGGAGCAGAGTGCGGGCGTGCGCATCGACGAAGTCTTCCTCGCGCAGACGGGTGGCCATCTCGAAGGCTTCTACAACGAGGCCACGGTGAATGTTTCCGCGGCGAACAACATGGTCAGCGCGATGGACATCGACACCGTGTGTCGCCTGGCGAAAGCCAAGAATCTCCCCGAAGGCCGCATGGTTGTGCACAACATCCGACGTCCGTTCCGCCTCGATGGACGTCTTGTGCCGGATCCCGAGCATCTCGTCGGCCAGCGGCTCGATGTCGGTTACTGGACCGTGCATGGTCAGGAGAACAAGATTGCGGACAACATACACGTGATCCGCGGCTTCAATGTGCCGGTTGCCGAATTGATTCTCTCGAGCCTGGCCGCAGGCACGATGGTGACCTCCGCCGAAGATCGTCAGAATGGCGTGCTGGTGCTCGATATCGGCGCGGGCACGACGGACTACGTGTTGTATCGCGATGGCTGCGCATTCCTCACCGGCGTGTTGCCCGTGGGCGGCAGTCATGTGACCAACGACTTGAGCCTCGGCCTGCGCCTCACGGAAGGGCAGGCAGAAAAGATGAAACATCGCTTTGGCCGCGCCACGATCACGACGCGCGACAAGACGGAAAAAGTCTGGCTCAACGGTGATTTCGCGATCGGCGATCGTCAGTTTCCCAAGCAGACGATCGAGCAGATCGCGTCGCTGCGCATCTGGGAAATTTTTGAAGTGGTGAAAAAGAAACTCGGCCCCGCGTTTGAACCCGAGCGCATCGCTGGCGGCGTGGTTGTCACCGGTGGAACCGCGCGCATGCCTGGCATCGCGGAGGCCGCGGCCAAAGTGTTCGACGTCACGGCCCGCGTCGGCGAAGTCCCCGCCTACATCAACGAAAGCCTGCGCGATCCCGGCTACGCGACCGGACTCGGTTTGCTTTACTTCGGCCTCAACTCCCGCTCGGAAACCGCCGCCCCGGCCCGCCGCCGCAGCGGAGGTTTCTTCAGCAAGCTCTTCGCAACCGCCTGAGCGCAAAGCCGGTTTCTCGCGTATCCATTTTTCAACTACTTTCCCGATGACTCCGAACGAACTTCCCCTGACCACCGAGATCCTGACGGACCGCAACATCGCGATCAAATTGGTCGGCGTCGGTGGCGCGGGCTCGAATGCCGTGGACCGCTTGAAGATGGAGAATCTCGATCGTCTCCAGATGGCGGTGATCAACACCGATTATCAGGCTCTCTCGACTTCGCCGGTGCAGGACAAGGTGTTGATCGGAACCGGCATCACGCGCGGGCTCGGTGCGGGGGGCGATCCTGAATTGGGTCGCGAAGCGGCCGAGGCCGATCGCGAGAAGATCGCCGCGGTCGTGAAAAACTGTGATCTGGTTTTCCTCATCGCCGGCATGGGCGGCGGTACGGGCAGCGGCGCCGCGCCGATTGTGGCGGAGATCGCGGCGGAAAGCGGAGCGCTCGTGATCGCGTTTGCGACGATGCCGTTCAGCTTCGAAGGCGGCCGTCGCATCAAACAGGCGGAGGACGGTCTCCACGCGCTGCGCAAAGTCTGCGACGCGGTGATCCCGTTGCCGAACGACATGCTTCTCCAAGAAGCGGAAGAGGGCGAGACGGCGCTCGATTCGTTTGCGCGGGCCGATGCGTGGATCGGTCGCGGCGTGCGCTCGATCTGGTCGATGTTGTTCCGCACCGGACTCATCAACCTCGATTTCTCGGCGCTGCGGCAGGTGTTTACGCAGCGCGGTGCGAAGACGCTCTTCGGTCTCGCCAACGGCTCGGGCGAAAACGCCGTCGCGGATGCGATCGAGAATCTAAAACTTTGCCCGCTGCTGCACACGCCGGAGTTTTCGCGCAAAGCCGACCGCCTGCTCGTCAACATCATCGGCGGCACTGATCTCACGCTCCCGAAGGTCAACGAAATCATGACCGCGGTGACGGATCAGTTTGGCCGCGATTCCCACATCATCATGGGCGCGGTGATCGATGAGAGCCTGCAAAACGAGGTGGAAATTTGCGTCATCGGCGCGACGGATCTCGGGACGCGCGGCATCTCGCCGCGTCGCACGACGCCGGCGGTGCGCGGACGCCAAAGCGCGCCGGAGCGCACATCGCGCGAAGCTGTCAGCGATGGAGTCGTGGTGTCCACGACGACGGCTTCGAGCGGACGCAAAGGTGTCGCCGTCACCGCCGAACTGCCTTTGCAGACGCACACCGCGAAACCTGCGCAGGACGAGTTCCTCTTTGGCGAAGTCGAACGCCGCGGATTTTTCGACAAGACCGACCGGAATCTCTTCGAAGGTCAGGATTTGGACGTGCCGACGTATCTCCGCAAAGGCATCAAGATCTCGTTCTGAGCACCGCCGCGCGTTGGCGGCATAAATGCCTTTTGCTGGCAAAACCGGCCGGACGTTTCACTGCGGCCGGATTGTGCCGATAAGCCGGGCAACCGTGTACTTCCTTCCGATGGTTTCCCGCACACTGCGCTGCGTCTTCCTGCCGCGCATGCTATTGGTTTGTGTCCGTGAAATCATCCCCGTGTAAATCTCCGCCATGTTTATCGACGAGTGTGTCATCAAAGTTCAGGCCGGCGACGGTGGACGCGGTTGCATTAGTTTTCGCCGCGAAAAATACGAGCCGTGGGGCGGCCCCAACGGCGGCGACGGCGGTCGTGGCGGCGATGTGATTCTCGTCGGCGACGACGACACCAACAACTTGGTGGACTACAAGTTCCAGCCGCACTGGAAAGGAGAGCGCGGCGAACACGGCCAGGGTTCCGATTGCCACGGACGCGATGGAAAACCCGCTCGTTTGAAGATGCCGTTGGGCACGGTCGTGATCGACGAAAGCACCGGCAAGGTCGTGGCCGAAGTGATCGAGGACGGCGAAGAAATCGTCCTGTGCAAAGGCGGCAACGGCGGCTGGGGTAACACACGTTTCAAGACATCCACCAATCGTGCGCCGAAGCGCGCCAATCCCGGTCAGCCGGGTGAAGGCGGTACGTTTCGCCTCGTGCTTAAAAGTATCGCGGACATCGGCCTCGTGGGATTTCCCAACGCCGGCAAGTCCTCGCTTACGAAGCAAATCACCAAAGCGCGTCCGAAGACCGCGGCCTATCCGTTCACGACGCTGCATCCGCAGATCGGCGTGATCGAGTATCCAAAAAAGTATGACAGACTGCTTCTCGCCGACGTGCCCGGTCTCATCGAAGGCGCGAGCGAGAACCGCGGCTTGGGTCATCGTTTCCTGCGCCACATCGAGCGTTGCGCGTTGCTCATGTTCCTCATCGACATGGCTGGCGTCGACAACCGCGACCCGCGCGATGATTACGCCACTCTGCTCAACGAGCTGAAACTGTACGATCCCGCGTTGCTCAAGAAGCCGCGCATCGTCGTGGCCAACAAGATGGACCTCGACACGGCTAAGGCGAATCTCACGAAGTTCCGCCGTCGTCACAAGGTGGACATCCTCACGATCTCCTGTGTGACGGGCGACGGATTGGACGAACTCAAAGAAGAGTTGCGCCGTCGCGTTCGCGCCAAGCGTCCCGCCGCGATCAAGAAGCCGGCCGCCGACTAGTTCCCTTTATCGATCATGTCTTCCGAACATCGTCCGCTCCTCATGCGCGCCAACCGTCTGCTCGGCGCCAGCCTGGTCGAGCAGAACCTCGTGAAAATCGAGGATCTGGAAACCGCCAACGAGCAGTTGCTCGAGTTGGTGGCCAGCGAGCAGCCACGCCAGACCACGGTGCTCGGCATCCTCGCTTACAAACTCAAGGCGCTGCGCGAAGAAGATGTGCTGCAACACCTCGTCGACGAACACGGACTCGGCTTGGTGGACCTGCGCAATTACGACGCGTCGGAAGAGTTGAAGAAGACGCTGGATATCGGCGCGTGTTGGGCGACGTGGACCGTGCCGTTCGACCGCGAAGACGATTTTCACCTCGTGGCCACCGCCTATTATCTCAGCCCGGCGGTGCGCACGTATTGGGAAAAGAAATACGAAGGGCCGATCATCTGGTACGGCACGACGTTGGAGATGATCGGGGACTTCCTCGAGAAAATCGAAAACTCCAGCCGCAATCGCTGAGGACGCACCGCCATGGCACTCGGAAAATTTCAGTTACAGATCGTCAATAAACTCGTCGAGATGGGCCGCCTCGAAGAGGCGCAACGCGACCAGATCGCGGAGATGCCCGAGGAGCTCAACGGCGACCAGTTGGATAAACTGCTGCAGGAAGAGTATCGCATCTCGTCGTTTCAGTTGCTGACTGCGAAGGGACGGGCCTTCGGTCTCGCGCCATTCAACGTCTCCCGCTTCCGCACCACGCCATCGACCTTCGAGCGGCTGCCGCAGGATTTTTGTCAGGAACATCAGATCATTCCGGTGGGGCAGGTGGGCGATTTCCTGCTCGTTGCGTTCGCGAATCCGTTCGAAGTTTCGCTGCCGGCGAAGATCCAGGAGATGACTGGCATGCGTGTCGTGCGCATGCTCGGACGCGAGAAGGACATCAAAGAGAAGTTCAACGTCTCGGCGCAGGCCGCGGGCTTCGACGATGTCGTCTCGAAGATCGGCGAAGAGTTTGGCGTCAACGAAGGCGATCTCGAGATCACCGACGAAGGCGCGGAAGAATCCGGTCCGATCATCCAGCTCGCGAATCGCATCATCGAAGACGCGTATTACGCGGGCACGAGCGATATTCATATCGAGCCCGGTGAGAAAGAAGTCGTGGTGCGCTACCGCATCGACGGTGTGTGTGTGGAAAAACTGCGCCTGCCGTCCAAGGTCGGTCCCGCGCTCGTCGCACGTCTCAAGATCATGTGCAACCTCGACATCGCCGAGCGCCGGTTGCCGCAGGACGGACGTATCGTCTTCAAGCAGTTCACCAAAAAATCGATCGATATCGACCTGCGTGTTTCGACCGCGCCGCTCAATCACGGCGAAGGCGTGGTCATGCGTATTCTCGACAAGCAGAAGTCCACGCTGCCGCTGCCGATGCTCGGCTTCTCCGAAGAAAATCTCGCGAAATACCGCGAGGTCATTCGCCAGCCGTATGGCATGATCCTGCATTGCGGTCCGACCGGCTCCGGCAAATCGATGACGCTGTATTCGGCGCTCAACGAAATCAATTCGCCCGAGATCGTCATTCGCACCGCCGAAGACCCGATCGAATACACGCTGCCCGGCATCAACCAGATGCAGATGCACCGCCAGATCGGGCTCACGTTTGCGACCGCGCTGCGCGCGTTTCTGCGTCAAGATCCCGACATCATTCTCGTCGGTGAAATTCGCGATAAAGAAACCGCCAACATCGCGGTCGAAGCCGCGCTCACCGGTCACTTGCTCATCAGCACGCTACACACCAATGACGCGCCGAGCACGATCGCGCGTCTGACCGACATGGGCATCGAGCCCTTCATGATTTCGTCGTCGCTGCTCTGCGTGTGCGCGCAGCGTCTCATGCGCCGCGTGTGCAAGACCTGCAAACTCGAGGTCGACCCCACGCCGCGCGAAGCGGAGATTTTGGAACGCGCGATTGGTTGGAGCGGACGCATCCCCAAAGCCAACCCGACGGGTTGTCCGAAATGCGGCGGCACGGGCTACAAAGGCCGCGTCGGTATCCATGAACTCATGACGATCAGCGAAGAGTTGGTGGAAGGCATCAACAAGGAGTTGGAGTCGGCCGAGTTGAAGAAAATCGCGATGCGCCATGGCATGAAGACGCTTCACCAAGACAGCATGCTGAAGGTCAAAGAAGGCGTGACCACGATGGAAGAATCGATTGCCACAGTGCCGCCCGATCTTTGAATCTGCCCGCTTTATGCGCCTTTCCAGCCTGCTCATTATTCTCGCACTGCTCTTCCCGCTTACCGCCTGCAAACGGAAGGACAACGAGGACCAGAAACAGACCAAAGCCGAGGCTCTCTACCTCGCTTCCGAAGCGCGCGTGAACTTCACGCTGCGCGATTACAAGGAAGCCGAGAAAGGCTATCTCCGCGCGACGGAGCTCGATCCCGAGGAAGCCGAATACTGGTTTCATCTCGGTTACACCCGCTTAAAACTTAACGACAAATCCGGTGCTATCGCTGCGTACAAACGCGAACTCGCCATTCGTGAGAAGGCCGCGGAAAAAGCGCCCGATGATCTCAACGCGGTGTTGGAACCTGCGGCGGTTATGGTCCGTCTCGGTCGCACCGACGATGCTCGCAAGCTCGTGGAGAAAATCATGAAGCAATTCGCGAATAATCCTGCGGTGATTCAAATGCGCGGGCAGAATCTCGTGGATAGCATGCTCCAGAATCCGTCGGTGAAAGACGCGAGCGTGCAGAGTGTTGGAGTGCGCTGACGTTTCATCGCTGGGGAGCGCCGGCATGATCGAAAAGCCGGCCAGGCCGGCGCGCCAGCGGAGTTCGCTGCGCAGGAAATCACACGCCAGTGACCACGCCGGCGGCGGCCAGCGATTTCCAGCGAGCGACGACGCGTTGATAATTGTCCTCGGGCGAGAGCTTGTAGGCGGCGCGCAGCGTTTCGACGGAGCTGCCGTGTTCGACAAATGTATCCGGCCAGCCAATACGCTCCACCGGGGTGGATATATTGGCGTCCTGGAGCGTCTCGATCACCGCGCTGCCGAAGCCGCCCGCGAGCACGTGGTCTTCCATCGTGACGATGAGCGAGGCCGAGCCGGCCTGGCTGAGCAGGAGTTCGCGGTCGAGCGGTTTGACGAATCGGGCGTTGACGACGCCGACGGAGAGCGAGTGTTCCGCGGCGAGCCGTTCGGCCAGCGCGTGCGCTTCTGCGACCAACGGGCCGAGCGCCCAGATTTGGACCTGCGAACCTTCGCGAAGAACTTCCGCCTGGCCGATGGGGACGGCCGCCGGCGATTCCTTGAGTTTCACGCCCACGCCGGCGCCGCGCGGATAACGGATGAAGGTCGGCGATTTCGTCTGCAGACAGGTGTGGAGCATGTCTACGAGTTCGTCTTCGTCCTTCGGCTGCATCACCGTCGCATTGGGTACGCAGCGGAGATATGCGAGGTCGAAGAGGCCGTGATGGGTCGCGCCGTCGTTGGGGGAAAGACCGGCGCGGTCCATGCAGAACGTGACGGGTAGATTTTGCAGACAGACATCGTGCACGACTTGATCGAAGCCGCGCTGAAGGAACGTCGAATAAATCGCGCAGACCGGATGGATGCCTTTCGTGGCGAGGCCGGCGGCAAACAACACCGCATGCTCTTCGGCGATGCCGACATCGAAGAACTGACGCGGGCATTCGGCGGCGAGGTAGTTGAGACTCGTGCCGCTGGGCATCGCGCCCGTGATGCCGACGATGTTGGGGCTGGCTTTGGCGAAGCGCACGAGCGCGCGACCGAAAACTTCCTGATAATTGGGCGGCGTCGGCCTGGCGGATTTTTTGGTTTCGCCGGTGGCGGGATCGTACGGGCTCGCGCCGTGAAAGCGCTCGGGATGCTCGATCGCAGCGGGCAGGCCGCGACCTTTCTTGGTGAGCACGTGAAGCACGACCGGGCTGTCCGCATTTTTCGCGAACTCGAGGTTCTTCACGAGCTCGTCGAAATTGTGTCCGTTAATCGGGCCGATGTAGCGCAGACCGAATTTTTCGAAGAGGCTCGACTCGACAAAGAAATCCTTGGTCTCACGTTTCCACTTCAACCACAGGCGATGCATGTCGGGGCCATGCGGGAGACTCGTGAAAAAACGCTCCAGATCGCTGTGGATCTTGTTGTACGTGGGATGCGTGCTGAGGCGATTGAGGTATTTGGCGATCGCGCCGACGTTTTTGGCGATGGACCACTCGTTGTCGTTGAGGATGACGATGAGACGCTTGGTCGATGTGACGACATTGTTGAGCGCTTCGAGCGTGACGCCGCAGGTGAAGGCGGCATCGCCGCAGAGGGCGACGACGTGTTCCGAAGATCCGCGCAAATCGCGCGCGGTGGCCATGCCGAGCGCGGCGCTGAGGGCGGTGCCCGCGTGACCGGCGCCAAACGCATCATGCGGGCTTTCGGCGCGGCTGAGGAAACCGGACGCGCCATTGGTCTGGCGGAGGTTTCTAAAAAATTCGCCGCCGCGGCCGGTGAGCAGTTTGTGCACGTAGCCTTGGTGGGCGACGTCGAAGACGAACTGATCGGTGGGCGTATTAAAGACGCGATGCAGCGCGATGGTCAGCTCGACGACGCCGAGGTTGGGGCCGACATGGCCGCCATTGCGCGAAGTCACTTCGATGATCTCGTCGCGGATTTCCTGCGCGAGCTGCGGGAGCTGGGCGGCGGCAAGTTTTTTGACGTCGTCCGGGCCGCGGATGGAATCGAGCAGGCGAGGCAAGGGCGTTGCGGAGGCTGCGGACGCGTCGGCGGGAGGATTCATCGAGTCGGATACGGAGACACGGGCGAGGCGGCGGGCGGGCGCTCAGCTCTCGGAAGGCGAAACGAAGGGCGCGAAGGAGGCGCCGTCCGCTTGTTTTTTGAGAAGCTCGATCTTGAGTTCGGCCTCCTTGAGGCGAGCTTCGCAGATTTTGAGCAGTTTGGTGCCGTCTTCAAATTTGGCCATCAATTCGGCCAGGGGCACGTCGCCGGCTTCCATCGCTTCGACGATGGATTCCAACTGGGAAAGTGCCGCCTCGAAGGAAGGCTCCTGTTTTTTTTTGTCTGCCACAACGGATGAGAATGAGAGGCCGCGGACCGGCATTTCAACAACTAGTTTGGCGGAGCGGCTCGGTGAGCGGGCACGCCGCGCGCCAATAAAAAAGGCGGCCGGGGCCGCCTGGGAAAACGGGAGATCGGCGCGGTGATTCAGGCTTCGTCGAATTTGCGAGCGAAGAGTTGTTCGAGCTCGGTGAGCATCTGGCCGGCATCCTCACCGGTGGCGAGGAACTTGACCTTCGAACCTTTCCCCGCGGCGAGCATCATCAAGCCCATGATGCTTTTGCCGTTCACCTGTTCATCGTCCTTTTCGACGAAAACGTCGGCTTTGAACTTGTTGGTGATACGCACGATCATGGCTGCGGGCCGGGCATGAATGCCCATCTTGTTTTGAACCACCAGCTCCTTGGAAAGAGGCTTTCCGGTCGTCGTGACGTCGTTTTTATCCATTCGTTCGATTTAAGATGCGCCCTATGGTCGCTTCGCCCGCGCCCGGCTTGCAACTCCAAAAACCACCACTCAGCCTCGTCGCCCCATGCCGTTGACCGCCATCATCGTTCCCTGCCGGCTCGAATCGACGCGTTTCCCGCGCAAGCTGCTGCATCTCATCAAAGGCAAGCCGTTGTTGCTCTGGGTGGCGGAGCGAATCGCGCGCGAGGCGCCGGAGTTTCCGCTGTATTTCGCGGTGGACGACCCTCTGCTGGCGGAGCCGCTCACGAGCGCGGGTTTTCGCGCGATCGAGACGAGCGTGGCGCATCAAAGCGGCACGGATCGCATCGCGGAGGCGAATCGTTCGATCGGCGCTTCGCATGTGATTAATGTGCAGGCGGACGAGCCGCTTGTATCCGGCGCGCAAATACGCCAGCTCGCGGCGTTGATCGCGGGACCGGTGGCGATGGCGACGCTGGCCACGCCGTTCACGACGGCGGCGGATTTCGCGAATCCGAATCAAGTGAAGGTCGTGCTGCGCAACGACGGACGCGCGCTTTATTTCTCCCGTTCGCCGATGCCCTACGCGCGCGATCTGGGCGGACGTGTCGACGACAACTGGGTGCGCGCCAACGGTTGCCTGCGTCACTTGGGTCTTTACGCGTACAAGGCCGATCTGCTCGAGCGTTTCGCGAGTCTGCCGGTGGGCCGTTTGGAACGGATCGAAAAACTCGAGCAACTCCGCGTGCTGGAAAACGGTTTCGACATCGCCGTGGGCGCGACGACGGATCCGACTATCGGCGTGGATACGCCGGAGGATGCCGCGAAGTTTGAGAGCGCGCTGGGTTGAGGGCGCCGCGACTCCGCGCAGTCGCGACGCGGTGTATTTGTTTTCTGAATACGCCGGAAGGCGCATGAAAAAGGCCGGCGGATGAGGCCGGCCTTTGACGTAAGCGGGAAGGGAGCGCGTGGGCTTAGATTTTGCCCGCTTTGCGCGCTTCGATCATCTTGTAGAAATCGACGAAGAGCGGATCGGCGTCGTTGGGGCCGGGAGCGGCTTCGGGATGGTATTGAACCGAGAAGACGGGCAGAGAGGTGTGACGCAGGCCTTCGACGGTGCCGTCGTTGAGATTGATTTCGGTGACCTTGCCGCCGGCTTTTTCGATCGAGCGGGCGTCGGTCGCGAAGCCGTGGTTTTGCGCGGTGATGGAGACCTTGCCGGTTTCGAGGTTTTTCACCGGTTGGTTGCCGCCGCGATGGCCAAATTTGAGTTTGTAGGTCGTGCCGCCCAGCGCGTGGGTGAGCATCTGGTGGCCGAGGCAAATGCCGAAGATCGGGTAATTCGGCAGAAGCGCGCTCACGGTCTTATGGATGTACGGGAGCGCGGCCGGATCGCCGGGACCGTTGGAGAGGAAGACCGCGTCGGGTTTGTACTCATTGATCTGTTCGGCGGTGTACGTGGAGGGGAACACCTGCACGTCGAAACCGTGGCGGATCAGTTTGCGGAAAATGGTGTGTTTCGCGCCGAAATCGAAAGCGGCCACGCGGAAGCGTTTTGCCGGGATGCCGGGCGCGTTCATCGTGGTGCCGACGGGCAGGAACGGCGCGTTGTAATTCTTGGGATCGTCCGGATGCCAGATGTAGGGCTCTTTGGCGGAAACTTCTTTGACGTAATCGGCGCCCTTGATGTCGCGGCCGGTTTTCGCGAGGCGAACGGCTTCTTCGTCGGAAATGGGCAACGTGCTCAGGCAGCACTTCATCGCGCCTTCGACGCGGAGCTTTTTGGTGAGCGCGCGCGTATCGATTTCGCTCAAGCCGGGGATGCCGTACTTCAGGAGATAATCGTGTAAGCCGATCTGGCCTCGCCAGTTGCTCACGATGGGGGAAAGTTCACGCACGACCAAACCCGCGCAAACCGGGAGTCGCGACTCATCGTCCTCGGCGGTGATACCATAATTGCCGATCTGAGGAGCAGTCATGGTAACGATCTGACCGAAATAGGAAGGATCGGTGATGATCTCCTGATAACCGGTCATCGAGGTGTTGAACACACATTCGCCCGTGATGGTGGCGTCGGCGCCAAACGCTATGCCGCGGAAAATAGATCCGTCTTCGAGGGCGAGTATTCCTTGCTTGGGTGAGGACATTAAAGCCAAACGAAAAGCGCTCGGGTCGCGCCTGCCAAGCGGTTTTGTGGAGATTATGCGATGAGTCGCGCGCGCGGCGAGTGAAACACGAAGGCGTTTGCGCGGAGGACCGGTTGGTTAGCGTTTGCGCGCAGGCGGTTTACACGGCAGGCCGCACCGCCAGCCAGCCGTAGGCGGTGGCGTAGAGCAGGCATTGAGTCAGAAGCAGGCCGTAGCCTAGACGGAGGAGCGTCGTGGTGAGGGTGGATTGCACGCGGAGCCAGGGCAGCACGACGAGGCGACCTCCCCAGAAAAGAGCGATGAGCGCGCAGAGCACGCGGGCGAGTGGGTGGCCGGTGACGAGGTGCGGCGCAAAGAGGAGGCTGACTAAACCGAGCGCGGCGATGGCGGCGCCGATGGAGGCGTTTTGCGCAATGGCGAAGCGGCGGTGAATCGGAGGCAACGACGCGAGGTTTTTATCCCAATCGGGCGGGATCGGCGTGAACCAGGCGAGGATGAGCGTCACAAGGTGAAACGCGCCGGCCAGCCGGAGGCCGAGGATCCAGAGTTCTTCGGAAAGCATGAGGAAGGGGGCCCACGAAATACACGAAAGGCGCCGAAAGGGAATGACGGAAGGGCCGAAATGGTTTCGCGAAGCGCGGCGGGCGAAAGGTAGCGAATGATGGTTAGCGCCAAGCCGGAGGCGAAAACGGAGTGGTCGCAGAGGACACTGCGCGTTGACGCAGAGAGCACGGAGAGGAGAAGGCGCGAGATGAGTGGACGTTGCTGGACGCCGCGATCGTCTCAACCGGCCCGACGGCGAGAGCGCGACGTTTTCGCGGTCTTGCGAGTACGGCGGGAGGCTTTGGATTCGCTCACGATCGGCTGGAACGACTCCACGTCGCGATCGAAGTTGAGCAATTCCCACGGCTCCAAGCCGCAAGCGTGAGCCATCTTGATCAAAGTCTCCAACTTGATGTTGGTCTTACGGCCGGCTTCGACGGACTGGTAGTGTTTGTATTTGAGTCCGGCGCGTTCGGCGAAGGTCTCTTGGGTCAGCCCAAGATTCTCCCGGAGGCGTCGCACGCGCTCCATCAGCCGTTTTGCCAGGTCGTTGCTCACGACCGAGACTAGTCGCGGCCGGCCAACTCATGAACCCCTCTTGCGGTAGTGTTTTTCTCGACACCCCTTTATTGGGGGTGTGAATTTGGCGCCCACCCATGTCTGACACGCCTGCTTACGAGCGTCTGCCCCTGACTTCTGCGGATCCGATAGCTCCCCGGCTTGAGGAACTGAAATCTCGGCTGCCCGAGGTGCTGACCGACGGGCAGATCGATCTTGAAAAATTGAGCGCTCTCCTCGGCCGACACGCGGCGGGCGGACCGGAACGTTATGGGCTGTCGTGGGCGGGAAAGAGCGATGCGCTCAAAGTGCTCCGGCAACTGACGACGGCCACGTTGCTACCCGCGCCGTCCGAGTCCGAGAAATGGGAGACGACGGGCAACGCGATCATCGAGGGCGACAATCTCGAAGTGCTCAAAACGCTTCAGCACGGCTACCACGGCAAAGTGAAGCTCATCTACATCGATCCGCCCTACAACACCGGCAACGATTTCATCTACCCCGACGATTACGCGGAAGGTCTTGCGAGCTACCAACGGTTCACGCGACAGGTAAGTGAGGAGGGGCTCAAACTCACGACGAACGTCAACACGAGCGGACGCTATCACTCACGCTGGCTGACGATGATGTATCCACGGCTGTTTCTGGCGCGAAATCTCCTGCGCGAAGATGGCGTCATCTTTGTCTCCATCGACGACCACGAGGTGCACAATCTGCGGCTGTTGATGGATGAGATTTTCGGGGAGGAGAATTTCCTCGCACAAATAACGGTTCAGACGAATCCGAAAGGCAGAGTTCTTGATCCTCACTTTGCGCGCACACACGACTTCGTTTTGGTTTACACGCGCGCTCCCTTGGAAGTGGAGCTCGGTATCCCTAAGTCAAAAGAGGAAATCGAATCTGACTTCGACGAAAGCGACGAACGAGGCGTCTTCCGTTCACTTGAGCTTCGAAATACTCATCGCCAGTTCGGAAAGCACAATCGTCCCAAGCTTTGGTTTCCGATTTATGCCGATCCTGTCGACGGATCAGTGACGTTGGATTCAACACAGAGGCACAACATCAAGATCTTGCCGGTTTGGGACGACGGCTTCGAGGGGTGTTGGACGTGGGGCCAGACGAAGGTTAAAGCTGAGGACTATAATCTCTACGCCAGAGAAGTCGGAGGTAGATGGAAGGTCTATCGCAAGGCTCGTGCGGTAAATGAGGATGGCTCCGTGGTTAGGCGGAAGCTTAAGACAATATTTATCGACCGATCTTTCCATACAGAGAAGGGGCAGCAATCATTCGACGAGTTGATGGAGCCAAGCCTGTTCCAGGCACCGAAACCAGTAGGACTCATTCAAAACCTGCTTAGGCTTGGTTCGTCCGATGACCTCATTCTCGATTTCTTTGGCGGCAGCGGCACGACCGCACAAGCG
>CALFXL010000016.1 GCA_937958045.1 uncultured Opitutaceae bacterium | reverse complement strand
TCAACGGTAGAGCAGCGTCCTTTTAAGTCGTTGGTTCTGGGTTCGAATCCCAGTCAACCCACCATGCGAGGTCACGCGGGAGAAGAAAGTACACAGCGCGGGTAAACCGCGGGATTTTCGCAAAACCTGGGTTGCGCCTACTGCGACCGGTAAAATCCGCGTAAATGACCCGTTAACTCACCGCCCCGAGAGCATTTTTGCGTTCAGTAATTGGGACATCTCGCCGAGAGTACATGAGCAATAGTGCCTATGAAACGACTTGTCATCATCGAGGACCAGACCGCCATCCGCGAAATGCTCGTGGAGATCTTGCGAGCCGACCCCAATTACCAGCTCGTCGGCGAGAGCGGTGACGGTCAGAGCGCCTATAATCTGTGCCTCGAGGTGAAGCCCGATTTGTTGGTGCTCGATGCCAAACTGCCCGGCCTCAACGGCGTCGATCTGCTCCGCCGCGTCAGCAAGCAGCTTAAAAATGTCCGCGTGCTCGTTTTCTCGGGTCACGAAAACCCGGTCCTCGTCCGCGAGATGCTGGAAGCCGGCGCGCACGGTTTTGTCGAAAAAACCGCCGGTCTCACCGAATTTAAGAAGGGCCTCGAAACCGTCGCCGCGGGCGGGACGTATTTCGGCCCGGCCGTCGCCGCACTTCTGCGCAATGTCGTCGCTAATCCCGCCTCGAGCTCGACCTCTGATTTTCTTACCGACCGCGAACGCGAAATCCTCCAGCTCGTCGCCGAAAGCCACAGCACCAAGGAAATCGCTTCCAAGCTCGGCATCAGCGTGAAGACCGTGGACAACCACCGCACGAACTTGATGCGCAAGCTCAACCTCCACGACGTTGCGAGCCTCACGCGCTACGCGCTGGAAGTCGGCCTCATCGAGCCGCGCAAGCTGGCCTGAGCCGTCCTCAACGCATTCCCTTTTCTCCGGCCGCGCTTTGTCGCGCGGCCTTTTTATTGCCCCAAGCACTCGCGATAGCGACGCGCCAGCACGCGGATCACGCCCGGCCGCGTGCCGAGCGTATCCGTCATGGCAATACACAAACCGGGGCGTTCCGCTTCCGCCGCTCGCACAATCGTCGCCACGTCCCCCTCCGGTCCTGCGTGACGCCCGGGTGACAAAAACTGCATCGCGAGCACCACATTGCCGCGATCGAACGGCGGTGTGCGCAATCGATCGGCCAAGAGCGGATCGCTAAACGCATATTCAGGTCCCGGACGTCGTTCCATCGAAGCGACGCCCACGGTTTCCACAAGCGCGCCGAGACGCTGCGCGACTTGTTTTCCCAAATGATCTCTCACCGCCGCCACGGCCGGCTGCGGACTGCCATGATCGACGACGATCACTTTCGGCCGCGTCCACGACCGCGCAGTCATCGTTTCTTTCACCGCGTCCGCCAATGCGTCCGCGATCTCCGTCTCCTTTTCAGCCGGATCCACCAGCGGGCGCGCGAGCCGTATATTCGCCTGGGGGAATTTCCCGCGCAGCGCAGCCAAACGCTCCGGCACGTACTCCGTCAGTGCTGCGCTTGGACCGAAAAAAAAGGGCAGCGCGATCGCCGCGCCCGTCGGCTGCTCGGTCAGCCACGTCTGCAACGCCGGCTCCAACAACTCCGCCTTTTTCCCGTCGAGCGATGCGGGATCCACCGCACTCGAATGCAGCAACGAAACCGCTCTCACATCCACCCGCAGCTCCTCCGCCAAGACCGTCGCAACGCCACGCAAATTTTGCGTCGAAGCCGCCCGCAATGAACCGTTATCAAAGAGAAAACAGACCGGCGAAAAAGAAGAGTTCACGAATGACAAGGCGGGCGGGGATAAATAACTTGCCGAGGGAATTACGTTACTCAATAAGGTCAACCACCGCCGATTTTCCATCACATGAACCTCTTCTCGAAGTCCTGTTCTTTCATTTTCTTGAGCGCTGCTATCGCGCTCTCCGGCTGCATTAAGAAACCGCAACGTCCTGATCCGAGTTCGACCGTGGTGGGCCCCGGCACCGGCGGCGGTGCGCTCGGCGGCGGTTTGAACAGTGGTGACTTCGGCCTCACCGAGGCAGGTTCAGATCTGACCGCTCGCGATGGCGTCATCGAAGACGAGTTCAAGATCATTGGTCTCTTCCAGCCCGTTTACTTCGACTTCGACCGCGCCGGCATCAAGGAGAGCGAGCGTCCCAAGCTCCAGGAAGCGAAGGCGCACCTCGACCAGAACCCGCAGCATCGCGTGCTCCTCGAAGGTCACTGCGATTGGCGCGGCACGGCGGAATACAATCTCGGTCTCGGCGATCGTCGTGCGAACGCCGCGAAGAAATATCTCGAAAGCCTCGGCGTCCCCTCCTCGCGCATCGAAACCCTCTCCAAGGGCGACATGGAAGCGAAGGAAAACGGCACCGACACCGAGATGGCTCAGGACCGTCGCGTCGAGATTATCATCCTGAAGCAGTAACCACTTTTTGAATACAGCTGTGCTCAGAGCCCCGGATTTCTCCGGGGCTTTTTTGTGTCCGCGTACTTAGCGTACGATCGCTTCGCGCCAGCGTTTGAGCGCGGCTCCGGTCAACGATTGGGGCGCTTCCTCAATCTCTTTACGCGATCCGGCAAAAACAATCTCTCCGCCCGCGCTGCCGCCGCCCGGCCCGAGATCGATGATCCAGTCGGCGAGATTGATCACATCGAGGTTGTGCTCGATCACGATGATCGTGTTGCCCGCGTCGCGCAGCTTGAAGAGCAGATCCATGAGATTCTGGATATCCGCCCAATGCAGGCCCGTCGTGGGCTCGTCCAGGATATAGAGCGTGCCGCCTTGCTGGCGTTTGCTCAGCTCAAGCGAGAGTTTGATGCGCTGCGCTTCGCCACCGGACAACGTGTTCGCCGGCTGACCGAGCGCGAGATAACCGAGCCCGACGGCATTCAACGTCTCGAGTTTATCCATGATGCGCGGGATGTTCTTAAAAAGTCCCATCGCTTCGCGCACCGACATCTCCAACACATCCGCGATGCTCTTGCCGTGAAACAACACTTCGAGCGTTTCGCGATTAAAACGACGCCCCCCACAACTCGGACACGGCGCATACGCGTCGGCCATGAATTGCATGTCGAGTTTGATCACACCATCGCCCTGACAACGCTCACAGCGTCCTCCGCGCACGTTGAAAGAAAACCGGCTGGCTTTGTAGCCGCGTATTTTTGCGAGCGGCACCTGCGCGAACAAATCACGCAATAGATCGAGCAGCTTTGTGTACGTGGCCGGGTTCGAACGCGGACTGCGTCCGATCGGTTCCTGGTCCACTTGTACTAACTTTTCGAATACATCGAGGTTCTCGATGTGTCGGTGCTTCCCCGGAATAGTGCGCGCACCGTTGAGTTTTCGCGCAGCCGCGGCGGCGAGCACATCGTTCACGAGCGTACTTTTGCCTGAGCCTGACACGCCTGTGACGCAGGTCAGCAATCCGACCGGAAAACGCGCATCGATACCGCGGAGATTATGTTCACGCGCTTCACGCACCGTCAGCCAAAGGCCATCGGGTGATTTCGTTTTCGCGTCTTTCGTCACCGACATCTTGCGCGCGAGATACGCGCCCGTGCGCGACACTTTGTACGGCTGCGCCATACACGCTTCCGGAGTGCCTTGGAACAATATGTGCCCGCCATCCGCTCCCGCTTCGGGACCGAGTTCGATAATCTCGTCGGCGATGCGCATCGTGTCTTCGTCGTGCTCCACGACGATCACCGTATTGCCGCGATCGCGAAGCTCGCGCAGCTGACGCAACAGGCGCTCATTGTCCGCCGGATGCAGTCCAATGCTCGGCTCATCGAGTACGTAGATCACGCCCATCAAACCCATGCCGAGTTGCGTCGCGAGTCGCACGCGTTGCGCCTCACCGCCTGACAACGTGTCGTAATCGCGATCAAGCGTGAGATAACCCAAGCCCGTTTCGAGAAGAAACGCCAAACGTTGCTCGATGCCCGTCACGATTTCGCGGAGCGCTTCTCGACCCGCAAGCTCTGCCACGAGCGCGCGCCCGATCTCGGCCGCTTCGTTCACGCTCAGCGCAAAAAACTCCGGCAAGCTCAGCCCGCGCACGCGCACCGCCGAACTCCGCGCATTGAGACGCGAGCCGTGACACTCGGGACATTCGCCACTCACCATGAAGGTCGTCAGGCGCGCGCGATAACCATCGCTATCGGTTTCCCGCCAACTCTCTTCCAGCATCGGGATCACACCCTCGAACGGCATCGCCCGCGGTTCGCGCATGCGTTTCAATTTGAAAGCAAACAAGCGATCCGCCGCGCCAAACAAAAGCGTCTTGCGCGTCTCTTCCGGCAACGAGCTCCACGGCACATCCGCATCGAAGGGCAACTGCTCAGCGAGCTGTTTGAGGATGGCGTTGTGTTTGATGATGAGATTTTTTCCGCCGAGTCGCCACGGTTTGATCGCGCCTTCGCGCACGGATTTTTCCGGATCGGGCACGACCAAATCGGGCACAAATCGCAGCTTTCGCCCCAACCCGCCGCACGTCGTGCAGGCGCCTTCGCTGTGATTGAAGGAAAAATGCCGCGGCGTGAGTTTTTCGAAAACGTCGCCGCAAATTTCGCACGCCAGCGACTGGCTCAGATTGATTTCACGCCATGGATCGCTGGACGTTTTTTGCACCAACACGATTACGCGATCGCGACCTTCGCGAAACGCCAGTTCGAGCGAGTCCGCGAGTCGGCTGCGTTGATCGGCGTTGAGCACGACGCGATCGATGACGAGTTCCACCGGAATTTCCTGCGCGCCCGTCGGAATTAATCGCGGATCATCGAGATTCTTGATTTCGCCTTCGATGCGTACGCGCTGAAAGCCGCGTTGTCGCAAGCGCGGCAGTTCTTCGCGTAACACGCTCGGTTTCGCGCGCAACAACGGCGCCAACAGAATCGCCCGTTCGCCCGGCGCTTCGGCAAACACGCGCGCCACATTATCATCGAGCGAACGCTGCACCACGCGGCCGCCATCTTTCGGGCAGCGTTGTTCTCCATGCAGCGCCCACAGCAGCCGCGCGTAGTCGGCGATTTCCGTCACCGTGGCGATCGTGCTGCGCGGCGAACCGCTGCCGGTGCGTTGTTCGATCGCGAGCACCGGCGAGAGCCCGTGGATGAAATCCACGTCGGGTCGTTTCAACTGCTCGAGCACCTGGCGCGCCTGCGTGCTGAGTGATTCCATGTATTTCCGGTAGCCCTCCGCATACAACGTGTCGAACGCCAGCGACGACTTGCCAGATCCGCTCGGGCCGGTGAGCACGACCAATTTCCCGCGCGGAATGCGCACCTCCAGATTCTTGAGGTTATGCTCGCGGGCTCCTTTGACGTGAATGTGGGTGGCTGCCTGCATGTGCGTTAAACGCGCACGTTCGTCATTTCCGCGCCGGCGTCAAAACTCGACCAGAACGTTTTTTAGCAAATGAACCGCTCCCGGTTTCTTCCTTGAAGGAAATGGGCTGCCGTTTTTGCTGCCTTCACCTGTTATCACCGGCCGCTCTCGCCGATTGCGCGCTGCGAAACCCACGCGACACTGCGACACCCTATGGGAACTCTCGTATTCAAAGGATCACTACGCCACCTCCCGCTGGCGGCTCTCGGCGCAACCTGTCTGCTCGCGCCCTTCGCAAACGCCGCGAGTTTCGAGTGGCATGGCTTGAGCGGCAGCTTCGACTCCACGTTTTCACTCGGCGGCATCTATCGTTTGGACGATCCTGATCCCGAGTTCTACGGCCTCGCCAACGGAGGCCAGCAATTCTCCGTCAACACCGACGACGGCAATCTTAACTACCCGCGCGGGTGGGCATCGCAGGTTTTCAAAGGCACGCACGATCTGGAGCTGCGCTACGGCAATTTCGGCGCCTTCGTGCGCGGCACGTATTTCTACGATTGGGAAAACAAAGACCGCGATCGCGCGCGCACACCGCTGTCCGATCAAGCGCTCGATCGCGTCGGCTCCGGCGGACAATGGCTCGACATGTATGTGCGCGGCCAGTTCACCGTCGCGGATCGCCCGCTCGATGTGCGCATCGGCCGCCAAGTGCTCAATCTCGGCGAAAGCACGTTCATCCCCAACGGCATCAATGTCGTCAACCCGGTCGATGTTTCCCGTCTGCGCATCCCCGGCTCCGAGCTGCGCGAAGCGTTGCTGCCGGTCAACATGGTCAAGGCCTCCGTCGGTTTGTCCGACAACTGGTCGCTCGACGCGTTTTGGTTGCTCGAGTTTCGCCGCACGGAGATCGATCCGGCGGGCTCGTATTTCAGCACCAACGATTTTGCCACCCGCGGCGGTCGCGCGGTGTATCTCGCCTTCGGCTCGTTGTCGGATCAGCAACCGCTCGGCGGCATCCCGCGCGCGGCCGATCACGAGGGCAACAACTACACGCAGTTCGGCGCGAATCTCCGCGTGAGCGTGCCCACGCTCGGCGGCACGGAGTTCGGTTTGTTTTTCGCCAACTATCACAGCCGCCTGCCCGTGATCAGCGCGATTACGCCGACATCGGGCATCGATCGCTTGTTTATTCAAAACACCGCGCTCGGCGCCGGCCAGTCGCAGCTCGTTCCCGCGATCATGGACGCCACGGGCGCGTCGCAGACCGATGCTTCGCAACTTTCCAACCAGCTCGTCGGACTCGCGCTGCTCAACACGCCGGCGTCGGACATTCCCAACATCCCCGGCCTGCCGGTATATGCGCCAAACTTTTATTCGGCCGCACAAACGATCGCGAGTCGCTCCGCTCAAGCCGGTTTGCTCACCGCCGCCGCGACCGGACGCTACTTCATCGAATATCCGGAAAACGTCCGCATGCTCGGCGTGAGTTTCAACACGAGCCTCGATTCGCTCGGCATCGCCTGGCAGGGCGAAGTGTCTTACAAGCACGGCATGCCGCTGCAGGTGGACGACGTGGAGTTGTTGTTCTCCGCATTGTCCGCGCTCGATTCTCCCGGCGGCGCCAACTTCGGCGCGAACAACCAACTCGGTGATTATCGCGGCCAGTTTGGCACCTACGTGTCCGGCTATCGCCGCGAGGATGTATGGTCGGCGCAAACGACCATGACAAAAATCTTCGGCCGCGTACTGCGCGCGAGCCAGCTGCTCGTCATCGGCGAAGTCGGCGCCATCTACGTGCCCGGCATGCCGTCGAAAGATACGTTGCGTTTCGATGGTCCGGGAACGTTCACCAGCGGTGACGCCGCCGCGATGGTCGCCACCGGTTCGCCGCTGCCTGGCACGCCCGCCGAAGCCTTCGCCGATGCGTTTTCGTGGGGCTACCAACTCGCCGCGCGTCTCGAATACACGAATGTTTTCCGCGGTGTGAATGTCTCTCCGTCACTCGCCTTCACGCACGATGTCAGCGGCAACACACCGCTGCCGCTCGCCAACTTCGTCGAGCGCCGCAAAACGGTGAATGTCGCCGTGGACTTCGCCTGGCAAAACGCGTGGTCGCTCGAAGTGCGTTACGTGAATTTCTTTGGTGGCGGCCGCTACAATCTCCTCGCCGATCGCGACTACGTCTCCACCACCTTGAAGTATTCGTTCTAACCCGTTCGCCGGTTTGTCATGAAATCGCACTTTATCCGGTTTTCCGCCGCGCTGTTGCTGCTCGTTTCTCCGCTTTCGCTCACGCTGCGCGCCGAACTCACCGACGCCGACATCGCTCGTCTCGGACAAGATCTCACTCCGCTCGGCGCCGAGCGCGCCGGCAACGCCGCCGGTACCATTCCCGCTTGGGAAGGTGGCATCACCACGCCGCCTGCCGGCTACAAACCCGGCGATCATCATCCCGATCCTTTCGCAGACGACCAACCGCTCGCGATCATCACGCCGGCCAACGCGTCCGAATACGCCGACCACCTCACCGCGGGGCATCTCGCGCTGCTCAAGACCTACCCCACCTACCAAATCCCGCTCTATCCCACGCGACGCAGCGCGTCGTATCCAGAACATGTATACGCGGCCACTCGCCGCCACGCCTCGACCGCGCGCCTCTCCGCCGATGGCAACGGCATCGCGGGCTCGGTGGTGGGCATCCCGTTTCCGATTCCGCAAAACGGCCTCGAAGTGATTTGGAACCACCTCGTGCGTTATCGCGGCGAAGCGCTGAGTCGCCACGTCGGCCAAGCCGCTCCGCAGCGCAACGGCAGCTACTCGCTCGTGCAGTTCCGCGAAGAGATTCTCATTAACTACGCGCGTCCCGACATCACCGAGGAATCGCTCAACAACGTTCTCCTCTATTACAAACAAGCGACCGTCGCTCCCGCACGCCTCGCTGGCTCGATCCTGCTCGTGCATGAAACACTCGACCAGGTGAAGGAGCCGCGCCGCGCGTGGATCTACAACGCCGGCCAGCGTCGCGTCCGCCGCGCGCCGAATGTTTCCTACGACTCGCCCGGCACCAACGCCGACGGCATGCGCACCAACGACCAGCTCGATATGTTCAACGGCGCGCCCGATCGCTACGATTGGAAACTCGTTGGGAAGAAAGAGCTCATCGTGCCCTACAACGCGTATCGTCTTCACAGCAATCGCGTGAAGGTCGCCGACATCATTCGCCCGCTGCACATCAACCAAGAGCTCACGCGCTACGAGCTGCATCGCGTGTGGGTCGTCGAAGCGACGCTCAAGCCCGGCCAGAGCAACATCTACGCGCGTCGCACGTTCTATATCGACGAAGACAGCTGGCAGATTCTCGCGGTGGATCAGTACGACTCGCGCGGCCAGCTTTGGTACGTCTCCGAAGCGCACTGCATCAATTACTATGACGTGCCCACGTTCTGGAGCACGTTGGAGATTCACATCGACCTTAACTCCGGCCGCTATCTCGCGTTCGGTTTGGACAACGAAAACAAGATGTACGACTTCACGATCAAACCCTCGCTCGCCGACTTCACCACCGGCGCACTGAGCCGCGAAGGCGTCCGCTGAGCTTTTCTCCCCCTTGTGAACCTATCGCGCGCCTCCCGAATCGTCGAAGCCGGCCGCGCCCGCCCCTCGCGCCGTTCTCCGCGTTCGGCTGCGCGAGTGCGCCCGGTCTTCGCCTGTTTCGCCGCCCTTGTTGCGGCGATCGCTTTGCCCGCCAACCCGCCCGCAGCCCGCGGACTCTTGCTCGACGCCGCGCTCAATGGCCATGCGGTTTATGCCGTCGGGGAACACGGCGCGATCATTCGCTCCGGCGACTCCGGCGAGACCTGGGAACTCATTCCCACACCGACCGACGCCACGCTGACCGCGATCCACTTCGCGTCTTCCAACATCGGTTGGGCCGTCGGGCACGACGGCGTCATTCTCAACACGATCGATGGCGGCCTGTCGTGGGGTGAGCAATTTCGTGCGACCGATCGCGAAACCGTTTTTCTCGACGTCGCCTCCGCCGATGTCTCCCGCGGCATCGCCATCGGTGCATTCGGCACCACATACATCACCGAGGACGGCGGCTATCATTGGAACGAGCGACGCCTTCTCGATGAAGACAGCCATTTGAACCGCGCGACATCCAATCTTCACGAGCGCGGATCGATTCTCATCGCGGGTGAGCGCAGCGTGCTGTTGCGCCTGCCTTCGTTCTCCAAACCCGCCGAGCCGATCGAGTCTCCATACGAGATCTCCCTCTACGGCGTGCTGCCCTTGGAGAAAAACGTGCTCCTCGCGTATGGACTTCGTGGATACATCTTCCGTTCGGAGGACAACGGCGAAACCTGGCAGCAAATCGCCAGTCCCCTGCCCGCCTTGTGGGCGACGGCGGTGCGCCTCCGCTTCGGCACGATCGTGCTTGCGGGACAAGCCCGCGCCTTCGCCATCAGCCGCGACGGCGGCAAGACATTCGAAGCGTGGACGCCGCCTGTGAAAGGCGCGATCGCCGAGCTGATCGAAACGCCCAACGGGCATTTGCTCGCGTTCGGTGAAAACGGCGTTCAGCGCCTCCCCTCGCCGGAGAGTCTTGCCGGTGACCCGATCCGCACGGAGGACGCTCCATGAAACGCGCTTCATTCTCCACCGCCGTCGAGGAGTTCGTGTTCAAATTCCGTCTCTGGATTCTCGCGCTCTTTGTGGCGCTAACGGCCTGGTTTGCAGTATCCGCGTTTCAAATACGGATCGACGCCAGTTTTTCGAAACAACTGCCGCGTCATCATCCGTACATCCAGATATTCGAAAAGCATCAGGATCAGTTCGGCGGAGCCAATCGCGTCCTGGTCGCGTTTCTCGCGAAGGACGGCGACATGTTCACGCCGGAATTCTTCCAAACGCTCAAGGCCGCCACAGACGCGGTGTTCTTCATCCCCGGTGTCGATCGCAGCCAGGTCCAGTCGCTCTTCACACCCAACGTCCGCTACCTCGAGGTGATCGAAGACGGGTTTGCGGGCGGGCCGGTGGTGCCATCCAACTTTCAACCGACCCCCGAAAACTTCGCGCAAGTGCGCGAGAACATCGTGAAATCCGGCAAAGTCGGTCAGCTAGTCGCCAGCGATTTCTCCGGTGCGCTCATCAGCGCGCGGTTGCTCGAGATCGATCCGACGACCGGCGAAAAGCTCGATCTGCTCAAAACCGCCGATCGGCTTGAGTCGGAGGTCCGCGAAAAATTCGCGAGCGACAATATCAGCGTGCACATCCTCGGCTTCGCGCGTGTCGCGGCCGATGTGCGCGACGGCTCGCGTGATGTCCTGATGTTTTTCGGTGCGTCGTTCCTGATCACCGCGGTGCTGGTGTGGCTGTTCTCGCAATCCATCGGCCTCACGTTGATCGCGCTGCTGACGGCCGCGGTCGCGGTGGTCTGGCAGATGGGATTGCTCGCGTTGCTCGACTTCGGCCTCGACCCGATGTCGATCCTCGTGCCGTTCCTCATCTTCGCGATCGCGATGAGCCACGGTTTGCAGATGATCCGCGCGTTTCGTGGCGAGGTCTTTGCGGGAAGCGATAGCGTGAGCGCGGCGCGGCTGGCGTTTCGACAACTGCTCATCCCGGGCACCGTGGCGCTGGTGACGGATACGATTGGCTTCCTCACGATGCTCGTGATCCGGATCCAAACCATCCAGGAACTTGCGCTCGCAGCATCGATCGGCGTCGCCGTCATCATCATCACCAATCTCCTGCTTCTGCCGCTGCTGCTGTCGTTCCAGAAATTTCCCGAAGGCTATCGCGAACGCATCGCCGCGCGCCGACGCATCACCGACCGGTTTTGGAAAAACGTCTGCGTCATCATGGAGCCGGGACCGTCCATCGCGATCATCGCGATCGCAGGCGTGCTGGCGTTCTTTGCAATTCATCAATCGAAACAGGTCCGCATCGGCGATCTCCACGCGGGCGTTCCCGAGCTGCATCCAGATTCCCGATACAATCGCGACAGCCACATCATCACCGAAAAATTCAGCATCGGCATTGATGTGATCACGGTGATCGTCGAAACGATTCCCAACGGCTGTGTGGACGAGGAAGTGATGGATCTCATCCATCGTTTTGAAGGCCGCATTCGCGGCGTGCCCGGCGTGCAATCCGTGCTCAGCGTCGCTTCCGTCGCGCGCCAGCTCAACGCCGGTTGGAACGAAGGCTCGCTGAAATGGCGCGTCTTGCCGCGCAATCCGCAGGCACTCGCGCAAGCGGTCGCGCCGATCGAGACCTCGACGGGCCTGTTGAACGCCGACGGCAGCGTGCTGCCCGTGTATATTTATTTATCCAATCACAAGGCCGAGACGCTCCAAGCCGTGACTCGCGAGGTGAAACGTTTCCGCGACTCGAACCCGTCGTCCAAAGCGCGCTTCGAGCTCGCCAGCGGCAACGCTGGCGTGATGGCCGCGACCAACGAGGTCGTCGCCGACGCGCAATTCCCGATTCTCTTGTGGGTGTTCGGCGCGGTCATCGCGCTTTGTCTGATCACTTTCCGCTCGCTCGCGGCCACGGTCTGCATCGTCGCACCGCTGGCGCTCGTCTCGTGGCTCGGCTACGTGGTGATGGTGTGGTTGGAAATCGGCCTGAAAACGTCGACGCTTCCCGTCGTGGCGCTCGGCGCCGGTATCGGCGTGGACTACGGCATCTATTTGTTCGCGAAGATGCACGGCACGCTCAAACGCGGCGAATACTTCGAGGACGCCATGCTCACCGCCTTCATCCAAACCGGCAGCTCCATCGCGTTTACCGGGCTGTGTCTGGCCATCGGCGTGGGACTCTGGGCGTTTTCCTCGCTGAAGTTGCAGGCCGATATGGGATTACTGCTGACCTTCTTGTTTTTGGTAAACATGCTCGGGGCCATCATCCTGCTGCCGGCGCTCGCGCGCTGGTTTTTCCGCCACCACACACGATACCGTCATTCTCGCGCATAACCATGTGCCCAAATCGGTGTCTGACCGGCCACTCAACTTTCCCCAAACATGCCCGCTTCTGAAAACAACGACGCCACGCCGATCCTGACGCCGGGACAACGCAAGCTGCTCGGCTTCTCCGTCAGCTTCTTCTCGCTCGCCATGTCGGTGGCGCTGGTGGTCTTCATCGGCCTCCTGCTCGGACGACTGTTGGGGTATTTTTCCAACGTGCTCTGGCCGCTCGCCGTCGCCGGCATCACCGCGCTGATTCTGCGTCCGGTGGTCGATCGTCTCGAATACCGTTTCCGCGGGCAACGTCTCGCCGCAGTGATCGTGCTCTTCGGCGTATTCCTGTTCGTGCTCGCCATGTTGTGTTTTGCGGTCGTTCCAAAACTCGCCCAGCAAACGCTCGATTTCATCACGAACTTCCCCGCGACGTGGGAACGCATCGTCGTGTATGTACAAACCAACTACCCGTCGTGGAACGATATGGTGCAGCGGCTCCTGCAGCAGCCCATCATCGCGGGCATCGTGGAGAATCTGCGCGACCAAGCCGGCAAAGTCCCCGCCGCGATGCTGCCTTCGCTCAAAGCGGTCGGCGGCGGTTTCTTCGCCATCTTGAGTTTCGTCACGCACTCGATCGTGGTGCCGATTTATCTGTTCTTCTTCCTCCTCTCGAAAGGCGAACCCACGCACAAGCTGCCGGAAAATCTTACCTTCCTCCCCGAGAACGCACGCAACGACATCGTGTTTCTTATCCGCGAGTTCATCGGCATCGTCGTTTCCTTCTTCCGCGGCCAACTCGTCATCGGCCTCATCATGGGCTGCTTGCTGGCGCTCGGATTCTCCATCGTCGGTCTGCAATACGGACTGTTGCTCGGGCTCATACTCGGCCTGCTCAACATCGTGCCTTACCTCGGCACGATCATCGGTCTGGTGATCACGGTTCCGCTCGCGATGCTTCAACCCGAAGGGGGCATCCAACTCGTGATCCTCGTGCTCGTCGTCTACGTGGTTGTGCAAAACATCGAGGGCTGGTTTCTCACACCGAAAATCATGGGCGATCGCACCGGTCTGCATCCGGTGATCATCATCTTCGCGATCTTCTTCTGGGGCACCGCTCTCGACGGCGTGCTCGGCATGATCCTCGCGATTCCGCTGACGGCGTTCTTCGTGACCGCGTGGTTGCTGTTGAAGAAAAAGTACTTCGCCCCGCCGCCTTCAGCCGCATCCGCGCGCGCTTTGCCGCCTCGCCAGACTTGAGGTCAGACGACATCCGCGAAGACGGAAAACCCGTTCGACTTTCCCCCCGGTTGCTGTGTCGATGGATGACATGTCCGCCCATCCGCGAACTGCACTTTCCGACGCGCTCATCA
The DNA here is from genome assembly GCA_937958045.1 of uncultured Opitutaceae bacterium. Classification (GTDB taxonomy): domain Bacteria; phylum Verrucomicrobiota; class Verrucomicrobiia; order Opitutales; family Opitutaceae; genus Nibricoccus. The sequence goes on along the minus strand of CALFXL010000016.1, from coordinate 23,703 downwards.
AACGCCTCGCCTGGGACGAGCTCGATGTCGCGTACCTGCGACGTTTGATCGAAACGGCGCGCGATGAAGACCTCGCCGGACTCGGCCTGCGTCGCCGTCCGCGAACAACCGGCGATCGTTCCACCGGCAGTCTCTCGGCATCCGTCCGCCAAAGCTCCGCCGATCTCGTCGCACGCGAGCCCATCATCGTGTGCGGTCTGCCCTTGTTGTCGCTGATCGTTTCCGCATATGGCGGTGGCGCGACGGTGCAACTCCGCGCCCGCGACGGCGCCAGTCTCGATCGCGGCGATGTGCTCGCCACGCTCACCGGCGATCCGCGCGTCCTCCTCACGGCGGAGCGCGTCGCACTCAATTTCGTCCAGCGCCTCAGCGGCATCGCCACGCAGACGCACCGTTACGTCGATGCGCTCGGCTCGTCGCGTACCCGTTTATTGGATACACGCAAAACCACGCCCGGCTGGCGCATGCTCGAGAAATACGCCGTGGCGTGCGGCGGCGGATGGAATCACCGCCTCGGTCTTTTCGACCGCGTGATGTTGAAAGACAATCACCTCGCTCTCCTCGGCTCGCTCGACGATCTCGCCGGCGCCGTGACGCGCGCGAAAAAAGCCGCGCCCGATCTTCCCGTGGAAGTCGAAGTCGATCACATCGACCAAATCGCGCCCGTGCTCGCCGCCGGAGCGGACGTGATCCTGCTCGACAACTTCACGCCTGCTCAGCTTCGCAAAGCCGTCGATCTCATCGGCGGTCGCGCGTTCACCGAGGCGAGCGGAGGCATCACGCTGAAAACCTTGCCCAAACTCGCCGGCATCGGGCTCGACTTCGTCTCCACCGGCGCGCTGGTGCACCAAAGTATTTGGGTGGATATCGGCCTCGATTGGAAAAAATAAAAACAGCGAGCATCCATTGTGCTGTAGCGGCGTCAGGCGTGGAACCTTGTTAGCCATTCCAGCCATTCCCACGATCAGCACTCGCCAGATGTCCAGTAGCACCGAGACCACCATCCTTCGCGCCCTTATTGAGAAAGAAAACGGCTTCGTTTCCGGCAGCGTGCTCGCACGCTCGCTAGGCATGAGTCGCGTGGCCGTCTGGCAGCACATGGAAAAAATGCGCAGCCACGGCTTCGAGTTCGAAGCCATCCGCGCGCGCGGTTATCGCCTCACCAAACGACCCGATTCCATTTATCCCGATCTCGTCCGCGCGCACCTCGCTTCGCGCAAGATCCAGTTCGGACTCGATTATCACGAGAGCACCGACAGCACCAACGACGAGGCCGCACGCCAGCTCGCCGCCGGCCGCGAAGCGCCTTTCGTGGTCGTATCCAAAAAACAAACACGCGGACGCGGGCGCTTCGGTCGCGTGTGGCACAGCGAGGACAACGGCAATCTCTACATCAGCTTCGCGTTCCGCCCGCAGCTCGAGCCCGCCCGCATGCAGACCTTCACGCTGTGGATGGGCGTGAACATCTGCGAACTCATCGCCAATTTCACCCGCACCAGCCCGCGCCTGAAATGGCCCAACGACATCCTTTTCGACGGTCGCAAAGCCGGCGGCATCCTCACCGAAGCCCGCATGGACGCCGACCAGATCCGCGATCTCGTCTTCGGTCTCGGCCTCAATCTCAACAGCCCGGCCCACAGCTGGCCCGACGCGCTGCAAAATCGCGCCACTTCGCTCAGCGAGCAGACCCGCGCGCCGCTCGATATTAATAAATTCACCGCGGCGCTCATCGGTCGCGTGCTCGATGCTTATGAGCAATTCGTCTCCGGCGCGTACTTGAAGAACTTCGCCGAGCGCTGGCACCCGCTGGATGTCCTCAAAGGCCAACCCATTCAGCTCCAACACGGCCAGGAAACCATCTCTGGCACCGCCGCGGGCATCGACGACGAAGGGTCGCTCATCATCCGCACCGATCAAGGTCGCACCGAACGTTTCCGCGCAGGCGAAGTCACCATCGCGAAAAACGACCGCTGATTCGCCGCACCAGCGACCGCACCCGGCGCACGTTTCGCGTCAGCGCGGTATTAGGTCATTGCGTCGACGCCTGGCTGGGCTTCGATGACAGCGCACTTCCATGCTGCTCTGCATCGACATCGGCAACACGCACACGCACTACGGCATCGTCGACGGCGCCGGTGCGCGTTTTCAGCGCCAGACCGCCACCCGCCAGATCGATCATCCCGAACAAGGTTTCGGGCCGATCCTCGCGTCCTTACAACGTGAATACACGTCTTTGCGCGGCATCGCGTTCTGTTCCGTCGTCCCCGATGCGTCGGAAAAAATCCGTCGTGTGATCGAGCGCTCCCATACGGCGCTTTCCGTTTTTCAGCTCACGCACGAACAAAAACTCGGCGTGCCCATCGCCTATCCGCGTCCGTTCGAGATCGGCCAGGACCGCCTCGCCAACGCCGCCGGCGCTCACGCGCATTTCGGCACGCCCGCCATCGTCATCGACATGGGCACGGCCGTGACGTTCGACATCGTCACGCGATCCCGCGGCTACGAAGGCGGCATCATCGCTCCCGGCGTCGAGATCATGCGTCGTTATTTGCACGAACAAACCGCACTGCTGCCCCGCCTCGACGAATCCATCCAGATCGACCGCGCGATCGGTCAATCCACGGTCGAAGCGATGCGCATCGGCACCGTGATCGGCTTCGGCGGCATGATCCAGGCGCTGCTCGATCGCGTGCTGCAAGAACTCGCCGCGCGCGGCGAACCGCCCTCTCGCATCATCGCCACGGGAGGCTCGGCGGATCTGCTCCGCCAGACCTTGCGAACGCCCTTCGAAGTCGTTCCCGACATCACTCTCCGCGGCCTCGCGGCGGCCTGGGAACTTAATTTCTGAGACGCGATCCGCTCATGACGATCCTCCACGACCGTCATCTTCATCCATTTCAGAGCTTTTCATCCGTCAGAATTCGCATGGATTAATCGTCCACGCTTTCCATGTCCGAAGCCCTCCCGCCCGCCATCGAAGTTCGCAACCTCGTCAAATCCTACGCCGGGGTCGTCGCGGTTCAAAATATCAGTTTCACCCTGAATCGCGGGGAGATCCTCGGTTTCCTCGGTCCCAACGGCGCCGGCAAGAGCACCACCATGCGCATCCTCACCGGATATCTGCCCGCCACTTCGGGTGAGGTGCGCATCTGCGGCGTGCCCGTCGCCGGCCAGCCCGATGCCGTCAAACGCCACATCGGCTACATGCCGGAAAACAATCCTCTGCCCGAGGACATGCGCGTTTCGGAATACCTCTACTACCGCGGCCGCCTGAAAGAGATCCCGCGCAAAAAGCTCTCCGATCGCATCGACGACGTGCTCGACCTCTGCGATCTCACCCGCGTTCGCACGCGCATCATCGGCAAACTTTCCAAAGGTTTTCGCCAACGCGTCGGCATCGCCGAGGCCATCCTCGCCGAGCCGCCGGTGATCATCATGGACGAACCGACCATCGGTCTCGATCCTCACCAAATCCTGATCGTGCGCGATCTCATCGCGAGTCTGCGCGGACGCATGGCGGTCATCATCTCCTCACACATCCTGCCCGAGATCGAAGTCACCTGCGACCGCGTCCTGATCATCAACCAAGGCCGCGTCGTCGCCACGGGCACGCCCGGCGAATTGCGCCGCGATATTCTCGGCCACTCGCTCTACAAACTCGAAATCGCCGGCGATCTCGATGCGCTGCCGGCCGTGCTCTCGGCCGTCGAACCCACGCTGAAGATCGCCGAACAAAGCAGCCCCGATCCCGTGGGTTTTTCGACGCTGCGACTCGTCACCGACCGCGACGATTCGATTGGCGAACCATTGATGCGCGCCCTCGTGAGCGACACGCGCTTCCGCCTGCGCGGGCTCAGCCGCGAACACCCTACGCTCGAAGACGTCTTCCTCGCCGCCACGCGTCGCACGTGGGATATCGTCGGCACACCCAAGAGCACGTCGAAATGACCGATGTCCATTGACGCCATGACCACTGGGAAAACTTCTCTCCGCATGCTCCCCTTTTCGCCGCCCCGCACCTCGCCGTCCGCGGCCAATCACTGGTCGCTCGTCATTGGCCACTGATCAGCGCCCACTAATCACTCTTCCCAGCTCACGCACCACACCTTCGATCTTCGTCATTCGATCTTCGGATTTCCTCATGCGCCATTTCTTCACCATCCTCAGTCACGAGATCCGGATGCTGCTGGTCAGCCCGAGCACGTACATCGCCGGGGTGCTCTTCCTCATCGTGATGGGACTGATGTTCACCGCGATGCTCGAGGAATATAGCCGCGGTCCCGTCGAGATTTCTCCCGCAGCCGCCTTCTTTAATATCTTCCCGGTTCCGGTGCTCTTCATGGTCCCGTTGCTCACGATGAAGAGCATCTCGGAAGAACGCCGAAACGGCACCATGGAGACGCTGCTCACCACGCCCGTGACGACCTTCGAGGTCGTTCTCGGAAAATTCGGTGCGGCCTACTTCCTCTACGGACTGCTCTGGGCTTCGACCGGCGGTTTCTTTTATTTGCTGCGGCGCTTCGCAGGCGATTTCGACACGGGACCGTTGATCGGCGGTTATCTCTTCATCGCGATCTCCGGCCTTTTCTTCATCGCGATCGGCATCTTCGCCAGCTCGCTCTCGCGCAATCAGGCGGTGGCCGGCATCCTCAGTTTCACGCTGCTCTTCGCTTTGCTGCTCGGCACGTACTTCGCGCGCGATCTGCAGATCCTCAATCACCCGAGCATGGCACCGCTGAAACTCACGCTCGAAAACGCCCAAGTGCTCCAACACCTCGGCGATTTCAGCCGCGGCATCGTCGATGCCCGCCAACTTCTTTTCTACCTCAGCGGCTCCGTGCTCTGCCTCATCTTCAGCATCTTCGGTGTCGAGGCGAAGCTCCTCCACAGCTAATCTCCGCGCTCCGCCATGTCGTCCCCCACCAGCTTCCGCGCCGCCCGCTGGCTCCGCACCACCAACCTCGTCCTCCAGGCTTTTCTCTTTCTCTCGCTCTTCGGCGGACTCAACTACCTCGCGCATAAATCCAACTGGGGCCGCGTCGACCTCACGCGTCTGCGCAAATACTCACTCTCCGCCGAAACCGACGCCTATCTCAAGCATCTCACGCAGCCGGTCCGCGTCATCGTCACCATTCCCAAAACATCCGCCGACGATCCGGAACTCGAACAAATCTACGCCGACGTCAGCGACCTCCTCCGCGAATACGTTTACGCCACCGAAAAGCTGCCGCGCACGCGCATCACCGTCGAAAACATCGACCCGTTGCTCAACCCCGCCGAAGCGCGCGAATACGGTCTCAGCGAAAACGCCGTCATGTTCCTCAGCGGCGACCGTTCGCGCACCGTCACGCGCGGCGAGCTCTACAGCTACAAAGACGGCCAGCGCGACGCCTTCCTCGGCGAACAAGTCTTCACCGCCGCCATCCTCGACGTCACCAACGCCGAGCAGAAAAAAATCTATTTCCTCGTCGGCCACGGCGAGGCGGAGCTCAACAACGACTCCAAACGCCTCGGTCTCTCCGAGCTCCGCGACAACTTGCTCGCGCGTAATTTCGCCCTCGGCACGCTCGATCTCGCCCGCGAACGCCAGATCCCGAAAGACGCCGCCTTGATCATCTCCGTCGGCGCGACCAGCCGCTACGACTCCGTCGAACAGGAGTTGCTCCGCCAATACCTCAGCGACAACGCCGGGCGCCTCATGCTGCTCATCAGTCCCGGCCTGGCCGAAACCGGCCTCGACGACTTGCTCTACGATTGGGGCATTGTCGCCGATAACGTCTGGGTTTTCGACAACGACGCCACGTCCGTCAGCAACACCGGCGGTCTCATCCTCGGCAATTATTGGCCGCATCCGGTCACCCAGCTGCTCATCGACACGAACCAACCCGTGCACTTCGACGCCGCGCGCACGGTACGCCCCAATCCCGGTGCCATCCCCGATCCCAGCCGCACCGTGCATCGCTTGATCGGCGCCTCGCTCACCGCGTGGGGCGAACGCGACTACGCGCGCCGCGACCGCACCTACACGCCCGGCGCCGATCTCTTCGGCTCGCGCGAACCGCTTCCGCTCGCCTCAGCCGCCGAGCGTCTCGCCGCAAAAGACGACCTGCCTTTCTCCATTCCCGTCGGACGTCTCGTCGTTTTCGGCTCCGCCGATTTCGTGCGCAACGAACGCTTCGCCGATCGCGGCAATCCCACGCTCTTTTTCTCCGCGCTGCGCTGGCTCGTCGAGCGCGACACCGAGCTCAATATCCCTCCGCGCAAAATCGATAAATTCCAACTCTCGCTCACGCGTCAGGAGCTTCAGCGTCTGCGTTACAGTCTGCTCTTCGGACTGCCCGCCGCCGTCGCTCTCCTCGGCCTGCTCGTTTATTGGACGCGTCGCCGCTGATTCCCGTTCGCCCCTCGACACTTTCCACAACTCTCAACTTTTGCCTCCGCCGTGCGCACCAAAGTCACGCTCGTCCTCATCTTCCTGAACGTCGCACTGTTCTACTACATCTTCTTCGTACGCGAAGATCACACCCTCGTGCCCGATCAGACGCGCGTGCTCGGCCCCGAAGCGGCCAACATCCAGACGCTCACCATCGTCAATCGCAACGCCCCCACCATCCAGCTCGAGCGTCGCGGCTCCAAATGGTTTCTCACGCGTCCCGTCGCCTGGCCCGCGCAGGAATTCGCCATTCGCAGCATCCTCAACGAACTCCTTCTCCTGCGTTCGCTCGGCACGTTCACCGTCGAAGAAATCCTCGCGACCGGTCGCACGCTGGCCGAGTACGGCCTCGACGATCCGCCGCTCACGCTCACCATCACCGGCGCCGCCACGCCCGGCGCGCCAGCTCCCGAGCCCATTACGTTGCGCATCGGCTCCGCCACCCAGGTCAACAACCGGCTCTACATCCTTTCGCCCGACGGCAAATACATCCACGTCGTGCCGCGCAGCCTCGCCGAAAATCTCGCGCGTCCGCTCCAAGCACTGCGCTCCGACGAGTTGTTCACCATTCCCGCGCACGAGGCCCGTTCGCTCAATCTCGAGCCCGCAAACGGCAGCCGCATCCGCGTCCGCAGCGAGGGCAATCGCTGGTACATCGAAGGTCTGAGCATCAGCCAGGTACGCGCCAACAAACTCCTCACCGAACTCGCGCTCAGCCGTCTGCGCGCGCTCCATGTGCACAGTTTCGTGCCCGACAGCGAAGGCGCCTCCGCCCGTGCCGCGCTCGCGAACCCTCCGCTTCGCATCACCATCGAGGGCACCAATCGCCGTGAAACGCTTCTCCTCGGTCCGCCCGCGCCGCGGCCGCCCGAAGCGGAAGCCTCCGCGGCGACGTCTGCGACCGACGATCCGCCCGAGCCTTCGACGCTCTATTACGCGTTGATGGAAGCCGACGAAATCGAGTCCTCCGGTGAAGCCACCTTGTTCACCGTCTCCGTGCCGGACGCGTTCCTCAAAGACACTTTGCTCAACGCCCAACTCGCGCTGCGCGAAAAACAGATCCTCGATCTCGATCCCACCACGCTTTCGTCCATCGCGATCACGCCCGCCCAGTCGCGCGAGGAAACCATTCTCCAGCGTCTCGAATCCTCCGCCAGCAACGACTGGCAGGTCGTCCGCCGCAGTCCCGACCAACCGCCCGTTTCCGAACCGGCCGAACGCGCGCTCGTCGAGCGTCTCGTCACCACGTTGCTGCGCCTTTCCGCGGAAGAGTTCATCGATGTCGCCTCCGAAGCCCAGAAGGAAGCTTTCGGCTTCAACGTGCCCGCGCGCACCCTCACGTTCACCACCACCGGCTCGCCTGCCCCGGTGCGTTTGTTGATCGGCACCAGTCAGGACCGCCACAACTACGCCAAATTCGCGCATCAGGAATACATCTACCGCATCTCCGACGACATCCTGAACGAGATTCCGGTGTCGCCGCTTCATTATCGCCAGCGACTCGTGCGTGAACTCCCGGAATCCACATCGATCACGCATCTCCGCCTCACCGATCTCGCCTCCGGCGAGGTCATCTTCGAAACGCCGATCCCTGTTCCCGACGCTTCGCAACACGACCCCGAGATGGTCTCCACACTGGTCGGCCATTTCCGCACGTTGCGGGCAAAGGCTTTTGTCGCCGGCGAAGTTCAGAACACGGTCACGATTTCAGGCGAAGAGCGTCCATGGAAATACCGCCTCGAAGCCGCGCTCGCTTCCGCCGGCGGCGGCCCCGCCACCAGCACGCTTCTGTTGAGCGATCGCATCGGCGGCGACTTCCAGCTCGCCGGTTTCGGCAACGTCGTCTTCGAGATCGAACAACCGCTCCTCGACGCTCTCTTTCTGCTCACCTACGGCGCGCGCGATCCCGGCCCGCCCGAAGCGCCCGCGCCGGAACAACCTGCCCAGGAGCAGCCTTCCGACGCCTCCTGACCGGCTCCATCGCATGAGCCGCGTATCCGGATTCTCCCTACACGCTGGCGCCGCCCGAGCGGGTGCGCGGCGCCGCTTCGCGCCATGAAGTTGCTGCCGTCCACTTGGTTTCTCTGCCGAAAGGGCTGCCGCTGCGTCATCGATTTCGTGGTGTGGACGGTCTGGCTGTTGCTTGTCGTCGTATTGATTTTTCAACTACGGATCATCTTTTCCCGCCAGGTCGCGGTGCCCGAGTGGATGCTCCACAAGATGGAGAACCGCCACATCGCCCATGGCATCTCCTCGAAAATCGGTTCCGCCGTCATCGATCCGTCCGGCCGTCTGCTTCTCGGCGAGGTGCATGTCTCGAGCGCAAAATACGGCCGCTCGCTCCTCGTCATTCGCCGTCTGGAAGCCACCCTCAACCCTTGGGCCGGTCTCGCGGGTGATTTCGGCGCCGCGCGTCTCGATCTTCGCGATGCCGAGCTGCATTTGCCGGCGATGCTTTCGCCTTCCGGCGAAGCGCAGGCGGTGCTCACCGACGTCGATCTCGGGCTCTCCTTCAACGAGCGCGAAATCACCGTCGATCGTCTCAGCGGTCGCTGCGGAAAACTCATTTTCTCGGCCCGCGGCACGTTCATCATTCCGCGCCGCGAGGGCGATTCCGGCCTCAATCCCGCGCAGATCATCGAGGGCATTCTCGCCGGTTACGTGAAGATCGCTCAGCGCATCGCCGAGCGGGCGCCTTTGATCGAAACCCTCGATTCTCCGTACCTGTCGGTCGCCTTCTCGCCCCACCCCACCCACGCCGCGCTGATCCGCGCCCGCATCATCGCCGGAGGCGCGCAGATCCCGCGCGATCTTTTGCCGAACTCGGCCGCGCTTCCCGATAAAATCACCCTCGGTCCGTTCGCCGCGCGCGCCACGCTTCCCGCGCTCGCCGCCCAATCCTGGGCGTCGCGTATCCAGATTTCCGCTACAGCGATCGATGCCGGCGAAAAATTCGCCACGCACCACGTCGACGCGTCGCTGCTCGCTCAACTGCTTCCGGGCTGGAAATGGCAGCCGCGCTCGCTCGATCTCTCCGTGGGTCCGACCGCGATCCGCGATCTCCGGCTTTCGGCCGCTTTCGCGCGGGCCCATCGTCAGCAGGATCGCGTGGATGCCCAGATCGCCGCCCGTCTTTTCTCCGAGGATTGGACCGCACAGCTCGAGGCCGATCCTTCCGCGCGCAGCGGCACGGTTGAACTCAACTCCCGCCTTTCCCGCGATCTGCTCGCCTTCGCCGGCACGCGCGCCAAACGCGATCTGGTGCGGCTTCTTCGTCCGGCCAGCCCCGCTCCTTTCTCGCTCTCCGCCACTTTCGATCCCGGGTGGAGGTTGGCTTCCGCCAGCGCGCGCGTCGTTTCGGGTCCGGTCGGCGTGGAGGATGTCGAACTCGATGGCGCGGCCGGCGAGCTTTTCCTGCGAGGCACCGAGCTGAACGTGGAAAACATCCGGCTGCTCGCAGGCGACAGCGAAGCGCGCGGTAGTTATTCGATGGATACGCAGTCGCGCGAGTTTCGTTTCCTGCTCCACGGCCGTCTGCGTCCGCCCGCCATCGCCGGTTGGTTCGGTCCTTGGTGGAACTCATTCTGGGAACATTTCGACTTCTCCGCGGGCGAACCGCCCCGCGCCAATGTCGAGGTCGCCGGTCGCTGGGGACGTCCGTTCGACACGCGCGTTTTTGTTTACGCCGCCGCCAACAACGCCGCCATCAACAACGTCCCGCTCGATTATGTACGCACGCGCCTCTTTGTGCGTCCGGGATTTTTCGACGGGCTCGAGGTTGTCGCCCGCAAGGGCGCAGGTGTCGCGCAGGGCACGTTCACGCGCAGTCAGGATGTGCGGCAACACGCGCTGAACTATCAGACATTCGACGTCGTGGGCGACGTCGATCCGCACGAAGCCGCACGTATCTTCGATCCCATCGGAAGCAAGATCGTCGCTCCGTTTGTTTTCGAGCGTCCACCGTCGTTGACGATCCAAGGGCGTATCACCGGTGCCGCGTCGCCGGAGGGCGCAGGTTATGAGGCGCGCGTGAAAATCAATTCGCCCGCACCGCTGCGTTTCTTCGAGTTCCCGCTTTCGCATCTCACCGCGACCGCGGTCGTCAACAACGACGAGATCACCGTCGACCCGTTGCGCGTGGGCTTCGCCGGTGGCATCGCCCAAGGTCGCGCGCGTCTCACCGGTGAAGGCGAACAGCGCCGTCTCGGTTTCGACGCAGCGCTCGATAATGCGTCGCTCGGAGAAGCGATTTATCGTCTCGAAGAATTTGGCGCGCGTCGCCGCGGCGAAGCGCCGCCCGAGCGCAGCCGATTGCAGGAAAAACTCGCGAGCGGTCGTCTCGGCGTACGCCTCTCCGGCGATGGCAACGCGGATGATCCCTACAGTTTCATCGGCAGCGGTAGTGGCGAAGTGGTGGGGGCGGAGCTTGCCGAGATCAAACTGCTCGGTGGTCTTTCCGATGCGTTGCGCGCCGTTCGTTTGAACTTCGCTTCGCTGCGTCTCACGGACGCGCAGGCCAATTTCAAACTCCTCCGCAATCAGCTCGACTTCCCCGAATTCAAAATCAGCGGTCCGACCGCCGTGCTCGATCTCACCGGACGCTATCGGCTCGACCTGCACATGATGGATTTCAACGCGAAGCTTTCTCCGTATGAGCTGAGCCGCAATCCACTCGCGAACGCCGTCGACTTCGTACTCACGCCCTTCAGCAATATCCTCGAACTCAAACTCACGGGCAGCCTCGATCAACCGCAGTGGCGTTTCACCTACGGACTGAGCAGCTTTTTCCGCAGCCTCTCCGGAAAACACGACGAGTTCGAACAAGAGACCTCCACCGATCCTGCGCGCAATCAACCGCCGCCGCTCTTGCGGCGCCGCCAATAAAATGCGCGTTGCTCACTTGGCCGTCTGTGTCTTTCTCCCTCAGGCACGCGTCTGACGATGGTCCCCCCCTCTCCCGTCACAGTCTCTTGGGTCACCAGGATCGCCCGCGCTTTCTCGCTCACGTTGATTGTTCTCAGTGCAACCGCCGTGGTCGGTTGGTGGGCGGATATCGATCCGTTTATTCGTTGGTTCCCGCGCATGCCGGCGATCGGTCCGGGCGCGGCGATCGGTTTTCTCATTCTCGGCTTTGCGTTGCTCGCCCGCGATCTCGGCGCGCGTTCGCTCGGCTATGTCGCGCTCGCCGCGTTGATTCCCACGGTCGTTCCCGCGCTGGGAAATTTCATCCTCGTGCAACCGTTTCTGAGCGACTGGCTCGGCGACAGTCTGCTCGTTGAAGAGGGCTCACTGGAGCGCATCGCCTTCGGACCCGCGGTCGGATTCGGTTTCTTAATCGCCGCGTTTTCCATCGCCGCGCTTGCGCGGCCCAATCCCGCTCGCGCGCACACGTTTTTCGCCGGCCTCTCTGGTTCACTCCTCGCCTCGGGCGGTTTCACCGCGATCACCGGTTATCTCCTGGGACTGCCTTCCGTGTATCGGCTCGGTGGAGACGCGCCCGTGCCCGCGGCTACCGCCGTGTTGCTCATGCTGCTCGGCGTCACGCTGGTCCTGTTCGCCTGGCGCGAACATCAACAACATCGTCCAGGCATCCCGTCATGGATCGCTGTGCCCATCCTCGTCGCCTCGACGTCTTGCACGCTGATTTTCTGGACCGGACTCCGCGAACGCGAACAGCTCTTCATCGACGCGTCCACGCAAACCGCCATCAACAGCTTCGCCGAGGCTCTGCGCAACGAGTTCTCCCGCCTGGCTTATGCGACCGAACGTCTCGCTCGGCATTGGTCGCCCAGAGCTCCCGCCGACGAAACCCAACGCGAGGCGCACATCCGCGAGTTGATGCTCGAGGTGCCCGCGCTTCATGCGGTCGCGCTCGCCGACACGGAAGCGCACACGGTCTGGCGCAGCGTGCAACGCACGCGCGACGTTTTCGCCACCGGTCCAGCATTCGACAACGACCGTCGCTCGGCCGCCGAACGCGCGCGTCCCGCCAACGCCCCCGCGAGCATCGCGTTTTCCACCGAACCGGACGGCGGCCTCGTCGTGCTCGCGTCGCGCTACGATGGTGATCGTTTCCTCGGTTACGCGGTCCTCGAACTCACTTTCCGCCGTTTCTTCGAAGCGCTGGAAGACGAGCTGCGGCTCGCTCCGCACTGGCACCTCAATGTCTCGCTTGATGGACAGACGGTTTATCAGCACGGCTCCCGCGATGCCGTGGACGACACCCATCGACAGGAATCTGTATTCACTTTTTCAGGACAACGTTTCCGCATCTCCATGCAACCGACCGCCACCGGCTTTGAAAATGGTCGCTTGCATCTGCCGGAGTTTGTTCTCGCCGCGGGACTCGGCATCACCTTGCTCCTCGCGCTGAGCGTCCATCTCGCGCGCTCCGCACGCTCGAGTCTCAACAACGCCCGTCAGGCCAATCAGCGCCTTGTCGCGGAAAACGAACAGCGTCGTCAGGTGGAGGAAAAACTGCGCCTCGCGGATGAACGTCTCAATCTCGCCATCGAGGCCGCTCGCATGGGCGTCGGCGAATGGAACCCCATCACCAACGAGCTCCATCTCAGTCCCGGTTTCTGGCAGATCCTCGGTTACGCGCGCGATCAAATCCCCACCAACACCGACGCCTGGCTACGGCTGCTGCACCCCGAGCACCTGCCCGCTTACCATACCACCCTCGAGCAACTGCGCTCCCACGACACCACCGAGCTCGACCACGAATTTCGTGTCGCCGCGGCCGACGGTAGTTGGCGCTGGCTCCATCTGCGCGCCAAGGTCATCGCGCGCACGCAATCCGGCGATCCTTCGCGTATCGTAGGTACGTTCCAGGACGTCACCGAACGCAAGGCCGCCGACGAAGCGCTGCGTATCAGTCAGGCGAATACACGAAAACTTTCACTCGTCGCCGCCTACACGGATAATCTCGTCATTATCGCGCGTCCCGACGGCATGATTGATTGGGTTAATCAGAGCTTCGAACGAACGCTCGAACACCGTCTCGCCGATATCGTCGGGCGCGATCCCGCCACGTTCCTGTCCGGCCCGGAAACCAACCCGCGCACGCTTCGTCGCATTCACGCCGCTCGTCTTCGCGGCGAGCCGCTCAGCACCGACGTCACCTGCTACTCCAAGTCCGGCCGCAAGTTCCACCTCCATCTCGAGGTCCAGCCCGTGCGCAACGAGTCCGGCCAGCTCGAGAACTTCATCGCCGTCCTCGCCAACATCACCTCGCGTGTTGAGACCGAGCACAATCTCCGCCGCGCCAAGGTTGCGGCCGACACCGCCTCGCGCGCCAAGAGCGAATTCCTCGCATCGATGTCGCACGAGATTCGCACGCCCATGAACGGCGTCATCGGCATGACCAATCTCCTGCTCGATACCAAACTCGACGCCGAGCAGCGCGATTACGTGAACATCATCCGCGGCAGCGGCGAGGCGCTCCTCTCCATCATCAATGACATCCTCGATTTCTCCAAAATCGAGTCGGGCAAGATGGAACTCGAGCGTCTGCCCTTCGAGCTCTCCGCTTGCCTCGAAGATGTGCTCGATCTGCTCTCCGTCCCCGCCGCCACCAAGAAGCTCGATCTCGCTTATCACATCGAAAACGACGTGCCCGCGTGGATCCAAGGCGACGTTACCCGTCTCCGCCAGGTCCTCGTCAATCTCGTCAACAACGCCGTCAAATTCACGCCTTCCGGCGGCATTTCGATCACGGTGCGACGTCTTCCCGTCTCGACCAACACCCCCACGCCGCCCTCGCATTTCACGCTCGAGTTTTCCGTGACCGACACCGGCATCGGCATTCCCGCCGATCGTCTGCACCGGCTCTTCCGTCCGTTCAGTCAGGTCGATTCCTCCACCACGCGCAAATTCGGTGGCACGGGTCTCGGCCTCGCGATCTGTCATCGTCTCTGCACGCTGATGGGCGGCTCCATCCATGTCGCCAGCACGCCTGGCGAGGGCTCGACGTTCACGTTCACGATCCAGACGGAAACGGCCTCCGTTCCGCCCGACTGGAGCATTCCGGAGATGCCTGCCGCGCTCCACTACGGCCCGCTGCTTTGCTTGGGAAAAAATCCCACCGCGCTCAAACGCCTTGGCAGCTTCCTGGGTTCGTGGGGCGCGCAGCCGGTGTGCGTCGACAATGCGAGCCAGGCCAACGAGCTGCTCAACGCCTCCGTCGCGCCTGTCGCCGCCGTCATCGATCACGCGCTCGTCTCGACACCCGCCTTCCACGCTTTCCGTGATCGTCTCGCCTCGACCGAGATTCCGATCGTGCTCCTGGTTCAACCTGGACTCGATCCGCGCGAACTCGCCGCGTTTACCAGTCGTCTCGGAACCACCACCGCCACACTCCCGCTGCGCACGCAATCGCTCATCCGCGCGCTCCAATCGCTCTTCGGCTCCACGCCCGAAAGCATCTCGCCTTTCATCCCCGCGTCGTCGGAGCGTCTTCTCGCGCACGAGCTCCCGCTCAACATCCTCCTCGCCGAGGACAATCCGGTGAATCAAAAGGTCGCGCTTCGTTACCTCGAACGTCTTGGATACCGCGCCGATGTCGCCGGCAATGGTATCGAGGTTTTGAATACACTCGAACATCGTTCCTACGATCTCGTGCTGATGGACATGCAGATGCCGGAGATGGATGGCATCGAAGCCGCGCGCCAGATACGTCGCCGTCTGCCGTCGTCCCGCCAACCGCGGATTATCGCGCTTACCGCCAACGCCCTCCAGGGCGACCGCGAGCAGTGTTTCGCCGCGGGCATGGACGACTACATTTCGAAACCCGTGAAACTGCACGAAATCGTCGACGCGATTCGCCGTCAGTTCACGCCGCCGCCTCCGACCGCTTAAGCCCGGTCCGGCCGGCCGCGGATCATCGCTTCCGTCTCCGCGACGAAACGCGCGTCGTCCGCGCGATTATCCCTTTCGCCGGGATCGTTTTTGAGATCGAACGCCAGCCAGGGTTTTCCGTCTTCGTCCCAGATCACTTTTCGTTCCGCCGTGCGCACGCCCTGCCACACCCGGTCGCATTGATGCGGCAACTTCACCACGCTCGGCATCGAGATCTCCGCCACGCCCGCCGGCTCCGGCCACTGTTGCGTATCCAAAAAGTGGATAACCGCCGGGCTCAGCCCGGCGATCGACACCGCGCGTTCATCCCGCCCAACTCGACTGCGTGCCGGAAAACGCACCAGCAACGGCACACGCACCGATTCCTCATGCGGCCAGCCTTTGCGAAATAATCCATGCGCGCCGTGCATGTCGCCGTGCACCGAGGTAAACACCAGCAGCGTCTGCTCGTCATGGCCCGCATCGCGAAGCGACTGCCAGAGCCGCCCGATCGCCCGATCGGTCGCTTCGATGTGCGCGTAGTATCCGGCCAGTTCGCGGCGCGCCTTCGCTTCCACGTCGCCACCGCGCGGAACGTTCGGCGGCAGCGCAACCGCGGCTGTATCCATCGGTTGAATACCTGCCGCCGGCGCGTCGTAGGGCGGATGCGGCGCCTCCAGGCTCACCACACAGAAGCGCGGTCTTCCGTCGCCGCCTTGTCGCAGCCAGTCCGCCGCGAGGCCGGCGATCACATCGCTCTGATATCCCGGCAGCCTGACCGGCTCCGGCCGGCCCGTGCCATGCACCCAGGGATCGTTGAGCAGAAATCCGCTTTCAAATCCTTCCCAGTGATCAAAGCCTCCGCGCGCCTCAGGCGGCACGATCATGCGGGCGTGTTCTTCGCCCACCAGCGGTGCCGTGCGACTGCGCTCCGCCAGATGCCATTTGCCGAAATATGCCGTGCGATACCCGCGTTCCGCCATCGCATGCGCCACCGTGCGTGTGCCGACAGGGAGCGGATCGTAGTAGTCGACCACCCCATTCTCCGGCGATCGTTTCCCCGTCAGTAACGCCGCGCGCGCAAAAGGTCCAAACGGATGCGGCGTCACCGCCTGCGTGTAATTCACCGATTCCGCCGCGAGTGTATCCAAAAAAGGAGTACGCGCCTGAACGTCGCCCGCATAGCCGGTCGCCTGCGCGCGCCATTGCGTTGTCACCACCCAAAGAATATCCGGTCGCTGCTTCACGCGCGCCTCCTCACCACGACCAGCATTGTCTCCGCGCACGCATTCGCATCCTCCGGGGACAGCGGCTCATGATGCGGCGGGAAAAACATCTTCCCGACCTACTTTGCCGCTTCACCTCGCGCAAACGCTTTCCGTGCTCACGTTTCGCCCGCGCTTTTGATAAAGCGCATTCGCGCGCTCCGGAGTTGTGTCGCCTCGGCGCGCACCCCATGGCTGATCCGCAACACACCCGCCCTTCTCATGACGCTGCAAGAATCTTCCTTTGTCGATCTGCCCACGCCATCCGGCCCGATGCGCACGCATATTTTTCAACCTGCCGCGCCCGGACGTTATCCCGGTATCGTTTTCTTCTCCGAGATTTTCCAAGTCACCGGTCCGATCCGCCGCACCGCCGCGTTTCTCGCGGGACATGGCTTTATCGTGGCCGTGCCCGAGGTTTACCACGAGTTCGAGCCCGCCGGCACCGTGCTCGCTTACGACCAAGCCGGCGCCGATCGTGGCAACGAACTCAAGACCACCAAGGAGCTCGCCGCCTTCGATGCCGACGCGCGCGCCGTGCTCGCATATTTGAAAAACCACGACAACTGCACCGGTCGTCTCGGAGCGCTCGGCATCTGTCTCGGGGGACATCTCGCATTTCGCGCCGCAATGAATCCCGACGTGCTCGCAACCACCTGTTTCTACGCAACCGACATCCACAAACGCTCCCTCGGCAAAGGCATGTCGGACAACTCGCTCGATCGCATTCCCGAGATTCAAGGCGAGTTGCTCATGATCTGGGGTCGCCAGGATCCGCACGTGCCCGGCGAAGGTCGCGCAATCATCTATCAAGCGCTCACCGCAGCCGGCACCACGTTCACGTGGCACGAGGTCAACGGAGCACACGCATTTCTGCGCGACGAAGGTTATCGCTACGATGCGGAGCTCGCGCACCTGACGCTCGGCATGACCGTGCAACTCTTCCGCCGCAGACTCGCGCACGGATAAACAACCCGGCGTCTCCGCTCGCCGTCCGCCTGCGCCAATTTCACCAATAAAAAACGCCCTCCGGGGTGAGAGGGCGTTTGTAGTTGAAAATTGAATACAGAGCTCAGTTGCCCGGCTGGCCGGGCACGGCCGGAAGCGCCTGCTCGGATTTGGCGGCCGGCACGATTTCCAAGAGCTCGACTTCGAAGATCAGCGTGGAGCCCGGAGGAATCGAACCCGCCGGACGATCGCCGTAGCCGAGGGCGGCCGGGATATAGAGTTTAATCTTACCGCCTGCGTTGATCTTCTGGACACCTTCCGAGAAGCCGGGGACCACGCCCGCGAGCGGGAACTCGACCGGTTCGACCGCAGCGCCGGGCTGCGAAGGCGCGAGTGAAGAATCGAAGACCGTGCCGTCGATCAGCGTGCCCGTGTAGTGCACTTTCACGGTGTCGTTAATCGTCGGATACGCACCCGTGCCGGGCTTGAGGATTTCGTAGGCGAGACCGCTGTCGAGAATGGTCACGCCTTCCTTGGTCTTCAGTTCGGCAAAAAGTTTTTCGCTATCAGCGGCGGACTTTTCCTTCAGCTTCGCGAGGTAACTTTCCTGCTTCGTGCGTAGCAGCGTGTCGATCTGCGGCGCGATCTGCTGGATATCCACGGTGAGATCCTTGCCTTCGTGCGCGAGCAGGATGCCGCTCACGATCGAATCCACTTCGGCGCGAGAGAAACCGAGCTCGGCCAGGCCGCTCGATTTTCCGAGGTACCAACCGTACGCCTCGAGGACTTGAGCTTCAGAGTATTGGGGGCTGGCCGCGGCCGGAGCTTCCGCTGGCGTCTGAGCCGACGCAAACGAACATCCAAGAGCCAGGGCGGAAACGATCAGGGTTTGTTTCAATTTCATGAGAAGAGAGGTGGTAAGATGGACAGCCAAACTGGATTTGGTGCCGCAAAGTTTTCTTCGATGCCCGCGCCGCGAACCCAAGGCAATCACATCCTGCCGTGCATCCGGTATTTCGCGTACTCGCCCCTTGTCACTTTCCATACCGCGCTTTTCACTTCGCACCCCCATGCACCACGACCAGTTTTGGACCTCCGAGGACGGCCAGATCCTCACCGTTCGCCCGCAGGACGAAAACAGCGTCTCGCTGACGCTCGCGTTCTGGCCGCGCAACCCCGCGGAATTCGAATTTCTCAAAGCACATCTCGATCAACTCGCTTTCACCGAACGCAGCACGCTCGCGCGCATCGGCATCGAGATGACGCTGCGCGGCAAACCCGTGGTCGATGGCAACCGCCTCCTGCTCGAGGCCGACGCGTTTATCTACGACACCAGTTTCCCCAACGCGCCTTATTGGAAGAAACTCCTGCGCTCGGGCACGCCCGTGGGCCGGCTTTTCTACGCTCCAGAATCCGCGAAGCTCTCCACCGCCGAGATCTGGGACGCGATCCAGGCCAATGTCCTGAAACTTCCCAACACCATAAGCATCGACCGCGAGGGCCGTGTTTTCCTCACGCCGCATCACGTGCGCTACACGCTCAATCCGCGCCTGCAGCGTCCGGCGTTCGAGCGTCTCGTGTCCGGCATCGCCGGTCGCGCGTATCTCGATAAAGTCCAGATCCGCCACGAGACCGATCTGCTCACCATCGCGCCGCGCTCCGGCGTGCTCACGAGCTGCTCGATGTATTTGAAAGAGCACTACGTGCTCCTCAACCGCGGCAAGGGCAACTTCGGCATCCACACCAGCGCCGTGCTGCTCGATCCGATAAAAACCTTCGGCACGAACATCATGCTCGAGATCTACAACACCGGCGATCAACCGGTGGTGAATCCCGTGGTGTCCGTCGAAATTTTCCGCGCGCCGATCACCTCCGACACCGAGTCGAAGGGCCTGCAGAAGAAACGCGTCCGTCTCCAAGCCACCGCGACCGAGGTCTACCGCTGCTTCGACGAAAATCCGCCGAAGCCCTCGGCCGATTCCGTCAAACCGCGCACACGTCTCACCGTGCGCGGCCAATCCGCGACGATGGAAAACGCCTGCGTGGTCCTCAACGCCGGCCGTTTCAGCGATCCCGCCGATCTCCGCGCGCGCATCCAGAGCGAAGCCGCGACCTGCGGCCATCGCACCTTGATCCAGGCGCTCGATGCCGCGCCTGAAGATGCCGACACACTGATCATCGATTATTTCCCCAATCTGCTCGAAGAGATCGAAATCCTCACACGCCTTCAGCAGATGCGGCTCAAACGCATCGTCTTCCGCCGCCCGTCGCGCACGCACGGATTTTTCCTCTCCAATCACGCGCACGCACGCCTCGAAACCTTCGACGCCATCGGCCTCGACGTGTACTGGCTCAACGAGGCGATGAACGAGCTCTACTTGCACACCTACAAAAAAGATCGCGGCTTCTTCGTGCGCGATGAGCAGGTGCGCAAATTCCGCGAGTCCACCATCCTCGCGTTCTACGGTTCCGCCGTCGGACTCGAACAGGCGGAAACCGACCGCATCTCTCAGCTCATCGACAAACTCACCGGTTTCATCGGTCGCGATGTCGGCGTGCTCACCGGCGGCGGCGGCGGCGTCATGCGTCTCGCCACCGATCAAGCGCGCAGCAAAGGCGCGCTCACCGGCGCGTGTTTCCTCGAACTCGAAGCGCAACCGCCCGAGCTCGGCGTGGACTTCTTCAACACCTTCCAGGAAACCGGCCGCCACAATCGCCAAAAGTGGTTCGAGGTCGCCGATTTTTGCATCTTCAACGTCGGCGGCATGGGCACGCTCGAGGAGATCGGCATCGAGCTGTGCAATCTCAAGCTCGGTATCCGCCCGCGCATCCCGTACATTTTCTACAACGCCGGTTATTGGACTGATCTGCGCAAACAACTCCGCGCCATGATCCGCACCCACCGCGCGCCGTCGTGGATGAACGACTTCATCCTCTTCACCGACGACCCCGACGAGGTCGTGGCCTTCTACCGCAAGACGCTCAACGTGCTCTAAGCCCGCGGCCGCGCCGACGCCCTGTCGGCGCCATCCTTCCCACGATAGGTCCTATAGGCCCCATAAGCCCTATAGGACCTATGGCTTTCCCTAGGCCCTCGCCATCGGCCACTAGTCATTCGCCATTGGCCCGCTTTCTTACGATACGAAAACATATCGCCGATTTTTGCGTATCTTCCGCGTCAGCGTTCCGTCTCCCCACACGCGCCATCCGGCTCTCGTTTTACCCTTTATGAGTACACTCCCCACCCTCGCCCGGCGCGGCTTGCTCGCGCTTTGTCTGCTCTCGGCCACCGCCACGCTCGACGCGCAAGTCGGCCGACGCTTCCCGTCCGAGAAACGCACCTACGTCGACAAGGTCAGCGGGCTCACCGTCACCGCGATCACGTCCAATCCCGACTCCTCCGACGCGAAACCGTATCAAACGCACACCACCTGGACCGCCGATGGCGAATGGATCATCTTCCGCGCCGATCGCGGCGGCAGCGGCTCGCAAGCGTTCCTCGTTCACGAGAAAAACGGCGACATCATCCAGATCACCGAAGGCCCCGCCACCAACACCGGCAGCCTCAACCTTTCCCGCAAAACCAACACGCTTTATTACATGCGCGGCGGCCCGGTTCGCCGCGCGCCCGGCTCCGACGACTCCACGCCGCCGCCTCCGCCGCTCCCGCGCGAACTCGTCGAGCTCCGGCTCGATCCGCTCATCGCCGACGCGCTCGCCGGCACACCGAAACCCGCCGCCGCTTACGAACGCGTCGTCTGCGTTCTCCCCGCGGATCTGCGCGACTCCGGCGGCTTCGCCCTCGATGCGGACGACTCCACGATTTATTGGGGCGTCACCTACGGTCCCGAACGCCCGCGTAACCAAAATTCGAATACACGCGCCAGCACGCCGCCCGCCGGCGTCACCGGCGCGCCCAACACCCGCGGCGGTCGCGTGATCGATCAACAAAACACCGATCCTTCCCAAAGCCGCGAAGCCTCACGCCGACGTTTCGAAGAAAACGGACGCGGCCCCGGCGGCATCCGCGCCATCGATGTGAAGACCGGCGAAATCAGAACCGTCATCGACGTCGATTTCCGCATGGGCCATGTGCAGACCAACCCGTGGGTTCCCGGCGAGATCATCTATTGCCACGAGACCACCGGCGACGCGCCGCAGCGCATCTGGACCGTGAAAGCCGACGGTTCCGGCAACCGCCCGCTCTACGTCGAAACACCCGACGAATGGATCACGCATGAAACCGTCGCGACCAAAGACGAGGTCATGTTCAACATCATGGGCCATCTCCCGTATCTCCGCGAGCGCCCCACCGGCGTCGCCGTGATCAATCTCCGCACCAATCACGTCGAGATCCTCGGCCAAATCGAAGAAGACACCGGCGGCGGTGGCAAAGGCGGCTTCTGGCACTGCAACGGCTCCTCCGACGGCAAGTTCGCGGTGGCCGACTGCTTCGGCGGCGATGTTTACCTGATCGACCGCCGCAACGGCGAACGCCTCTTGCTGACCTCCGATCACAAAATGCGCCCCGACCACACGCACCCGATCATCAGCCCGGACAACAAACGCGTGCTCATTCAGTCCGGCCACTTCAGCGACGGCAAAACCCTCGACCTCCTCGTCGTCGACATCCCGGAGCGTTTCCTAAACCGCTAACGACAGACGCGGCGCTCCGCCCTCGCTCGAAAACTTAGTCCGAAAAAAAGGTCCTACCGGCGCTCAACGCCGTAGGACCTTTTTCTTTCCCCATTCGTCCCTCGCCCTTAGCCCCGCCATTCGTCATTCCCTTTCACCCTTCACTCTTCTCTCACTCTCCTGCTCCGTAATTATTGACCACAAAATCCAGGTCCTTGTCGCCGCGCCCGCTGAGGTTCACGAGGATCGATTCGTCCGGACGCTCCTTCGCGAGCCGCAATGCATACGCGACCGCGTGCGCACTCTCGAGCGCCGGGATGATGCCTTCACGACGCGCCAGACGGAAAAACGCCGCGATCGTTTCTTCGTCCGACGCCGTGCCCGCGATCGTGCGACCCGACTTGAACAGATACGCGTGCTCCGGACCGACCGACGGATAATCGAGTCCGCTCGCCACCGAGTGCACGGGCGCCGGTTCGCCTTTCTCGTCTTTGAGCATGATCGAGTTGAAACCATGCATCACCCCTTCCTCGCCGTAGCTCAGGCTGGCCGCGTGATCGCCGAGCTTGCTGCCGCGGCCGAGCGGTTCCACGCCGTGCAAGCGCACGGGGTCGTCGAGAAACGCCGTGAAGATGCCCATCGCGTTTGAGCCGCCGCCCACGCACGCGACGACATTGTCCGGCAGCTCGCCGGTCATCTCGATAAATTGCTCGCGCGCCTCGATGCCGACCACGCGCTGAAATTCGCGCACCATCAGCGGAAACGGATGCGGCCCCACCACCGAACCGATGCAATAAATACTGTTCACCGGATCGGCGAGGTACGCCTGAAACGCCGAGTCCACCGCCTCCTTCAACGTCTTCGCGCCAAACGTCACGGGCACCACTTTCGCGCCGAGGATTTTCATGCGCGACACATTCGGGTGCTCCTTCTCGATATCGACCTGCCCCATGTGGATCTCGACCGGGATGCCGAAATACGCACCCGCCGTCGCCAGCGCCACGCCATGCTGCCCCGCCCCCGTCTCGGCGATCAGTTTTTTCTTCCCGAGAAACTTCGCGAGCAACGCCTCGCCCATGCAGTGATTGAGCTTGTGCGCGCCCGTGTGATTGAGGTCCTCGCGCTTCAGATAAATACGCGCGCCATCGAGATCGTCGCTCAAGTTCCGGCAATAATACACCGGCGTGGGCCGCCCCTGGAAATGTTTCCGGATGGAACGCAGCTCGCGGATGAAATCATGACTCCGGCAAATGCGATGATACGCATGCGCGATCTCATCCATCTGCCGCTGCAATTCGGGCGGGATAAACGAACCTCCGAACTTGCCGAAAAAGCCCTTCGCATCGGGCAGCTGACGATGAGACGGAAGAGAAGGCAGCGGATCATTCATGAGAGCGTGAGGTAAACCGCGGCACCTTCGCGCAACGCGAATCCCGGGTCGAGCCCAGCCGACCAACACCGCCGCATTTGAAGCCCCCTTGCTGCTCCGCAAAAGCCCACCTTCAGCCTCAGGTAGGGCGATGCTCCCCACCGCCCGATCCCCCCGTCAATAGTCAGCTCCCCACCAACCGTTCGCCCTTCGCC
>CALFXL010000015.1 GCA_937958045.1 uncultured Opitutaceae bacterium | reverse complement strand
CACATCCACTCCACGCTCGGTGATGCGAATCGCCACCGTGTCAGAATCGGGCAATGACAGCATCGCGAGGTAATGGTTCTTGGACGCCGTCGCCACAAAGAAGGCTCCTTCAACCGAATTCCGACCCACCCAAACAGAACGGCCGTGTTGGTCATACGAATCAGAACGCTCGAAAGTGACCGGCTCCGAATTCGGGTAAGGGCGCACGGTTAGGACATCCGGCTGATAGTCACGCCAGTCGCGAAGATTGGCCGGAACGCCAGGCAGAACTGCACGCACATGCTCATTAACGAGAGAGCCTTCACCCTGCTCCGTCAGAGCCGACGGAGCAAAGGAAACCTCCTGCGAGGCCCCCGCGGGGGCGATCAACCGCGCGATCGAAGAGTCGCCAGAAACGGCAGCGGCATCAACCGAAGAATCGGGAGACCAGAGAGAAACGCCAACACTGCCCAGAAGAGCGAGTGCGGCCAGAGCGATCAGGTACTTTTTCATTGGTAAAGGTGTCGTGTGGGTGGGACCGCCTGCGACGCGCCTCCCCGACCGGAAAAAGTCATCGGCCGCGCCTCTGTCGCCTGAAGGGAAAATCGCGCCGTCGCGTGATTATGGAGGAGGTCTTATCGACAGTAGAAACCGCCCTTTTCCGCGCCTGAGCGGCGCCCTTAAGATTTGCGCAAAATGCAGGCAGCGCATCGTGCAGGCTCCTTCTATCTCGCGGAAAGCATAGGCGCCTCTGCGCGAGCGCTTGCTGCTCGCCCTATCCCGCTTCAATCTGCGGCCTTATGTCAGCGTCTCCGGTTAGATCGATGGCGAGTTCTGGTTCCGATCGCCTGCATCCCACGACACCGGCCTGACGATCTGCATACAGCGCGCTCTGCATCACCAGCCCGCGGCGCTTTTATCTCCGTCAGCTCAACCACCACTCGGCCGTCGTATCCCATGAAATACTACTACGCCAACGCTTCCAACCAGCCATCGGGTCCCGTCACCCTCGATGAACTTCGTCAACTTCTCGCCCGAGGAGAAATCACGTCCGCCACCAACATCATCCCCGTCGGCGAAACCACCTGGCGTCCGCTCAGCACCGTGCTCGATGCGTCCGGCGCACCGCCGCTCCCCGGCTCCGCTTCCGCCTCGGCCACCACCCCGCCGGCAATCCCCACATCTGCGACAACAACGTCGGCGGGCACCGCCCCGGCGGCCAGCGCGCGTCCCGCGTTCAAAGCCGCCGACGCGGTGAAACTCCCGACCATTTTGTCGTCGTTCATCGGCGTCCTGCTCGCTGGCGCACGCAAGCTCCTGAACCCCGCGCTGCTCCAGCGCGTGTTTGGTTTCTGCAATCCGTTTGGCCAATTGCTCGTGCTCGGCGGCGCCGTCCTCGCGCTGATCCTGGGCGTCGTGTATGCGATCCGTTACGATTCGTTTCAGCCCTTCATGACGGGCATCGTCGCCGTGATCGTGCTCGCGATTCTGCAGTTTGTCGCGAAACGGCTGCTCGATGCGTGCGCGTCGATTTTGCAAACGTCGCCCACGCGGGTGGCGTCGCTGGCGATTCTCGAGTGTGTGGGCTTGGTCCTCTTGCTCGCAGCCGTCGGTGTGCTGGTCGGAAGCATCGCCACGTCGATCCGGAGAGAAAGCGCTGCGCCGCTCGTGCCTGGGTTGATCTCGTTTGTCATGCTCGCCGCCTCGGCCGCGATCGCGCTGCATCCCTCGCTCGTGAATGTGGAACAAGGGCCCGCCACCGCCGGCGAAGAAGCGATCGGGCTGCTTTCGTTTTTCGCCAAGGCGATGCTGGTGCTGCAACCGCTCGTGTTTTTCCTCTATGCGCTCGCCGGTGCGCTGGTGCTGATTTTTGCCATCTTCGGCACCCACCTGAGTTTCGCCACCGCGCTCCTCGCCGCCGTGCCCTTCCCGGTGCCCTCGGAGTCCATCGGTGTCGCCCTCCTCGCCGCCGCGTGCATCTTCCCGCTCTTCGCCTATCTGAGCTTCTTGTTCTACCACCTGCTCATCGACGTGATCCGCGCCATTCTCGTGATCCCGTCGAAACTCGATCAGCTCCGGCGCTGATTCCCTGAAAATGCGGGCGGCGTCGGACCGCCCGCATATGCATTCACCGGCAACGTTTTTTTGGAAATCCACCCATGTCGCACGACATCCCTCCACCGCCTCCCCCACCCCCGCCTCCTCCGTCGGGAGGCCAGCACGGATTTCCGCCGACTCCCCCGCCACCTCCTCCGGTCGTCCCGCCGCCGCCTGTGGTCGCGGCTTCAACCGTTTTTCCGCCTCCGCCACCGCCACCAACGACCACAACGACCGCCGCACCGGCGGTACCGAAGATTCCCGCGCGCGTGCTGATCCTTTCCGGGGTCATTCTCGCCGTGATCGTCGCCGCAGGCATGTTGTGGTCCCATGTGCGCAACCGTTTTCCCGAGTCTGCTTTCACCGAATGGCTCGCCACGCAGATCCCCGGACGAGTCGTGTTCAACGACGTGAAGCGCACCGCCGTGCGCCAAAGCGACGGCTCGCATCTCGTGAAATTTGAGGCGCAGGGCAGCGTTCCGGCGACGTTGTACGTGCAAGAAAACACCAGCGCCTACCTGCGGCGTCTCGGACTTTCCCCCGCACCCGCCGCGGCTCTGCGCGACGCCACGGAAGCCGCCAACGATCCGCGCGTGCGCGAGCGTATCGGGTCTGTGGATACAGCGCTCTCCGCATTTGGTCCGATCATCCTGCGCGAAACCAGCGCCGGCGGGCAGGCGTTCCCGCTGTCGGGCGTGGCCACCGCGCAAAAGGTGGATGGCGAATGGCGCTTCACGTTGCTGCAAGGCACGTTCACGCGAGCGATCCCCGAGGGGAAACCGCGCGAAGAGTTCGGCGCCGCCACTTTCGTCGCAGGCAATGCCGACGACGATGCCGCGCTGCGCGCCGCGATCGAAAAACAAAACGAAATCATCTCCCGACTCGTGCTCGCGCGCGCGGAGATCCTCGCCGAAGCGAAGCAGGCGCAGGAAGCGCGCCTCGCGCGTTTGCAGGAGTTGATTGCGGCGGGATCGTTTTTTGTCAGCGCCGCCGCCGCCGCCGACAAAAACGCGTCATTTTCCATCGAGATCACGCAAGCGCGTTCGGGTTCGCGGCAAGTGTCGGCACTCATCCGCAACGCCGGCGGCTGGAGCGATGCGCGTCCTTTTTCCGGCACGTGGAAACTCGATGAAACCAGCGGTGTTTTCTCGCTCAATCTCGTCTCGCGCTCCAACCAAGCCATCGCCGATGCCGGCCCGCTGCTTTCGGTCGGCGAAGCGATTTCTCTCTGGCTGCAGCTTTCTGAAGACGGCCTGCTTCGCGGCACCGGCGATCATGTCGACGCGCTAAAACTCACCCGCGTCTCCGCCGACCAGGCGAAAGCCCAACTGGCCGCTCGCTGGCAAACGGCGATGGATGCGACGCGCGCCGACACGCTCTACCTGGGCACCGCCACCACCAAGTCCACCGGCCACGAGGAAAACGTGGTCCTGCGCTTCACACGCCAATCCGCCGACGGCGCTTCGCTCACCGCCAGCTTCGAAGCCACCGCCCCCGGTGTCTCGCTCCGCCGCCCCCTGCGCGGCGCGATTATCGACAATACTTTCCGGGCGGGCGATCTGCCGATTCGTCTGCAAATGCCCGGCAGCGGTCGCGCGCGTAGTGCTCCGGCGAATACACTGTTCTCGCACGCCGTCGATACGGCGCCCGCCTTCCGTGTCGATGGCGACAAACTCATCGGCGAAGACGAGATTTTCTCGTACGTCTTCGAACGCACGACGGCAGCAGCCGTCGCCGCGCTCAAAGAACAAACCGCCGCACCGCGCTCGGAGGCGACGGTCGAGTGGCCGCGCAGCAACGGGCTTTACGGCCGCAATGACGACAACACCTGGGCCCCGTTGCCGCGCAACGGCGGCAGTTCCTCCGCCGGTCTCGGCGGACTCGCCCGCGGCATTCTCAATCGCGGCCGCGAAACCGAACAAGCGCCGCTCACCTTCAAGGGCCGCACCCCACCGCCCGTTTTCGAAGGCGGCAATCTCACGCTTGTATTCAAAGGAAAACTACCGGCGCGCCCCAAACAGGCGCCCGAGGATTATCCGCTGATCGAAGTCGCCCCCACCACGACGCAGGATGATGGCTCGCGCAGCGCACCGCTGGAACGCATCACCTCCGGTTTTGCAGGCTTCGGCGATACTCGCCTGCCGGTCGTCATCTCGCAGCCCGCCGCGGATGTTCTCACGCTGACCTTCGTCGCTCCGCTGGAGTCCGGCACCTACGCCGTGCTCATCGGCACCGATGGTTATGAGTTCACGGTGAAGTGATCGGCGACCGATGGGAGCGCCGGCGGCCCGCCGGCGATTGAAAAGGAGCCGGCCAGCGGCCGGTGCTCCCGGCAGGCCCGCGAAAGCGCGAAGCGCTTTCGCTCACAGTTTGGTCTTCAGCGCGCGCGCGGCTTCCAGCGTGGCATCCGCAGATGCGGCTTGCACGGTGAAGTGTCCCATCTTGCGGCCAGGGCGTGGCTCGCTCTTTCCGTAAAGATGCAGCTTCGCCGCCGGATGCTCGAGAATCGCGGCCCAGTTCGGATCGCCGACGAGTTGGCCGTCGCGCCATTTCCACGCGTCGCCCAGGATGTTCACCATCACGACCGGCGACGTGAGTGTGGTGTCGCCGAGCGGCAGATCGCAGACGGCGCGCACGTGTTGTTCGAATTGCGAGGTGCGGCACGCATCGAGCGTGTAGTGGCCCGAGTTGTGCGGACGCGGCGCGAGTTCGTTGACGAGGATTTCGCCGCGATCGGTGAGGAAAAGCTCCACCGCGAGCAGCCCCACGACATCGAGTTTTTCCGCGATCGCCTTGGCGAGCGTCTCCGCTTCGACACGCACCGGCTCCGGGATGCGCGCGGGCACGATCGAGAAATCGAGGATGTGTTTCGTGTGGATGTTTTCCGAAACCGGAAAGGTCTTCATCACACCACCCGGCGTGCGCGCGACGATCACCGAAAGCTCGCATTTGAAGTCGATGAATTTTTCGACGACCGCACGTTGACGCGCAAAGGACGACACCGCCCGCGCGCGGCTCGCTTCATCATTCACTTTGATCTGCCCCTTGCCGTCGTAACCGAAGTCCGCCGTCTTCACCACGCACGGCAGGCCGATGCGACGGATGGCCGCATCAAGATCATCGCCGGCTTCGACCTCCGCGAAGGGCACATGCGGGAAGTTGTTTTTGCGGAGCCAGGTTTTTTCGCGCATGCGATTCTGGCAGACTTCGAGCACGTTCCAGTGCGGACGCAGGAGCGCCTTTTTCTCGATGTCCCAGAGCGGCTCGACCGGTATGTTTTCAAACTCGTACGTGACTACATCGCAGCGGCTCACGAACTCCGTCAGGCGCTCCACGTCAGTGTACGGCGCGTTGAACTCCTCCGCCGACACTTCGCCAGCCGGCGAGCGCTCTGCCGGCTCGTAGATATGCACGCGATAACTGAGACGCTCCGCCGCTTGGGCGAACATGCGACCGAGTTGGCCGCCTCCGAGGACTCCGATGGTTTTGCCGGGAGAGATCATGGAAAAGGACGAACAACCAGTGACCAATGACCAGCGCGCAATGACAAGCGCGTTTCCGCGCAACAAGCCGGACGCCTGCGCAAGTCGCTAGGGGAAAAACACAACAAGATCGGCCAGCTACTCGACAAATCACACACGCCTGCGTCCTAGCCCTCCGCCCTCGGCTTCACCCTTCGGCCTTCGGCATGAGCCAGTAGCCTTTCGTCATTGGCCACTGGTCATTTGCCAAACGCGCTGCTCGCGCTTTCACGGCAGACTGGAGTCCAGGACTTTCGTCGTCTGCTCTGCGCGGAATTTATCGAGAGCGATTTTGATCTTCTGATCACCGCCGCTCGCGAGGATCGCCGCGGCAAACAACGCCGCATTGATCGCGCCGGCTTTGCCGATCGCAAACGTCGCCACGGGGATACCGCCGGGCATTTGCACGATCGAGAGAAGCGAGTCCTGCCCCTTGAGCGCGTGCGACTCCACCGGCACACCGAGCACCGGCAATGGCGTGAGTGCCGCCGTCATCCCGGGCAAATGCGCCGCGCCGCCCGCGCCGGCGATGATCGCGCGCAGTCCGCGACCTTCGGCCGTCTTGGCGTATTCGTACATCTTGTCCGGCGTGCGATGCGCGCTCACGACGTGTTTTTCGTAAGGCACGCCCAGTTGTTCCAACGTGGTTGCAGCGTGCTGCATCGTTTCCCAGTCGGAGGTGCTGCCCATGATCAGGCCGACAAGCGGTTGACTCTTCATACGGCCAACTTCGGGACTGCGCCCGACCGGAGCAAGTGCGTTATGCGCATACCGCGCCACCTAGACGCCGACGGCGCTCTTCGTTGATTTCGTCATTCAGCCATCCGTCTCGGATTTCTGAATTCTCTGATGCGTACGCGGCTTGCCTCCGCGACAGGGCGCCGTTTCGTTCGGGCCGATGAAACTTCTCCGCATTTCCGTTCTGGCGCTTCTCACCCTCGGTGCCCTGGCCGGCTGCCGCTCCGTCGTCCTCGATGAAACCGGTGAGACCGTCGCCCAGTATCAGTTCGGCGAGTTCCGCATGGTGTTTAACTCCACGGCCCCGATCGTCGCCCAAGCGGCCAAGGAAGCAGTGGCCGAAGCCGAGCTTTTCCTCACCAAATTCGAGCTCAATAAATTCGACGCCGAGCTCCTCGCGCGCGCTCAGGGAGACCAAAAGGTCCGCATCAAGATCGAAGAGATCAACCGCCAGCAAACGCTCATCCGCATCCGCTGGGGCGAAGGCGGCAACCTCAACCGCTCGCGCCGCCTTTACGAGCTGATCGACGCCAAGGTGCAGTAAGCACGGGCGCCACGCGCGGTTCCCAGCAAAGACGCCTCGCGTATTCAACTCTCGAATACAAAAACGCACGCCGGCAAATGGCGTGCGTTTTTTTGCGTATGCAGGATTGCCGACGGCGGCGTGCGCCCGTTCGCGATCTCAGCCGCTGAGTTTGTTCAGCGCCGCCAAAACGTCTTCCGCCTGCTGCTTGGTCGACGCCTTCAGATCGCGCCAGACGATCTTGCCGTTTTTATCGATCAAGAATGCCTGACGACTCGCGAAGCCCGTGATGCCGCCCGTCTGGCCGAAAGCCGTCATCACTTTCCGATCCGAATCGGCCAGCAGCGTGAACGGCAGATTGTATTTTTCCTTAAAAGCCTTCTGCGCGTCCACACCGTCCACGCTCACGCCGATCACCGTCACGCCTCGCTGCGTGAGCTCTTCATACGCATCGCGCAGCGAGCATCCCTGCGCGGTGCAACCAGGCGTGTCGGCCTTGGGATAAAAATAAACGAGCGTGAAACCCTTGGGATAAACCTCCCCGAGATTCAGCGTCGCACCGGTCTCGGTCGTCGCGGAGAGGACAGGAGCGGGATCGCCGACATCGAGCGGCTCCGCGCGGGAAAAAGAAAACAAAGACATAAGCAAAACAGCGAAAAACAGACGGGGAAGGAAGCGCATGGCCGACCACGCTATCCTCGCCCGCGTCTCCGCGCAAGCGATCCAGACGTTCGGCAAGGAGCGCGCCCTCCGGGACACGCTTTCTCGTAACGAGCTCCTCCCGCCTTTTCTCACCAATCATCGCTTCGGAACGGAACCGCGGGTAAACCTGCGCCGTTGTAGAGATTGGCTTCGGGGGCATTCGTCCAGGCGTAGCGAACGGCGACAGGCTCGGGGACGTCGGGCGACGACACCACAACCGACCCTCCATCGATCATGGCGATCGCCGGATAAAATTTCTGATCCGCACCGGCGATCTGGAAGGACTGCAGCGGTTTGTCGCGCGCGATCAGGCCGTTGTCCGCATGGCGGAAACTCACGCGCATCGCCGCGCCTTCGCGTATGGCTTTTTCGAATACAGGACCGGAATGATCCACCGGGCTCCCGTACACCTTGGCGCGCGCGATCAGCGCCAGACGGCGCCCCACCGCTTGTTTGTTGGTCGGGTGAATATCGTCGGGATCGCCCACATCGATCGCGATGGCTTGTCCGGTGCGCGGGAGCGCGAGCGCGCTGGACTGTTCATCGCGCAAACGCGCCCAACCGGTCGCCGCCGAATCGCCTCCCGAGTACGCGGCGAGTTGTACCCAAAAAAAGAATACATCGTCCTGCCCCAGATGCGCGCGCCAGCTCGTGATCAACTTCCTGAACAACGCGCCATACTCGTCGGGACGATCCGTGTTGGTCTCGCCTTGGTACCAAAGCACACCGCACACCGCGACCGGCATCAGCGGCGCGATCATGCCGTTGTAGAGTCCGGAGGGACGGTACCATTTCACACCCGCCGGCTGGGCTGGCCAGGGAACGGTGAACTTTTCGCCACGTTCGCGCGCCGCTTTTTCGGCCGCGTTCCACTCCGCCACCGCGGCATCGTGACGCGCTTTATCGTCGGGATACGACGCTTCCGCCGCGCGCCAGCGTTCCGCGACAATCGCAAACGCCGGATCGCTCAACGCCGCCGGACTCAACCAGCCTTCGATCGGAGTGCCGCCATACGTGGCATTGATCAGCCCGACCGGCACGCCGATGCGCGGCTGCAGATCGCGCGCGAAATAAAATCCGACCGCGGAAAACCACTTCGCCACTTCGGGCGTGCACACGCGCCAACCCGCGCCGTCGTCGGCCACGGTTTCGGCCGGTTCCTTCGCCACCGTTTTCTTAAACTTGATGTGCCGGATCAGCGGAAAATCCGCCGTCGCCACTTCTTCCTCCCAATTCATCGAGCGCTCGACCGGCCACTCCATGTTGGACTGCCCGGAGCAAAGCCACACATCGCCCACCAGCACGTCGCGCAGACGCACTTCGTTTTTTCCCACCGCCACCAATTCGGCCGGCTGCGCGGACGCTTCCAACGGCGCGAGATAAACGATCCATCGCCCATCCGCGCCGGTCGTCGTGCCGATCGTCTGACCGGAGAAACTCACCGTCACGCGTTCTCCCGGTTCCGCGCGGCCCCAAACCGGCAGCGGTTTCTCGCGTTGCAACACCGCATGATCCGTGAACACGGGCGCCAACGTCACGTCGGCGAGCGCCGTCACACCAAAGAAAAGCAACCCGGCCACCAACAACGCGCGATAAGAGTGCATGGGGAAATGGAGATGACACCCACCTTGCCCGCGACCCACCGCGCGCGCAATCGGGATTTATCACGGCACATCGCGCCGCGTTTGCGCATTGCCAGTGGCTCCGTCGCGACGCTTTTTTTCCGCATGCCGTTCCCTCCGCTGCGCGATCAAATCGTCATCGTCACCGGCGCCTCTTCCGGCATCGGCGAAGCCATCGCGCGACGGCTGGCCGCCTGTGGCGCTCGTCTCGTGCTCGCGGCTCGCCGCCTGGATCGCCTCAAAACGCTGGCGGCCGAGCTCGACGCTTCGGGCACGCGCGTGGAGATCGTCGGTTGCGATGTGACCTCCGCGGAAGATCGCGCGCAATTGGTCGCCACCGCACTCGCGCGCTTCGGCCGCATCGATGCGCTGGTCAACAACGCCGGCTACGGTCAACGCGGTCCGGTCGAACGCGTATCCATCGATTCGATACGAAACAATTTCGAGACCAACGTCTTTTCGCTCGTCGCGCTCACGCAACTCGTCCTTCCGCATCTGCGCGCACAAGGTCACGGGCGCATCGTCAACATCGGCTCGGTCGCGGGACGGATCGTCCGGCCGATGTCGTCAGTGTACGATTCGACGAAACACGCGCTCGAAGGGATCAACGACGGGCTCCGCGGCGAACTCAAACCGTTCAACATCGACGTCGTGCTCGTGCGGCCTGGCTTCATCCGCACGGAGTTCGGCCAGGTCGCCAACGCAGTCTCCGCCTCCGCGCTCGGCGATGCCGGTCCCTACGCTCCGTACGTCGAAGGTTTCCGCGCCAATTCACAGAAGCTTCGTAGCACCGCGGGCCGGCCCGACGACATCGCGCGCGCCGTGGAGAAGGCGCTCGCATCCGCGTATCCGAAAACTCACTACAACGCGCCGCGTCACGCCACGTTCTTCCTGTTTTTGCGCTGGCTGCTGCCCGTGCGCGCGATGGATTATTTCGTCCGTCTGCGCAAAGGCTGACGACCGCTTCAACCGCGATTCAGAAATGCGTGCAGTTCGGCGGCCAGCTTCGGCCCAAAGCCATCGACTTCGCCGATCTCCTCCGGCGTCGCCGCGCGCAAGCGGTCGATGTCACCAAAATACGCCATCAGCGCCGCGCGGCGCACGTCGCCAAGTCCCGCAAAATCATCGAGGATCGACTCGCGAATTTTCTTCGAGCGAAGATCCGCATTGTACGTGTTGGCGAAACGATGCGCCTCGTCGCGCAGGCGTTGCAGCAGCCGCAAGCCCGGATGCGAGAGCGGCAGATTGAGCGGCGCGCGTTCGTCGGGGAAAATGATCGTCTCGTGTTTCTTCGCCAGGCCGATCAACGCTGGCGGCTCCAATCCGATCGCGACAAATGCCTTCAGCGCGGCGCCGATTTGCCCGCGTCCGCCATCGATCACGATGAGATCGGGCATCGGTTTTCCTTCTTGATGCAGACGTCGATAGCGGCGTCCGACGACTTCCTCCATCGCGCGAAAGTCGTCGTTGCCGATGAAGCTCTTGATCTGAAACCGACGGTAATTGTTTTTATCCGGCCGCCCGTCCGCGAAATGCACCATCGAGGCGACGACAAACGTGCCCGAGATGTGCGAGATATCGAAACACTCCATGCGCGCGGGCGGCGTCTTGAGCGCAAGTGCTTCCTGCAGCGCGGTGATCGCCTCCGCATCGGCCTGCAGCAGCCATTGGTCGCGCTCGAAGCGGCGGGTTTTCTCAAGCGTTTTTTCGAGCGCAAACACCACATCGCGCAGCTCCGCGGCTTTTTCGAATTCCTGTTTTTCGGCGGCCTTCTGCATTTCTTCGCGCAGCGACACGAGCCACTCGCGCGACTTGCCTTCGAGAAATGCGCACGCCTCATCCACGCGGCGACGGTAATCCTCCGCCGTCACTTCGTTGGGAAATCCATACAACTCCTGCCGCACGTCGTCGTAGAGCTGCCACCGTCCATCGGGTAGTTTCTTCGGCGACGCATCGCCGAGCAAGATGCCGAATTGCCGGCGCATCTGCGCGAGCGTCTTGCGCAACAAACCCGAATGCGCGAACGGCCCGAAGTAGCGCGAGCGATCGTCTTTTTTGAAACGCGTGAGACGAAACCGCGGCATCTCTTCGTGCGGATCGAGGCGCACGAGCGGGAAGCGTTTATCGTCGGTGAAGTCGGTGTTGTACTTCGGCTTCCACTGCTTGATCAGCCGGCCTTCGAGCAACAGCGCCTCGGGTTCGGAACGCACTTCAATGGTGTCGAAATCCTCGATGAGATCGATGAGCGCGCGAATTTTTGGATGCAGCGTCATCGCACGCGACGGCGTGAAATAGGAGCTCACGCGTTTCTTTAAACTCTTCGCCTTGCCCACGTACAGGATGCGACCGAGTCGATCCTTCATGAGATACACGCCGGGCTTTTCCGGGAGACGGCGGACTTTCTCTTTCAGATCGAGCGGAGCGGCGTCGTTATCTGGACCGTTGGCTGGCATTTTGAAGAGATTAACCTAATTTCACGCTCCGCAAGTATGGTTTCTACGGTCCCGCCCTCGCCATCGTCCACCCGCACGCCGCGTTATGAGTTGATCACGCTGGGTGACGAACTGCTGCTCGGTCTCACGACAAACAGCCACGTACTTTTCATCGGAGGACAGCTCGGCCGGCGCGGAGTTTTGCTGCAGCGCAACGTGACCGTGACCGACGAAGCGAACGCGATCGCGAAACAATTTTCCGAGAGCTGGCACCAAGCGGACGTCGTCATCACCACCGGCGGACTCGGTCCCACGTGCGACGATCGCACGCGGGAAGTCATCGCCGAAGTCCTCGGACAAAAACTGGTCTTCGACGTCGAAGCGGAGAAAGCCATCGCGGATCGCTTCAATCAGCTCGGACGCAAGATGACCGCCAACAATCTCAAGCAAGCATACCGCCCCGAGCGCGCGGAGCTCCTTCCCAACGCCAACGGCACCGCGCCCGGTCTCTGGGTCGAGCAAGACGGCAAAGTCCTCTGCATGCTCCCCGGCCCGCCCAACGAGTTGCAGCCGATGTTTCTCGAACAAGTGCTGCCGCGCCTCACGCAGCTCGGTCTGTTGAGCGATCACGAAGCCTACGTGCAACTCCGCACCGCCGGCATCGGCGAGTCGGCCTTGGAAACACGACTCCAGCCGATCTTCGCGCGCTACGGCGACGCGCTCAACATCGCCTTCTGCGCGCATCAAGGTCAGGTCGATTGTCGTCTCAGTGCGCCCAATGGACGTCTCTCGCTCAACGAGCTTCACGAAATCGCGCAGGAATGCGGCGCGATGCTCGGCGAAGACTTGCTGTGCTTCGGTCACGACTCGCTCGCCAAAGTGACGGCGGATCTGCTGCGCGCCAACGAAAGCACACTCGCTGTCGCCGAAACCGCCACGGGCGGAATGCTCGCGAGTTGTTTCACCGATCTCGCGGGCGCTTCGAAATTTTTCGCGGGCGGCGTCGTGTGCTACGACAACGAAGCCAAGATGCAGCTGCTCGATGTGCCCGAGTGCCTGCTCGCGCAACACGGCGCGGCGAGTCCGGAAAACGCCGTCGCCATGGCCACCGGCGCCGCGGAGCGCATGGGCGCGGATTTCGCGTTGGCGGTCACCGGTTATTGCGGCGGCACGGCGACGCTGAGCCATCCCGTCGGCGCGGTGTACATCGGCCTCTACACGCCCTGCGGCGTGTGGTCGAAAAAACTGAGCATCCCCGGACCGCGCAGCACGATCAAACTCCGCGCCGTCAACGCCGCGCTCGACTGGTTGCGACGCGAACTCTTGCGCACACGCCGCGGCGCCACGTGCCTCCCGCAGCGCCCCGCGCAAACGTGAGCGCGTGATTGGCTCGCGCTCGTTGCGAACGTTTCGTCGCGCGCCAAACGCCGCTCAGCCGAGCAGGTTTTTCAACGCGGTGAGATACTTCGCCTGCGTGTCGCGAATCACCGACTCGGGCAACGACGGCGCGGGCGGTTTTTGATCCCACGCGATCGCGAGCAAATGATCGCGCACGAATTGCTTGTCGAAACTCGGCGGCGATTGATCCGGCGCATACTGATCCGCCGGCCAGTAGCGCGACGAATCCGGCGTGAGCACTTCGTCGATCAAGACGAGTTTGCCCGACACATCCGTGCCGAATTCAAACTTCGTATCCGCCAGAATCATACCGGCCTCGCGCGCGCGTTCATGGCCGAGACGATACAAGGCAAGGCTCACGGACTTCACTTGTTCGTAGAGCGCCGCGCCGACGGCGGCAGCGCCTTGAGCGTCATTGATCGGTTCGTCGTGCTGTCCCTTCGGCGCTTTCGTCGTGGGCGTAAACAACGGCTCGGGCAAACGATCCGCCTGCCGCAATCCTGCGGGCAAACGATGTCCGCAGACTTCGCCGGTCTTGCGATACGAGCTCCAACCACTGCCCACCAGATAACCGCGCACCACACACTCGATCGTGAGCGGTGTGAGTTTTTTCACGATCATACTGCGCAATTGCAGATCGCGATCGACGATGCCGCGCCGCGCAAACTCGCCGGCCTGATCCGGCAGCAGATGATTTTCGATGATCCCGGTCGTCAGCGAAAACCACCACAGGCTCATCTGATTCAAGATGATCCCCTTGCCCGGAATGCCATCCGGCAAAATCACATCGAAAGCCGACAACCGATCCGTCGCCACCAGCAGCAACGCGTCGCCGAGATCGAAGATCTCGCGGACCTTGCCCGACGCGATCCGCGGAAACGGCAGGGACTCGATGGAGGTAACAGCCCGGGCGGGCAAAGCGGCGGAGATTTCAGCGGAAGTCATGCGGCGACAAATGGGCTGCGATACTCCGCGCCCACTCTTCGGAATCAAGGCAAAGCCGGAGTCGCGCCGCGCGGAGGGAGCCTGGCGGACGAGTCGCACGCCACGCAGCAGAAGCACTCGGGCAAACAAACGGCAAAACGTGAAAAAAAACGCTTGCACGACCCGGTCACGAACCTAAGTTCGCGCCCCTTTCGTTCTTTGCGTCCCCATCGTCTAGCCCGGTCCAGGACACCACCCTTTCACGGTGAGAACCGGG
>CALFXL010000014.1 GCA_937958045.1 uncultured Opitutaceae bacterium | reverse complement strand
GGTTTCAATCCGCGCGCCCCGTGTGGGGCGCGACCGTCGA
The DNA here is from genome assembly GCA_937958045.1 of uncultured Opitutaceae bacterium. Taxonomy (GTDB): domain Bacteria; phylum Verrucomicrobiota; class Verrucomicrobiia; order Opitutales; family Opitutaceae; genus Nibricoccus. The sequence continues at coordinate 30,158 of CALFXL010000014.1, read as the reverse complement.
TCTTCAAGTCGTTCAATCAGAGACTGTCAAAGAGCGGTTTTCGCGCACACCGCGGCCTTCCCCGTTACGGTCTACCCTCCCTAACCCAGCCGATCGCTAAGAATTGATAGCCTATAGGTTTACCGATTTCGCGGATGTTCCCCACTGATCTCGTTCGGGAGAGGTCCGCGTCACAGGATCAAGGGACCTTCTGGATCGATCGATGGTTTCGCACCGTGATGCTCCACCCGGCGCGTCCAATCGTTTCCGAGAAAATAGAATCTCAGGCTGTCGTGCTTGAGGTCAGCGGCTTTCAAAAGTTCCGCGCGAAAGAGCACCCATTGGTCGTTCGCCAGCAAGCACTCAAACACGGAATTCTGCACGCGCTGCCCGTGATCGAGACACAACCGCGCGACCCGCCGAAGACGCCGCGCACCTTCCGGGGTGGCCGTTTCAACGTCGTAACTGACGAGAATCATCATGACAAAAAATCACCTCCATTCCAGCGGTGGATAGGCGTCGAGGTCCCCGCGAAGGTGTCGGGCCAGGAGCAATGCCTGGGTGTGCATGAGCAATCCGACAGGGACTTTCTCTTCCAGAAACGGATGCTCGATTTCCTCCTGCTTTCGCCTCTGCCACGCCGTGAGGACCTCCTTGCGGCCGTCATCGGTCAACAGCACCGCCCCGCTTTCTTCCTCACGGAAATGGTGCGCGCGAATTTGCTGCCGGTTGATCAGCGTCAACGCGAGCCGGTCGGCCAGCGGAGCGCGGAACTCCTCCATAAGATCAAGCGCCAGTCCCTCGCGTCCGGGACGATCGCGATGGAGAAAACCCACCGCGGGATCGAGCCCTTGGGCGGTGAGCGCGCCCGCGGCGTCGAACCGTAGCAAGGTGTAAAGGTATGACAACAACGCATTGACGCGGTCCAGCGGTGGGCGGCGGTTGCGGTCGCCAAAAAGAAAATCCTCCCGCTGCTGGGTGATCAGCCGCCCGAATACGTCAAAATATCCGGCCGCTGCCGAGCCTTCCACGCCGCGCACTTCATCCACCGAACGCGCACCCTTCAATGCCCGCAATCGGTGACCCAACATATCGGCCGCCGTTTCGATATCTGGGGCTTCGCTTCCGCTTTCCCGAGCAGCGCGGCGAAGCACGTGCCGGGCATTCACGATTTTTCCCGCAACAAAACCGCGCGCCAAGGCGGCACTGCCCTCCGGTTCATCCGCAAGCCGGTATTGTGCACGCCGCAAAAGGACATTTCCCGAGGGCACGCCGACGATATCGGCGAGGTGCCGGCCATTTTCCGTCAGAAACGACACGGCGACACCGGCATCGGCACACGCGCCGAGCAAGAACGGGCTGCACAGGACGTTCCCAAAACAGACGATGCCGCCGAGGTTGAGCAGCGGAAGCCGGAGCCTGATCTCGCGCTCCACCTCAACGACCACGGTCTCACTTTCTTTGCGCAGATAGGCGCCTTGCGTGGTGATGTAGAGAGTGTTCAGCAGGCGTCGCATGATGAAAACCGGCGTGCAGTAGAAGGCGGATCAGCTGGCAAACAAACGATTCAGATACGCCGACGCGCTGCGGGAGGTCGCTTGCGGCTTGCAGAGGTCGAGCAGCGAACAGGAACGGCACTTGGGAGCGTACCGTGCTGCGGGAGTTTTTCCCGCGGAGATCATGGCCCTTGTCTCTTCAACGACCCCCTGCGTCTCCGCGCGTAGTGCTGCGTCGAATACAACCTCTTCGCGGCGATGCACCGCTCCGTAGAAAATCACGCCGCACGGTACGTCGGTCGAAAACATTTCCTCCAGGCAAAGCGCCTGCGCGCAGAGCTGCACCTCATCGATCGCATCGCGCTTCGGTTTCCCACGCTTGTACTCGACCGGAAACGGGCGCCACACGTCGCCGGGCTGGCGATGGAACTCCACGATGTCGGCGACGCCGTGAAGGCCGAGCGACGTCGATTCGAGCCGCAACGAACGGGTGACACGCACATCGCGGCGCGATTCGCGGCCAGGCTCGTGCGCTTTGTCGTGCAGGACGCGGCCTTGGGCGGTGAGCGTATTCTCGGCCCATTGCCGTTCGATGTGGATCAGCGCGCACTGGCGCGGGCAAAACGCGTAGTGCTGGAGCGCTGACAGCGGCAGGGAAAGTGCGTCAGGGTCGGACACGGGGGCTGCAGAAACCGGAGGAAAGGAAACGATGCAAAATTGGAGGATGAAGCCGGGGCATCTCGGGCGATTAGTCCTGGAGAAAGCCGATGCGCCGCCTGGGTTTTTCCGGCTCCGGCGACGGGTTGAGCAAAGGCAGGAGTTTTTCGACGACGTCTTGAAGCACGAGATCGTGCTCAAGGAGCTTTTTGTCGATTTGTTCGCCTCTCCGCCCGCGTAGCGGGCACCCGGATCGGCTCACCCGCACGCGGACGTTGCGGGCTGCTCGGCCTGGCCTCGCGACGCCATCTCCGTGCTGCCGCACTCCGTGCGCGAGCCGCTTCAGGATCGTGGCGTTGGTGAGCAGCGCATCGCGCATCTCCACAAAAGCGCGAACGACATAGATGCTCATCGCGACTGCACGCGGACTGCGCAGGATCGTCGCTGCCATGATCGCACCATGCTCGGTGAAGACCCAGGGCCGGTAGCGACGTCCGCCATGCTCCTTTAAGGTCACAGTTTGTGACCTTAAAGCCCGCCCTCCCTCTGAACTTGAGGTCACAATTTGTGACCTCAAGTTCGCAACCTCCTCAACGGTAATCTGAAACGCGAATCCATCCGGGAACCGTTCGGCGTTTCGCTGGATGGTTTGGTTAAAGACCTTGGTCGGCACCTCGTAGAGCCGGGCGAGATCGCTATCGAGCATCACGCGCTGCCCGCGCACCGTATGGATGCGCGGGAGCTCGGGGCTGGTTGGGGTAGATTTTCGGGGCATGGGGTGAAGCGGAGCGGAAACGGGGAAGCGTCAGATCCACTCTTCGATGGTGACGCCCGACGGAAGGTTGGCGCGGTTGATCGTCACGGTGTAGTCGCTGTACTGGCGCGGCACATCGACGCCGTCGTTTTTCTTCACGCTGACGAGGTCGAAGAGTTTGTGCGCAGGAGCGTTCCCGAGAGCGGTCGCATGTTTAAAGGCGATGCAACGTTTCGCGCCCATGAGTCCGCGCGATGCCGAGCGGTCGAGTTCGAACATCTGGGCGAGCGCGGTTTTGAAAAGAGCGAGGTCGCTGTTTTCTCCTTCGTCGGACCAGCCAGTTTGTTTGGCGAGGAAGGGATTAATAAAACCGTGGCCGAGATACAGGCCGTAGGGGATCGTGAACTTCCGGCCCATGGTGCGATTGTCGCCATCCTGCTTCTCAGCTTCGCGCGTGGTGGTGACGGCGCAGCGAGTGACGGCGTGTTCGAGCGAAACGACGGGCGAGAGGCTGCGGGAAAACGTGAGCTGCACAGGACCGCGGACCTGGCCGCAATTGACCTCGGTGGACATGACGGCGCCGAAGGTGCGAACGTCATAAAAGTTCTCGCACATCCACGCGCGGACAGACTCGACATCGGGAGCCTTGGCTTTTTTCGGGTCGAGACTCTTCGCGGTGTAGGCGAGCTGATGCTGCTGGTTAAGCACGGCTTTTTCGCGGATGTAGATCTGGCGACCGGGCTGCTCGTTTTGGGTGAGCTGGACGAAGTTGCGGATTTTGCGCTTCAGGCAGACATCGGTGACGATGCCGTGGCCGGTCTCGGGATCGACGCGCGGGAGATTGCCGGCATCGGGATCGCCGTTGGGGTTGCCGTCGGTGGTGTCGAAGAGGAAGACGAAGTCGTAGCGGTTGTTCATGGGGATGGGCTGTTAGCTGAGATGAGAGAGGATGACTGAGGATGAGTGTTGAGAGAGGGCGTGAGGAAAAGATCAGGCGGCGGGCTGGTCTTCGGCGGTGCCAGCATCGGCTTTGGCGAAGAACGCCTGCCGCTGATGATAATAACCGAGGGCAAAGAGGCTCTGCCCTTCGAGCCCGAGGTGAGCGGGCATGTCGGCGAGGCCGGCGCAGATTTCCTGAACGAGGCGCTCGCGGTTCACTTTGAGCCCGATGCCACGTTCGCCCGCCGCTTTCGAGAGATGATGCTGGTAGGTGCGGAGCAGACGCGGAAAAACTGTCGAGGGCGTGGCGGAGGCGGCGCTGTAGAAGCGGTCGCGAATGGTGGCGTTGATGCCGGGGAGCGCGTCTTCCTGGGTTTTTTCGAGGGCGGCGAAAAGCCGTCCGAGACGGTACGCTGGGTCGGGGCGGGACAGATCGAGGCTCATGGGGATTTTTTGGTCATGGTTGCGGTTGAGGAAGGCTTTGAGGATGGCGGCGCGGAGATAGCTGAGATCGCGATCCGCGCGGATGCGGGCGATGACAGCGCTGGCCAGCGTAGGCGGGTATGGCGCTCCGGTGAGGACGGCGCGGAGGAACGGACCGGCGAGCAGCGGCGAAATGTCTTTCGATTCGCGGCCGGTCTGGCGAAGCAGTTGCCACATCGCGGGGAACTCGGGGTTGTGCGGACCGGGCGGGCGCACGATGCGAAGCGCTTCGTAATGATCGTGGAGATGATCGACGAGCGCGCCGAGGGAGCCGGCGTACCAGAAACGAACGGAAAGCCGGGCGGCATTGGGCGAGAGACCGAGCACGTAAAACGGAGTGGTCGCGTCGTCGGTCAGACGATCGAGGGCGCGGCCGCCACCTGTCTTAAGAACTTCGAAAAAAGTGCCGAGTCGCGTGCGCAGGGTTTCGTCTTGGGCGAGAGATTCGCTCTCGGGCGTATGGCCGTCGAGGAACGCGGCGAAGAGGCTTTCGGTGACGGTCTTTTCTCCGGTCCAGAAAACCGTGGTGGCGTCGCCCACTTGCACGCGGTGGAGACGCGATTGCGGACCGGCGAGAAGCGCGTTGAGCGCGGTGGCATGGCGGAAGGCTGCGGTCTGGGAGATCGGCGAGTTGAGGGCCTGATCCTTGCCGTAAGAGGTGAACGAATCGCAATTGAAGGAGATGATTTTCGCGCCGCTGGATTGCGCGCCGGCGACACCTTTGATCGCGGGCTCGATGAGTTGGGCGAGCGGCTGGTTGGCCTCGCCACTGAGCAGGCACTGACCGCGCGTCGTCCCAGCATCATCGGAGGTGCTGGCTGTTTTCGCCCAATAGGCGGCAACGGCCGGCCGGTCGTGGATGTAGCCGTGTTCTCCGACAAGACGGAAGACGCCGAAGCCGGTGGCGGCGAAATCGTCGAGCTGAGTTTTGTGCTCAAGGGCTTGTTCGGGACTCCAGTTGCGAAGAAAAGCGCAGACCGCGTTGAAACCGGCATCGACGAGCGATGACTCAATCGCGAGGTGACGCTCGCGAAACGCGGCGAAGGCCTTCGCCGTGCGCTCCGGTTTTTCATCGTCGGTTTTGTAGCCGAGGAGATAAGCGCTGTTATCCCAAAGGAAGCACGGGTTGAGCCCCTGCCCCGACGGTTTGGCCTGACCGGGAAGCGTGAGGAGACGGGCGAGTGGTTTTTTGCCGGAAGCCTCACGCTCGTCCTGAATCGCGGAAAGCGTGCCGTCGGGTTCGAGGAGGATGCAGAAACTGACTTTTTGTGTGCTGTAACCGGGACGCGCCAGATCGTACCGGGGATCGCCGGCGAGGCGGTCGTAGAGGAAATCCAAGGCGCGCAGCGGGGAATATTCTGGGGCGTTCATGGCGAGATCTCAGGCGAGTGCTTGGTGGAAGGGAGGGACTGCGATGACGCCGGCCTTCATCTCGGCGCGGAAAAAACGCGGCGTGGCGGTGCGCACGGCTTTGGTTTTCGGGTCCTGTTCAAACGCGACATCGTGAAGCATGTATCCGAAATCCCGATCCTGGTCGGCAACTGGCAGCGTGCTCGGCGGAAGCGGATCGGCGGGCTCGAGGAGCGTGAAGCGGGCGGGAAATTCGCGGGTGCCGAAGTACGGCTGCTGGAAGCATTGTCCGGCGCGGGCCCGGCGCGTGAACATGTCGAGGTGTTTGCCTTCGCAGTCTTTTACGGGCAGCTCGGGACCACCTTTGTCGAAGCGGCGGTCGAGCACGTCGAAATGCGCCTCGATCACGTAAGCGACGTCGCGCAGGACGAGTGCGGCGCGTTGCTGGCGGTCTTCCTCGATGTGGATGCCGATATTTCCCTGACCGGCCTTCATGGCGGTGCGCGCGGAAGCGAGCGGGATTTTCGACGCGAGCTCGTTGCGACGGATGGACGTGAACTGGATCGGCGCGAGGACGTGGAGCCGGTCAATGACCCAGCGGATTTGCGGTTTCCAATAGATGGCTTCGAGCAGACCGCGCGCGGCGGAGGGCGTGATGACGTCGTAGGAGACGCGTTCGGCTTTCATCTCGGGGCGCGTGAAGCAGGCGTAGTCGCCGGTGACGTGGAGGCGGATTCCGTAGGGCATGGTGGTTGTTTAGGAAACGATCAGTTGCTCGGGGTCGTAAACGCGGTCGGTGGCGAGTTGCAGACCGAGGTCGGCTGAATACGCGCCGTCGTCGTCGAGGATGAGGTAGCGTTCGTGGAGCAGGCTCAGGCCTCGTCCCATGTTGGCGCGGGCGACGGGTTCGGGAATCTGGACAACGTGACGCTGGAGCCGGCGCGCGATGAGTCGTTGATCGCCCGGATCGTAGCTCGCACGCAGTTCCGCGATAAGTTTGCGGCCGTGATCGTTGTAGGGAACGATCACGGCTTGGTAGGCGGACTCGATGAAGCGGAATTGCTCAGCGCAGTCCTTGAAACGGAAGCCGAAGAGGTCGGCGGGTTGCCATGTGCGCGCTGATCCAGCGGGAAAACATTCGAGGATATTTTTGGCGTCCGTCTGATCTTCGTTTTTCCAGTAATGGAGACGAAAGAACGCTTCGATCGCGGCCGGGCAAAGCGGGTCGGCCGCGTGCAGCGGCAGAATCTCCGCAGCGGAGTCGGCAGATTTGCGCAAAAAACCTTTGGGGATGGGTTGCTCGGGCTGGAAAACGAAGGTGTCGCCGAGGCCAGGCAGATGTCCCTCGCGATTGCAGCGGCCGGCGGCTTGGGCAATCGAGTCGAGGCCAGCGAGCGCGCGGAAGACGACGGGGAAGTCCACATCGACACCGGCTTCGATGAGCTGGGTCGTGACGACGCGGCAGGGCAGTCTATTCTTGAGCGCGTGACGGATGGTGCCCGGCGCGGGATTTTGGGGATCGCCGAGCACATCGCTGCGGTGCGCGGGGCACATGAGCGCGCTGAGATGCCGGCGCGTGCCATCATCGGGCAGGCGGGCAAAAAGTTCGGCGGCGTGGCGGCGGGTGTTGACGATGCAGAGCGCCTGATCGTGCGCAGAAAGGCGCTTTGCCAAGTCGGCGTCCGGAAGCGGTGTACGACCGAGGTCAGTGACGCGGACACGGCGGAGAATGGAGAAAAGCCAAGTGCGATCAGGGATGATTTCGCGGACGTCGCGGAGCCCGGATTTGAAATCGTCACGTCGCTCGATGGCGGGTTGAGTTGCCGTGCAGAGCACAATCGATGTTCCGTAGTTGGCGTTTCCGTCCGGATCGTGACTCGCGAGTTCTTGCAACGCGCGGATGCAGGGCTTGAGCAACGTGACCGGCAGCGTCTGCGCTTCATCAAGGACGATGACACTGCGGGCAAGGCGGTGAAGTTTCCGACAGCGCGAAGGTTTGGCGGCGTGAAGCGATTCGAAAAACTGGACGTTGGTGGTGACGATGACGCGCGCGTCCCAATTCTCCGTGGCTAGACGGGACGCGGTGGTGAGATGAGCCGCGTCGGGATCGAGATTCGAGTGGTGCTCGACGACCACGTCGGTGCCGAGCGCAGCGAAAACATCGCGGAAAACGGCGGCGTTTTGCTCGATGATACTCGTGAACGGCAGCACGTAGATGATGCGGTCCATGCCGTGGCGTAGCGCGTGGTCGAGAGCGAAGGCTAGCGAGGACAGTGTCTTGCCGCCGCCCGTGGGAACCGTGAGTGAGAAAAGCCCGGGCGAAAGCCGAGCGGCATCGCGACAGGACGCGAGGACGTCGGCCCGTGCGTGCTGCACAGGCGTTTCGGGGACGCCGAAGCGACTGAGATACGCATCGAGGCAATCGCGCAATGCAGCGAGCGGAGGCTGCGGTTGCTGTGCGCGCGCGTCCGCTTTCTCACGCGACATAAACGCTTCCGTATCGAGCCAGTCGGCGTCCACCAGCGCCGAAAATGCCATGCGAAGAAAGAAACCCAATGAATAGCCGGAGACGAGACTATGCCCTGGCGGCCGTGGAGCGGGTTCTGGAACTGCGAGAGCGGAGACGGGAGCGCTCGCGTAATCAGGGATGAGTTTGCGAAGCCGCTCTTGAAGACAGGTGGAGGTCGCGTCTTCGCCGTTCGGCAGACCGGCGTGATGACCGGCGACGAGATAGGCTAGCAGCGGACCGAAGAGCTTCAATTCGCGTACCGCATGCTGGGCTCCGGCGGTGGAGTGATCGACCTTGGCGGCCACCCCAACGGTTTCCTCAAGATGAGCATCGGCCCCTCCGAGCGCGCTCAAACGCGACTGAAACTCGACAGAATATTTTCCGAGGTCGTGCCACCGCCCCGCGAGCGCCGCCCATGCTTCTCCACCGAACGCCGCCGCGAAGATGCCGGCCCGGCGCGCGACTTCGTCCAGATGCGATTCCAGCAGCTGCCACCTCTCCGGCGGCTGTCCTTCCAACGTGTGTGCGTAGCAGGTCATCGGCGGGCGGAAATCGCCCGGCGTCCGAAAACGCGCGCGGGGATGCTCAACATGAGGGCGCAAAAAAGCATGGTGGGGAAACGGCCTCCCAAGGCCGGGGATCGCGAAGCTGGAGGAGTTCGCGCGCTCTTCCTAAAAACACCTCGCCGCTCTCGTGTAAAACAGAAATCAGGTCGGGCTAGGAAGTTACCAGCTATTTTACGCAGGCTTTTTGCAGCAGGCGCACCTGATCGCCGCCATTCGAGCCGTCGCCGACGAAGTCCTCCCCTCGGCCCTTACCCGAAGCTCATCCGTGAGTTTGTTTCCAGATAACTCGCGATTTCGGCGGCGATGAGGGCTCCAAACTCCGCGCGCTTTTTTTCTCCCATGCCGAAGATGTTTCCCATCTCCGTTTCGCTCGTCGGATACTCGCGCGCGAGCTGGCGAAGCGTGGCGTCTCCAAAAATCACATACGCCGGAACCTTGCGCTCATCGGCGAGTTTTTTGCGCAGCTCGCGCAGGCGCGCGAAAAGGATTTCATCGCACGCGATGTCGCCTTGGCGGCTCGTGATCTTGCGCACCTTGGGCAACACCATCGGCTTCGTGAGCGTGATGGTCTGTCGCGTCCTTAACACGTGGATACCTGCGTCCGTGAGATCGAGCGTTGGATACTCGCCGTCGCTCTGCGCCGCGTAGCCGAGTCGCATGAGTTCCCGGCCGACCGCCGCCCATTGCGCGCGGGAAAACTCTTTGCCGATTCCGTACGTACTCACGCGATCGTGCCCCCAGCGACGGATCTTCTCGGTGTCGGCGCCGGTGAGCACTTCGACGACATGATTCAGTCCAACTCCGAACCGGCTCGCCTGACGCAGCCGGTAGATGCACGAAAGAAACTTCTGCGCCGCGAGCGTGCCGTCGTAGGTTTCGCGCGGCTCGATACAATTATCGCACGCGCCGCAATTATTGGCGGGAAATACTTCGCCAAAATATCCCAACAGCTCCGCGCGCCGACAGGCGGCACTCTCCGCGTAGTGCATCATTTGCCGGAGTTGTGCGCGGGCGACGTTGCGCTCCTGCTCATCGGAGATCTCGTCTATAAAATGCGTCTGTTTCGCCGCGTCGCCTCCGCTGAATAATAATAAACATTCTCCCGGCAAACCGTCGCGCCCGGCGCGGCCGGTTTCCTGGTAATAACCTTCTATATTTTTCGGGAGATCGTAATGAATCACCCAGCGCACGTTGGGTTTATTAATACCCATGCCGAAAGCGATGGTTGCGCACACGATCTTCACTTCGTCGCGCAAAAACAGCTCCTGGTTGCGCGCACGTTCGTCGGCATCGAGACCGGCGTGATAAGGCTTCGCAGAGTACCCGCGCGCCGCGAGTGAGTCCGCCACACGCTCCGCGGTTGCGCGCGTCGAACAATACACGATGCCGCTCTCGTCTTCGCGTTTGCGCACGAACTCGATGATTTGTTTCAGCGGCTCCTCCTTCGGCAGTACGCGATACGTGAGATTCGGGCGGTTGAAGCTCGCGACAAACATCCGTGGCGCGCGCAGCTTCAGATGATTCACGATGTCTTCGCGCACGCGTTCGGTCGCGGTTGCGGTGAGCGCCATGAGCGGCACGTGCGGCAACACCTCGCGCAGCTTCGCGATCTGCCGAAACTCCGGCCGGAAATCGTGCCCCCACTCCGACACGCAATGCGCTTCATCGATCGCGAGCGCGCTCACATTCCACTCCTTCAAATTCTTCACCCAACCTTCGAGCATCAATCGCTCGGGCGCCACGTAGAGCAGCTTCCATTCGCCGCGATGAAGCCCCGCGAGCCGCGAGCGCGCTTCGGCGGCATCGAGCGTGGAGTTCAAATACGTCGCCGCCACGCCGGCCGCCTGGAGTTGATCGACTTGATCCTTCATCAACGCAATCAAGGGCGACACCACCACGGTCAGACCGGGTCGCACGAGCGCGGGGATCTGGAAACACAGCGATTTGCCGCCGCCGGTCGGCAGCAGCGCGAAGACATCTTCACCCGCGAGGGACGCTTCCATGATCTCGCGCTGGTGCGGTCGGAAGGCCGGATAGCCGAAAGTGGTTTGAAGCGTAAGAAGCAGATCGTCGGTCGCCACGGTGCGGAAAAATCCGCAAACTTTGGGACGCGCGCGCGGCGGTACAATGGCGAAAATCCTCCGCGCGCCGGGCGGCGTCGCGGCTAGAGCATTTTTAGTCATGTCGGAGCCGTCGGACGAGCCTTCCGGGAGCGCCGGTCGCTGGCCGGCTCCTCATAAACTGCCGGCGGGCCGCCGGCGCTCCCATGGGCTATAGATTTATTTGGAATGCTCCAGTGTGTATCAACACGGCAAATACAACTCTGCGGACTGGTGGATTAGTCGCGGTTTGACTCGCCGGCGGGAGTTTCGGGAATGGTGCGCATGGACACTTTCTGGCTGCATCCTCGCGACGAACTGGTGGAGACGATGAATCGTATCTACCGGTACAAGATGACCACCACTTCAGGTGGCAATCTGTCGATCCTCGACGCCAACGGCGACATCTGGATCACACCATCGCGCGTCGACAAAGGCCGTCTGCAACCGAGCGATATCGTGTGCGTGCACGCCGATGGCACGAAGACCGGACTTCATCCGCCCTCGTCGGAGTTTCCTTTCCACCGCGAAATTTATCGTCGTCGGCCGGATATCAAAGCGATCGTGCACGCGCATCCCGGCGCGCTGGTGGCGTTCAGCATTTGTCGCCAGTTACCGAATACACGCGTGCAAATCCTCGCGCACGCGATCTGCGGGAAGGTCGCTTATGCGCCTTATGCGTGTCCGGGCAGTGAAGAACTTGGACGAAATATCGCCGACACTTTCGCCGCCGGCGCCGATTGCGTGATGCTGGAGAACCATGGCGTGGTGATCGGCGGCACCGATCTGCGCGACGCGTTTCAGCGTTTCGAAACGCTCGAATTTGTCGCGCAAACGCTCGTGAAGGCCGCCGCGCTTGGCCCGATCAAAACACTTTCGGAAGAACAACTCCCCGAAAAACTTCTGCCCGAGCTCGCCGCGCTTCCGCCGCATATGCCGAGCAATCGCGAGAAAGAGCTGCGCACGCAGATCTGCGATTTCGTTCATCGCGCGTATCGCCAACGCCTCCTCACCAGCACGGTCGGATCGTTCTCCGCGCGACTCGATGCCGAGCATTTTCTCATCACGCCGCGACGACGCGACCGCCTGCAGCTCGACCCCTCGGGTATCGTCGTGTGCACCGCCGATGCGTGCGAAGCGGGTAAACGTCCGAGCCGCACGGCGCGCCTGCATGCGGAAATCTACCGGCGCAATCCCGAGATCGGCGCGATCGTCAATGCCCAGCCCGCTCATGCGAGCGCGTTCTGTATGACTTCGGCGGAAGTCAGCACCCACACGATTCCGGAAAGCTACATCGTGCTCAACGACGCGCCGAAAATTCCCCACGCGTGCGTCGTCGCGGATGCGGAGAAAATCGCCGGGCAAGTGTCGCTGGAAAAACGTCCCGTGATCCTGATCGAAAACGAAGGCGCGCTCATCGTGGGCCGCAATGTCCTCGATGCCTTCGACCGTTTGGAAGTACTTGAAGCGACCACCGAAGCGCTCTTCCTCAGCCGACCGCTCGGGCCGCTCGTGCCGATGCCGCCCGAGGCGATCGCGGAGTTGAAGCGTGTATTCAACGTTCAATGACACGCGGGAGCGCCGGCGTCCCCCGGCAATTGCGTGGAGCCGGCCCGCGGCCGGCGCTCGCAGCAAGCCCTGACGGACAATGCGGAGCATCGTCCCCACCTCGCGCGGACGCTCTCTATCGTTTGACCCAATAAGAAAGCCGGCTCCGTGAGGAGCCGGCTTTCACCATGGTCGTAAGTAACCTAACCCAAAAAAATCAGGCGTAAGCGATGGCGTGGCAGCCGTGGACGGTGCGGTTGGATTCGAAGAACTCGCCATTGTCGCTCTCGGGCGTGAACTCCGGCGCCGCTTCGGAGAGGAGTTTGCGGAGGTTTTCGCGAGCGCGCGCGATGCGGCTCTTCACCGTGCCGACATTGATACCGAGGGCCTGCGCGATCTCCTCGTACGGTTGATTGAGGATGTTGCGCATCGTGAGGATCTCGCGATGACGCGCATCCAGTTTTTCCATACATTCGGAAATCAGCTCCGAAAATTCCTGTGTCACGGTTTCCTGGACCGGGTTCTGCGAATCGGCCGCGATGAGATCGGCAAATGTGGCGTCAGACTCGTCGGTAAGGCTGCGCTCGAGCGAGATAGAATCCTGACGGCGGCGGCGGAAGAAATACCAGTAGCGATTGCGCGAGAGATTGAGCGCGATGCGGTACAGCCAGGTCGCCAGCGACGATTCGCCGCGGAAAGTGGCGAGGCCACGATGCGCGCGGATGAAAGTATCTTGGGTGATTTCCTCGGCGTCGGCGCTGTTGCGCAGGAGGTTGTTGGCCAGACCAAAAATGCGGCCGTGGTAGCGCTGCATGATCTCGACAAACGCGCTCTCGTCTCCGCGGTGGAAACGTTCGATGAGGGTGACGTCGTAGGCAGCTTCGCGCGCCGAATCGGAGGGGGCATCAGCGTTGGCAGTACGGGAACCGTCATGATGACTCGGGGATGAAAGCGTGCGGGTGAGAGACATAGGCGGAGTTCCTGTTGGATTGTGATTGAGCTACGCCCATTCACATACCCATCTCCGTGCCAACACCCCGTCCGCAGGGCTAACCTACTCTATCCGCGCGACTTAAATTTAACGCGGCGAATATTGCCTCATCGAGTCCTTGCAGAATGAGGTACGTGATCGAAGCCGTTTCTTGCAAACTGCAAGAAGTCGGCAGGGGTTTTCACCGGCGCGGGCAAACGCATCCCCTCGGTCTCTAAAAAAATGCGGAGGTTCCCTCGCCGCGCAGGAGATTTCACTCGTGGCGCAGGGCTTCGATCGGATCGAGCGACGCGGCTTTCCACGCCGGATAGAGGCCAAAGATCACGCCGATGCCGCCGCAAACCAGGAGCCCAGCCGTCGCCCATCCCCACGGGAAAATCGCGTCTATGTTCATGAACGATGCCACGACATTGCCGACGACGACACCCATCACCACGCCCGCGACTCCGCCGATCAACGCCAGCACCACGGCTTCGATAAGAAACTGCACGAGGATGTTTTTTTTGCGCGCGCCGATGCTCTTGCGGATGCCGATCTCTTTTGTGCGCTCGGTCACGCTCACCAACATGATGTTCATCACGCCCACGCCGGCCGCGAGCAGCGCGATCGCACTGATGCCAAACGACGCGATCGCGACCATGTTGGTCACTTGATTAAACGACTCGATCAACGAGTCATTGGTGAACATCTCAAAATCGTTGTCGTCTTCCGGCTCCAGGCCGCGAACCAAACGCATCGTGCCGATCGCGCGATCCTGAGTGGCCGCCAGCGTTTCCTGCGAAGGCGCCTGCACATTGATCGAAACCGAACGCCACCCGCGCCCCATCGACGCCAGCCAGCGCGTGATGGGGATCGCGATGAAGTTGTCCTGACTTTCACCAAATGAAGTGCCTTTCGGCACGAGCACGCCGACCACCGTGCAAATCTGTTCGCCGATGCGGACCGTCTGCCCAATCGGATCCATGTCGGGAAAAAGTTTCTGCACGATCTCATCGCCGATGATGCAGACCGCGCGGCCAAACACCACGTCGTCGGTCGCGAGATTGCGGCCGCGCGCGATCTCGTAATTATACGATGCGAGATAGTTTTCGTCCGTGCCGAGCAGCCGCGTGTTGGGCGTCGTGCGGCGATCGAGAAAACTCGCGATCAATCCGCGGCGATCGATCTGCAAACTCACGCGCGCATGTTCATCCATCAGCTCGCGAAAACGCTGCGCCACCGCGAGCGTGATGGGTGGGCGATTGCCATAACGCAGCCAAGGATTGCTGAAGTTGATCGCGGGAAACCGCTGGATCTGGAAGCTGTTCGCGCCGAGCCGGCTCAGACCCGAGTCGAGCTGCGCCTTCGCACCGGCGATGAAAGTCATCACGCCGATGATCGAGAACACACCGATCGCCATTCCCAAAATGGTGAGGGAGGAGCGGAGTTTGTTCGCCCAGAGCGAGGAGAACGCGAGACGGAGTATTTCGAGATAGATCATTCGTAACGCAGCGCCACCACCGGATCGAGTTTACTGGCCGACCATGCCGGCGCGATGCCGGCAAACACGCCGATCATCACCGACCCTAAAAATCCGATCACCACGAGCACGGGTGAAAACACGAGCGGGAAATCCGGCACGGCCACCGATACAAGCGCCGAGACGCCGCCCGCCAGCAGCAGTCCGATCGAGCCGCCGACCAGACAGATGCTCACCGCTTCAATGAGAAACTGCATCAAGATCGTGCGCCGTCGCGCACCGAGCGCCTTGCGCGTGCCGATCTCCTTCGTGCGCTCCTTCACGCTCACGTAGGTGATGTTCATGATGTTGATCGCCCCCACAAAGAGCGCGAGGCCCGTGATCAACAATCCGCCGATCGCGATGCCGTTTTTGATCGGATCGATCTGCTCGCGAATCACGCGCTGCTCATTCAGTTCAAAATCATCCTTCGCTTCCGGATCGAGCTGACGCAGCCGGCGCATCAAGCCACGCAACTCCTCGCGCGCTTCATCCATCCGCGAGCCGTCCACCTGCACACGAATCTGCGTCGAGTTTACATTCACCGCGAAGTAGCGGCGGAACGTGTTGATCGGGATGATCACCATCGAATCCATGCTGAACATCCCCAGGAAACGTCCCTGGCGCGCCGCCACACCGATCACGGTGAATTGCTGCGAACCGAGGCGCAGCGTTTCGCCGATCGGGGATTGCCCGGCAAACAACGCATCGGCCACGTCGAAACCGATCACGACGACATTGCGCGCCGCGCGCGCCTCGAACTCGTTGAAGAAACGTCCCTCCGCGAGATCCACTTTGGAAATGCGCGGCAGATCATGCCCCACCCCGAGCGTGTAGATACTCGTGAGCTTCAAATCGCCGCGGACGATCGTCGTCTGTCGATCCGTCGCCGGCACCGCGAGTTTGATGAGCCCATCGGGATGCTCAGCCGTCCATTCGTTCAAGCGATCCGCATACTCGATGCGAATGCGCGGACGATTGCGATAGTTCCACCAATCCTGCACGTCGCGCCACGGCCATTTGCCGACATAGAGCACGTCATCACCGAAACCCGCGAAACTCCGCTCGACGCTCTTGTCGATACCGAGAATCGCCGTGCCCATGAGCGTCACCGACACGATGCCGATGATCACGCCCAACGCGGTGAGCGCCGACCGCATCTTGTTCGCAAAGATCTGCGTGAACGCGATCCGCAAGGACTCGTTGAACTCGTATATCAACCGCCGCATCGGGTTATTTTCGAGTTTCGACTCCTGATTTTCGGTTGCGGGCGCCGGGGGTTCGACGCGACGCGACCATGATGGCGGTGAATTCGTCCGCTTCTTGACGCGACGGAGCCAGCGTAGCCGGCGCCATCAGTCCATGTTCGCCAATCAACTCCAGCCAGAATGCCGATTCATCGGCCTCTTCCTCCACCACCGCCAATTGGGAAATCATTTCACCCGTCGAAAGCGAGCGACAGGCCGCACGATAATCAGCGCCAACGGAAGTTCCTGAACGGGCGAGCTGATGAGCAGGCACACGAGCCGATCTCTTTTCCGGAAGCGCATCGACCAACTCCCTCACTCGCAGTGAAAAAGCCTTCGTCCGTTCTTTCAGTTCCGCCTCATTCATAAAATCGAGATTCGAGAATCCAAAATCGAAAATCACACCACCACCGGCGCGTCCGATTCGATGAGGCCGTCGCGCAAGCGCACGATGCGGCGGGAGTGTTGCGCGATGTCCTCTTCGTGCGTGACCACGATGAGCGTATTGCCCTGCGCGTAGAGCTGCTCGAAGAGCGCCATGATCTCTTCGCCGGTACGCGAATCGAGATTTCCCGTCGGTTCGTCGGCGAGGATGATCGACGGTTTGTTCACGAGCGCGCGCGCGATCGCCACGCGTTGACGCTGACCACCGGAGAGTTCGTTGGGTTTGTGATCCATGCGATGACCAAGGCCCACATTTTCGAGGGCTTGCATCGCACGCTCCAAACGCTCCTCGCGCGGTACACCGGCGTAAATGAGCGGAAGCTCCACATTGTGAAGCGCGGTCGAGCGCGGCAGCAGATTGAAGGTCTGGAAAACAAAACCGATCTCCTGATTGCGGATCGTCGCGAGCTCGTCGTCCCCCATCACAGCGACATCCTTGCCACTAAATTCGTAGCGGCCCGACGTCGGCGTATCGAGGCAGCCGAGCATGTTCATGAGCGTGGATTTTCCGCTGCCCGAGGGGCCCATGATGGCGAGGTATTCGTTGCGATGGATTTTGAGCGATACACCGCGCAACGCATGGATCGTCTCCTCGCCCATTTGATAGAGCTTGGTGACACCCTCGATCTCGATGACGAGCGGACCGATGGGCCGGACAGGCCGTAGTTGTCCGGCGGATACGGTGGGAGGAATCATGACGCGGAGCGGATTACATGCCGGGAGCAGCCGGGCCCTTCGGCTGTTCCACCTCGACCTTCATGCCGTCGGCCAATGTGCGCGTGAGCACCGCGTAGCTGCCGCTGACAACTTCATCGCCTTCGGCGATGCCGGATTTGATTTCGAAATGCGTCATGTCGGCGATGCCCGTTTCGACCGGCACCATCTTGACGGTGTCGCCCGTTCTCACGAAAACCACGCGCTGCGTCGAATTCCGGTCATTGCGCGCCTGTTGCTGTTTCTGCTTTTCGTTCACCGCAACGGCCGAGCCTGCGCCTTTGAGTTCCGCCTCCTTCGCCTCGCGCTCCTTTTTGAGCTGCTCGCCCGTTTTGTTGGAGTCGCGCGCGCGAGTGACCACCGACTGAACCGGAACCGCGACCACGTTCTCGACCGTCTGCGTTTCGATGTCGGCGTTGGCGCTCATGCCCGGACGAATCGGCACGCCTTTTTCGAGGATGCGGATCTTCACTTGGAAGTTCGTGACTTCCTCCTGCGTGTTTTGGCCGGTCACTTTCGCCGCAGAACCGATTTCCTTTACCTCCCCGTCGAACACGCGTCCGGGAAACGCATCGATGGTCACGCGCGCTTTGTCGCCGACCTTCACGTTGACGATGTCGGTTTCGTTGATGTTCACGCGCACCTCCATGTTGGAGAGATCGGCGATGCGCATGATTTCGGTGCCGCTGAATTGCCCCGTTGCCACCACACGTTCGCCGACTTCGGCCGTGCGCGATGTCACCGTGCCGCTGATCGGCGCGTAGATGGTGGTTTTCTCAAATTGATCCTGCGCCTGCTTCAACAAGCCCTCGGCGCGGCGAATGTTCGCGAGTGCGCTTTCGTAGCTCGCGCGTGCGGTTTCGAATATCGCGCGATCCGCGGCGTGCACGGACTCGGAAACAAGATTGCGCTCAAACAGCGCGGTCGTGCGCTTGAAGTCCGCCTCGGCTTTCTTGAACAACACCTCGCTCTCCACCGCGGCCGCGCGCGCCGCCGCCAGATCGGCTTCGCGTTGATCGACGAGAAAACGGTAGTTGTCGGGTTTGATCGAAATCACGAGCTCGCCCTGTTTCACCGTCGCGCCTTCGCGGAAAGGCAGCTCGATGATTTCGCCGGCGACCTCGGGCGAAATCTTCACCTCGACCTCCGGCTGGATTTTGCCCGTGGCGGAGACGACCTGCGTGATGGTTTTGATCACGGCCTTTTCGGTGGTCACACGCACCGGTTTTTCGCGACCTTTCGAGGAGATCTTTCCCACGACCGCGATGCCTATGATCACGACGATCGCGATCATCAGGTAGAGCCCTTTGCGGGACTTTTTTCGACGGCGGGCGGTCGGACGCGGTGAGGGGTTCGCGGCGGGCGAAGCGGACATACTCATGGAAGAAAAACGCTGAGTGAGTGCAAAAATTAGCCGGTTGTTTCAGACAGGGTAAGCGAGCACACTCCTCGGCCTGCCCCGTCGCGGCAAGCCGCATCGGGCACATCGTGATACACCAGTCAGGCGCGAAGCGTGGACCATGCTCTCTACAACACGGTCCGCCGCCAAAAAGTTTCAGCCTTTCGTAAAATCATTTGCGCGCCGCCGATAAAAATCGCCACACATCCACCGCAGGATCAAAGGGCACCGCCTCCGTGAGATGATTCACCCACTGGCGCGCAAGTCCGGGCGCCAGCAAAGCGCCTTTCGAACCGAGACCGTTAATCAGCCCCCGCCTCGGATCGCGCGGGCTGCGACCGATCACCGGATGTTTGTCGGGAGACGTCATGCGCAATCCCACTTCGTGCGCGATCACAGCGAAGTCACCGCCGATGAGCGAAGCCGCGCTGCGCTCGAGTTCGTCGCGGGCGCGTGTCGTCAGAGTGAGGTCTGTCACGCCGGGTTCAAACGTCGCGCCCACTCGTGCCGTCGCGTTGCCCAGCGGCAAGAGCCAGTGGCCGGCATTGAGAATCACGTCTTCGGCAATCGGTGTCGCGAGCGCGAGCGTGAGTGTTTCGCCTTTGGCCGGACGCAATCCAGCAAACGCAAACTCCGCGTCGCTCGCCACGGCAGCGCCGGTGCAATCGATCACCAGCTCGCATTTGCTCAACGCCTGCTCCGCAGAAATTGTCTCTTCGCGCAATCGTCCCGACGCGCGCAACCACACGCGCACCGCTTCGATCAACGCCGCCGTATCGACACGCGCCCCGCCTTCGATCCAGAAGCCGTCGTCGTCGCCATCGCCCGCATACGGCGCGAGATCGCCGCCTGTTTTCTTCTCCGAAAAAACATGCCGTTCGTGTTCATTTCGAAAAATCCGCCGCACCCGCATCGACCGCACGAGCGCGATCTTCAGCGATGCCTCGATGTCGCGATACAACGCGAGGGCGGGCGCGAGTTCTTCGTCGATGCGCCAGCTTTTCACCAGGCGCTGACCGGTCACCGGATTGATGATGCCGGCACCCACGCGGGATGACGCTTCGGCGTGACCGCGATCGATCACTTCAAAATCGATGCCCGCGCGATCAAATGTCCACGCCAACACCGAGCCCGCCAGTCCCTGACCGAGAATGACAATAGGCGCCGGCATCGTCGCAGACTCCGCGCTCAG
The DNA here is from genome assembly GCA_937958045.1 of uncultured Opitutaceae bacterium. Taxonomy (GTDB): domain Bacteria; phylum Verrucomicrobiota; class Verrucomicrobiia; order Opitutales; family Opitutaceae; genus Nibricoccus. The sequence continues at coordinate 10,293 of CALFXL010000014.1, read as the reverse complement.
CGGCCCGTTTCCGCGGCCCACAACGCCGCACCCACGATGCCCGCTTCATTGCGCATCTCCGCCGGCACCGTCCGCACGCGATTGTGCAGATAGTGGAAAAATTTTTCGTGCTCCGCACTCACGCCACCCCCGAGCACGATGAGCCGCGGCTGCACCAAGGTTTCGACGACTCGCAGATAATCGCCGAGGCGATGTCCCCACTTTTTCCAGGTAAGTTTCCTTTTCTCTTTCACCGACGCGGCGACATGTCGCTCCGCCGCACGGCCTTTCCATGGGAGAAGTCCGAATTCAGTATTTGGATACAGCTCGCCGTCTTGAAAAAGCGCCGAACCCACGCCGGTGCCGAGCGTCAGCAGCAGCAAGGTGCCGCGCTGTTTTTTTCCCGCGCCAAAACGCACTTCGGCCAGACCCGCCGCATCAGCGTCGTTGACCACGGCCACACGAGAACGCGTCTTTGCACGAACCAAACGCGCGAGATCGCAGCCAATGAAATCTTTGTGGAGATTGGTCGAAGTCTGCGGGCGGCCATCCTCGATCACGCCGGGAAATCCGATGCCGATCGGACCTTTCCAACGAAAATGCGCCGCGGTCTCCGCCACGATGTCCGCAAGTTGCGCAGGGGAAATTTTTTTCGGAGTCGCGATACGAAGCCGTTCGCCGAGCAAACGCCCCGTGCGTGTATCCACCGGCGCTCCTTTCACCGCGGAACCGCCGATGTCGATGCCGAGAGCTTTCATAAGATCACTGACCGCTTTGGCATTCGCCTCCGCCGCCACAGCCGCATCCGCCAGGCTGATGCGCGTGACCATGCGCCAGCTCCTCGGGCGTCGCCGGACGCACCGACACGATCTCCACTTCAAAATCCAACGGCACACCCGCAAGCGGATGATTCGCATCGATCGTCACATGATCGGCCGTCACCGCCGAAATCGTGACCACCGGCGCACCGGGATCGGGTTCGGTTTGAAAACGATCGCCGACTTTCAATTCACCTTCGAAGGGAATGAGGTGACGCGCCACTTCGTGCACGAGCGACTCATCGCGTTCGCCATAAGCTTTCGCAGCCGGCACCGTCACGCGCGTCTTCGTGCCAGCCGGCAAGCCACGCAGCTGTTCATCGAGCCCGTCGATGATTTGCCCCGCGCCTTCGAGATACGCGATGGGGTCTCCGCCGATCGAAAGATCCAGCACTTGGCCGGCGGGATCGCGAAGTGTGTAGTGAAAGGTGACGACGTTACGGCTCATATTCAGAAGAGGTCCAAGTACCAAGGGTCAGATTCCAAGTGGCAAGAACCAACCCCGATCAAACGGCGCCGTTCTCACCTCACCGCCTCCATCTCGCAACCTTCCTGGCACTTGCCCCTTGTCACTTCGCCCTCGCGAGAAGACGCGTGAGCCAAGCGTTCACGCTTCTTCTCGCAGCACTGCCAGCGGCGGATGCGTCGCGATCCCGCGATTGGCGATCCAACCGGTGAGCAACGTCACCGCGACCACGCAGGCGACCGTCACCGCCAGATAACCGAGCGGCACCACCACCGGCGCTTCAAAAACAAACATCGCCATCAACGCGCTCGCACCAAATGCCAGCGCTCCGCCCGTCAACGCCGCCAGCGCGCCGAGCACGGCGTATTCAACGAGCTGGATGCGCGCGATCTGTCCGCGACTCGCCCCCAGCGTACGCAAAAGCACGGTCTCGCGAATGCGTTGGAAGCGTCCGCTCAACACCGCTCCTGCGAGCACGATCACACCCGTCGCCACGGTGAAGAGCGCGATAAAACGCACCACGAGCTCCACCTTGGAGAAAATTCCGTCGAGGGTCTGCAGCAACAACGCGAGATCGATCGCGGAAACATTCGGCAACGCCGACACCACCGCTTGCTGCACACGCGCCGACGATTCCGGCGATTCCGCGCGCGCGGCCATCACGTGAAACTTCGGCGCTTCGTCGAGCGGTCCCGCGGGGAAAACGACAAAAAAATTCGGCGACATGCGCTGCCATTCCACCGACCGAAGGCTCGCCACGCGCGTCCGCATCGGCACACCTTGCACATCCCACTCGAGTTCGTCACCGATGCTGAGCTGCATATCGCGCGCGAGTCCTTCCTCCACCGAGATCGGAATAATCTCCGCATCGGCATCCACCCGTCCGACGAACTCGCCTGCGATCAGTTTCTCTGTATCCGAAAGTTCACTACGGAACGTCGACCGGTATTCGCGGCGCAAGGTCCACGCCGGGATCGTGCCTTGCTCGCGCAACACGGCCTCCACGGGGCGTCCTTTCAACGCGCGCAATCGCATGGTCACGATTGGGGCCTGCGCGCGAACCGGCGTGCCTTCTTTCGCGAGGATTTCCGTGAGCGGACCGACCTGATCGTCCTGAATGTCGAAGAAAAGCAGATTCGGACGTTCCCCGCCGCCCGTGCCGCGCACTTGTGCCAACACCGTTTCGCGCGTGAGCGTGAGCGAGAGCAGCAAAAACGTGCCAAGTCCCAGCGAGAGCAGCAGCAGCACCGTGCGATTCTGCGGACGATACAAATTGGCCACGCCTTGGCGCCACACATACGGCAAACGCTTCGGCAAAAACCGTCGCGCGAGCCACGCCACCAATCGCGCCAGCAACGCCAGCACGCCGATGCACACGATCAGCGCTCCCGCGAATCCCGCGCCCGTCGCCCAGCTGCGCGTCTGCACCATGGCAAACGCCGTCACCGCCAGCGCGATCAAAACATACAGCGCGATGCGCCACGGATCGCGCCAACCGGTTTGTTCGACAAAAGCCGAGCGCAATGCCACGAGCGGCGACACGCGTCGCACCGCCAGTAATGGCAGCAAGGTGAACAATACACACACCGCGAGTCCCGCGAGCATGCCGCGCACGACCGCCGTCCACGAGATCGCGAACGTCACATCCACCGGCAGCATGCCGCGCACGAGTTCCGGCAACAACAACTGCACCGCCACACCCGCCGCCGCGCCGACCACCGCACCGAAAAGTCCAAGCGCGATGCCTTGCATCAGATACACCGCAAAGGTCTGCGCCGCGCTCGCGCCTAGACACCGCAGCACCGCCACCGTCGCGATTTTTTGGCGAATGTAGCCATGCACCGCGCCCGCGACACCGATCGCTCCGAGGAAAAGCGCGACAAACCCGATCAAACTCAGAAACGCATCCACATTTCTCAGCGCGCGTCCGAGATCTCGTTTGCGTTCTTCCACGGTATCGAAACCCAGCCGCAACTCCCGGAAGCGGCCGCGCAGATCGCGCACGAGTTTCTCCACATCCACATCATCCGAAAACTTGAAGTAAGTTTTGTAGCGCACCAACGCGCCCGGTCCGAGCAGCCCCGTCTCCGCCAGTTGCGATCGCGCGATATACACGCGCGGCGACAACATCGCGACCGCCGCCGAATCGCCGGGAATCTTCTTCAACGCCCCTACGATGCGGAACGTCTTCTGTCCCACACGCACCGGATCGCCGATGCGCGCGCCGTACTGTGCCATCAATGTTTCTTCCAACACCGCGACCTCTTCGCCCGCCCGCAAAAGATCCGGCGCTCCGCCGGGATCGGTCACGAAGTCTCCATAAAATGGATACGCACCTTCCGTCGCGCGAAGCGAGATGAGCCGTGTTTGCCCTCCGCTGTTTGGAAAAACCACCATCGACGCGAAGGAAACTTCCTGCGCTTGCTCGCCGCCCAGGCCGTCGAGAAACGCACGCGCTTCATCGCTCAGAACCACGCGCGACTCCACCGCCAGGTCCGCGCCCAACAGCGCTTTCGCCTGCGAATCGACCGCCCGGCGCAGATTGTCCGTAAACGATCCGATCGCGACCAGCGCCGCGATCCCGAGCACGATCGAGAGCGAAAACAACAACAGCCGTCGTCGCGCCGACCGCGAATCCCGCCAGGCCATTTTCAGGATAAAATTCATCGGATGATCGGAACCTTTTCGTTTGCTTCGTGGTTCAATCACACCGCGTTTCGTCGCCCACGATGCGGCCGGCTTTCAGGCGGATCACGCGGCGGCATTTTGCGGCGAGTTCGAGATCGTGTGTCACGAGCACGAGGGTCGTGCCGCGTTCGCGGTTAAGCTCAAAAATCAGTTCCGTCATCGCATGCGCCGTCGGACCGTCGAGATTCCCCGTCGGCTCATCGCAGAAGAGAATTTTGGGGCGATTGATGAATGCGCGCGCCAGCGCCACACGCTGCTGTTCGCCGCCGGAGAGTTGGATCGGGAAATGATCTTCGCGCTCGCCGAGTCCCACGCGTTCGAGCAAAGCCTGCGCCTCAGCTTCGCGTCCGCGTTCGCCGCGCAATTCAAGCGGCACGAGCACATTTTCCAGCGCGGTCAACGTGGGGATCAGTTGGAAGTTCTGAAAAACGAATCCCACGTGCTCGTTGCGCACTTGCGCGCGCGCGTCCTCGCTCAACCCGCCGAGATCGACACCGGCGAGTTGCACCGAGCCGCCACCCGCTCGATCGAGTCCCGCGCACAAGCCGAGCAAGGTCGTTTTGCCGCTGCCCGAGGGGCCGACGATCGCGAGGCTCGCCCCCGCTTCGAGCTCGAAGCTCACGTCATGCAAAACCGTCAGCGGACCGTGCGCCGTCGGGTAGGTTTGGGTGAGTCGCTGGACATTCAACATCGATTGCGCACACATGCGGAGTGCCGCGAAGAAAGCATCCCGGCCGAACGATGCAACTGATGACCACATTCCCCGTCCGATTCCTCCTTTTCATCTGCACCTTGACGCTGACCGTCATCGGCGCGCGCGCTCAATCCGGCGAAACGACATCCCTGACGACGCGCACGGTTTTATTTTTCGGCGACAGTCTCACGGCCGGCTACGGACTCGATAATCCCGACCTAGCCTACCCCGGGCGCATCCAACAGAAAATCGACGCGGAGAAACTCCCTTGGCGCGTCATCAACGCGGGACTTTCCGGCGAAACCACCGCGGGCGGTTTGCGCCGGCTCGATTGGATTCTGCGGCAACCAGTGGATATCTTCGTTCTCGAACTCGGCGGAAACGACGGACTGCGTGGCCTGTCGCCCGAAGTCGCGCGCAATAATCTTCAAGCGATCATCGATCGCGTTCGCGCGAAAAATCCCGCCACGCGCATCGTCATCGCCGGTATGGAGATGCCGACCAGCATGGGCGAGGAATACACACGCGCATTCCGAAAAATCTATCCTGAGCTCGCGGAGAAAAACGACGCCGTGCTGATCCCGTTTTTGCTCGAAGGCGTCGGCGGAAATCCCGAACTCAATCTTCCCGACGGCGTGCATCCGACCGCGCGCGGTCACGAGATCGTTGCCGAAACCGTCTGGAAAACGTTACGCCCGCTCCTCGTCGCAGAACCGTGACGCGCCGCGTCGTATCCGATTTTTTCGAGGTAATGGCTCGGTAAAAGCCGCCGGCGAATCTGCGGCAAATACCGATGGACACTTGCCACGCTCCGCCGCCGGAGCTTACTGGCAATTACCCTGATGGCCTGGTTGCGCGCACTTCTTTTTGCCTCACTGGCGTCGATCGCGACCGCCGCTACTTTCACGTGGACGGGCGCCGGCAACGACAACCGCTACGACAATCCCGCCAACTGGAGCGGCAGCGCCGTGCCGCCCAACGACGGCTCCGCGGTTCTCGTTTTTGACGACACCGGCGCCGGCACCGTGCAGCTGCCAACCTTCGGTATCTTGCACGTCGAGCGTATCCATTTTTCCACGACAGCACCGTACGCGTTTAACGGGCTCGCGCTGGTCCATGTGGATAAAGGCGTGTCCGCGGATGCTGCCTCCGCGCGCTTCTCGGCCTCCGTGACGCTCAGCCTCGGCGGAAATTCGCAATCATTCGACGTGCGTCGCGGCGAGTTGGAAATCGCCGGCACTCTGCTCGGTGTCGCTCGCCTCGAAAAAACCGGCTCCGGCCGCCTCGTGCTTTCCGGACTCAGCCTCTACTCCGGCGGCACCCACGTCGCAGCCGGCAGTCTCGTCTTCACATCGCCTGCGGCGATTCCGCCCGCAGGCAGCATCCGCTCCGTTGCCGATGCTTATGTCGGCGTCAATTTCACTCGCGGTCTTCAATCCGAGTTCATCAGCCGTCTCGATGCTTCCGGCTTTCTCGGCACCATCGGACTGGACACGGCAGGCAACGCGACCATTCCCGCGGTCTTCTCCGAAACGATCGACCTTTCCCGCCTCTCCGCGAACGCCCGACTCGGCACGGAGACATCCGCGCGCATCACCGGCGCGATTCTCATCGCCTCCAGCTCCGCCTATCGCTTCGGCGGCGGCGACGGCACCTTGTACGTCGAAAGCGACCTTTCCGTCGCCAACAGTTACGTATCCATACGTTCACTACACGGCACGCCGCTGAGCGTGGTGCTGCGCGGCAACAACTCGTTCCGCGGCCAAGTGGATATTCTCAACTCCATCCTCGTGCTCGACAGCGCCAACGCGCTGCCGGGAATCGCGCCCAATCTGAGCACGCGTCGCATCCAATTCGAGGGCGCCGGTTATGCCGGCTACACGGAAAACTACACCGCCAACTTCGCCGGCTTCCTCAGTCGCTTTGGCAACATCACGCAATCGCAGGCGATCGTGGGTATTGATTCTGCGAATACAGCCCAGCCGCGCACGGTGTCCGATGCGATCGATCTTTCGGCCGGAGGCACGCGCACCGATCCGTATTATCTCGGCACGAGTTCGCGCGTCACGCTCACCGGCGACATCACGCCGACCGTCGGCGACGAGCTTTATCTGACCGCGGTCAAAGGAGGTCACCTCACAGTGGCATCGACACTCGGCAACAACATCCCGGGCGTCGTCGTCGGCCAGGCGAACGCTTTCGATCCGCAAGGCGGCATCGTCGAACTCACCGGCGCCAATTCGTACACCGGCGGCACGCGCGTGCTCGGCGGCACCTTGATCGCCGGTAACAATAGCGCCCTCGGTCTCGGCGGCGTGATCGTTGGCGATCGGTCCACACTTCAGATCGCGCCATCCGTATTGATTTCAAACCCGCTTACGCTTTCGAGTGGAGCCACGCTATCCGGCTTCGGCGGCATCGCGTCGCCCGGCGGCGTGACCATCGGCTCGGGTGCGCGCCTTTCTCCGGGCGGCAATGATCGCGTCGGCACGTTGTCGTTTCATTCCGGACTCACCTTCGCCGACGGCGGCCGTCTTACGTTTAATCTTCTCGATCCCGTCAGCTCGGCGGGCGGCGGTTGGGATTCGCTTCGTGTGATTGGCAGCTCGCTGAACGTCACGGCGACATCCGCGAGTCCGTTCATGATCGACCTTGTTTCGTTGACGAACGACGGCACCACCGGACCGATCAGCATCTTCGACGCGACGCAGCATTACACGTGGACCTTTGTCATCGCGGACAACATCCACGGCTTCTCCGCCGATCAGTTTGCTTTCAACACGAGTGGTTTCCTCCACTCGCTTCAGGGCGGTGCGTTTTTCGTAACGCAAAACCAGCAAGGGCTCGCCATCACGTTCACGCCGGTGCCCGAACCTTCGACTTATTTGCTGATGGCGCTCGGCATCGGTGTCGTCGCGATCTTCGAAATACGCCGCCGGCGCAAATGACCTCGACCAAATGAAGGGGGAGTTTCGTCCCCCCGGACAAAACTCCCCCAACTCATTTGATCGTTTCCCCCGACCAAAAACCGTCGTCGCTTATTCCGCCGAAAGTGCGCGCGCTTTCTTCACCAGATCGATGAACTCGCCACGTCGGCTGTCTGCGTCCTCGCCCTTCCCGGCTTCGGACCAGCTGATCACTTGATCGTATTCGGTGCTGCCATACGCCTCGCGCAAAATCGAATCGAGCGTGTCTGCCGCCGCGGCAAACATGGATTCGCTGTTGCCGATACTCGACGGCACATCCGGAGTGATCAGTGAGAAACGAAGATCACGAGCCACGTCGACCTTGGGCTCTTTGAAATTGATCTTAAACGTGAGCAGTTCGCGGCTGGCGATTTCTCGCGCGATCTCGCTCTTCGAGCGAATATCATCGAACAAACGATGATCCGCACGATCCTCCGGCAGCGGCAAAATCTCGCTCGGCGGTTCGCCCGCCGCGGCCGTCTCCTGCTGCGCCAACAATCCCGACAGCGTCGCACGCAGATGTGGATCGGACGCATCTGCGAGTCTATCGACACGAAGGACTCCGCGGGGCCGACGACGGCCGTCTTCCAACAACGAATCGCGCACGCGGGCGAAACTCGGTTGCTGGATTTCCGATGCCGCCGTCGCCAGCGGCGAGTTGGGCACACGGACAAAATGTTTCTCGGGAGCCGCGCCCGACGACACCGTCGTTTGTGCAACTGAAGCTGTGGGGACAGCAGTTGGCGACGAATCCGGACCATTCAGCGCGATCACCATCGCCAGACAGGCCGCGGCGAGCGTACCCACCCAAACATACGGGAACGGCACCACGCGACCGGGCGACGGCGCGGCCGACGTCGCCACCGGCTCGTTCGCGGCGTGACCGCCGATGGGATCATTGAGCGCTTCTTGCGCCAACGCTCCTTCGAGGTCAGCCGCCAAGATGCGGATTTCCTCCACGGCCTGACGAGCCTCGGGACTGTTTTTCAACGCCTCTTCCACCCAGGCGGCGCGCTCGGGACTCAACTCGCCCAACGCATACGCGGTGAGCAGAGGATCGTCCGGAGAAATAAAATGGTTGTTCATGTCGTGCTCCTCCGTGTCACGGCTGTTGCGCGGCAAACTCCGCCCGCAGGCGCGTCACCGCGTGATGAATCAACACGCCCACATGGCTCACCGAGAGCGCCGTGATGCGGCTGATTTCTTTATAACTAAATCCGTTCTGAAACTTCAGCCGGATGACTTCCTGTTGATTCGCAGGCAACGTACCGATGAGGCGCAAAATTGCCTCGTGCGTCTCGCTGTATTCAAGCGCCTTGCCCGGCCGAGGTTCGGCGGTCGACACGCGCTCCATCTGTCCCTCCTCAAAACGTTTCATGCGTCCTTCCTTGCGCAGGATGTCCAAGGCGCGGTGGCGGCAAACGGTGAACAGCCACTCCGCCAGATGCCCCTGAACGTCAGCGATCGGCTGGGACATGAGTTTGACAAAGGTATCCTGCACCACATCCCGCGCACGATCGGCGTCGCCGATGAGGCGTGCCGCGTAGCGGATGAGCGGTGTCTGATAATCGGCGACCGCAGCCCGGACGAAATCTCCCGCGTGTTCATGTTGTGTGGTTGCCCGGTTCATGGGGTCGTGAAGGGTAGTAACCGTTGCAGAAAAGAACGCACCTTACGCGTTTTTCTTAATAAAAAGTGCAAAAAATTTTTGCGTAGCCCTCTCTACGAACAAATTCCGCCCGCCCGCGTTCCACCGAAATCAGCGTTCGCTCCGGTACAAAACGTCGAGCACATTGCGGATAAATTGTTCATCTGAAACGCCCTCAGTCACATCCACCGGCATGGGCGTAAGCCCCTTGAAATGCGCCGCCAGTTCGGCGAACAGCCGGATGCGCGCCGCGTCCTCCATTTGATCGCGTCGCGCCAGCGCTTGCCAGGCGATCCGCGCTTCCGCCGGCGTTACGGTTTGTCTTAGTCGCGCCACAACCGGCAGATGCGCGCGCAAAGAGTTGTATTTCCCGCTTTGGACCGTCGCCAACTCAGGTGTCACTTCTTCCGGCACCCAAATCACCAACGTGCCGGCGGCGATATCGCCGAGACGTTGTGCCTTGCGGCTAAATAGCGCCGCCAACCCACCTACCAAGTACGCGGCCGGCATGCTGTCGACGAACCGGAGGAGATTCCGCAGCACGATCTGCGAAAAACTCAGATGCAGCCCCCGGTCGTCGACAACCCGCAAACGCATCACGCGCTTGCCGAGCGTCTGCCCGCGCCAACCCCACTCCGTCGCGATGCGGTAGCCCTGCGAAAGCAAAAAATACCCGATCGTCGCGACCATGCCTGCGATGTCGGCGCTGATGATATTCAGCACGCCGATCAAGGTCGCCAGGAGTGACCACGTCGCGGCCACCACCATCCAATCGATCAACCACGCGCAAACGCGCAGCACCGGACTCGCCAGCCGATAAGAAAACGCCACGCCTTCGGGCGTGCGGACTTCGAAACGTTGCGTGCGTTCCAACCCGCGATTGATCGCACCTTCGCTGGCACTCATGCCGCGCCTCCTTTCACCGAGCGTCCCGCACGCAGAAGGTACCAGCCGAGCGCCACGCCTTCGACGACGCCAAATGCGATTTTCCACGAGTACGGCAGCACCGGCGCGTGATACTGCGATAAAAACGC
>CALFXL010000013.1 GCA_937958045.1 uncultured Opitutaceae bacterium | reverse complement strand
GGGTTCTGCGATCACCGTAGCGATCGTTGTTCGCGCGGAAGCGAACGAGGCTAAAGTCCGCGCTGCCGAGGATTCGTCAAACGGATGGCAAATTTTTTTTGTATTTTCTGTGTGGGGTTGCCGGGAGTTTTCACTCGCGCAGCACAAGAATGATCACCGCACACTTGTTCTTTTGGCGGGCTCCCCTAAGGGATGCACATGCTTCCCTTCAACTTATGCACCGGTCTGGTCCAGAGGCTGGTGAGCGCCCTGAGTTTGGCCGCGATGGTGTTCTTCTCCGCTTGCGATAGCTCTCGCGAAACTACGTGGACGATGATCAATGTCTGCTCCGACGGACATCAGGCTGACTCTCATTTGCTGTCGTTTGCCGATGGCACGCACGCGATGATCGATGTCGCCGATGGCTTATATGCGGAGGGGAGGACGCTCGACTATTTGCAGAAGCATCGCGTGAAAAAACTGCGCCTCGTGGTGATCAGTCATTTTCATGCCGACCACTACGGGAGTCTGCGGAGCCTCATTGCGGCCGGCATTCAAATTGAACGAGTCGCCATCAATCTGCCGGGCGATCGTCGTCTCGCGGATCGAGAGCAACCGTGGGGATGCAACTGGGAGGATGTGCAATCCCTGCTCGCGTTGCTGCGCGATAAACAAATTCCCTACTTCACGCCGAAAGCGGGCGAGCGATTGCTCGAAGTGAAGGACGGCGAAACGCTCACCACGCTCGATGTCGTTTGTCTCTACGACGGCATTAACACGCCGGTCGGTGAGACGGATATTAACGATACGAGTATCATTGTGCGTTTCACACATGGAGACACCCGGGTATTGTTCGCGGGAGATTTGAATCTGCCGTTGGGCACCTATCTCGCGACGAGCGATTTCGATTTGAAGGCGGATATTCTTAAAGTGCCGCATCATGGCACCGAAGGCGTTGCGCCCAACGAGCTTTTCCAACGCGTCAGCGCCCGGGCGGCGTTGGTGACGTCACCGCGCGATCTTTGGTATTCGCTGCGCAGTAAACGCGTGCGGGATTTTTTCCACGAAGCCGGGGTGCCGACATATGTCAGCGGTGTTCACGGTCACGTGGTTGTGCGATTTTCGGAGGACGGTTTTCGTATCGAAACGGAGAAACCGGGATTGGAAATCGCGAAGAAGGCGGAAGGTGGAGAAGCGGAATAGACCAGTGACCAATGACCGATGGGCAATGCCCCGTGGCGAGGCTTTTAGGAGGCCGCTGAGCGGTGTTGTTGACTACTGACGGGCTCTGATGAGACGGACGCCCTTTGATTGTCGTTTCGGGCGCGAACAATGCGGAGCATGGTCTCTATCACGGCGTGATGCGCGGCGGGGCTGCTAACAACGCGGCGATCTTTTGCACATACGCGGGATCGAGTGTGTATTCGCGTTCAGAATCTTCCTCGCGGAGTTGGATATAGTGACGACCATCGGTCGTGATTTGCACGAGGTCGTCCGATGGCCGCAGCGCACTCACAGGAATTTCGAGCACGGTATAAAGTCCGCCATCGCGTACTCGTAGCGGCATGACTTTGACGACGCCTGGCGGCAGACGGAGTTTGATTTCCGAATCGGCTGAAAGATCGCTGAGCGGAAAACGCACCGGTTGGAGATGGGGATGCGCGACGAGCGGAGCAGTGGTCTGTTTTTCGTGTTCGGCTGCACCAGTGATGAGCGAAACTTCCGATGGCTGCTGGGCCGCGACCTCAAATTCCAACGTGTGGCCAGCAGGCACCTTCACGGGCTTAAATTTCGAGATGCGATGGGTGTTCTTGATCATGCCTCGCGTGCCCACGAATGCCATCAGGCAGCAGATCAGCAGGAGGAACGCGCAGGCGCGCAGAATATCTTTTGCGCGACGGTGACGCAGCGTCGCGAAATAAATTGCGAGCACGATCAACCAGAGCATGAACGAAAGATAACTCCATGAGAGCAGGCAGCGCAGGACGTTCCGATAGTTCATCCCCACGGGGCGAACCGGGAGAAAATCGACGTCGGCTCCGGCGTCGAAAGCGGTCTTGTCAGTGGCGACCAGCTTCCAGCCGTGAAGCGTTGGTTCGAGCGTCAAACCATCGCTGATTTTGAATTCGTCGGGCGAAAAATGGCGCACCTCTTCTTCGCGACGATTGATGATGCGCAAGCGCGTGAACTCGAGTTCGCCCGGTCCGTCCACCGGATCGATGTAGAGTTTGCGAATGGGCGCATCTGGAAGGGGAAATGTGTACGTAAACGCCATCTCGCTCGGCGCGACGGGGATGTTGATATTGTAAGGCTCAACAAAACCGAAACCGCAGTCGTAGATCAGGCGGATATTGCCGGTGTTGCTCGTGCGGAGGGTCGCTTCGAGATAGTGAATGTCGTTGCCTGGCTCGTTGAGCGGATACCACTCGAGTGCGATTTCCTGCGGCAGGAGAAACGCAAGAAACGCGACCACCGCTGCGAAGAGCGCACGTTTCCAAGAAGGCGCAAAATACTCAGGAGCTTCTTGAGGCGTGGAGTCGGTTTCGGCTTCAGCGGAGGACATGTTTCGTGGTGTGCGGAAACGAGGACTTAGGACGAACGATTGCTCAGCACTCGACGGATCGCGCGCAGCCACGCGGTGAGCCGCCAGGAACGGGAATTGAGTGTGCGCTGCAATTTGTCCGAGAGGATGGCGTTGGCCTCAACGAGGCGTGCGTTTTCCTCGCGCACAGGAGACTGGGCGATCAGATGGCGCACGAGCGAGCTGCCCGCGGAAGGCGTTAAGCGGAGCAGTTGTTGCGCGATGCGCTCGAGTGCATGATCGGCATCTTTGGCGTCTTCACCGGGGGCGATGTTGGCATGGCTCAGCACCATTTGTTTGAGCCAGAAAAACGTTTCCATCCATGCGGGAAACGGCGTCGTTGATCGGAAATCGGGCGAAGAAAACGTCTGCCAGCGCCATTCATCTTCCTCGGGAAAATGGGTGATCTGAGCGAACTCGTAATCGATCAAGCGAAGCTCGCCCGCTGTATTCAAAATCAAATTACGTGGCGTGAAATCGCCATTGCTCCAGCGTCGGGTGGAGGGACGCCGCACCACTTCCCCAAGCACGATGGGCATGATCGTCTCGCGAATGATCTCGCGATCGGCCCGGGAAAGCGTGGGCAATTGCTCAAAGGCTGAAAAAATTTCCGAAGCTTCTGCGTGCGCCGCCTCGGGCATGGACGCTGTTGTCGATTGTTCGAGGGCGCGAAGTGCACGTGCGCGCGATTCCGCGGCTTGTTCGGCGGAGATTTTGTTTGCGCGCACAAGGTCATCGAGCGTCGTGCCTGGGACATATTCGCGAGCGAGATAATCGATGCCGTCGTGCTGGACAAAAAAGAGCGCGCGACACGCCAGCTCAGGACAGGCTTGCGAGAACGCTTGGGTGCGAGCGTGGAGACTTTCGAGCTTCGGCCCTACGGTGAGATGCGCCAGTGGCTGGTCTTGTTGGCAAAGAAGAAAACTGCGACGTCGGTCGCGATCGGCGCGGCGCGGATTGATCGGCAACGCACGCAGCAAAATACCGACGTTGTTTTCCCATGTTTGCAGCACGCCGTGTTCACGCAGAACCCTCAGAATTTCAGATTCTGAAACGGTGTTTGAAGAAAAGGGCGCGGTGCTCATGAGGCAGAAAACAAACGGGCGGCCGAACCATGAGGAAGACCGCCCGCAGTAGGAAAATCAACGGCTTGATACCGTTGGTTTCGTGAACGCTCAGCCTTGGCGAGGACGCGGACCGACGTAAGAGCCGATGAGCGCGAGTCCGGCCGCCAGTGCGAAGCCGATGACGGCACCGACGACGCCGGCGATTACCATCGGCTTGAGTACGCCTGCAGTGCGGATGCGATCGCTCACGCGGATCGCGTGGCTGTACTCTTGCTTGCTGAAATCCGCGTGGGTTTTGCGGATGTTGTCGATGAGCGTGTTGTAAGTGGTCTCGAGCTTACGAAGAGCTTCCGCGGATTTCGTCATGATTTCACTTTGATCGCGGGAAGGCGCTTCCAAGAATGTCTTGAGATTGTCTCGTTGGGCAATGAGGCGGTTTTTCTCCGCTTGAATACGCTTCACCTCGAGACCGGCATCGAGCGCACGACGCACGAGGAAATTATAGGAATCGTTGGCCAAGAGAGAGTCGATCAAGCCCTGATCGAGCACCAGCGAATCGGGACGATTCTGCGCCTGAGCCGCGGTGCCGAGCACGTAGTTTTGTGTGCGCGACTGAGATTGGCTGAGGAGATCCCGAACAACTTTCTCTTCTTCGAGAGCCTTGGCTTCGCGCTCTTCGAGCAAGCGGAGGTAATAATCGAGCTTGAGCATCGCCAAATTGCGGTCGCGCGAGAGCCCATTTTGGCGAATGATGCCGAGGATCTCGTTGATTTGGATTTGCGCAAACAGCTCGGTCTGCTCGAGCAGATCCTTGAACGTGAGATTGGTCGTGACCGAGCGGAAAGAACGCGCGGCTTCGCTTTGCTGAGTCAGGTAAGAACGAATGGTGGCCACCTCCGAATTGAGCACGAGTTCGTACTCGGAGAAGTCGGCGTTCTGCAAAGTCACGAAGGCCGTGCCGAAGGCGAGGGGAGGACGACCAAAGGTGCGATAGAAATTCTCGCGATAGACCGTGACGATTTCGTTGAGCAGCTGCTGACGCTGA
>CALFXL010000012.1 GCA_937958045.1 uncultured Opitutaceae bacterium | reverse complement strand
GGCGCCGGCGTGGCCCATGCGGCGGCCGGCGGGAGCGGTGGCACCTGCGATGAAACCGGCGACGGGCTTCTTGCAGTTGTCTTTGATCCAGCGGGCGGCTTCGACCTCGGCGTTGCCGCCGATTTCGCCGATGAGGATGATGCCGTGCGTGTCGGGGTCTTCGTTGAAGAGCTTGATGACATCGAGGTGGCTCGTGCCATTCACCGGGTCGCCGCCGATACCGACGGAGGTCGATTGGCCGATGCCCTTCGTGGTGAGCTGATAAACGGCCTCGTAGGTGAGCGTGCCGGAGCGCGAGACGACTCCCACGTGGCCTTTTTTATGAATGTAGCCGGGAGCGATACCGATGCGGCAGCCACCGCTGGAGCCTTCGCCGGTGCCGGGCGTGACGAGGCCGGGGCAGTTGGGGCCGATGAGGCGGGTTTTCTTGCCGGTGATGACGCGCTTCACGCGCACCATGTCTTTGATCGGAATGCCTTCGGTGATCGCGACGGCGAGATCGAGTTCGGCCTCGACGCATTCGAGGATGGCGTCGGCGGCGAAGGGCGGGGGAACAAAGATCGCCGACACGGTGGCGCCGGTGGCGACGGCCGCTTCTTTCACGGAATTGAAGATCGGCACTTTCTTGCCGGCGTGTTCGAAGAACTGGCCGCCTTTGCCGGGCGTGACGCCGGCGACGACTTGCGTGCCGTAGTCAATGGAGAGCTTGGCGTGGCGTCCGCCGAAATCGCCGGTGATGCCCTGAATGAGGATCTTGGTTTCGGGAGTGATGAGAATGGACATGGGAATTTCCGCTTTTGGATTTTTGGTGTTCGAGTCCGCTGTCCGGATCAGGCGACGAGTTTGACGATCTTCTGGGCGGCGTCGGCCATGGTATCGCCGGAGACGATGGTGAGGCCGGAGTCGGCGAGCGTCTTCTTGCCCGCGGCGACGTTGTTGCCTTCGAGGCGGACGACGAGGGGGAGTTTGAGGCCCACTTCCTTGACCGCTTCGACGATGCCTTGGGCGATCACGTTGCAGTCCATGATGCCGCCAAAGATGTTCACGAAGATGCCCTTCACGTTCGGGTCGCCGAGGATGATCTTAAAGGCTGCGACAACCTGGTCCTTCGACGCGCCGCCGCCGACGTCGAGGAAGTTGGCGGGGTTGCCGCCGAAATGTTTGATGATGTCCATCGTGGACATCGCGAGACCGGCGCCGTTGACGAGGCAGGCGATGCTGCCGTCGAGCGCGATGTAGGAGAGATTGTATTTAGAAGCCTCGATTTCTTTCGGGTCTTCTTCGTTCAAGTCGCGGAGGGCGACGATCTCGGGGTGACGATAGAGCGCGTTGCTGTCGAAGGAGACCTTGGCGTCGAGCGCGAGGACTTCGCCGGCGGGGGTGGTGATGAGCGGATTGATCTCCACCATCGAGGCGTCGGTTTCCCAGAAGAAGCGGTAAAGATTTTGGACGAGCTTGGCAGCGTTCTTGGCTTCGGCGCCGGTGAGGCCGAGCGCGGAGATGAGTTGGCGAACTTGGAAATCCGCCACGCCATAACCCGGATCGATGATGATCTTGGTGATCTTTTCGGGCGTTTCGTGGGCAACTTTCTCGATTTCGACACCGCCCTCGGTGGAGGCGACGATGACGGGGCGCGAGGTGGCGCGGTCGAGGAGGACGGCGAGGTAGTATTCTTTTTTGATGTCGCTCGCGACGGTGAAATAAACCGTCTGCACCTTGCGACCGGCGGGGCCGGTCTGGAGCGTGACGAGCGTGTTGTTGAGCATCTTGCCGGCGATCTCTTTCGCCTCGGCCTTGGTCTTGCAGAATTTGACGCCGCCCTTGAAGCCGTCGGTGAAGGTTCCCTTGCCGCGTCCGCCGGCGTGGATCTGCGATTTGACCATCGTGGGACCTTCCGGAAGTTGGGCGAGGGCGGAGTCGAACTCCGCCGCGGATTTGGCCGGCACGCCCTTGGGGACAGCGATGCCGAACTTCTCGAAGAGGGCTTTTGCCTGGTACTCGTGAATGTTCATGGCTGCATCACGTTGTCACAAGAAAGGCGGGGGAGGCACGCCAAAAAGCCAGCGAACACGTGAACGGAAAGTCCAACTGATGCAGGATTGCGTTGAACTTATGCCCTCTCAGCATGTTCGCCCCATGCAATCCCATGAGCTGCTTAAGGAGATCCTAAAGAAAACCAGCGCGAAAAAAATAGCAGCCGACATGGGCTTGTCGCTCTCGCTCATCTACAAGTGGGCCGAGCCGCCGGCCGACAGCAGCGGCAGTGGCGCCAACAATCCGCTGGATCGGATCGAGCAGCTGTTGCGCAGCACCAGCGACCACCGCCTCGCGCAATGGGTGTGCGAACGCGCGGGCGGTTTTTTCATCACCAACCCCGAGGCCAAGCCGCATCCGTTTTCGCTCATCCCCGCGACGAACGACATCGTCCAGGAGTTTGCCGACATGCTGCAGGTCATCGCGCTCGCCGCGGCGGATCAGAAGATCACGCCTGCCGAAGCCAAATCGATCCGCGCGCGCTGGGAGGAGTTGAAGAGCGTCACGGAAAGTTTTGTGCACTCAGCTGAGCTCGGTAATTTTTCCGAGTTGGAAAAAGACCTGAAGGAAAAAGCCGCGCACTGAGTGGCCGCGCGGCGGGATTCGTAGAGAAGAAAAAATTCGCACCTGCAACCGCGGACGCGTTGGCGTCGGCGGCGCTCGATCGGGCGATGGCGTCGGGCGGTCGCACCACGGCGACGTTCGGTGTTCGCGAGGAAGAGCGCGCTAAAGGCGATGCGTGTTTTTGCGCGGCATAGGAACGCGCATCGCGCGAATCATGCCCCCGCGAACGCGTCGAGAAACGTCCGCGCACGATGACTGCACGGACAAATGATAATGAATTTTTCGCCGGGTTTATCATGAATCATTTTAATCGACGCATTCGGTTGAATCGACCGCGTCGATGATTCGTTTTGCGAAGATGTGCGGAGTTTCAGTCGTATGAATCGTATTCAATAATTGAATACGATCGATTGATGCGGGCCCGTAAGTATTCGGCGGCGAACGCGATTTGATGGAATTTTTAAGTGCCGACGTCGCTGGCAAGGAAGCTGCTCAAATGCATTCGCTTCATGCCTGCGCGGTGTTCCGCAGACGGGGGTGAAGCCACACACCACCACACAATCAACTACACCTATGACGAAACGTGTCATCCAAACCGGCTCTGTTGCCGCGTCGCTACTCGCCCTCTGCTCCGTTGCTTCCGCGGACATTCAAGTAAACGAAAACTTCTCGGTCGGCGGTTATGCCGCGGGATCGTACCGCTACTTCGACGAAGCCAAGGCCGACAAATTCGATCTCGATGCGGCCAAGATCAATTTCATCACCGACTTCAAACCGGTCTCTGCTGTCGCCAGTATTTACTACACCGGCGGCACGCCGGGCGATGACCTCACGCTGCTCGATGCCTATGTGAACTACGATCTCGGCGATGGCCTCGTCATCACCGGCGGTAAGTTTCTCAGTTATCTCGGCTACGAAGCGTTCGACATTCCCGCGATGTCGCAGATCACCTACGCCAACGGTGATTTCCTCGGCGCGATCCCCGGATATCACTCCGGTGTAAAGATCGGCTACACCAGCGGCGCCTGGTCGTCCGGTATCGCGCTGCTCGACTCCGTTTACGGCGGTCTCAAAGGCGACGGCGAGCTCCGCGGCAACGCCGGCCTCGAAGCGTTCGTGTCCTACACCGGCATCGAAAAACTGACGCTCTTCCTCGGTGCCGCTCATCAGTCGGAAGGTCTTTCTGAAGACGGCATCCCGGTGGATGGCGCGCAGGAAGACGCCACGGTGATCAACTTCTGGGCCAGCTACTCGCTGACCGACAAGGTCACGATCGCGGGTGAGTATTCTCAGAAAGACAGCTACTTCACCGACGGTTACAACTGGCTCGTCTTCGCCAGCGTCGCGACCTCCGACAAAGTTACGCTCGTCGGCCGCATCAGTGGTGAGGAAATCGACAACGGTCCGAGCTTCCTCCGCTACACCTTCGCCCCGTCCTTCACCCTGACGGAGAATCTGTCCATCCGTACCGAGGTCACCTTCACCGACTACGATGATTTCGAGTCCTCGAAGGACACCTTCTTCGGCATCCAGGGTGTATTCAAATTCTAACTACGAGCAGGCCGGCCAGGTTTGACCGGCCTGCTTTTTAACGCTGCGCGGAGTCCCGCTTTCGTCTCCGCGCTTTGAAAAGCCAGTTGTCCCTTTGCGCGTCCGCATGACGTCCGCGCACCACCACACCTTTGCATTTTTTTCCCGCATCATGATCAACTACGCTTCGAAAATCATCGCCGCCGGCGCGCTCGCGCTCGGCGCCACCCTCGCGTCCCACGCGGCCGAGAAAACCATCAAGGTCGGCGTGCTTCACTCGTTGTCAGGCACCATGGCCATTTCGGAGACGTCCCTGCGCGACGTCCTTCTGTTCACCTTCGACGAGATCAACGCCAAAGGTGGCGTGCTCGGCCACAAGATCGAGCCGGTGGTCGTGGACGGCGCTTCCGACTGGCCGCTGTTCGCCGAAAAAGCGAAGCAGCTTCTCGAGCAGGACAAGGTCGCCGTGACCTTCGGTTGCTGGACCTCCGTCTCGCGCAAATCCGTGCTCCCGGTTTTCGAGCGCAACAACGGTCTGCTCTTCTATCCCGTCCAGTATGAGGGCGAAGAAGAAAGCCAGAACGTGTTCTACACCGCCGAGGCCGTGAACCAGCAGGCAACGCCCGCCGTCGATTATCTCCTCGAACAGGGTTACACCAAGTTCTACCTGCTCGGCTCCGATTACGTCTATCCGCAGACGACAAATCTCGTGTTGCTTGAGTATCTCCTCAGCAAAGGCGTGCCGATCGAGAACATCGGCGGTGGTCTCAAGCGCGAAGGCGGCCAGATCATCTCGGCCGGCAAATACACGCCTTTCGGTCACACCGACTACCAGCAAATCGTGGCGGAAATTAAGCAGTTCGCCGCTGGTGGTGGCGCGGCTGTCATCAGCACGCTCAACGGCGACACCAACGTGCCGTTCTTCAAGGAATACGCCGCCGCCGGTCTGACCGCCGAAACCTGCCCGGTGGTTTCGTTCTCGATCTCTGAAGACGAATTCCGCGGTCTGCCCGCCGCCCAGCTTGTCGGTCAGCTCGGTTGCTGGACCTACTTCCAGTCGATCGATACTCCGGCCAACAAGAAGTTCGTCGCCGACTTCAAGGCCTGGCTCGCGAAGTCCACGGTGCCCGGCATCGTGAAGGAAGGCCGCGTCACCTGCTCGCCGATGGTGCTCAGCTACAACGGCGTGTACCTGTGGAAAGCTGCGGTGGAGAAAGCCGGTTCGTTCGATGTCGATGCGGTGCGCAAGGCGCTTCAGTCCGGCATCTCGTTCGACGGTCCCGGAGGCACGGTCACCACGCAGAAGAACAATCACCTCA
Source organism: uncultured Opitutaceae bacterium (assembly GCA_937958045.1). Taxonomy (GTDB): domain Bacteria; phylum Verrucomicrobiota; class Verrucomicrobiia; order Opitutales; family Opitutaceae; genus Nibricoccus. Next base: position 12,392 of record CALFXL010000012.1, on the reverse strand, counting down.
CCAAGAACGTCTTCATCGGCGAAACTCGCGCGGATGGTCAGTTCAAGATCCTCAAGAGCTTCAGCAACGTGTACGGCGAACCTTGGCTGAAGGGTAAGTTTAAGTAATCGCAACCTCTCTCCCGCTCCCGCGGGAGTTCGTAGACTCGACTGTAGTTTGTCCCACCGGAGGGGTTGCGGTTCCCCGAACAGGCGAACCCGCCCCTCCGGTCTGGTCTAGGGCTGTATTCAAAAAATTCATACAACTCGCGCAGATGGCATCGCAGCTTTACCGACGCATTCTTTTCATTTTTCTGGCGCTCGCATCGTCGCTGACGGCGCTGGCCGCGGACACCCCGCGTCAAGTTGTGGTCGAGGCCATCCTGGCCGAAAACGCCGCTGCTCGCCGGGAGCGCGTGCTTTCGTTGGTCGGTCGCGGCGACGAAGATGTGGCGGCGCTTTTCGCGGCCTGGCGCGGCGACCAATTGTTCATTTATCAAACGGCGGAGGGGGCGCGTGTGCCGGTGCAGTTGACCGGCGAGAAGGATGGCGAAGGCTCGCAGACGGCGCTGAAGGTTTCGGATGGGCAGCCGCTGCTCGATGCCGCGGGCAATCCGTTGCGACTTCGCGCCGGCGATCTCGTCGCCGTGGAGCACAATGCGATGCTGCGCCGCGCGATGAAGTCGGTCCTCGATCTGCTCGATCTCTCGGCCGCGGATCCCGGGGTGCGTATCCGCGCGATCACTACAATCGGTTTTGCGCAGGATCAGGAAAAACTGCCGGCACTGCAGGCGCGTTTAGCGGAGGAAAATAACAGCAGGGTGCAGAAGGCGCTGCGCGAAGCGATCGCGCTGATCCAGCTGAAGGCGGGCAACGATGACACCAAGCTCGAAGGGCTGAAGGAGCTTGAGAAGCTTCACACGCTCGCGAGCACCGACTTTTTGAAAGCCGCGCTTCGCGACGCCGAAACCGCGGGAAAGCCGGCGTTGATCGACGCCGCACGTCGCGCGCTCAACGCCGTCGAAACTCACCGCACGCTGGTGAATCTTTTCGGCACGATGTTTCGCGGGGTGAGCCTTGGCTCGATCCTGCTCGTGGTCGCGCTCGGCCTGGCGATCACGTTTGGACTGATGCGCGTGATCAACATGGCGCACGGCGAGATGATCGCGGTCGGCGCGTACACGACGTACATCGTTCAGAATGTCTTCGGCAGCGGACTCTCGCTGTCGCCTTTCGGCTTTTCGATATCGCTGCCCGGGCTGAATGCCACCGGGCTGGCGTATGAGAGTTATTTTATCGTGGCGCTGCCGCTGAGCTTCCTTGCCGCGGCGGCGGTCGGCATCGCGCTCGAGCGCGGCATCATTCAATTTCTTTACCGGCGCCCGCTCGAAAGTTTGCTCGCGACCTGGGGTGTGTCGCTGATGTTGCAGCAGTTGTTCAGGCTCATCTTCGGTGCGAACAACGTCCAGGTTTCCAGCCCGAGTTACCTGAGCGGCAACTGGACGTTTTTCGACATCATCTTCGGTTGGAATCGCCTGTTCGTGATCGGCTTCGCGGTCGTGATCGTTGCGGGCGTGTGGCTGGTGCTGACCAAAACGTCGCTCGGCCTGCTCATTCGCGCGGTGATGCAGAATCGCGGCATGGCTTCGTGCATGGGCGTGCGCACGGAACGCGTGAACATGCTGACGTTTGGCCTCGGCAGCGGACTCGCGGGACTCGCGGGAGCGTTTGTCAGCCAGATCGGAAATGTGGGTCCGTCGCTCGGCCAGAACTACATCGTCGATAGTTTCATGACGGTGGTGGTCGGCGGCGTGGGCAGCATCGCTGGCACGGTGATCAGTGCGTCGAGCATCGGTCTCGCCGACCAATCGCTGCAGCAGATCCTCGGTAATCCCGTGCTCGGAAAAATCTGCGTGCTGATCGCGATCATCCTGTTCCTGCAATGGCGACCGGCGGGCATCTTTGTGACGCGGAGTCGCAGCCTCGATGAGTGATTGCCGCGCGAAACGACCAAGGACGAAGGACCAGTGAACAATGACCAGTGACGAAACTGATTTTGCGCTCATGATGTTTTGCCCGTATCCACACTTTAACTACAGCGCCAATTCGGCGGCCTTTGATCCACAGATCACGGGTCACTGCTCATTGGTCATTCTCCCTGCCATTTCCTCCCGCCGCGCATGACTACACGCGTCAAAATCGAAATCGGGCTCGTGGCGGCGATCGGACTTTTTCTGATCGTGGTGTTTCCGCTGCTCAACGCGTACGGCGTGGTGAGCAACTTCACGATCAACCTGTGGGGAAAATATCTTTGCTATTCGCTGCTGGCGATCTCGGTGGATCTCCTCTGGGGCTACACGGGTTTGCTGAGTCTCGGGCAGGCGTTGTTCTTCAGTCTCGGCGGTTACATGATCGGCATGCACCTCATGCTGATGATCGGTGATCTCGGTGTGTATGCGCAGGCGGGCAAGAATCCAAACGGACTTCCGGACTTCATGATCTTCCTCGGGCATACTGTGCTGCCGGACTTCTGGAAACCGTTTTATTCGCTCGGATTCGCGTTGTTGATGGTGCTGTTCGTGCCGGGACTCGTGGCGTATGTGTTTGGATTCCTCGCGTTTCGCTCGCGCATCAAGGGTGTGTATTTCTCGATCCTTACCCAGGCGCTGACCTACTGCGGCGCGCTGATGTTTTTCCGCAACGACATGCTGATGGGCGGCAACAACGGCTTCACCGATTTCAAACGCATCGCCGGCTACAGCCTCACCGATCCTGTCACGTACCGGTGGTTGTATATCGCGAGCGCAGTGATGCTCGTCGCCGTCTATATCGGTTGCCGCGCGTTGAGCCGTACGAAGTTTGGTCTCGTGCAGCAGGCGATCCGCGATGGCGAAAACCGCGTGCTCTTCAGCGGCTACGCGGCATCGCACTACAAACTGTTTGTCTTCGTGCTCGCTGCGATGATCGCGGCGATCGGTGGTGCGCTGTATGTGCCGCAGGTCGGTATCATCAATCCATCGGAAATGACGCCCGAGAAATCGCTCGAAGCTGTCGTGTGGGTGGCGGTCGGCGGACGGGCGACGTTGATCGGGCCGATCATCGGCGCGATCGGCATCAACGCTCTCAAGAGCTGGGCCACGAAGGCTTATCCGGACGCGTGGCTGCTCATCCTCGGCGGACTTTTCATCACCGTCGTGCTCCTGCTGCCGGGTGGTGTCGTGAGTATCCCTGGCAAGATCGCGGCCTATTGGAAAAAGCGCTCGGCCAAAGCCGATTCGTCGCAGTCCTGAGCATCGTATTCAAATAATCACTACAAGACCATGGCTCATCCGCTGCTTGTCGTTGAGGACGTTCACAAGACCTACGATGGCTTCAAAGCCATCTCGAACCTCAACTTTTATCTCTACGAAGGCGAACTGCGCACCGTAATCGGACCGAACGGCGCGGGCAAATCCACGTTTTTCGATCTCATCAGCGGCCGCGCGAAACCGAACACCGGTGGCAAAATCCTCTTCGGCGACATCGATCTCACGCAGCGAAACGAATATGAGATCAATCGCATCGGCATCGGCCGCAAGTTTCAGACACCGAGCGTCTATGCGGAGCACACCGTGCTCGATAATCTCGTGCTCTCGCTCAAAGGACCGCGCGGCGTTTTTGCGTCGTTGTTCCGCCGTTTGTCTTCGGAAGATCGCGACCGGCTCGACGAGTTGTTGAAGTTGATTCGCCTCGACGGCAAACGCGCCTGGAAGGCGGGCCAGCTCGCGCACGGCGAAAAACAGTGGCTTGAGATCGGCATGCTGCTCGCATCGGAGCCGAAGCTCTTGCTCATCGACGAACCCGCCGCCGGCATGACCGATGAAGAGACGCACCGCACGGGCGAGTTGCTGCTCTCTCTCGCGGGCAAACACAGTCTCATCGTCGTCGAGCACGACATGACGTTCGTGCGCCAGATCGCGCGCGATGGTCAGGTGACGGTGCTTCATCAAGGCACCGTGTTATGCGAAGGGAAATTCGATGAGGTGCAAAGCAATCCCAAGGTCCGCGAAGTGTATCTCGGCCGCGGTAAGCACTGAGAAAACGTTCAACACTTAACGCTTAACCTTTAACTCTCAATGACTGGAAACCAAACTGCGACCGCGACGTTGAACGTTCAGAGCTCGGCGTTGGGCGTTGAGCGTTCGCTCGAGCCGCTGCTGCGGCTCTCCCAAGTCGAAACCTACATCGGCGGTTCGCGCATTCTCCGCGGTGTCGATCTCGAGGTGCGCGCCGGCGAGGTCGTCGCGCTCATGGGCCGCAACGGCGTCGGCAAAACGACCACGCTGAAATCGATCACCGGCATGCTGCCGATTCGCTCGGGCTCGATCGTCTTCGATGGACGTCGTATCGATCAGCTCGCACCCGACGAACGCGCGCGTGCCGGCATCGGCTCGGTGCCGCAGGGCCGCGATATTTTCCCGCACCTCACCGTGGAGGAAAATTTGCACATCGGCCTCGTGGTGCATGGACGCAAAGGCGCCGAGGCGCGCAATGCGCTCGATTACGTCTATACGCTTTTCCCGGTGCTCAAGGAGATGCTGCAGCGCAAAGGCGGCGTGCTTTCCGGCGGCCAGCAACAACAACTCGCGATCGGCCGCGCGCTGCTCACCGATCCCAAGCTGCTCATCCTCGACGAACCGACGGAAGGCATTCAGCCGTCGATCATCGATCACATCGGCGACACGTTGAAGAAACTCAAACGCGACGGCATCCCGCGTGACGACGTCGCGGTGCAGAACGCGATTGCAACGCTGAAGCGGGAAGGGCGCCTCGCGATTTTGCTCGTGGAGCAGTACGTGGATTTCTGCCGCGAAGTGTCGGATCGTTTTTATGCGATGGATCGCGGCGCGGTGGTTGTTTCCGGTGAGATCGCGTCGCTCACCGACGAGGTCGTGAAGGAACATTTGCAGGTTTAATTTTAACCACAGAGGCCCAGAAGGCACACAGACGAACCGAATGAATTTTGATCCACATTCTTGTTTTCTCCGTGCCCTCCGCGCCTCTGTGATTAACTAATCTCCCGCCATGCATCTCACGCCCCGCGAACGCGAAAAACTGCTGGTCGTCACCGCGGCCGATCTTGCCCGTCGCCGCCAGGCGCGCGGTCTCAAGCTCAACTATCCCGAGGCCATCGCGATCATCACGTACGAAATCATGGAAGGCGCTCGCGATGGAAAATCCGTGGCCGAGCTCATGAGTTACGGCACCACGTTGTTGACGCGCGCCGACGTGATGGAAGGCGTGCCTGAAATGATCCACGATGTGCAAGTGGAGGCCACGTTTCCCGACGGCACGAAACTCGTCACCGTTCATAACCCGATCCGATGAGCGGCGCTTCATCGGAATGACCCATGACGAATAACCGATGGCCAATGAGCGGCGACATCCTGCGATAAACGACGCGACCCAATCGTCATTGGGCACTGGTCATTGATCATTTCCCATCTGCTTCCCATGATCCCCGGAGAAATTATCACCGCTGCCGATGCGGCGCCGCTTGAGGCCAATGTGGACCTCGAAACGAAAACCATCGAAGTCTCCAATATCGGCGATCGTCCGATCCAGGTCGGTTCGCACTTTCATTTCTACGAGGTCAACGAAGCGCTGATCTTCGATCGCGAAGCCTGTCGCGGTTTTCGCCTCAACATTCCGGCGGGCACCGCGGTTCGTTTCGAAGCCGGCGACAAAAAGACGGTCACGCTCGTCGCGCTCGCCGGTTCGCGCGAAGTCTGGGGACTCAACGCCAAGGTGAACGGCAAACTTTGAACCGAATGAACCCCCGAGACGCAGAGCGCTCGTTTCTGAACTCCGTGTCCTTTGTGTCTCTGTGGTTAAAATAAAAAACCATATCCCATGCCCTTGAAACTCTCCCGCCGCCAATACGCCGAGATGTTTGGTCCCACCACGGGCGATCGTATCCGTCTGGCTGATACAGAATTGTTTGTTCAGGTTGAGCGCGATCTGATCGCCGAAGGCGGCGGTTACGGCAACGAGATCAAATTCGGCGGCGGCAAAGTCATCCGCGATGGCATGGGACAATCCTCCACCGCGCTCGACGCCGAGGCGCTCGATTTGATCATCACCAACGCGTTGATCATCGATCCCGTGCTCGGTGTGATCAAAGCCGATATCGGAATTAAACACGGGTTGATCGTGGGCATCGGACACGGCGGAAATCCCGGTATTCAGAGCGGACTCGGTTCGGTGTTTGTCGATCCGCGGACCAACAAAAAGAATCCCATGATCGTCGGCGCCGCGACGGAGGTCATCGCGGGCGAAGGTTGCATCGTCACCGCCGGCGGCATCGACACCCACATCCATTTCATCTGCCCGCAACAGATCGACGAGGCGATCAGCTCCGGCATCACGACGATGCTCGGCGGCGGCACCGGACCGGCGCATGGCACGTACGCGACGACGTGCACGCCGGGCGAATGGAACATCCATCGCATGCTCGAAGCGGCGGAGTCGTATCCGATGAACCTCGGTTTCCTTGGCAAAGGAAACTGCGCGACGCCGCAGCCGTTGCGCGAGCAGGTCATCGCCGGTGCGATCGGACTAAAGCTGCACGAAGACTGGGGCACCACGCCGGCTGCGATCGATACGTGTCTCGGCGTCGCGGACGAACTCGATGTTCAAGTCGCCATCCACACCGACACGCTCAACGAAGCGGGTTTTGTCGAAGAGACGTTGAAGGCTTTCAAGGGACGCACGATTCACACCTTTCACTCGGAAGGCGCGGGCGGCGGCCACGCGCCGGACATCATCCGCGTGTGCGGCGAAGCCAACGTGTTGCCGTCATCCACCAATCCCACGCGTCCCTACACGGTGAACACGATCGATGAGCATCTCGACATGCTCATGGTCTGTCATCACCTCGATTCGAAGATTCCCGAAGACGTGTCATTCGCCGAATCGCGCATTCGTCCCGAGACGATTGCGGCGGAGGATCGCCTGCACGATCTGGGCGCGATTTCGATGATGTCGTCCGACTCGCAGGCGATGGGGCGCATCGGCGAAGTGATCATGCGCACGTGGCAAACGGCGCACAAAATGAAGACGCAGTTTGGCGCGCTGACCTCGCCCGCGCATCCCGCGGCGGATAATTTCCGCGCGCTGCGTTACATCGCCAAATACACGATCAATCCCGCGATCGCGCACGGCATCAGTCATGTTGTTGGTTCGATCGAACCGGGAAAAATCGCCGACCTCGTGATCTTCAAGCCCGCGCTCTTCGGCGTGAAACCGGAGCTCGTCTTGAAGGGCGGCTTCATCGCGTGGGCCAACATGGGCGATCCGAATGCGTCCATCCCGACGCCGCAGCCGACGTTTTATCGTCCGCAGTTTGGTGCAGCCGGACGCGCACTTGCTTCGACCAACATCACGTTTGTGAGCGAAGCCTCGCTGCGCGAAGGTCGCGTGAAGGAACTCGGCCTCAAACGTCGTCTCGAGCCCGTGCGCAACTGCCGCCAAATCGGAAAACGCGATATGCTTCACAACGACGCGATGCCGCGCATTGAAGTCGATCCCGAGACCTACACGGTCAAAGCTGACGGCGTGCATCTCACCTGTGAACCCGTGAAAGTGCTGCCGATGGCGCAGCGGTATTTTTTATTCTAGCTGCGTAGCTCGGTCGTTTGGATGTGCGATTCCGCCACGATCAGCCAATCGCCATAAGTCTCGAATGCTATAGCGCTCAACCTGCCTGGCAGACCTTCGATGGCTGCGATCTGAATGCCACGCCTTGCTGCAAGCATGTGTTTGTAGAGTGACTTCGAGGACGCCTGGCCCGGTGTTTTTTTATCTTCAGAGCGCATAACATAATCTTTCCACCCAGCTTCAGCGTTTTCAGGATAAGGGTGCGCTCGGTGAACTATAACAGGATTGCTTCTCTCTCCCGTATGAACCACGGAGAGTTGGAGCTCCTTCTTCCGACCACGCCAACTTTCCTCCAGCGTCCGAAGCTTGGATAATATTTCCTCTTCGGAATGGCCCAAGTTTTTGTATCTCCTGATAAGTTGTATAGCCTCGTGCCTTCCCCCAATGGCGCGGTTGATACAGAATGCCATACCTGGTGCGAGGAAGTCGCTTATCGGGCTGTCGCTTTCTTCTTCACGAGCTCGACCGAGAAAATGGATTAAAGCGTCGCTTAATGTAGAGACATTTAGTTCCTGGCCGTAACAAAGTATACCTTGGTTTTTTAGGTCGGCGGGCAGCGTTTTGATCTGGTCTTCCTCACAAAGCATGATCGTCCCTGACCGATGACTGTGGCGGACTCCGAGTTCGTACCAGACGTTCGGATTGAAATCGGTTAGAACGGCAATGACGAGATGAGAGCAAACCAAGTCATCCATGATGCCGCGGATTAGGTTGTTGCCGTTCGCCTCTGATCTACGGGGGCGGTAGCCGTGCCGCTCTAACGCAGGTGTCAGAAAATTAAAGAAGAAATGGGTCCAGTAAGCCTCGTTTCGATAGTCTTTAGTCGCCGAGAACGGCATAATGACGAAGCAGTCTTTGAGGTCTTTCTCCAAGCGATCCCAATCGGTTAACCATTTGTCGATTGCGTGGACTCCGTGGGGCGGGAGTTGGTCGATTTGATATTTGATACTATCTTTGGGGTTCATGAGCAAAGGGGTTATAGAATCAGCATCGCGTCGCCGTAACTGAAGAAGCGGTATTCCTGCGCGATCGCTTCGGCGTAGATGTCTTTCAACCACGCGATGCCGTCGGTCGATCCGGGCGTGAGGAATGCAGAGACCAGGCAGAGCAGCGTCGAACGCGGTTGATGGAAGTTGGTGATGAGCGCATCGACTCCGCGGAATGTGCGCGGCGGATAAATAAAGATGCCGGCCTCGGCGAGAAACGGCTGCGCGAGCGGTGCGGAGTGGCGTTCGAGAAAATCTTCGATCGTGCGCACGCTTGTAGTGCCCACGGCAATACGGCGACCGGCCGGAGAAAAGAGCGTGGCCTGCGTGGCGGCGGGCATCTCATACACTTCGCGGTGGATCGCGTGTTCCTCCACCGTGTCGGTCATGATCGGTTTGAAGGTGCCGAGGCCGACGTGAAGCGTGACATCGGCGGAGCGAACGCCGTTTGCGCCGAGTTCGTGGAGCAACTCCGGCGTGAAATGGAGTCCGGCGGTGGGCGCGGCCACCGCGACCTGACGATCGCGATTGGCGTAAACGGTCTGGTAGCGCTCGAGATCTTGCGCACGCCGCGCGGCGGGATCCTGTCGCTCGATGTAGGGCGGCAGCGGCACTTCGCCGAGGCGATTGGCGAGCGCGGTGACGGATTCGCCGGAGGGAATTTGAAAACGCACGAGCGCGCCGCCCTCGGCATCTTTGGCGAGCACTTCACCGCGAAAAGCGTCGCCGTGCGCAAACGTGGCGCCGACGGGCAGTTTTTTTCCCGGACGGACAAGACACCACCACGTGTTTTCCCCATGCGCAGGATCGGGACGGGTGAGAAAACATTCGACGGCGCCGCCGGTGGGACGTTGTGCGTAGAGGCGCGCGGGGAGCACGGCGGCGTTGTTGCGGAAGAGGATGTCGCCGCTTTGCAGGAAGCGCGGCAGATCGCGAAAATGATGATGCGCGAGCGAGTGGTTGGTGCGATCGACCACGAGCAGGCGCGACGCATCGCGGCGCGCGGCAGGCGTTTGGGCGATGAGATGCGCGGGAAGGTCGTAGTCGAAGAGATCGGTGGGCAGCGGCACGGAACAAAAAGGAAATGAAGAGGCCGATTTGAGGCTTGCCCCGACGGGCAGGGCGAGTTTCTTCCGCAATTCTCTCTTGCCGGAGTAGCTCAGTGGTAGAGCAGCGGTATCGTAAACCGCGGGTCGCCGGTTCAATCCCGGCCTTCGGCTCCAGTTTTCAAAAATCCGCCATGTTTTTCGCGGCGGATTTTTTGTTTGTGCGACGGAAGATCGATCGTGGACGTGGAGAAACGCGGGGCCGAAGAGGAGGCGAGCGCGCGACGATTGGCGGCTCAATTGTGTCCGATGTGATCGTCGTCGAGGCGACCTTGGAGCTTTCGGCGAAGTTTGAGCGTTTCGATATCGGTGCGCATGCGATCGGCGAAAAGTTGCAGGCGCGCATGCACGTCGAGCGTTTCGAGCAGACGTTGCTTGAGCGCGGCGTCTTCGCAGAGACTGAACGCGGCGAGATCCACAAACGTCTCGGGATCGCTCACGGTTTTGAGGAATTGCGCGAAGTCGGTCGGGACGGCGCCGCCGAGACGTTGTTTGGTGGCAATGAGGTGGGCGAGGGTGGTGCGGAGACGGAGGTTTTCTTTTTCGCCGGCGCCCGGTTCGCTGGCCAGGGCTTGGATGCGCGCGAGGCGAAACGGATGTTCGCGAACGATCTCGGTAAGCCGGACACGGGCGAGGCCTTGGAGCAGAAGGTTCGAGGTGCCGTTTTCGGCCTTTTGGCAGGCGCGAACGATGCCGACGGTCGCGACGGGATGCGGCGGCTCGAAGTAGGCGGAATCGGCGGCGCGGCGCTGATCGAGACCGGCGACGGCGAAGAGGCGGTGCGTCGCCAAGGACTCTTTGAGCATCTGGCGGTAGCGAGGCTCAAAAATATGGAGCGGCATGAGCGCCTGCGGAAAAAACGCCACCTTGGGCAGCGTCATGACCGCAATTTCGGCGGGAAGCACGATTTCCATTTCCATAGCGCTCCACTGTAGGCCGGGGAGGGGACAATTCAACGGACCAGCGCGAAGCGGGCGATTTATTAGTGCGTGCGGGGGTGTGACACAGCCTGTCACAGCGGTTGGAAAGCGTTCGGGCCGCTGTCGCACGTTGTGACACAGTGGCGCATTTTAAGGGCGACGAAAGGAGGCGTTTTAGCGTTTGTAAAATTTTAAGTTATTAAAAAACAACAACTAGCGATTGTCCTGCGAACAGGGGCACATGCATTGCTTGTAAACGGGCCATGAGCCGCATTTTAGGAATCGATTTAGGTACTACGAACTCGTGTATGGCCGTCATGGAGGGCGGCGAGCCGGTGGTTATCCCCAATGCCGAGGGTGCCCGTACGACGCCGTCGGTGGTTGCCTTTACCAAGACGGGCGAACGTCTCGTCGGCCAGGCCGCCAAGCGCCAGGCAGTGACCAACCCCCGCAACACCATTTTCTCGGCCAAGCGCCTGATTGGTCGCAAATACGCCGAAATCCAGAAGGAACTGGCGAGTTTCCCCTTCAAGGTCGTCGAAGGCAAAAATGGCGATGCTTACATTGAAGCCCAGGTCGGCGACAAAGTTGAGCAATTCGCTCCCCAACAGATCAGCTCCTTTGTCCTCGCCAAGCTGAAGGCCGACGCGGAAGCCTACCTCGGCGAAAAAGTCACCCAAGCCGTTATCACGGTTCCCGCTTATTTTAACGACGCTCAGCGTCAGGCCACCAAAGACGCCGGCAAGATCGCCGGTCTCGATGTGCTGCGTATCATCAACGAGCCGACTGCCGCTTCGCTCGCGTACGGTCTCGATAAGAAGAAGGACGAAAAGATCGCCGTGTTCGACTTGGGCGGCGGTACCTTCGACGTCTCCGTGCTCGAAATCGGCGACGGCGTTTTCGAAGTCAAAGCCACCAACGGCGACACGCACCTGGGCGGTGACAATTGGGACGAAGCTCTCATCAACTGGCTCGTCGACGGTTTCAAAAAAGAAAACGGCATCGACCTCCGCAACGACCCGATGGCGCTCCAGCGCCTCAAGGAAGAGGCCGAAAAGGCCAAGATCGCGCTCTCGTCCGCGCAGACCTACGACATCAACCTGCCGTTCATCACGGCCGACGCCAGCGGTCCGAAGCACCTGAATGTTTCGCTGTCTCGCGCGAAGATGGAGCAGATCTGCGAAAACCTCTTTGAGCGCTGCATTCCTCCGTTCAAGAACTGCCTCAAGGACGCGGACCTGACGTCCTCGCAAATCGATGAGCTCGTGCTCGTCGGCGGCATGACCCGCATGCCGAAAGTCGTCGAGCTCGCGAAATCGCTCGGTGGCAAACCGCCGCACCAAGGTGTGAACCCCGACGAAGTCGTCGCCATTGGTGCTGCCGTGCAAGGCGGCGTGCTCAAGGGCGATGTTCGCGACGTGCTCCTCCTCGACGTGACGCCGCTCACGCTCGGTATCGAAACGGCCGGCAACGTCGCCACGCCGATGATTCCGCGCAACACGACGATCCCGACGAAGAAGACGCAGATTTTCTCGACCTACGCTGATAACCAGCCCGGCGTGGAAATCGTGGTCCTTCAAGGCGAGCGCCCGATGTCCCGCGACAACAAGGTGCTCGGCACGTTCAAGCTCGACGGCATCCCGCCGGCGCCGCGCGGTGTGCCGCAGATCGAGGTCACGTTCGACATCGACGCCAACGGCATCC
>CALFXL010000011.1 GCA_937958045.1 uncultured Opitutaceae bacterium | reverse complement strand
TGAATTGTTGATTGGGGGTCCCAATCAATCGCACAAAGTAAATTTCAAAGAGCCGCCTTCGTTAGCGAAGGGAAGGTCGATAAAGACTTATTGCCGCTCTTCCGTCAAGAACTTTTCGAAACTTTTTTTCGAATTTTTCTTTCAGGTTTTTCGGCTGAAAATCTTCAAAGAACTTCCTTCGTGGGAGGCGTTTTTGAGGCACCGTCCGCAGAAGGGAGTGCGGACAATGCTTTCGTCGGACCCGACGACAAGCAGTTTTTTCGAAAAAGTGTTTTAGCTGTCGTAACTTGTTTATTTAAAAAAGGATAAAGATCACATTTTTTGAATGTCTGCTGTTTTTCACGTGAAAACGCGTGAGGATTTTGCGCGAAAAGCGTGCACTTTATGCGTATTCAAAAAGTGGATACTCGCACCGTTTTGTCGCTCTTGCGTCCGAGGCAGATGCCTGCTGCTTTGCTCGCGATTTCCATGACCCAAATCGTCCTCACCCTGTCGCCTTCAATGGCGAATTTTAGCCGCCACAGAACCCCTGCCGCCGAGGCATTGCCGACACTGATCGGCGGAGATCCGTTCTTCACCGCGGACCCGGCCTCACGGCGTGTGGGATCGGGAGGGGGCTTGGTGAACGCACTGTATACCGCCTGGCTCGCTATTCCCTCGAAGAAGCGTGGTACTTTAGAGGCTTGGTTGGGAGAAAAACCGCGATTGGTGCTGCATGCTGGAGGGGAAAGTCGGCGCCTCCCCGCCTACGCGGTCGTCGGAAAAGCCTTCATTCCCATTCCGAGGGAAGCCGGTGCCGAACCGCAGGCGCCACGGGCTACGTTAGCGAGTTATCAAATTCCCCAGATGAAAGAGACTCTCTCCGCAGCAGGCTCTGGCGTGCAAGCGATGGTGGCCTCCGGCGACGTGTGGCTCGATTTTGATCCTTTGGAGGTCAGGAATTTATCGGCGGACATCACCGGAATCGGCATGCGTGTGAGCCCCGAGGTCGCACAACATTTTGGGGTATTCTTTGTGGCAAAAGAGACGTCCCCGCAGGAGGAAACATCCGCCCGCACGATCGAATTTTTCCTCCAAAAACCGTCGCCCTCCGAGGTGCGGCATTTCGAGGCGACTCATGATTTTTACGTCGATACGGGGATGTGGCTCTTCAGTCAGGCGGGACTGGAGTTTCTTTTCGCGCGGTGCGGATGGTCGAAAAAACAACAGCGTTTTACGACCGCCGATGGTTTGCCGCGCACACTGGACCTGTATACCGAGATCGGCTGCGCATTGGGCACAAAGACGTCCGCTCCCACCAGTTTGCGCCGTTTTGGTTTTCACCATCTAAGCACGGCGGTCGTACCTCTGAAAAACGCGCGGTTTTACCATCTCGGTTCGAGTCGCCAGCTCTTGGAATCGATGGAGGAGATGCAGCGCCTCAAGTCGTCGGCGGACCGTTTCTACTCCATCGCGTCGCCCAAAGAGAGCTTCACGGTCGCGGATCGCGCGCCGGTGTGGATCGACGGTTGCCACCCCGAAGGCGTTTTCCGGCTCGGCGGAAACAATCTCCTCACAGGACTCCCTGCGGGAACATCGCTCACGCATTTGGGCGCCGGGCAATGCCTCGATATCCTCCCCGTCGGAAAGGACCGTTTTGTTTTCCGTCCGTATCATCTCGACGACTCCTGCCGTGGAGTTCCCGGCGCTGGTGGACGCATTTGCGGTCGTGATGGCGCGGAATGGCTGGCCGCGCGCGGCATCACTCGAGCGGATGTCGACGTTTTTGATCTTCCGCTCTACCCGATTGTGCGCGCCAGCGAAATTTCCCAAGCGATGTGCGACTGGTTCTTCACGGATCAACCGACCTTGGAGATGAGCCGCACGATGGCGGGTCACGCGAAACTCTCCGCGCGTCGGATCGCGGCCGACGTGAACTTCGATCGTTATTTCGCCCAGCGAAACGAAGGCTACGCGGCTCAGTTCAAAGCCGATTTTCAACGCCTCATCGACCAAGGTGACACGCAAGTCCTCGAACAAGACTGCGCCGCGCTCGCTCGTTTTTGCCGCACGCATGGCGGAGCGCTCGCCGACTGGCTGAAAGAAAAACGCGACGCCATCCTGGGTGCGCTTCACCGCGCGGATCTCCAAGCGAGATTCCTGCTGCTGCTCTCCGAACTTCATGAGAAAGCCGTCCGCGATGAGCTGACGCGGGAAGGTTTTTCACGTCTCCAAAAAGCCATGGTGGGTTCGCGCGAACTCACCAAAATGGTGCCGCAGCGTTCCCTCAAAGAAGACCAAATCGTCTGGGGCCGCAGTCCGGTGCGCCTCGACCTCGCGGGCGGCTGGACCGACACTCCGCCATTCTGTCTTCAAGCCGGCGGCAGCGTCCTCAACGTCGCTGTTCTCCTCAACGGCCAGCCACCGATTCAGGTCTTTGTTCGGCCAACCCACACGCCGACGCTCCAACTTCGCTCCATCGATCTCGGCTCCGCGGAAACCGTGGAGACTTACGAGGCGTTGGCGGACTTCCGCAATCCCAAGGGCCATTTCAGCCTGCCCAAGGCAGCGCTCGCGATGGCGGGCTTCCTACCGGAGTTTTTCGCCGGTAAACCTTGCCGGTCTCTTCAAGCGCAGCTGAAAGCGCTCGGCGGCGGCATGGAAATTTCCCTGCTCAGCGCCGTGCCGAAGGGATCCGGTCTCGGCACCTCGTCGATCCTCGCGGCGACCATTCTCGCCGCTCTGAACCGCGCTTGCGGACTCGGCTGGGACAACCTCGACCTCTACAATCGTGTCTTGGGCGTGGAACAACTCCTGACCACCGGCGGTGGCTGGCAGGATCAAGCCGGCGCGCTTTTCCCCGGCCTGAAACTCATCGAAACCCAGCCAGGCCCGTTGCAACACCCCTCCGTGCGCTACTTGCCGACGCAGTTAATGGGCCCCGATGTCATCAATCGCCAATTGCTCCTCTATTATACAGGTGCGACGCGGATGGCCAAAGGCATCCTCCAAGAGATCGTCCGCGATATGTTTTTGGGCGAAGCCGATACATTGCGCACCTTGGAGGCCATCCGGCAAAACGCTCATCGCCTCTATCATGACCTCCACGGGGGCGACATCCGGGCGCTTCAGCGCAGCATCGCGCGCTCTTGGGAACTCAACAAACGCCTCGATGCCGGCACCACCACGCCGGAGATCGAACGCATCATCGCGCGCTGTGGCGACGACCTCGCGGCCTGCAAGCTCCTCGGTGCCGGTGGCGGCGGCTACATGTTGATCTGCGCCCGCGACGGCGACGCCGGTCGCCGCATCCGGGAAAAGCTGGAGCGTGATCCCACCAATCCCCGCGCCCGCTTCATCGACTTCGCCATCGCGGCCACTGGTCTCCAAGTTACGGTGAGCTAAACTTAAAACCCTCGGAAAGGCCGATCGCGGGCCATTTGGGGCCCCCTCTAAGCGCCCGCGACCGGCCGAAAAGCCCCCTTATTGCCCCAAGCCGCGAAAGTTGGGCCTTTCCAAAATCGCGCAAAAAACGGCCATTTTTCGCAAAAAACGGGCCTTTTCTGTGCCAATTTTGCCATTTTAGCGCAAAAAACGGTGATTGCTTTAACTTTGAAAACTTCTTTTGAACGACCCTCCAAGTTAGACAACTAACAGAGCCATACCTGCTCCAACTTAACCCAAGCCCACCTTGGACCTAAAACAGATCAAACAAATCATCGACCTCATGACACGGTCCGAACTCACCGAGTTCGCTGTCGAAGAGGAAGGTTTCAAACTGAAGATCCGACGTGGTGAATTCCCGGTCGTTTCATCGTCCCGGCCCACCCTTCCGCCGCTCACCCTGCCCGCGCCGGCTCCTGCCGCGCCCGCACCCGCCACTCCCGCAGCCCCCGCTGCTCCCAGCGGCGACGAACCCGGCATCACCTACATCAAGTCTCCAATGGTCGGTACCTTCTACCGGTCTCCGTCCCCCGAAAGTAAGCCGTTCGTGGAAAACGGTGCCAAGATCGTCGAAAACACGGTCGTCTGCATCATCGAGGCCATGAAAATCATGAATGAGATTCAGGCCGAGGTGAAGGGCACCATTGTCGAAACGCTCGTCGAAAACGGCCAACCCGTGGAATACGGTCAACGCCTCTTCAAAGTAAAACAGGGCTAATTTTAACCTGAACCACTAATTAACGCTGCGCCGCGCGGCTGTTTCCCTGCTGCGCGACCGAAAGGCGGAGATTAGTGGTTTCATCGTTTTTATGATTCAAAAAATCCTCATCGCCAATCGCGGTGAAATTGCCCTCCGCATCGTCCGCGCCTGCCGCGAACTGGGCATCAAAACCCTGGCCGTTTACTCGGAAGCCGACGTCCAATCCCTCCACGTCCAGCTCGCCGACGAAGCCATCTGCATCGGCGGCCCTCGCGGTTCCGATTCCTACCTGCGCGCCGACCGCATCATCAGCGCCGCGGAAATCGCCGACGTCGACGCCATCCACCCCGGCTACGGATTCCTTTCGGAAAACGCCAAATTCGCCGAGCAATGCGAATCGTGTAACATCAAATTCATCGGTCCTAAGTCGAAATCGATCAAGATGATGGGCGACAAGGCGATTGCCAAGGAAACCGTCCGCAAGGCCGGCGTTCCGATTGTTCCTGGCTCCGATGGCCCGGTCGAAACCGAGGCCGAAGCGGTCAAGATCGCCCGCAAGATCGGTTATCCGGTCATCATCAAAGCCGTCGCCGGTGGCGGCGGCCGCGGCATGCGTATCGCCCACAACGACGTTTCCTTCGCCAAGGAATACCACGTCGCCCGGAACGAAGCCGAAAAAGCCTTCGGTAATGGCGCGGTTTACATCGAAAAATACATCGAGAAACCCCGTCACATCGAATTCCAGATCCTCGCCGACTCCCACGGCAAGGTCGTTCATCTCGGCGAGCGCGACTGCTCCGTGCAGCGCCGCCACCAGAAGCTTATCGAAGAATCTCCGTCGCCCTTCCTGACGGCCGATCTCCGCAAGCGCATGGGCAAAGCCGCCGTCAAAGCCGCCCAAGCCGCCGGCTACGAGAACGCCGGCACGATCGAGTTCCTCGTCGATGCCAAGGGTAACTTCTACTTCATCGAGATGAATACCCGCATCCAAGTGGAACACCCTGTGACGGAAGAAGTTACCGGTATCGATCTCATCAAGCAGCAGATCCGCGTCGCGAATGGCGAAAAGCTCGATTTCGACCAGAGCGACGTGAAGTTCGAAAAGCATGCCATCGAGTGCCGCATCAACGCCGAGGATCCGGCGCGCAATTTCGCGCCCTCTCCCGGCACCATCGGTCTCTATTATGCGCCCGGCGGACACGGCGTGCGCGTCGATTCGCATGTTTACTCCGGCTACACGATCCCGGCTTACTACGACTCGATGATCGGCAAGCTGATCTGCTACGGCTCGACCCGCAAAGTCGCCCTCGAACGCAGCTATCGCGCCCTCAGCGAATACCTGATCCGCGGCATCAAAACGACCATCCCCCTCCACAAAGCGATCATGGCCGACCCGACCTTCATCGAAGGCAAGGCCACCACCGCCTACATGGAGGACTTCATGAACCGCACACCGGCCGATTTGTTCGTCTAATCAGAACAACAACCACTCACCCAACGACCGCGTCCTTCCCGACGCGGTCGTTTTCGTTTCTGGCAAACCACCCGCATGCCCCTCACCTGATTATCCTGTCGCGGGTTGTTTCCTTCGCCCACACTCCACCCGCATGCAGCTCGCCGCCGATCTTCATCTTCACTCCCGCTATGCGCGGGCGGTTTCTCCGGAGATGACGCTGCCCAATCTGCTGCGCTGGGCCCAAATCAAGGGCCTCGATGCGCTCTCCACCGGCGATTGCCTGCATGGGCCTTGGCTGCGCGAGATCGAAGGACATCTTTCGCCGGGCAACGACGGACTTCTTCACCCGTCGTCCGAACTGCTCACGGCGTCGCGTCAGAATCTTCCCGAACATCTGCACCGCTCGGTGCGTTTCGTTCTCGGCACCGAGGTATCGTGCGGCGCTCGTTCGACCGATGACCCGCGCGGCATTCACGTCCTTATTTATCTCCCCGACTTCGCCGCCGTCCACGCCCTGCGCGCATCGCTCACGGCGTTTTCCGATCTCGATGGAGAAAAACAGGGCCGTCCCGCGCTTCTCCTTTCGCCGCGCGATGTGCTCCAACGCTCTCTCGCGATCCCCGGCGCGCATTTCTCTCCCGCACACGTTTTCAACTCCTTCGTTTCGCTCCTCAACGCCGTCGATGGACACACACGCGTAACCGACGCCTTTGGCGATCTCACGTCCGAGCTGCTTGGCCTCGAAGCCGCGCTAACATCCACGCCCGCGCATTGCCGCCGTCTTTCACAGCTCGATCGCCACGCGCTGCTCGCCAACTCCGACGCGCATTCGCTGCCCAAACTCGGCCGCGAATGCAGTTTGTTCGAGACGCCTACCGAAAGCGACTTCACCTACGACAGTCTGTTTTCGGCCATCAATCGTCGCAAAAAATCCCCCGTCCGCTTGGTCGGCACCGAGGAATATCCGGTGACCTTCGCGCGTTATTGGCTGAATTGGTGCAGCCATTGCCAGCAGGCGCACGACGCACCTGCGCATGGCACCTGCCCGGTTTGTCGAAAAACCAAACTCGTCCTCGGCGCCCGCGATCGATTGGCCCAACTCGCCGATCGCGACGCGCCCGCGCGTCACCTGCCCTTCGTCGAGCGTCTTCCGCTGCTCCAACTTCTCACGACGCTCGCAGGCCGCGCCGAACCCAACGACGAGATCACCCGCCTCTACCACGCTCTTATCGGCAATCTCGGCGCCGAACGCACGATCCTCAACGAAACCGAGCCCGAAGCCATCGCGCGCGCGAGTTTCCCGGCACTCGCCGACGCCATTATCGCCCAACGCGCCGGACGCCTCGACTTCGCCGCGCTTCGGCACCGCCCTGCGCCACCGGTGCCGAGCGCGGATCAGCTCCCGCTTTTCTGATTCACAACTTCACGCAGAACTGCGGCGGCTTTTCCGCAGTATCCATCGTTTCAATACAAGTGCTTGGTCAACCCTGATGCCGGCTTCAGCCCTTCACCGGGCGCACCAACAACACATCCGACCACTCGCCCATCGTGCGCGCCTCAACCGTCCATCCTGGCGCCATCGCCACAAACGCAGCGCGCACCGTCTCGTTTTCATGCGCAAGGATGCCGCTGAGGATCAACGCTCCACCCGGCGCCACCGCGCCCACCAGTTCCTTGGCGAAACGCATGAGCACATCGGCTTGGATATTCGCGAGAACGATCTCGGCCTGCCGTCCGGCCAAACCGGATACAAGATCGCCGACAAAAAACGTCACCTTGCCCGCCGCATTGTTCATGGCGGCGTTTTCTTCGCTCACACGCACCGCCTCCGGATCGTTGTCGAACGCTTCGACATTCTGATAGCCGAGCTTCGCCGCCGACAACGCCAAAATCCCCGAGCCACAGCCCGCATCGATCACGCGCGCCGTTTTTTTGTCGATGCTCACGCCCGCCGGCTTGTCATTCGCCGCGTCGCCCTGGGCATCAGCATCGAGCGCCATCAGGCGCTCGATGCACAAGCGCGTGGTTTCGTGATTGCCCGTACCAAACGCCAGCCCCGGATCGAGCCAGATCGCCACGTCGCCTGCGGGCAGTTGGTACGTCTCGCGCTCCCAGATCGGCACCCAGTGCAAGCGGCCAAATTGCCACGGTTTGAAATGCGCTTTGTAACTATCCTTCCAATCGCGATCACCGAGCGACACACGCTCCGCCTCGCCGATCGGCTCCGCCGGCAGCAACGGATGCAGCTCTTCCCAACGCGTATCCGCTTCTTCACTACTGCGAAAAATCCCGACGATCCACGCGCGCTTCGCGATCGCATCTTCCAGGATGTTCCATTCCTCGCGTCCGAGTTCGAGCAACAGCGTATCCGTTTCGTCCACGGAAAAGACCGGGATCTCTGCCTTGATCTGAAATAGCTCCATGCCTCGAACGTCGCCATTCGCTCTCGCTCGGCAACGGCAAACGCGTCCTCCGCGCGATCCTTGACCCCGGCGCCCGCTGGCGGCTTTGTTGACCGTTTGCCATGCTCACCCTCGCCGACGTCTCCAAGTCCTACGGTACCCGCGAACTTTTCTCGGATGTCTCTCTCTTCATCGCTCGCACCGATCGGCTCGGCCTCGTCGGCCCCAACGGCGCGGGCAAATCCACTTTGTTCAACCTGATCCTCGGCGAAGAAAAACCCGACACCGGCACGATCGAGTGGGAGCGCGGCGCCGATTTCGGTTTTCTTCCGCAAGAAAGCGCGCCCGCCGGCGACGAAACCATTCTTCACATCGCCACGAGCGGCAAAAAACTCGAGCCCGACGAGGACGACTGGGACATCGACTACACGCTCGAGCCGCGCGCCCGCAAAATTCTCGCCGGCCTCGGTTTCAAAGAAGGCGATGCCGAGAAACCCGCCAAAACGTTCTCCGGCGGCTGGATCATGCGCGCACATCTCGCCCGCCTCCTCGTCGCCGAACCCGCGTTGCTGCTTCTCGACGAACCGACCAATCACCTCGATCTCGAAGCGCTGCTCTGGTTTCAGGATTATCTCACGCGTTATCCCGGCGGCCTCGTCGTCATCTCGCACGACCGTGCGTTCCTCAACGCGCTTTGCACCGGCATCCTCGAGCTGCGCTCGCAGCGGCTGCATTATTACCACGGCAACTACGATGACTTCATCGTCGAGAAAGAGGCCCGCAAACAACAGCAAGCCGCCGCCTTCAAGAACCAGCAGCGCGAGATCGCGCATCTCCAAAAATTCGTCGACCGCTTCGGAGCGAAGGCCTCGATGGCTTCGCGCGCCAAATCGAAGGAAAAACAAATCGAGCGCATCCTCGAAGAGGCCGTCGAAGAGCCGCAGGACGAACTGAAGCGCGTCAACTTCCGCTTCCCGCAGCCGCCGCGTTCCGGACTCAAGGTCGTCGAACTCAAAAACGTCCAGCAGGCGTACGGCGACCACGTCGTTTATCGCGATCTCAACTTCGTCGCCGAACGCGGTCAGCGCATCGTACTCGTCGGCCCCAACGGCGCGGGCAAATCCACGCTTCTCAAAATCCTCGCTGGCGTGATTCCCATCCAAGGTGGCACGCGCGAACTCGGCGCCAATGTCACCGCCGGCTACTTCGCGCAGCAGCGGACCGATACGCTCGATCCCAACGCCACCGTGCTCGAAAACATGATGGTGCTGCGCACCGCGCAAAACGAGCTCACCGAGCAAACCGCCCGCATGATTCTCGGCGGATTCCTTTTCCGCAAAGACGATGTCTTCAAAAAAGTCTCCGTGCTTTCCGGCGGCGAAAAATCGCGTCTCAACCTCGCGCGCCTTCTCGTCGATCCGCCCAACTTCCTGTTGATGGACGAACCCACGACGCACTTGGACATCGCTTCGATCGACGCGATGATCCACGCGCTCAAGCAATACGAGGGCACGCTCGTCTTCATCTCGCACGACGTTCACTTCATTCGCTCCATCGCGGAAACCGTTCTGCACGTGCACAGCGGCCGCCTCACGCCCTACGCCGGCAATTACGATTATTACCTGGAGAAGTCGAAATCGTCCGACGCGCGCGCCGCGCTGACCGCCGGCTTCACCGACGCGCGTCCGAAACAAGCGGCCGCCGCCCCCGCGAAAACTGCCGCTCCATCTCCGGCCGCGCCGAAATACACGGCGAACCAGATCCGCAAATTCCGCGAACACGTCGGCCAGCTCGAAAAGAAAGTCACCGAGCTCGAAGCCAAACAGGCCGAGATCGTCGCCGCGCTCGAAGCGCCCGAAACCTATGCCGACAAAGGCAAGTTTCATCACCTCAATCGCGAGCTCAGCGTCATCGTCGATCAAGTCACCGCCGCCACCGAGGAGTGGGAGAAAGCCAGTCTCCAACTCGAGGAGATGGAAAAAGCCTGAGCCAGCTCAGTCACGCACTGCTTTCTGAATCACGGATTCACATCCGCGCGTTGGTTCCGGAGTGTTCGCGCTCGCGCAGGAACCGCATCCACGCGATCATCACGTGTGTGAGATTCAAGAGAATCGCTCCGCTCGTTCTCCTTGCCGCGTTTTGGTGCGTGTCGGCCGCTCACTCGTCTGCGATGCTCGAAGGCAAATTCCTCTATTTCCCCAGTCACCTCAACGAAAGCTTCGGTTTAACCGAGTGGACGATCGATGGACGCCTCATCGGCTTCGCATCCATCGTCGGAAAACCCACGCGCATCTGGCTCATGTGCCACGGTAACGGCGGCCAGGCCGCGCATCGCCACATCATGCGCACGTGTCTGCCTGCCGATGAATCGCTCTACATTCTCGAATACCCGGGTTACGGCCGGCGTCCTGGCAAACCGTCGATGGCGTCGATCAACGCCGCCGCGGTCGAAGCATTCACGTCTCTTCGAAAACAATTCCCCGAACTCCCCATCGGCGTGATCGGCGAATCGCTCGGTTCCGGCCCCGCCTCGTATTTGTGTTCGCTCGACGACACGCCCGATCGCCTCGTGCTCATCGTGCCCTACGATAAACTCGTGAAGGTCGCCAAAGAACACATGCGCTATTTGCCCGTGTCGTTGTTGATGCGCGACAAATGGGACAACGGCAAGGCGCTCGCCGCTTATCGGAAGCCGGTCGATATCTTCGCCGCGACTCGAGACACGATCATCCCGATCCATCATGCACGCGCTTTGGCGGGCGCCGTGCCGCACGCCCGTTTTCACGAGATGACGTGCGGTCACAACGACTGGGCTTCGCTCGGCTTGGTGAAGATCGAATAAACGACGCACGTCAGCTTCGCTTGAGCACCAAGGTCTCGGTCGTGCCGGCGAAAAACTCGTAATCCACGTCAACGATTTCGCTCGCGATGCCTTCGGCGGCCAAGGTTTCGCAAAGCTCCGCCAAACGCGCATAACGTTTTCCGTTCAGCCCGACGAGCGGATGAATCCTCACGTCGCCGCGACTCACGCGCATGAGTTCGCGGCAGGCGGCGACATGAAAATCGAAATCAAACATGCGTTCGTACACGAACAGCAGATGCGCGCAGAGCACGATGTCGAATGCGCCATCGTCCGCCGGCAGCTCCGGCAACGCACCGCATCGATAACGCCCGTGCACGAAATGCTCCGCGTAATCCTGCAGGAACCGCTGCGCCGCACGGCGACGATCCGCTTCGGCGTCTTCGAGCGATGAAAAACTCCGGAAGCGAAAAAGCTCCGTCTTCTCTCGCATCTGGGCGGTCATCTTCGCGTAGTCGATGGCCACATGCTGCGCGAGCGCGTCGGGTCTGTATCCATAAAGTGGATCCATGGCGACCGCATCGATGCCGAGCGCGCAAGCTTCGGCCGTGAACGACGATGGCCCCGCGGCCACATCGAGCACGCGGCGACCGCGCAAGCGATCGGGATCGAGAGAGAAAAAGCGGACGTATTCCGAGAAACGACGTCCGAAGAAAGAAATGCCGCGCAGCTCCAGGGCCGCGCTTTCGCAGGAGGAAAGTGAGTTCATAAACAGAATTCGCGCCGACGCCCCGGCGCGCGGGGAATGGATTCAAATCGGGCAACAAAAAGCCCGGCTCTCAGGAGTCGGGCCTGGCGGGATGCTTCAGCATCGCTGCGACACGTCGGTGCGCGTCACCATCGCCAAGCCGGTGAACGCCACCAAGCGCCGCCGTTCGGAAAGAAGGCAGACTGCGTGTGGGAATCGGTTTGCTGGCGTTTCATCGCCGCAGAGCATCTCCAACCAGCGCGATCCCGCAAGGCAGAACCTGTCACCATGCAGCGCCGTTCGCGCGGGGTGGCACGCAGGGCGCTTCAGCGCGTCTGCTATTTTCTGATTTTCCACGCTGCAGTCTCGACCACGACGAGAGGCTCTTCACGTTTCGCCTGTTATGCATGATATATCGCTCATCACCACGATCGCCTTCGGGTTCACCGCCGCGCTTTTCTTCGGCCTGATCACGAAGCGTCTGGGGATGTCGCCTATCGTTGGTTACCTCATCGCCGGCATCGCCGCCGGCCCTTATACCCCTGGCTTCGTCGGAGACTCTCACCTCGCTCCGCAGCTCGCCGAAATCGGTGTGATCTTACTGATGTTCGGCGTCGGTCTTCACTTTCACCTCAAGGATCTCCTCGCAGTTCGCTCCATCGCCATTCCCGGAGCACTCGGTCAAAGTGTGTGTGCCACGCTCGCAACGCTCTGGCTCGCGTCAGTCATGGGTTGGGATTGGCACCAAGGCCTCGTGCTCGGCATCGCGGTCTCCGTTGCATCGACGGTCGTGCTTCTCCGCGTGTTGATGGACAATCACGCGCTCGAAACTCCGCCCGGACATGCCGCGGTCGGATGGTTGATCGTCGAAGACTTGATCACGGTGCTCGTGCTCGTGCTGTTGCCCGCTTTCGCGATCAAAGAAGGCGCTGAAGCCGCCACCGGCATGGTCTTGCTGAAGTCCGCCAGTTGGGCGGTCGCGAAACTCATCGTGCTCGTCGCCTTGGTCGCGTTCGCCGGGGCGAAATTCGTTCCGTGGCTCTTGCTGCGCGTCGCGCGTCTGCGTTCGCGCGAACTTTTCACGCTCGCCGTGCTCGTGATGTCGATCGCGGTGGCGACGGCGGCCTACAAGGCCTTCGACGCGTCGATGGCGCTCGGCGCGTTTCTCGCCGGCATGATGGTCGGCCAATCGAAGTTCAGCCACCAGGCCGCCGCCGAGGCTCTGCCGATGCGTGATGCGTTCGCCGTGTTGTTCTTCGTCTCGGTCGGCATGCTCTTCGATTTCCGCGTCGTGCTTGAAGAGCCGTGGCTCGTTGCGGGCGTGGTCTTCATCATCCTCGTGGTCAAACCCATCGCCGCATTCATCATCGTGCTGCTTTGCCGCCACACCGTGCGCACCGGTCTGACCGTCGCGGGCGGTCTCGCGCAGATCGGCGAGTTCTCCTTCATCCTCGCCGAAGTGGCGCGCACCCAGGGTCTGCTTCCCGGCGAGGCCAACGCCGTTCTCGTCGCCGGTGCGATCATCTCAATCAGCATCAATCCCGTCGTCTTCCGCGGCTTGCTCGCACTCGAACCGTGGATCGAGCGTCATGCCGGTTGGGCAAAATGGTTAACCCAACGCAGCCTCGCTCGCGGCACGTCGATCAACGAATCGCTTCCGCATGAGAAAAAACAGGGCGTGCAGGCGGTCGTCGTCGGGCATGGCCCTGTCGGCGAAACCGTCAGCCGCTTGCTGCGCGAATTCGATATCGAGCCGATGATCATCGAAACCAACGTGGACACCGTCGCCGAGATCCGCGCGCAAGGTCATCCCGCGTTGTTTGGCGATGCGACTCGTCCTGACATTCTTCAGGAGGCCGGCGTGAAGCAGGCACGTTATCTTGTGCTCACGATCCCCGACTCGACGGTTCGCCACAGCGTCATCGTCGCCGCGCGCGAGTTGAATCCGAACATCCGCGTGCTCACACGCGCCCGTTATCTCGCCGAAGGTTCGACGCTGAAAGAAGCCGGCGTGTCCGTCATCTGCTTCGACGAAGCCGAAGCCGCTGCTGGTCTTGCCGAAGGTCTGCTCGCCGACGTCGGCGTTCCCAGCGAACGCGTGAATCAAGAAGTCCTCCGCATTCGCTCCGAGCTCGGTTCGGTCGTGAAGGTGGAGAACAACTGAGACATCGCTCAAACCCTCGCGCGGCGAAACGTCTTCGCACATCACGTCGCGATCCATCGCGCGTGAGCGGCTTCGTCATTCACGCACAACGCAAAGCATCTCCGCCGCGATTCATTGTTCGACTTCCGCGCAACGCGCGTACGAGGCGGCGCATGTTTTCTTCCCTCTGACACTGCTCCTTCACGAGCGAAGCACGCTCTTGCGCCGACTCTCTGTGCGGGCGCGTCTCCCCTCGTATTTTCCCTCGTAGCGCACTCCCCCCTCGCAGGACGACGCAGGCGCGAATTGTCGTCGCCTAAAATGACAAACGGCGCACCTCGAAAGGCGCGCCGTTTGCGTAACCAGTATTTGGATACCGTTACTTCTTCTTCGCAGCTTTTTTCACTGCTTTCTTGGCGGCTTTCTTAGCGGGCTTTTTGGCGGCCGCTTTTTTGACCGCTTTCTTGGTGGCTGCTTTCTTTTTGGTTTTGGTGGCCATGTTTTTGTTCGGGGTGATGTTTGCTTCGCATCTGCGAAGCTGTTCGCGGGCAGATTTTGTGTGATGCTTATGCGTCGCGCACAACTTTTATCTTTGCGTATTGTGCAAATTCTCGAACTCGCGTTTTAGCGCCGGGCACCACGATGAAGCCTGCTGACGGGCTTCGCAGCGGTCGCTGGCTGTGCGTTTTCATCGAACAACGCGGAGTAGATGTAAGGAAAACCTTCGAGCTTCTTTCGCTCGATCGACGCGTTGATGAAGCGTTCGATCGAGCGCGCATCGCGCACGTCTTCCTCCGTCACAAGCGTGAACGCATCGCCTGTCGTCTGCGCACGACCTGTGCGGCCGATGCGATGCACGTAGTCTTCGGGATTCTCCGGCACGTCGTAGTTGATGACGTGCGTGACGCCCGCGATATCGAGGCCACGCGCAGCGATGTCGGTGGCGACGAGCACTTCGAACTTGCCGCTCTTAAAGCCGGCGAGGGCCTCGGTGCGTTCGCGTTGATTACGATCCGCGTGGATCACGCCGACGGTGTGGCCGGCTTGCTGCAGACGACGCGCGATGCGATCGGCGCCAAACTTCGTACGACTGAAAACGATCACGCTCTTGTACTCGGTGCGCTTCATCAGCTCCTCGAGAAGTTCGAACTTCTGCGAGGCGACCACGGGGTAGAACGCGTGCGAAACGGTTTCCGCGGGCGAGCGACGTTCGCCAATCTTGATCTCGACCGGCTCGCGCAATGCCCACCCTGCGAGCTGAGCGATCTCCGGTGGAAGCGTGGCGGTGAAGAAGAGCGTCTGCCGGTTCTTCGGACACTTCTGCACGATGCGTCGCACGTCGGGCAGGAAGCCCATATCGAGCATGCGATCCACCTCGTCGAGGACGAGGATCTCGATATTCGCCAACGAAGCGTCGCCCTGCTCCATCAAGTCGAGCAATCGGCCCGGCGTGGCTGCGAGGATGTCCACGCCGCGCGCGAGGTCGTCGCGCTGACGTCCGTACCCGACGCCACCATACACCACGGTCGTGCGAAGATCGGTGAATGCGGTGTACTTGTTGAACGCCTCCTCCACTTGGAGCGCGAGTTCACGCGTCGGCTCGAGCACGAGGCAGCGAAGTTTTCCGTGCGAACCGAGGCGCTGGATGATCGGCAGCGCGAACGCCGCGGTCTTGCCCGTGCCTGTTTGCGCGGAGCCGATCACATCGCTCCCTGCGAGCACTGCCGGGATGGCTTGCTGCTGGATGGGTGTGGGCTCGGCGTAGCCCATCTTGTCCACCGCGTACGCGATCGCGTCGGTGAGACCGAGGCGCGAAAACGCGGTGTCCATCTTGGGTACATCGGGCGGAGGAGCCTTCGGCGTCGGCGAACGCAGCGCGGGCTCATGACGATCCGCGCGCGGAGTGCCGTGGCTGTGCTTGCCTGACTTCTCATGCGAGCGCGGACCTTTGCCGCCTTTTCGCTGACCGCCTTTGGCGTCCGCGGCATGGCCGCGATTCTTTTCGCGATGGGAAGACGAATCACGCCCCGCAGCGGGAGATTGATGGGATTTCGCTCCGCGCTGATCTTGAGCGCGGCGAGTGGTGGGATGCGTGGAAGACGCGGCTTTTCTTTTTTCAGGTTTCGAGCCGAGCGTCGTGCGCAGTTTGGCGAAGAGCTTTCGCAGCATAATAGATGATATCTTTGCACATTCTTCCATACGCCCGTGTTTGCAATAGCGTATCTCACAGCGCGCATCCGGCGGCGTAGTCGTCAAAACTTCGCCAAGTTTCTTCCGCACGTCACCTCCTTCTTGGCAGAGACCGCTTCACTTCACACGCTGCGCTCCGCCCCGCTTCCCCATCATGAATGCTGATATCCGCTGGCTCGTGCGCCTGCTCGCCGAACAAAACATCGCCACGCGCAGCCAGTGTATTGGCGTTTTGGAGACGCTCGAAGGCGATGCCTCGCTCATCGATTTCGCCCAGGCGCTCATCGATCATGCTGTTGTCGAAGATGTGGAAACGCTCGAACGCCTCGCCGCCGATGCGCACACCCGCGCCCTAAGCGGACCGCCGCCTTCGGCTGACAATGTCGGCCCACCGCCCCGTCCCGCGTCGGTCGAATCATCGCCGCCGATGCCCGGGGAAGAACCGCCGGCCTTCGATTTCGCGTCGGCGAGCTCGCTGGACGACGAAACGCTGCGCGCGCGTCTCGGCGAATTGCTGCGTGAAGTATCACGCTTTGGCGCGAGCGATCTCCATTTCTCCGCAGGCGCCGCGCCCTTCGTGCGCAAACATCGCACGCTCGTTTCGCTCGATGATCATCCGCTTTCCGCCGAGGATGCTTTGCGTCTCAACACCATCCTCCTCGCGCCGCATCAACGACAGCTGTTTCTCGAACGACGCGACTTCGACTACGCTTTGGCGCTCGATGCCGAAAGCCGCTACCGCGTGAACCTGATGTTTCATAAGGGCGGCGCGGCCGGCGCATATCGCATGGTGCCCGCGAAGATTCCGTCTCTCGACGAACTCGGCCTGCGTAATCTCGAAGCCGTCCGCAAACTGCTCAGTTATCACAACGGCCTCATCCTCGTGACCGGTCCGGTCGGCGCGGGAAAAACCACCACCCTCGCCGCACTCGTCGCCGAGCTAAACGCCACGCGTTCCGATCACATCATCACCGTCGAAGATCCGATCGAGATCGTGCAGCCCGCGCTCAGTTGCAACGTCACCCAGCGCGAGGTGGGTCTTCACACGCGTTCGTTCGCCACCGCGCTCAAAGGTGCGCTCCGCGAAGATCCCGACGTCATCGTGATTGGCGAACTCCGCGATCTCGAAACGATCGAGATGGCCATCAACGCCGCCGAAACCGGCCACCTCGTCATCGGCACCATGCACACGAGCGATGCCGCCACTACGCTCAACCGGCTGCTCGATGTTTTTCCCTCCGCGCAACAACCGCAGATTCGCGCGAGCGTCGCCGAGTCCCTGCGCGGCATTCTTTGCCAGCGTCTGCTTCCGGGACGCAAAGGCGGCCTGGTCCTCGCGTGCGAACTGCTCGTCGGCAACACCGCCGTCTCCAGCCTCATCCGCGAAGGCAAAATCCAAGGTCTCCGCAACACGATGGAGACCGGCGTCAAAGACGGCATGTGCCTCATGGACTCCGTCGTTTTCGATCTGAGGAAACAGAAAAAAATCTCCGTCGAAACCGCCCGCGCCAACATCACCAACCGTATCCTCCGCAACAAACTCACAGGATGACGCGCGCTGTACGCGCGAATGACCAATGACCATTTCTCCCATGACCAATTCTTCTCGATCACTCCGCACGCGCTAACGCTTCGCCACCAACTCCGACACGTTCCCCCTCGCCGCCTGCTAGTCGTTGGTCACTGGTCATTCTCCCGCCTTTCACTCTTCACCCTTCACTCTTCCCCCGCCGTGCCCGCCATCGATTCACTTCTTCGCAGCATGCTCGAACGCGGTGGCTCCGATCTTCACCTCACGATCGGACTTCCCCCCAAAGCGCGCATCGCGGGTTCGCTCATGGAGATCGACGCGCAGCCGATCTCCGCGCAACAGATGGAATCTCTTCTCCGCGAGATCTGCCCGCCACGTCGTTGGACGGAGTTCCTTGAGAAAAAGGACCTCGATCTCGCGCACGAAATCCCCGGACTCGCCCGCTTTCGCGGCAATTTTCTCTACAATCACTGGGGCCAGGGCGCCGTCCTCCGACAAATCCCCTCCAAGATTCTTTCGTTCGAAGACCTCCAACTTCCCGAGGTCTTGAAGCGCCTCTGTCTACTCAACGAAGGACTCGTCCTCGTCACCGGCCCCACCGGCAGCGGCAAGAGCACCACGCTCGCGGCGATGATCGACTACATCAACACGCATCAGCGCCGCCACATCATCACCATCGAGGATCCGATCGAGTTTGTTCACACCAACAAAGAATCCATCCTCGTTCATCGCGAGGTCGGCGAACACACCGCCTCCTTCACCGACGCACTCAAAAGCGCCATGCGACACGATCCCGACATCGTGCTGCTGGGCGAGATGCGCGAACTGGAAACCATCAAACTCGCACTCGGCTGCGCCTCGATGGGCATGCTCGTCTTCGGCACGCTCCACACCAACAACGCGCCGAAAACGATCGATCGCATCATCAACGCTTTTCCCGCCGACGAACAAAACCAGGTCCGCACCATGCTCGCCGGCTGTCTCGCGGGTGTCGTGTCGCAGCTTCTCTGCAAGCGCCTCCCGCAAGGCCGCGTCGCCGTGCACGAGATTCTTCTCCCGCACGAAGCGCTGCCCAACACCATCCGCACAGGCCAGATCGCCAACATCCGCCAGCTCATCGAAAGCGGCGCCGCCGAAGGCATGATCACGATGGATCAAAGTCTCATGGCCCGCGTGAAGGACGGCACCGTCGCCCCGTTGGAAGCCTACATGAAAGCCTCCAACAAAGCGCTCTTCGCTTCGCATCTCAAACCCGGCGATCTCGAAACAACTGCAGCCGCGCGCTGAGCGCGGGGCTCAGGGTCCAGGTTTTAAAAGGTCCAAGTTCCAAGTTCCAAGGTCCAAGTTCCAAGAGCGGTCCCGCCCGCACCTTCCTGTCACTTGTCCCGTGGCCCTTGGTACTTGGCCCGGCCTTGGTACTTGCCGACTTATTTTTTCTTTCGCGCCAGACACGCGAGCGCCACGCCTGCCGCAAATCCACCCGCGTGCGCCCACCACGCGACGCCGCCGCCCGCATTTTCGTTCATCAACGCGCCTACGCCATTCAGCGCCTGCATCGCAAACCACACGAAAAGAAACACGACCGCCGGCAACGGCACGATGGGCACGATCCACGGCACCAGCGCCACGATCCACTCGCGCGGCAACAACACAAAATACGCGCCGAGCACTCCCGAGATCGCACCGCTCGCACCGATCATCGGCACGTCGGACGATGGCGCCGAAACCACCTGTGCACCCGCCGCCGCCGCGCCAGTGAGCAAATAAAACAGCACAAATTTTCCCCGTCCCATTCGCGCTTCGACGCTCGCTCCAAACACCCAAAGGAACCAGCAGTTCCCCAACAGATGCGCCACGCCGCCGTGCATAAACATCGACGAAAACACCGTCGTCCACTCGCGCCAATTTTCGACGTCGCCCAGCAAGCGAGCCGGCACGAGCGCGTGACGCATCAGCCATGCTTCCAACACGCGTTCGCCTTGGGAGAACAGAAGAAGTTGCCACGCGAATACACCCACGCTGATCGCAATCAGCAACCGCGTCATCACCGGATGACGGCGCGGTCGACCTGTCTCCCAAAGCGGAAGCATGCGTCAGGGCGCGAGCGGTGCCGTCGACACAACGCGACCGGAGAGATCGATGCGGAACGGCCAGGCGGGCAAACCCGCGCCATTCTGGAGATTCGGACGCGCCGCTTCGCTCCACGCGTACCGCACCGCCACCGGCTGGCTCACGTACGGACTCGAAACCACCACCGTGTTCTCGTTCTCCACCGTCGCTTCCGCGGCGAAAAACGTTCCGTCCGCGCCCGCCACTTCGAACCATGTCAGGCGTTTGCCATCGGAGCTGCGCAAGCCGCCCGCGACGTCGCGAAAGGTCACCACCGCTTTACCATCGCGCACCGTCCAGCTCTCGAAAGCCGGCCCCGCATCCACAAGATCGCGTTTTCCGTAGGTCCGCTTCAACGCCATCGTCGCGAGCCGTTCGCCCACGCTCTTTTTATCGCTCGGATGGATGTCCATCAGATCGTCGACGAGATCCACGGTGGAGATCATGCCCGTGTTTTTCACCCGCGTGGCCGCGGCTTGCGCCACCCAAAACTCCGGCAACGCCCGCGGCGACGCGATCCACAGGCGGCGCACCACATGGTAAGCATGCGGCGCTATCTGCACATAATAGAACGGCGCATCACGATCGCCCCACGCCGCGCGCCAGCCGGAGATGAGCGCCTCCATCTTGTCCGCGTAGAGCTCGCGGTCGTTCAAATCGATCAGATTGCTCTCGCCCTGATACCAAATGTATCCGCGCAACGAATACGGAACGAGCGGATGCACCATGCCGTAATAAAGTTCACCGGGAATCGCTCCCTCCGCTTTCACGCCTGGTGTTTGCGCGGCCACGGCAAAAGCCGCCAGCGACGGCACGGGGGCAAACGCTTCCGGCGGTGTCCATGGCTCGATGCGCGTGCCGCCCCAAGTCGCGTCGATCAAGCCCACCGGGACGTTCTCTTCGAGATGGACTTTCCGTCCGAAAAAGTAGCCAACCGCGGAAAACTCGATCCGCGGCGCCGACTCCGGCGTGCAAACTTCCCAGCGGGCATCGACGTCTTTCCCGGGCGTTTTCGCTTTCTGCTTTTTCACCTTCAGCAAGCGCACTTGCGGCAGATCCGCCGCGGCGATTTCCTGCTCCATGTCCGGGAGCGGCTTGTGCCCCGGGCGATGACCGAGCTGCCGCTCCATGTTGGATTGCCCCGAGCACAACCACACGTCGCCCACCAAGACGTTTCGCAGCGTGATCGTGTTCGTCCCGCGCACGACGAGCTCAGCCGGCGTCGCATTCGCGGGAATGGCATCGAGCGTCACGTGCCACTTGCCTTGCGCATCTGCGACGGTCTCGCGGCGCTGCGCGCCAAAACTCACCTCCACGCGTTCCCCGGCGTCCGCCGTGCCCCACACCGGCAGCGCCTTGTCGCGCTGCAACACCGCGTGATCGGAAAACACCGCGGGGAGCTTCACTTCGGCGCGAGCAACACTCGCGCAAAGGCCAAACGCCAAAACCCAAACGCCAAGGAAGCGGGCATGCATGGAAGCTTTCATGCCCGCGAGTTGAATGATCCACGCGGAGAAATAAAGCCGCGTCTCCGCCGATTCAACGTGTCCCCAAATCTTCGGGCCTGTTGCCACACCTCCATACCCCAACGCTAATTGATATAAACCAGCAGCGCCATTTGACGTCTGGCCGTTTCACTAACAAAGGCGGCCATGTTATTGAATGCGCCCGAGCAGTATTCCCAATCTTCATCAGAGATTGGTTCCTCAGAGCCAAAATCAGGATAAATACCCTCCTCCGATAACCGCTTCGGACCAAGCGAGGTCCTCAGCGCGGACAGATCGAGCGATTCGAGATATGCACTGATTTGCGCAACCTCTGCTGGCGTATATCCGCGAGCTGGGCCGTAACCGACATCCACGTCTCCCACCGGTTTTCCGCATGATACGAGAAAGCCTTGGGGAAACTCACCTTCCCAAGCGGAGCCGGTGAACAGAAAATGCAGGACATGCCACGCCTTATCTAGATCCATTTGATCTTCAGTTGGCAGGCCCCCGACCTTGCGCGATCTCTCGCGCCCGAAAAGTCGCGCAAATAAACTCTGCTTGGACGGCTTAACACTCGGCATATCCGGATACAGCAGCCCTTCGATGACATCCTGAGACCGGTAGAGTCCTCGAAGCTGTTCGTCCGTCACCCGCGCGAGGTTGCCATCATGCTCATAAATAACTCCCGATTGTTTCTCACCCGCCCCGCTTCTTCAAAAACACCTCGATCTCCTTCGCTGTCGGCATCGAGGGGGCGGTGCCGGTTTTGGTGACGGAGAGCGCCGCCACGGCGTTGGCGAAATGGGCCGCCGCGAGCACGTCGCCGTCAAATTTCACCAGCCCGGCCGCAAATCCTCCGACAAACGCATCGCCCGCGCCCGTTGTATCCACAACACGGATACCCGTACGCGCCGGGATGCTCGTGTATCCGGTTTTCTGCGACACGAAACAGCCTTTCCGGCCGAGTGTCACAATGACGGTCGCCGGTCCGAGCGTGCGGCAGAGCGCGTGCAAGGCTGCCGGCGCGAGCGCCTGCAAGGCCGCTTCCGTGAAATCCGTGCGTCCCGCGATGCGCAGGCGATTCACCAGCGCGGTGAACTCCGTCTCGTTGGGAATCAGCACATCGACCGACGCGAGCGTGGTCGGATCGAAATCCGGACGCATCGGCGCGGGATTGAGCACCGTGGTCACGCCGGCACGCCGCGCGGTTTTCAGGACGTACGCCGCCGTGGTGAGATTCGACTCGAGCTGCACGACGGCGACTTTCGCCCGCTTGAGCGCCGCGGCCGGCACATCGGTTTTCAGAAGCGCCGCGTTGGCGCCGAGGGCGACCACGATTTCGTTTTGTCCGGAATCCTCCACGAGGATCGCCGCCGTTCCGGTGGCATGCGCCGGTTTCTCGACAAAACGCGCGCCGATTTTTTCCGCCTTGTAATACGCCTTCGCCTCACGCCCAAACGCGTCTTTCCCGATCGCGCCAACGAACAACGTGCTCACACCGGTGCGCCCCGCGGCGATCGCTTGATTCGAACCTTTGCCTCCCGGCCCGCTCGCGAATTCTCCCACGATGGTCTGCCCCGATTGGGGAAACTTTTCGCACTTCCAACAAAGATCCTGCACGTAACTGCCGACGACAACAACTTGGGGTGGAGGCATGTGCGGACTGTGACGCTCCGCGCGCGGTGAGACAAGCACCGCCCGTATCATCGGGCAGTTTCCCGCAATCGCCGCCCTGGGCAAAGCACAGCTCCCGCTTGCATTCGCCGGCACATTTGCGGCAAATGCGCGCACATGATCGACGCGCGGGGACTCACCAAAATATTCCGGGACAAAAAACGCGGCGAGTTCCGCGCGGTGGACGACGTTTCTTTCCACGTTTCGCCCGGCCAGATTTATGGACTCCTCGGCGCAAACGGTGCGGGAAAAACCACCACCCTTCGCCTGCTCGCCACCTTGCTCACGCCGACCGAAGGCGAAGCCACCGTCGCCGGCTTCGATCTTCGCCGTGAATCCGAACGCGTCCGCGGCCAGGTCGGTTTTCTCGCCACGAGCACCGCGCTCTACGGACGACTCACTGCGCGCGAGTTGATCACTTACTTCGGCCGTCTTCATCGCATGCCCGACGAGCTCATCGCGACGCGCATCGAACAGCTCGCGAACGAACTCGAGATGCACGAATTTCTCGATCGTCGGATCGATAAATTTTCCACGGGCATGAAGCAAAAAACCTCCATCGCCCGCACGCTCATCCACGATCCATCGGTCATGATTTTCGACGAGCCCACCCTGGGCCTCGATGTGATGGCGGCGCGCACCATCGTGCGTTTCATTCGCGACTGCCGCGCACGCGGGAAAACCGTGCTGTACTCCACGCATGTGATGAGCGAGGTGGAAAAACTCTGCGACACCGTCGGCATCGTGCACCAAGGCCGATTGCTCGACCAAGGCTCGCTCGCCGAACTCCGCGCGCGTCACGGCGAGCAAGACATGGAGGAGATTTTTGTGCGCATCGTCACCGCCGCGGAGGCTCACGCATGAACCTGCGCACGATCTTCATCGTTTTCCTCAAAGAGCTCCGCGAAACGCTGCGCGACCGGCGCTCCATCATCGCGATGTTTGTCGTGCCCACGGTGGTGATTCCTGCAGTGACGTTCGGCTTCGCCCTGACGTCGGTCAAACTCGTGAAAAAAGCCCGCCAAGAGATCCCCACGGTGATGGTGCTCGGCGGCGAAGATTCGCCACGGATTCGCGCTGTGTTGGAAAAGCAAAAGACCTTCCGCGTGCTGCCGCCGGGCGACGATTTCGCAGAGCAAATTTCCCAGAAAAAACTGCGCGCCGCTTTGGAGATACCTCCCCATTTCGACGCCGCGCTGGATCGAGGCGAACGCGTCGCCGTCACGATCTATTCGCACGACGGCGAGATGCGCTCCAGCTTCGCGGTCGAGGCCGTCGAACGCGTGCTGCGCTCTCACCGCGACAACATCGTGCGCCAGCGACTCGCCGAGCACGGACTCGCGCCGGAGGCGTTGCGCCCGTTCGACACGAAACGCGAAAACGTCGCTCCGCCCGAAAAGGTCGGCGGCAATGTTTTTGGCGGATTCATTCCGTACCTGTTCATCATCCTCTGCTTCACCGGCGCGATGTATCCGGCGATCGATCTCACCGCCGGCGAAAAAGAACGCGGCACACTGGAAACACTGCTCTGCAGCCCCGCGGCGCGCAGCGAATTGGTGATCGGGAAATTCCTTGTCGTGCTCTGCGCATCTTTGGCGACCGTGAGCGCGGCCCTTGTTTCCATGGGCGGCTCGGCGTTGATTGCGGGTGCGAGTTGGATGCACCTGACGGCGTCGGCGCACGGCGGCACCTTTCCGACGGTGAGTGTTCCGGGCATGATCGGTGTGCTCGTGCTCGTCTTGCCGCTCGCGATGTTTTTCTCGGCCTTGCTCATGACGATCGCGCTGCTCGCGAAGAGTCACAAGGAAGCGCAAACCTACGTCTCGCCGTTGATGATCCTCGCGGTCCTCCCCGCCGCCGCGGCCGTGTTGCCGGGCGTGGAGCTCACCAATACCCTTGCGCTTGTGCCGATCCTCAACATCGCGCTCGTGAGCAAAGAGCTCGTAGCCGGTTCCTTTCCCGTCGTGCCGCTGCTGCTGATTTTTGTTTCCACCTGCGTTTATGCGGCAGGCGCGCTCGCACTGGCCGTGCGCATGTTTCACCGGGAAAACGTGCTTTTCCGCACCTGACCGGCTCGCGCGTCGCGGCCGCGGCCGGGGCGACTGCGAACGATTTTCGGCAGGCCTGAGGGAATCTCCCTTGGCCGGGGTAAAGAACGGGTAAATAGCCCGCGCTACCTCTCAATAGCGTGGCGGAACCGCACCCCCAACCTACGGTCTGGCCGAAGTAAGGAGGAGCCACTTTTCCCATTATGAACCTGGTCAAAAAAATCCTGGTCGTGCACGGCGATGCGAAGATGAAGCGCAAGCTCGTGCTCGTGCTCGCCGACGCGGGCTACGACCTGCGCGCGTTCACCGAAAGCGAGCCCGCGCTCGAAACCGCTCGCAATGAGTGGTTCGATCTCGCGCTCGTCGATGCGC
Source organism: uncultured Opitutaceae bacterium (assembly GCA_937958045.1). Classification (GTDB taxonomy): domain Bacteria; phylum Verrucomicrobiota; class Verrucomicrobiia; order Opitutales; family Opitutaceae; genus Nibricoccus. Next base: position 35,162 of record CALFXL010000011.1, on the reverse strand, counting down.
GGCTGCCCGGAGCCACGGAATTCGAATTCGTCGAAACGTTGAAGAAGATCCAACCGACCGTCCCCGTCGTGATGGTCGTGCAACAACTGGAGCTGCCGCTCATCGTCAAAGGCATCCGCATGGGCCTCAACGACGTGCTGCCCACCGGCAGCGACCTGCGCCCATTGCTGCGCCGTGTGAACTCCATTCTCCGGCCCAATCAGCAGTCCGCCAACGAAGACACCGGACTCACGCCGTCCGAGCTCGCCGAAGCCGAAGCCGTGCTTCAAGTCCTCGCGAACCCCGACCTCGGCAACAGCAACGACCCCTTCAACACGCCTGATTTTCGTCAGGAGCTCATGCGCAGCGCCAAGGAGCGCGCGCTGCTCGAAGAAAAAGCCGAACGTCTCGAACACGAAAAAGCCGCGCTCGAAGCCGAGCTCAAAACGCTGCTCGCGCAAAACGCCGACGCGCTTCGCGTGCAAAGCGATTTCGAAGAGCTTCGCAGCCAGCGCGAGATGGCTTCCGCTGCGCAGGCGCTGATCGATCAGAAAGCGCGCGCCCTCGCCGAGGCTCGCTCGGAACTCGCGCGCGAACGTTCCATTCTCGAAGAAGAGCGTCGTCAGCTCGCCGAATCTCAATCCTCCGCGCCCTTTGCCAAATCGGCCGACGAACTTGCGCGCGAACGCACCGAGCTCGAAGCGCAACGCGCAAAACTCGCCGCGGCTGAAGCGCGCCTCGCCGATGAGGAAACGCGCATCCGTCACGAGGCCACGCAACTCGCGCAGGAGCGTCGTCGCTGGCACGAGGATCTCGATCTCATCCGCGAACAGGAAACCAATCTCCGCGAATACGAGGCGCGTCTCCGCCAGCTTCAGGCCCAGCTCGAAGCCGATCGCGTGCTGTGGTTCAGCTCGCGCCCGCAATCGCGTTCGCCGTTCCAAGACGACGCCGCGGTGAAAGCGGCGTGGGAAAAACTCCAACGCGCTACCGATCTGCTCGAAGCCGAGCGCGCCGTCTTCCGTGACGAGCGCATGGCTTTCCGCGAACAGGAAGCCGAGATGAAACGCCGCGAAGCGCGCCTCGCCGAACTTTCCGCCAAACTCGACGAGCAGGAAAAACGTCTGCGCGGACTTCCGCCTGCGCCGGTCACGGCGACGCCTTTCAGCGCACCGCCGATGGCTTCGACCTCGCAGGCGCCGTTCAAACCGACGCGTTCGCCCTTCGAGATGGCGAAGTCGCTGCTCGGTCGCGGCAAATCGAGCGACGACGATCTCTAAGTTTCACGCGGGCGGACCGCGTATCCATCATGGCACGACGAAAGGCGGACTTGGGTCCGCCTTTTTCGCTGGGAGAACCGGCCGCCGGCCGGTTCCTCTTGGAAACTGCCGGCAGGCCGCCGGCGCTCCTTTGGTCATCGCTCGCTGACGCTTTTCAGCCGCGCGCGAGGCCCGCTCAAACCTTCGCGCTATTATCGCACTTGTAGTGGACCAGCGAGCGCCGCATCGCATGCGCGCGCAACGCGGCGTCCTTCGCGCCATCGCGCGTTTGGATGTGATATTTGCCGGAGGACTGCGCGTTTTTGCCGACTTCTTCCTGCTGCGCGGCGACGTTGATCAGCAGCAAGGTTTCCGCCTTCTCGGGCAGTCGCTGCGCGGGAAAACCCGCGTGCGCGGCCAGCCAGCGCAGCGTTGAAAGAAAAGGTGTGGAAACGGAATCGCTCACTCGATGAGCGTGGCCGGGAGCCACGAGGCGCGTCAAAGCTCGATTGAGTTATTTGGCGCGCACGCGTTTCACCGGATATTCGGTGACGGTGATGCCTTTGACACCGCGACCGCCAATCGAGAGTCCGGACAAGTCGAAACTGAACTCTTTCTTGCGCGCGCTGCAGCGAGCGCTGAGTTCGACTTCCACCGCCGCCGGCATCGACTTTTCGTCTTTGGCCGCGTGGAAATACACCACCTTCGAGCCTTCGCTGGCGGTGAGCGGATAAAGTTTTTCGCGCGTCACACCACCGAGCTGGAAGCGTTTGGCGAAGGCCTTGCCGGTCTTTTTGTCCTGATAAATCATCGTGTAGTAGCTCGTATCGCCGTCCTTCGGCAGCAGCGCCACGTGGATGATGTTGCGGCCCATGAAGACTTTGTCGGCCACACGCGCGACCTTCATGGTGCCGTCGGCCATGAAGCAGACGACGTCGTCGAGAATCGTGCACTCGGTGATGAATTCGTGCTGGCGCCAGTTGAGGCCGATGAAGCCTTCCTCGCGATTCACATACAGACGTTGATTAGCAGACACGACGGCGGCCGCGCTGATCTGCTCGATCTCGTCGTAAGTCGTGCGACGCTTGTGGCCCTTACCATATTTTTCCTGCAAGCGCTCGAACCACGCGATCGCGTATTCGGTGAGATGCTTGAGGTGATGTTTCACGTCCTTCATCTCGCTCTCGAGCTTCTTGATCTGCTCGTCCGCCTGGAAGCGATTGTACTTCGAGATGCGCTTGATTTTGATCTCGGTCAGACGCGTGATGTCGTCGTCCGTCGCCTCGCGGCGGAGGTTTTTAAGGAACGGCTTCAATCCTTCGCGGATCTCCGAGAGCACGTTTTCCCACGTCTCCGATTTTTCGATACGACGATAAATGCGCTCTTCGATGAAGATGCGTTCGAGCGAATCCCAGTGCCATTGCTGCTCGAGTTCGCCGAGACGGATTTCCAGTTCACGTTTCAGCAACGCCACGGTCTTGTCCGTGCTGCGTCGCAGGATTTCGGATACACCGAGGAAATGCGGTTTGTCGTTCTCGATGATGCAGGCCGCAGGTGAAAGCGTCACCTGGCAATCGGTGAACACGTAGAGCTGCTGCGTGATCTTCTCCGGATCGCTGCCTTGCGGCAGATGCACGAGGATCTCGACGGATTCCGCCGTGTTGTCGTCCACGTGCTTGATCTTGATCTTGCCCTTCGTGTTGGCGGCGATGATCGAGTCGATGAGCGAAGTTGTCGTCGTGCTGTAAGGCAGTTCGGTAATCGCGAGGAGGTATTTGCTCCGCTGCTCGATCTTGGCGCGCACCTTCACTTTGCCGCCGCGTTCGCCGTCGTTGTACTCGGAGAAATCCGCGATGCCGCCGGTCGGAAAATCCGGGAATATGCGGAAGCGTTTTCCCTGGAGATGATTGATCGAGGCGCGGCAGAGATCGTTGAAATTATGCGGAAGAATGCGCGTCGAAAGACCGACCGCGATGCCCTCGGCGCCTTCGGCGAGCACGAGCGGAAACTTCACCGGCAGCGTCACGGGTTCACGATTGCGACCGTCGTAACTGAGCTGCCACGTGGTGGTCTTCGGGTTGAAAACCACTTCGCGCGCAAACGGCGTGAGGCGCGCTTCGATGTAACGCGGAGCCGCCGCGCCGTCACCCGTGTAGAGATTGCCGAAATTACCCTGCGGCTCGATGAGCAAACCGCGTTGCGCGATGCCGACGAGCGCGGCACCGATCGACGCGTCGCCGTGCGGATGATAACGCATCGCCGCGCCCACGATGTTCGCGACTTTGTTGAAGCGCCCATCGTCCATTTCCCACATCGTGTGGAGAATGCGCCGCTGCACGGGCTTCAAACCGTCATCGAGATGAGGAACGGCGCGATCGAGAATGACGTAGCTCGCATACTCGAGAAACCAGTTGCGGTACGCCTTGGCGAGCGGGGCGTTCTCGTTGTTGCCGGAGTTTTCCGGCACGGCTCCCGCCGGAACATCCGGCGGGGGAACGCTTCCGTCGGCGGTGGTTTCAACGGACTGATCGGCCGCATTCGACGTCGTTTCCGAGCTGCTCTGGGCGCTGTCCGAAAACAGGAGCTCGGGCTGGTCGTCGGATTTCTTGCGAGTCTTCTTGGGCATCTAGCTTAAAAGTTTGAAGTGGACCGTGTAGTGATGCGGTGGATACGTCAGGCCTCCACGAGGTCCTTTTCCACACGCAGATTCTCGATGATGAAATCCTGCCGCTTGGGCGTGTTTTTTCCCATGAAGAACGAAAGGAGTTCGGCGCTGTTGTGCAGGTGTTCGAGGGAGACTTTTTCCGCGCGGATGTTCTCGCCGATGAAGTCCTTGAACTCGTTGGCGGAGATTTCGCCGAGCCCTTTGAAGCGTGTGATCTCGTGCGTGGCGCCGAGTTCTTTGATCGCCCGCTGTTTTTCCTCTTCGTTGTAACAGTAGATGGTGCGCTTCTTGTTGCGCACGCGGAAGAGCGGCGTCTCGAGGATGAACACGTGGCCGTTGGTGATGAGCTCGGGGAAAAATTGCACGAAGAACGAGAGCAACAGCAGACGGATGTGCATGCCGTCGACGTCGGCGTCGGTCGCGATGATCACACGGTTGTAGCGCAGACCATCGAGTCCGTCCTCGATGTTGAGCGCGCTCTGCAGCAGGTGAAATTCCTCGTTTTCGTAGATGACTTTTTTGGTGAGCCCGTAGGTGTTGAGCGGTTTGCCTTTGAGCGCGAAGACCGCCTGCGTCTGCACATCGCGGCACGCGGTGAGCGAGCCGGCGGCGGAATCACCTTCCACGATGAAGAGCGTGCTTTCTTCCGCGCGTTTGTCCTTCGAGTCGAGATGTACGCGGCAATCGCGGAGCTTGCGATTGTGGAGCGACGCTTTCTTGGCGCGTTCGCGCGCGAGATTGCGGATACCGGCGAGCTCTTTGCGTTCGCGCTCGCTCGCCTCGATCTTGCTCTTAATCGCTTGCGCGGCCTCGGGATTGCGATGCAGCCAGTTGTCGAGGTGCTGCTGGAGAAAGTTGCCGACAAAAAGACGGATCGACGGGCCGCCGGGGCCGACATCGGTGGAGCCGAGTTTCGTTTTTGTCTGCGATTCGAAAACCGGCTCCATCACGCGCACCGAAACCGCTGCGACGATCGACTGACGGATGTCGGCCGCTTCGTAGTCTTTCTTAAAAAAGTTGCGGATGGTCGCGACAAGACCTTCGCGGAAAGCGGCAAGGTGCGTGCCGCCCATCGTCGTGTGCTGACCGTTGACGAACGAATAATACTCTTCGCCGTAGTGCGCGCCGTGCGTCATCGCGATCTCGATGTCGTCGGCCTCGATGTGGATCAGCGGATAAAGCGGTTCACCGGTGAGTTTCTTCGCGAGCAAATCCTTGAGACCATTCTCGGATTTGAAGGACTTGCCGTTGAGCGTGAGCGTGAGGCCGCGATTGAGGAACGCGTAGTTCCAAAGCATCTCCTCGACGAATTCAGGACGGAAACGGAAGTCCTTCCCGAAGAGCGCTTCGTCGGGCGTGAACTCGATCAAGGTGCCGTTGCGCTCGCCGTTGGTGGCGGCGACGATCTTGCCGTCTTTCTTAAGCTTGCCCTGCACAAACTCCACCGCGCGCGTCTGTCCGTCGCGAAACGCCTGCGCGCGATATTCGAAGGCGAGCGCGTTGACGGCTTTCTGGCCGACGCCGTTGAGGCCGATCGCTTTTTTAAAGGTCTCGCTGTCGTATTTGGCGCCTGTGTTGATGATCGAAACGCACTCGACGAGTTTGCCGAGCGGGATGCCGCGGCCGTAATCGCGCACGCGCACGGTGCGATCGGTGATGTCGATTTCGATTTTTTTGCCGAAGCCCATCGTGAACTCGTCGATGGAGTTATCGATGGTTTCCTTGAGGAGCACGTAGATGCCGTCTTCCGGATGAGCGCCGTTTCCCAGTCGGCCGATGTACATGCCTGGACGCAGGCGGATGTGTTCGAGAGGTGAAAGGGTCTTGATGCTCGCTTCGGTGTACGCTTGGGCCATGGAGAGAAAATCGTGGATCTTTTGGCGTGAGGGTCCGTCCGAGGCGGCGAGTTACAAGCGAAAATGTGGCGGAAACGAATCGCGCCCCGCACTCGACGCTGCTCACGCTGTCTGCACTGTTCATCTATCTTCCCTGTCATGAAAATCTTCCTGTCCATCGTCGCATTTCTCCTGGCGCTCGGTCTGGCCGCGATGCTCTTCGTCGCTTTCAAGCTCGGCACGATCGTGAAAACCGGCGTCAACCACGCCGGCCCCAAAATCACCCAGACCAGCGTCGTGCTCGAAGACGCCGACATCTCGATCTTCTCCGGCAAAGGCACGCTCAAAGGACTCACCGTGGGAAACCCCGCCGGATGGACCACGCCGCGCGCGTTTTATCTCGGCGAAGTTTCCATCGATCTCGAACCCAGCTCCGTCACCAAGGACACCGTCGTGATCAACAGCATCCTGATCGATGCGCCCGAGATCACATACGAAACCCGCATCACCACGAGCAATCTTCAGGATTTGCTGAAGAACATCCAAAACTCCGGGGGCCAAGGTTCCGGCACGCCATCCGCCGATGAGGCCGCAGGTGAAAGTAAGCCGGTTAAATTGATCGTGAAGAGCTTCCGTCTGCAGAACGCCAAAGTCATCGTCGCCGGCGCCGGCACGAGCGTTCCCGTTGAATTGCCCACGCTCGCGCTCAACGATCTCGGCACGCGCGAAGGCGGGCTCACTCCCCAACAACTCGCCTCCGCCGTACTCAAAGAAATCACCGCGCAAGTCGCCCAAGTCGGCGCGAAGAAGGCCGTCGAGAAGGGCTTGCTCGACAAAGCCGGCAGTGAGCTGAACAAGTTGCTCAAATAAAACGTCCACCTGACGCTTTTTTCCGGCCGATGAAAATCACCTACTTCTTCGAAGCGTGCTCGTCTTGGTGTCACTGGGCGGAACCCACTTGGGCCGAGTTGAAAAAACGCTACTCCGGCCGCGTGGAGTTCGAATGGAAAATCGCGTTGATGAATCCGCAGGATTTTCCGCGTACGGTCGCGGAGTGCGATTGGTTTTATCAACGCAGCGGCACGCTCATGCGCGCGCCGTACAAGTTGAATCCCAACTGGCTCGAGCCCGAGCGTCAGGGCGATTATCGCGCCCCCAATTACGTCGCCGAAGCTGCGCGCGATTTCGGCGTCACCGATGATCGCGCGCGCCTTGCGCTCGCGCACGCGGCGATGCGTGAAGGTCGCAAAATCGGCGATCTCACGGAAGCCGTTGCCGTCGTCGCCGCAGCCTGCGGCGTCGATCCCGCGCAACTGCGCATCCGCGCCGAAACGGCCGAGGTCGCCGCACGCGTCGATATCAGCACCGCGGAGTTCCATGCGCTCAAGGCCACGCAGCGCCCCGCCTTTTTGATCGAAGATCCCATCGGTGATCGTGCGGTGTTTTCCGGACTCGTCGCACTCGAACCGCTCGCGGCTACGCTCGATGCGATGCTCGCCGACACCGCGGGCTACTTGAGCTACGCCGCGCACTTCGGAGCGGCGCCGAAAAGTTGATCCCGGAGTCGAGGCATGCACTGGAAATGGCGCGTGCGTCATGCGCAGGGTTTTCGCGAACTCGGCCTGCTCAAGGAGGCCGCCGAGGAGCTCGCCGCCGTGCCCACTGAACACACGGAGGAAACAGAATTCCTCCGCGAAAAAGCGATCCTCGCGCAGGAACGAGAAGAATGGGCGGAACTCGCCGCCGCCGCCCGCATCCTCGCGCATCGCGAACCGCACGAGCCGGACTGGTGGATTCTTTGGGCTTTCGGCACGCGACGTTCCGTCTCCATCGAAGCGGCGGAAAAAATCCTCTTGGTCGCCGTGATGATGCACGACCGCGTCGCGACGATTCATTTCAACCTCGGTTGCTACGCCTGCCTGCTTGGCAATCTCGATGGCGCCCGAGCGCGCGTCGCGCGCGCGATCGGCATCGACTCGCAATTTCAAGATCTCGCGCGCACGGATCCCGATCTCGAAGCGTTGCGCCAAAGCAATCCCGAACTCTGGATGTGAGCAAGAAAACGCCCGAGTAAGTCTGTAGTGGATTTTCCACTACACGAATTTCCAATCCCCTCCCAACGCCCCAAGCGCCGTGCCTAGAAGCGGATTGTCACGCTGTCGCCATTAAGGCCGAGACGACTGATCGAATCGTAGAGCGCTTGTTCGCTAAGACGACGAGTAATCCGTTCTCGCGAACGCGCCACACGCGGATTGGTTTCCGTATAACCGTTTTCTTCCGACTCGGTCAGGTACGCGAGCAGTCGGGCGCGACGAGAATCTTGCGGAGTTGCCGCCGGCGGTTGCGCGAGCGGAGCGTCGCGGCGCTCAACCACGGGACGAAAATCCCCCACCTGCAGCGAAGAGAGCAGGCCGGACTCCACTTCAAATTGCGGACGCGCATCGCTCTCGGTTGATCCTTCCAAGCCAAGGATCACTTGAGCCAACGAATATTCCGGAGTGCTCGAAGAGGACGTCGTCGCAACTGCGCCGCTCGAACTCGTCGAAGAAGACGTCGCTACGTGCACGATCGCCGGTGATGCTTCCGCAGCGGGAGCGGATGCGACTTGCGCCTGCACAGAATCCTCACGGCTCGCAGCCGTTTCCGAGCGATGCGCGAGCGTCGGAGCAGAGACAGAAACATCGGCCGGTGCCTGGGCCGGTTCTTGCGCCGCAAGCCGCGCCGATTTATCGACGGTCGGCGTCGCTGTCGGAGGCGATTGCCGCACCGTCAGCGCTGTGAGCACGAGCGCCGCCGTGGCGCCGATCGGAACAGAAAGTTTTCCGAGATTGCGCAGCGACACACGGCGCCACCAAGGACGTTTGTCGACAATGGCGGCAAGCTGCTTGTAGCGGAGGCGTGTCTCGAACTCCGTCCAGAACTCCGGCGCCGGCTTTTCGGCGCGCTTAAGACGGAGAAGATCTTCCACCGATACTTTGGAGTGCGGTCGCTGACGTTCCATCATGGTCGCGTATAGCTCTGGAGCTCGGCTTGAAGAAGTTGTTTGGCGTAGTGCAGACGAGAACGAACCGTGCCCACCGAACATTCCATAATCTCAGCAACCTCTTCATGACTGAGGCCGTCGATTTCGAACAAGGTGACCACGGTACGATGCTTGATAGACAATTTTAGCATCGCCTCGTTCAATTTTTCTTGGAGTTCCTTCACGAAGAGCTCCCGGTCTGCGCCGGTTTTGTCCGTCAACTGCGCGAGCACTTCGGCGGATTTATCCTCTTCGTGGATCTTCTCGAAACTGAAAAACGACCGCAGCCGCGCCTTGCGCAAATGGGTGAGCGTCGAGTTCACCGTGATGCGATACAGCCACGTGAAAAACGACGACTGCCCTTGGAAGCGGTGGATCGATTGAAAAGCTTTGATGAAGACGTCCTGCGCGAGATCCGCGGCGTCTTCGCGGTTGGCCACCATGTGGTAGATGACGCCGTAAACGCGTTCGCGGTATTTCAGCACCAATCGATCAAAGGCCGCGACATCGCCCGCTTGCACGCGCTGGACGATCTGCCAATCGGCACTCGCCTCTTCCTGGCGTTCGGGGGTGCCGATCAGGGGTTTGGCTAGCAGTTTGGAGCCGACGGCCATGAGCGCGAAAATGACCCTGATGCCATTTCTGGCAACCGCTTTCTCGTTTTCGTGCAGGCTCAGGCGTTCGCGCCGGAGCGCAGCTGCGCGACCTGCGCGCGCAGGACTTCCGCGAGCCCGCCCAAAACGGGCGCCGGCGCGAGCGATCGATGCGGCGCCAAGGCCTCGAGCCCGATGCGCAAATCGGCCTCGATCGCGTCGGCCACATGCGCAAACACGCCGTAGTCCTTCATCTGCGCGATGCGCAGCGCGAGTTGAGGCGGACGTTTTTTGAGAATCTCCTCCGTGAGCGTCGCTTTTTCTTCGGGCGGCAACTGAGCCAGAAGTTCCAGCAAGGGCAGCGTGAGTTTTCCGCTCGCGAGATCGGTGCCGAGGGTTTTGCCGATGCGTTTTTCGTCGCCAAAGAAATCCGCGAGATCGTCGTAAATCTGATACGCGATGCCGAGATGGCGGCCGAAGCTGCTCGCGGCCCGCACAAACTCCGCCGGATAACCCGCGAGTTTGCTGCCGAGGAAACAGGACACGCGGAAGAGTTCAGCCGTTTTCAGATCGATCACGCGGCGATAGTCTTCGAGCGAGATATCGGTCGAACCGCGGCGCATCGTCTGGATGATTTCTCCCGAACAAACGCGACGCGTGGATTCGGAAACCGCGGCGCAGACTTCGGTCGTGGGAAATTGCGTGGCGAGATTCAGCGCGTGCGAGAACAATGCGTCGCCGAGCAAGACGGCGGCTTCCGCGCCATATTCGCGCGTGGCGGTACGACGGTTTCGGCGCAGCTCGGCTTCATCCATGATGTCGTCGTGCACGAGCGTCGCCAAATGCACCAGCTCCACCACGGCCGCGACGCGCACCAGATCATCCGAGGGCGCTTCGTTCACGCGTGTGCCGCTGAGAAACACCAGCGCCGGGCGGATGCGTTTACCCGAAGTATCGATGCAATAATCCGCCATCGAACGAATCTCCGGTTCGAACGCCTCCAGTTGCGTCCGCAGATACGCATCGAGCCGCGCCATGTGCGGCTGAAGCGGCGCAAAGACGGCGGCGAAATCGCCAGCCACGGTGCGTTCGGAAGTTCCGGAAGGACTGAGTGCCATAGTTGGGCTTGAAGCTACGGCAGAACCCGGAAATGGCTAACCTATATTCACTCCCCATGAACGACGATCCCCTTTTTCAGCTGTTGATGCTTGGTGCCGGCGCCGTGGTGCTTAAACTCTGGCTCGACGACCGCCGGGCCGCGGCTCAGGGGAAACCCAATCCGCGCGGGCTGCCTGGCGCTACGCCCGCGCCGCGCAACGCCGTCGTGATCGCTATTTGCGGCGCGCTGGCGCTTCTCGGCATCGAAACCTGGGGCGAAATCCGCCTCGGTGTCGCAGATCAGCAAACCGACATGACGGCGTTGTTTGCACTCTGCACGTTGATGGCCGCGGTGGTCGAGGAAGTGATTTTCCGCGGTTTTATCGTCATCGAGAAACGCGGTCGCGCGATGCTGTGGTCCGGTGTCGTACTGGCATCGATCGTTTTCGCCGCGCTGCATCAGCACGTGTGGAAATGGGAAGGCGGCTGGCCGTGGGCGGATGGACATCTCCTCTGGACGCCGGGTCTCAAAGGCTGGTTCACCACCGGCATGCTCTTCCTCGGATCGCTGTGGTTTTATTTCGTGCGCTTCGCCGGATTCAATCCGCAACGTTCGCTCCTCCCCTGCTTCGCGGCGCACGCGGCGAAAAACGCGGGCGTCATCGCCGTGAAAGCCGCGCAAGGCCATCTGGTCGGCTGGTGGTAAGCCGCATTTCGCAAAAATAAAAAGGCGCGACCAGGAAAGGTCGCGCCGGAGAATGGAGAGGCGTGGAGATTATTTCTTTTTCTTCCACATGCCCTTCTTGGGCTCGGGCACTTCAGGTTGCACGAACGGATCGGAACCGTCGCGGAAGCCGGGTAGTTCGTCCTTGGTGAGCTTCATCTCGCGGACCATGCGCGGATCGAAGATCTCGCCAACCGTGCCACCATCGGGCTTCACCGTGCGGGCCGTGATGAAGATCAGCATGTTCTGCTGGCGCTTCGACTGGCTGTCCGAACGGAAGAGGCGGCCGAGGCCGGGGATGTCGCCGAGGAGCGGCACCTTGGTCTGGCTGTTGGTGGCCGTCGAATCGAGCAGGCCGCCGATGCCGAGCGTGTAACCGTCCTTGAGCGTGACCTGGGTCTCGGTCTTGCGAATGGAAACAACGGGGATTCGGGCGTCGCCGAACTGCACGTCCTTCGACTCATCGCGGCTGCTCACTTCGGGCGCCACGGTGAGCTTGATGAAGCCGGCGGCGTTGACCTGTGGAGTGACCTTGAGGATCACGCCGATCGGCTTGTAGGTGAAGCCGCTGACCTCGAAGCGGCCCTGCTCCTGGTTGTACGTGTAGTTGGGAATCGGATACTCCTGGCCCACGTTGATCGACGCCTCGGTGTTGTTGAGGGTCACGACGGTGGGATTGGAGACGAGTTTCGAACCGCCGCCCGCCTGGAGAGCGTTGAGCGTGAGGTTGAACTGCGAGGCACTGAACACCGCCGTGGTTACGCGGGAGACATTGTTCGTGAAAACGTTTTCGATCTCCGACATCGGGCCGATGCCCTCGAGCGCTCCGTCCGTGATCTTGGGGCCTACCGTACCGTTGACGTTGTTCAAACGGCCCGCGCGGTTATAGCCATTGTTCATGAAGTCTACGTCGAGACCGTCTTCCTTATAGCCGGCGGAGGACGTACGGCCGTTGCTGCGCTCATATTCGGTTTCAATAGGTCCGGTCGACCCAACCTTGTAGCCCTTCAACACCGACCAATCGACGCCGAGATCTTTGGCGACGCTGTCGCTGACCTCGATGAACTTGGTTTCGATCATCACTTGATCCGTGGCGCGGTCGAGGCGTTCGACGATCGGACGGATGCGCTGGATGGCCGACGGACGCTCCGTAACAATCAACGCATTGCTGCGCGCATCGACGACGATCTTGCCGCCGACTTTGGCTTCCACCATCGCGTCGAGGCTGGGCTTCACTTCCGCCGCCTTCGCGTAATTGAGAATAAAGACTTCCGTCGAAACCGGCTCCATATTGAGCGACTCGGCGGTGACGACTTTGATAATATTACCGTCTTCGATGTAGGTATAACCAACCGGAGCCAGCACCACCTGGAAGATCTGGCGCCAGGTGACATCGCGAAGCTTGATCGAGGTCTTCCCCTGGAGCGTGTCCGGGATCACGAGATTGAGTTCGAAAAGATCCGCGACGTAGCGCAGCACATTGCGGATCTCCTCGTCCGGGAAATCAACGGTGAGCGTATCCTTGCTCTTGGATACCGCCACTTTAGTTTCAGGAGCAGCTGCACTATCGGGGGTCGAAGCAGCTTCCTGCGCAAATATAGAGGGCGCAAGCGCTACGGTTGCCAGCAAAGTGGCGGGAACTAGCAGTCGTGTTCTCATGGATTATAGTCCGGATTTGGTGATAACAATTGGTCGCGTCAGCTCCTCATTTTTATAGCGAATGGAAAAACGAGTGCTTTCTATAGCGATGATCTCTACCTCATACGTCGCACCTTCAAAGTTAATAGAGTGGCGATCACCTACTTTTAATCTATTTTGACCAAGGAGTAGTATCGCCTCTCCACCCATGACAACCGTGCCGCTGGGCTCGATTTTAGATGCAAGTTTATCGATGAGTTCCCGGTCGTTTCCCGGAGAGGAAAACACCGACGCGAGCGCGGGATCCGCAGTCACTACAGCCGCGCCCGTGCGGGCACCGCTGAGCGTAAAAGGATTGTATATAACCGAGGGCGTTTCCGGGGCCTTAATAACAACCAGCTGTCGCGCGAGCTCGGTTACTTCAGCGCGCCTGCCGGGCGCAGCGACATCCGCCGCAAGAATACTATTCGCACAGGCGGCAGACACCGCCGCCACAAAAAATGTTTTTATATAAATCTTCATGACTGCCCTAGGAATTCCACAACGATGACCATCGACAGGACCGGATCCGCCACATTGCCCGAATCCGTGTTGCCCGTCGCGACCGACACGGTGCCGGTCACGAGGCGCTGAAAATGTTCACCTTGCTCGAGGCGCTGCAGGAACGCGAGGAGCTGTCCATAGGTGCCTTGAAGGCTGCAGGTGTAGGGAACCGCTGAATACAGCGTCTTCGGAGCGTTTTTCGCCGGTGCGCCCGACGAGGTGCCGCCCGCGCGGAGATCCAGCAATTTCACACCGGTCTCCGCTTCGATTTTATAAAAATACTGCTGATTCTTCGCGAGCTCGCTGGCGCGCATGAGGCGCTGATCGATCTTCGCCGTGGCGTCTTCGAGCACCGCGAGGTCATCCTTCAACTGCGCCGAGTGCGCGATATTATTTTTTAGACGCCGGCTCTCGGTCGTCTTTTGCGCGACTTGATTCTCCGCCTCCGGCACAGCACCGCGACGGACAATATAAACAACGAGGAGAACAATCGCGAGCGCTCCGCAGACCGTGCTGAAGGGATGTTTCTTCAGCTTAGCGATCAAAGCTTGGGTGTTCATTTCTTCTTCGCCTCCGTTTTCGAGTTTTTGCGCAGGCTGATCTCGTAGGTGAGCCGGCCGTTTTGCTGATCGCGCGAGAGATTGGTGAGGCTGATCGTGTCGAAACGACGGCCGATCTCCTCGTCTTCGCGCAGCTGGATTTCATACGCGGAGATCATTCCGCTGGCCTGCTCGGGCGTGCCGTCGACGAAACCACGAATCGTCGCGCCGTTGGCGCCGACATCGAGCATCGTCACCGAAATGCGCGGAGGAACGGTCTGACCGATGCGATCGAGGAAACGCGAGAAGATGGCTTTGCTGCCTTTGAGAAAGTCGTCCACTTCGCGGATTTTTTTCTCTTCGGCCTGAAACTTTCCGTACAACGCCACCGCGTCTCGGCTCGGCTTGGTGTCGTTGGCGATCTGGAAATCGAGCACCGCGATCTGGGAGCGCAGATCGGCGAGATTATATTCCTGATAGCCGACCAACAGCAGCAGCGCGAGCGCGGCTATGGCGGAGATCAGGTTAATGAAAAACGACGTCCGCACGACTTTCGTGTCGGGCAGCGTAGCCGGATTGCGGAAATTCGGACGCCATGGTTTCGCGTCCGATGCGCCGTCAGGATTTTTTTTCAGCAGCGACAGCATGGTTATGAGAGAGCATGAGGCCAATGAGGCCGAGCCAGCGGACATCGAGTTGCGCAGCGATGGCTTTGCCATCGAGCGTGATCTGGCGGGCCTTTAGCCAGGGTTCGAAAGAGATTTTGAGGAGGTCGACGCCGAGCTGGTTCGCGAGCGCGGTTTCCAGCCAGCCGAGTTTCGAAGGGAGCAGCGTGCAAATCACCTGGCCGATGGACTGGCCGGTCTGCACTTCATAAAAACCGATCGAGGATTGGAGCTCTTTGAGCAGGCGCTTCGTGAGCAGTCCGCCCATGCCGGTGAAATCGAAGGTGTTCGAATAAAAGAGCTTTTTGGCCGACTCTTCGTCCTTCAATCCCAGTTCCTTCTGCACCACGGGAATCATGGCGGCGAGGCCCTGCGGAATCGGACGCGTGGCTTCCACGCCGGCATCGCTCAGGATGAACGACTGCGTCGAATCCGTATCGATCTCGAGCACCAGCGTCGGCGTTTTGATGTTCGCGAAAGCACTGTAATCAATGACCGCGCCGAGCGCCGCGAGCGTACCGAGTTCGAGCGATTCCGGGTAAATGCCCGCGCCGAGGAGACGTTTCTGCGCATCCTCGACTTCCTCCGTCCCCAAGCCCGCGAACAAACCGTCTTTGTCCTTCTCCGTGGCGTGCGCGATGTCGAAGTCGCGACCGGTCGCCGGATTTAGAACCGCCAACATGTACTTGTCGGCTTCGATGTGGAACTGGGTGTTCACCACCTCTTCGAGATAGTTCGGCTCCTTGTAGCGCTTCGGATCCATCGCTGCGCGACGAACCAAACGCTTCGGCGGATAAATGCCGCAGCTCGCGTGCACGTAGGCGCCAGCGCGTTTCGGCTGCAGCTCCTTGAGCGCCGCGGAAACCGCGTCGGCGTCGGCGGCGCACGATTTTAAAGCCTCCACCAGCATCGGCCCATTTTTGGCCGATGTCCGGGCGAGCAGGACGCCATGATGGCTCCACTCGACGAAATACCCCTGCGTTTTATTGGCGAACAGCATGCTTTGACGTAAAATCGGAAAACAAATCGGCACCGGCCCGGGAAAATGAACCGGCTTCTTTGAGGGGAATCCGGCGGTATTTTCTCAGGAATGACCGCCACACCTCGCGCCCGAGCGCTCGCCGACTCAACCCCTTAACCTGTTGTGATCGAGTATTTACGCTTTATTAAGCCAATAATTTGCAAAATCAACAACCGCTTGTAACGGAAGCATAAAAAACCCGCTCCAGTTCGGAGCGGGTTTGAAAAGGGATGAGAGGAAACGGTCAGCGAAACGATTCGCGTGGTCGTTATTTCTGCCAGGTACGTTTCTTGTGCCGATTGGATTTCAGGCGCTTGCGGCGCTTGTGCTTCGACATCTTCAGACGACGTTTCTTCTTAAGGTTGCCCATGGTGATGAAAAGGAATGTTGAAAAGGGCGAAACCGTGCCGACCTTCCTGGGCCCTGTAAAGCCTCGATTTTATCCCCTAGGCAACTCGATCGCCTGCCCCAGCGCGGTCGCATAGACGAAAAGTCGGATCTCGTGATCCAAGAAAAACTCCCGCGCCGCCCGTCCGTACGCTTCGAGTTGCGGCCGATATTCCCCCGCCAAGCGCGCGGCCATCGCTTCGTCGCTCTCACCCGCGCGCCGCCGATTGGTTTTCCAATCGTAGATCCATAGCGTGCGCGTTTCCGCATCGTGCAGCACGAAATCTACGACACCGTCCATCCACGACGCTTCACTCAACGGCGCAAACACCGCGAGCTCCGCCAGCCGCGTCCAACGCGGATCGTTCAACGCCGGCCACGCCTCACTCGCGCGCAACCGCTCCAGTTCCTCGCGTGCACGCGTGGCAAACCCTTGCGGCTCGGCTCGTGCGATCGCCGCCGCCTGCGCAGCATCCGCTTCTTCGCGCGCCCCGCCCCACGGCCAGAACTCCATGGTTTCATGCCACCACAAACCGTAATCGATCGCCTCGTCGCCGTCGCGCCGCGCCAACAAATCCTCCGACGACGCTTCGTGCCGCAGCCCGCGCACGCGGTCAGGCGTTTTCTCGGCGAGTTGATGCGGCAGTACGCGGGTCGGCAACGGGCGCACGTCCACCGCCGCATGCGTTTCTTCCGTCGCCACGTCTGACGCGTCCGCCGGCGAGAGATCACCCAGCTCAAGTTGCTCACCGTCCGGCGTCGTTTCCGCGCGTGCGACGTCCGTCACTGATGTCACGGGCTCCAACGTCTCCTCGATCGCGGGCAAACGCATCCAGCTTTCCACGTTGCCCCACAGCTCCGCGAAACTCACACCGATCCGCCGCTGCCCTTCCCCAAAGCCCTCGCCCCAAGGCAGGATCAAGCGATGACGCGGCCGCGTGAGCGTCACGTACATCAAGCGCGTGAGTTCGCGCCATTGCTCGCGTTCACGCGCGAGTTTCGTGTCTTCCGGCAAGCTCGCTTGATCGAGAAACACCTCGACGCGCGTGCCGTCGCGCACCAAGCGCAGCCCGGTCTCCTCGCGATTCGACGCTTTTCGCCACAGGCCCAACGCGATCACCACGGGCCACTCCAGACCTTTCGCGGAGTGGGCCGTCAAAAGATTCACCGCGCCTTCCTCGGCTGCGCCTGAGGGACGTCCTTCGTCGATCTCGTTCAACAACTCCGCCAGCCACTCGCGCGCACCGGCGCCTTCGATGCCGAGTGTCGCCGCACGCACGAGCAGCCTCGTCAATTCACCTTCGAGTCCTCCGCTCGGATCGAATGCGCGCGCTTTCTCCGCGAGTCCTGCGGTCTCCGCGAGTCCGCGCGCAAAATCCCCCAAGGGCAGCCCGTCGTCATCGACGCGCAAGATCCACGGACGCAGTTGCCCGATCGCGTCTGCCACCGCCGGCGAATGTTCTTCCGGCGTTTCCCACAAAAATCCTCCGCGCGCATTCGCTTCCGCGGCCAGCTCCGCATCGCTCAAACCAAACAATTCGCGCAACACGCCAAACCATTCGAAGCGATTCCCCGGATCGCACACCACCGCGAGCAAACCGGCCATCCAGCCATACACGGGATTATCGCCGTTTCGGCGCTTGCGTGTCTGCAGCGCGACTTTCAGCCCCGCGTCTTCGAAAATCTTCTGCACCGTCGTGAGCCACCCGTTGCGCGGGGCGAGCACGCACACTTCGCCCCAATGTCGCGCGCCGAGCTCGCGCGGTTCGTGAGCGCGCAAAAACGCCGCCACTTGTCCCGCCTCTTCTTTCATCCAGTCATCGACCGCGCGCGGCCGCGTCGCCGGCACCACCAGCGGCAATCGCGACACCCAGCCTTGCGCATTCGCGGGACCGGCCGCGAGCTTGTTGTATTCAACTTGTAGATACGGTTTCTCCGCGCCTTCCGCCGGCGGCAGCCCCCAATTATAGTCGCGTCCTTCGCCAAACGCATCGGGCAAGCCCGCGTTGAGAAAATCGATTATTCGATGCGGCGCGCGGAAGGTCACTTGAAACGACAGCAGCTCACCGCCATGACCCGCCGCAAACGCATTCAGATGCCGCACGAAATTCCGGATGTCCGCACGGCTGCCGTAAATCGACTGCTGCCCGTCACCCACCATGCAGAAATGTCCATCGCGCGGCCCCGGCGCGCCGGGGGTTCCCGGCCATTGATGCGGTTCCGCACCGGGCGGACGCGCGATCTCGACGAGCACCGCGAACTGCTGCGGATCGGTGTCCTGCGCTTCGTCCAATATCACGCGCCAACCTTCGCCGCGAATCCGCTCGAGCGTCGGTCGATCGCGCAACACCGCCAGCGCCGCGTCGATCTGGTCGGCGTAGGTCTGCACGCCGCGTTCGAAACGATAGGCACGATAACGCTCCGCCAGTTCCGCCGCCAACGCCGCGCCCGCATCCGCGAGCCAGCTCTTGAGCGGCGACATCCATTTTTTCGCCAGCGTCTTGAGCGCTTCCGCCGAGCCGACGGGCTGAAACAATGGCAAAAATCCCCGGCCGCGCTGCCAGTTCTCCCACCACGTGCGCGCGGCGGCCTGACTGAGCTCGATGTTTTTTCGACCGTTCCCTTTCGCCGCCACACCGAGGATTTCGTCGAGCAAGGCTTCGCTCGGCGCGGACGGCGGACCTGGCGGAGCTTTCGCCGCGAGCGTTCGCGCCGTCGTCGTGTCGAGATTTTTGGCCAGGTCGAAAATCGCTTCGAGCGGCACGTGACGCAAAAACGCGTCCACTTGCGCCGGCGCCAGCGCCGAGAAAGTCATCGCGTCCTGCTCCAAAAATTCCTCCCAACAACGTTCGTCGTCCGCCGCCACGACCGCGGGGTTCAAATTGATGCCGAGCGCCTGTCCGTAGCGGCGCGCGAGCAGCAAGCAGAAGCTGTGAATCGTGCCGAAAAACGCGCGCTCCAGATAATCGAGCGCACCGAGATCGCCGCGCCCTTCCTCGGTCAATCGTCGCAACAACACGGCACGCGCGCGCTGCCCGATTTGCTGCGCCGCTTTGCGCGTGAACGTCACGACCGCGGTTTTCGGCAACACCGACGCCGCTTCCTCCGACAGCGCCATCGCCGCCAGTCGTTCGGAGATCGCGGTCGTTTTACCCGAGCCCGCGTTGGCGCTCACCGCAAAATTCCTCCGCCACTCCGTGCGGAAACGTTCGCGCGCTTCAAGATCGACCAACGTGCTCACAGCGCGCCCTCCTCACCTTCCGGCGGTTCACCAAATGTCGCCTCAAACTTAGCGCGCAACACAACCTCCGCCACCGGCGCGATCGCCAGCGGCCACGCGTATCCAGGCGGTGAATACTCCGACGGCTCCGGCGTGAGAGCGCCGTAAATGCCCGTGTCGAGATGTCGTCCGATTTGCGCCAAGCCCGACAGCGCCACCGGCAGATCCTCCATGCCGATCGAGCCGCCATCGCCCGCATCCGGTTTCAACAAATGCACGCGTCCATGCGGCGCGCCCACGGAGCGCATCGCTTCAAGATAAACGCCGAGCTGCAACGACGCGCCTTCGCGCGCCATACGCTCCGCCGACAGCGGTTTGTCCTGACCTGTCTTGAAATCCACCACATCGACGCGGGCCTGCAGCCAGTCGGTGCGATCGATGCGCACCAAGTCCACGCGCCCATAAACCGGATAACGCCGGTCCGGCCCCAGCGGGATCGTCGCCCCTGCGGGCAAATCCACTTCCGTCGCCACAAAACGTCCCGCATCGAGTGCGAGGACTTTGCGCAAAAGCACCTCGCACATCGCTTCGAGCTCCGCGTGAAACGATTCCCAATAACGGTTCGCGGGACGCGCCTCGCGCAACTTCGCCATCTCTTCCGAGAGTCGTCGCAGCGCATCTTCCTCGGCCGGCATTTCGCTAAAAATCCGCTCCACCGCACGCGTGCGCAGCACCTTCGCCAACACTCGGTGCGCGAGTTGCCCGAGCGCCTTTTTGCGCGCACGCACAAACGGTTTCCATTCGATGCGCTCCGCCTGCAGCACGGCTTTGAACCAAAGCTCCGCCGGATCGGCCATCGCCCGTTCGATCAAGCGCGCGGGAAGTCGCGGCGGACGCACTTTCGTCGGATCGACCGAAAAGAAATACGCATCGAACGGTTTCGCGGGATCTTGCCGCGAGCGGTGAATGTCGAGCCACGCGTTTGTATCCATTTTTGGATACGCGCTGCGTTCCGGCACGCGTTGCGCGCGTCGTTCAAATAATTCTTCGAGTCCCGCCCGTTCGCCGTGCGCGAGCGCATCGGCCCACAGCAATCTCTCCAGGCAACTGTTGGGGGCGAGCTTCATCTCGGTGTCGCTCTCGTCGAGCAACGCCGCCGAAAACCACACGTGCCGCGTCGTATCGCGCACGAGTTGAGAGACGCCGTGTTTCTCAAACCACGCGCGCTCATCGGTGGTGAACAACCCCAGACCGGGCCGTGCACGCTGATTCAGCTCCGCGCGCTGTTCATCGGTCAGCCAGCAGCTCGCTTCTTTGCGTTCGGGCCACACGCCGGCGTTGGACTCCGTGAGAAACAGATGCGACCACACCACGCCCTCCGCGCGGCGACGCGTCGTGAGTATCACGCGTGCGAATCCATTTCGCGCTGCCGCTCCGGCCGCCGTTGTTCTTTCCGGCAAAAATCCTTTGAGCGCCGCCAACGCTACTTTCGCGGGCAATGGACGCGTGTCTTTTTCCGCCAACGCGCGCAAAGCACCCCAACCTTCCGGCGCGACTTGCTCGAGCGCTTCCCACGTTTCTTCGAAGCGTCGCAGCGCCTCGCCCAACGTCAGCTCCGCCGGCCACGCGGAACCGAGTCGCGCCGCGATGCGACCGACTTCCTGCCACGCGGGCCGGTCCGATTGATCGAGCATCTCGCGATACACTTCGAGCGCGTGATTTTGCTTCTCGTCGAACAACCGCTCGCACACATCGCGCACGTCGCCGAGCGAAAGCTCCGTGAGTCCGATCGCTTTCAACAACGGCCAGAGCGTCAGCAACTCCTCGAGTCGCGCGCCTTGTTCATAAAAGGCGATCAGCGCCCGCCCCAATCGCATCTCGATCTCCGGCGGCCCCCACTGGCCCACTTGATCGACGAAGGAAATTTCACGCGCCCGCAGCTCGGCGCTCAGTCGCAGATGCGCCGCATCCGCTCGTGGGAAAATCACGCCGATACTTTCCGCGCCATCGCGCAACACCTGCTCGATCTTCGCGGCGACCAGACGCATCTCATCGCCACGCGTGAGTCCCACGATCACCGAGTCGGCCGCGGCCGCGCGTGCGACCACCGGTTCGCCACCCGCCCAGCCCGCGACCGCGTTTTCGCACGAAGGAACATCGTCCGTTTCGATCAGCGGCTCGGGCGCAACACCGAGCAGTTTCTCCCAGAGCTCCGCCCAGTCTGTATTCACTTTTTGGCGACGCCCGGTGAATTCCGGCTCGGGAATGAGCACCGTGATGTCGTCGAAACCGCGCGCGAAGGTCGCGACATTGAGAAATTCGCCGCGCGCCTCCGCGCCGAAACCGTGCACCAGCACACGTCCTCCGATTTTGCGCGCACCGCTTTTTTGCATCTCCACCGCCGCCGCTTCGAGCTGACGCGGCGCGAATGCATACCCCAGTTCGTCCACCCACTGCGCGAGCTCCGCAAAGATCGAACGCATTTCGCGGAGCGAAAAATCCTCGGGACCAAATCCCGCTTTCAACAAATCGTCGAAATCATCGAGCGCTCGCTCGAGATCGCTTTGCAGACTTTTCAGCAAACCGCGTTCGGGTGCATCCGCTGCCAGCGCTTGCAGGCGCCGCTCCACGATCGCCCCGAGTCCAAGCAAAAGCAGTTCGCGGCCCATCGCCGGCCTGAGCGTTTCGCCGCCGACCAGCGTCGCCCATTTTTTGCGCGCGAGACCCGGGGACAAAAACTCCACGCCGAGCAGCGGCACGCGTTCGATCAGACAACGTTGTTTCAAGGCCTGCGCCTGACCGCGCGTCGGCACCACGATGTAGCTGCGCTGCAAACGGCCATGCCCCGCCGTCAACCACGGCTGGATCGCCTCGCGCCACGCCGTGAGCGCATGGCGATACAGATAAAATTCGACGTGGGGTGCTGGCACGACTCACGCGAAAAAAGCGTCGTTGCGGACAGGCACAACTCATTCCGCACCGCAGAACTCGGTTTCGCGGTGTCGCTCGATGATGAACCGGGGCAGATGTTTTCAACCACTAATGGCTACGGAAGAACACGGATCCAACCACCACTCCTTTATCCAAACCCAGCCTTCCGAATCCTCAGTGTGAATCAGTGGTCCCCCAAAGCCCATCCTATCATGCCATTTCTCCGCGCCCTCCGCGCCTCCGCGGTGCATCGGCAAGTTGGCACCGGCGCGGTACAAACGAAAAAAGCCCTCGGCGCGCGTGGCACCGAGGGCTGTGAAAGGAAAGACGCTTACTTCGCCTGAGCGTACTTGGCGACGTGCGACTTGGCGCGGGCCGCGGCGTTCTTGTGGATGACGCCGGACTTGGTGGCCTTGTCCATCGCAGACGCATAAGCAGAACCAGCAGCCTTGGCGGCGGCGGGGTCGCCAGCCTTCACAGCGGCCTCAAACTTCTTGTGGAGAGTCTTCAGACGGGTTTTGACCGACTTGTTGCGGACGGTGAGACGCTCGGTTTTGCGGGCGGCTTTGATGGCGGATTTGGTGTTGGCCATGACGTATAAAAGATTGGAAGCCGGCTAAAAACTCAGGCCCACCCCGGCGAGTCAAGGGTTTTGTCGGGACGGAAAATCCGGCCGTACGGCGGGCTTGTGTGCGGGAGACCGCACGGTCACACCTGTCGACGTCGCATGCGTCGTCGTTTCCAGATCATCCTTGTCCTGTTCGCGTGGCTGCTGGCCAGCGGCGGGCAATGGCAATTGATCCAATCCTTCGCTTGGGGACGCATGATCGCGACTTACGCGAAAACGATGCCGCTGCGCGAAGCGGTGCGTCTCACGTTCACACCGGATAATCTCTGCGGGATTTGCGAGCTGGTGGTGGCCGCACAGCAGGACGCGACGCCCGACGCTCCGCTGCCTTTCGGCGCTTCGCTCGACGCCAAAAATCTTTTTCTCACGCTCCCCGACGCGTCGTTCATCCTCGACGCACCGGAGTCCGCCCGCTGGGCGTTGTGCGATCGGAGGATACCCGATTCCGCGCGGCAGACGCCGCCTTTACCGCCGCCACGAGGACTCGCGGCCTGATTCAATAACCCCGCGCGGCACTTTCGCCGTGCACAAGATCGTCGTCGCACCCCCGTAGCCGGGAACAGCACGGCGATCGTGAGTTCACGCATCGACGCACCGCCTGTCGCGCGAGCGCGATGCCTTGATCAGCCGACGGCCAAGCGCCGTCACGCGAATCCTCCTCCATGCACTTTTCTCAAAAACTTCTTCTTATTCTCATCTCCGCGCTGCCGTTTTCGGCACGCGCCAACAATCCGGAGTCCGATCCGCTTTTGCTGGATAAACTCCACGTCTCT
This sequence comes from uncultured Opitutaceae bacterium, assembly GCA_937958045.1. Classification (GTDB taxonomy): domain Bacteria; phylum Verrucomicrobiota; class Verrucomicrobiia; order Opitutales; family Opitutaceae; genus Nibricoccus. Next base: position 11,642 of record CALFXL010000011.1, on the reverse strand, counting down.
GCGACTCGCGGAGCATCCGCCACATCGCCTTCGATCGAATTTTCGCGCGCGGAACTCTTCTCCGTTCCCGGCGGCACGGAAGTCATCGACGCCGGTCGTTTTCTGCGCGGACGCGCGAGCACGGTCGAAGATACGTTCGCACTCTCCGCGGGCGTGATCGCTCAATCGCGTTTCGGCTCCGATGAAGCGCGTCTTTCAATCCGCGGCTCGGGACTTCAGCGCACATTTCACGGCCGCGGCTTGCGCATGATGCAAGACGGCGTGCCGCTCAATCTCGCCGATGGCAGTTTCGATTTCCAAGCGATCGAGCCCACCGCCACCGCGTACATGAATGTGTGGCGCGGCGCCAACGCTCTCGCCAGCGGTGCGTCTACGCTCGGCGGCGCGATCGACTATGTTTCGCGCAACGGACTCGATTCGCCCGGCACGAGCGCGCGCGTCGAAACCGGTTCGTGGAATTATCTGCGCGCAACGGTTTCCGCCGGCGGCGCGCGCGCGCGCTGGGACAGCTTTGCGACGTACACGCGTCAGTCCCAAGACGGCTTCCGCGAGCACGCGCAGCAAAACAACGACCGCGTCTTCGCCAATCTCGGTGCGCGCGTGTCGCCCGACGTGGAAACGCGTTTTTATGCAACGGCGGTGCGCACCGATTCCGAACTTCCGGGAAGCCTCACACTCGCGCAGATCGCCGACGATCCGCGCCAAGCCGCCGCCACGAATCGCACGCTCGATCAGAAACGCGATTTCGCACTCTGGCGCGCGTCCAACAAAACGAGCGTGCGCACCGGCGACACATGGTGGGATTTCACCGCGGCATGGACGTACAAGGATCTCGATCATCCGATTTTCCAGGCGATCGAACAACGCTCGAACGACGCGCTCTTCGGTGCCGCCGTCACGCATCGCGCGCAATGGTTCGGACGCGACCATCGGCTGCGCGCAGGACTGTCGTACACACGCGGCGTCACGCGCGCGGCGAACTTCATCAACGTCGCCGGCGAGCGCGGCGCACTCGTTTCCCGCGCGCGACAAACCGCGGAAAATCTCGAAGCATTTGCCGAAGACCAAATGACACTCGCGCGTGGCTTCACGCTCGTGCTCGGCGCGAGCGCCGCGATGAACGAACGTCGCAACGAACGCATCGCGGGCAACGTCGCCGACTACACGCTTCGTTACGATCGCGCGATGCCGAAGCTCGGACTTCGTTGGGAGGCTGCGCAGGCGCAGATCTTCGCCAATGTCTCGGGCAGCTACGAACCGCCGTCGTTCAGCGAGACGCTCACGCTCAACACCGCGCGACGCGCGCAGACCGCCACGACTTACGAAGTCGGTTCGCGCGGCGCGCACGGCTTCGTGCGTTGGGACGCATCGCTTTATTCGGCTGTATTGAAAAATGAACTACTGACGCTGGTCGATCCCGACACGCAGCTCACCGCGACCGTGAACGCAAACCGCACGCTGCACCGCGGCATCGAGTTCTCGCTCGAAGCGGACTTGCTGGGCCACGCGTGGAATTCGCGCGAAGAGCCCTCGCAACGACTCGTGCTGCGCGGTGCGTGGACCCATGGCGATTTTCGTTTCGACGGCGATCCGCTCTACGGGCGCAACACGCTCGCGGGATTGCCGCGCGATCTCCTGCGCGGCGAATTGATGTGGGAACATCGCTCCGGCTGGCACGTCGGCCCAACCGTTGAATGGGTGCCCGAAAAAACCTACATCGATTTCCGCAATACCCTCGCGGCGGATGGCTACGCAATCGTCGGCGTTCGCATCGGACGACGCGACGAACAACGCGGCGTTTCGTGGTTTGTCGACCTGCGCAACCTCGCAGACAAACGCTATGTCGCGACCACTGGCGTGATCGAAAACGCCGCCGGCGTGGACCAAGCGCAATTTTTCCCCGGCGACGGCCGCGCGCTCTTCGCCGGCATCGATTGCCGATGGTGATCGGCGCGAGACCATAAGGTTTTCCAAGAATACAGCGGGCAATGCGGAGCATTGCCCCTACCCGCGCGATGCGTTTCGCGAAGCAATTTCACGCGGCAGGGACGTTGCTCCGCAACGTCCGCCCCGGATCCATCCGCGTGGGAATTTTTCAACGCCTCGCTCCGCACCGCCGAATGCTACATTGGTCATTCGCCACTGCTCATTCCCTCCCATTCTTTTCGCCGCGATGCGGCGAAAGGAGGTCTCAGCTTCGAGGCCGGTAAGCCGGATTCTGTGTGCGCGCCCGGAGGCGCGGTGATCGTCATTTCTCTCACTGCTTGCGCAGCGTTTCGCCGAGGCGAAATGCGGCATACCCGCGGCTATGGGACGGGCCGTCCAGCCGCCTATTTTGCCTTGCACCGGATTGGGTTTTTCCTGCCGCCGTCATTACTGACGGCGCGGTGGGCTCTTACCCCACCTTTTCACTATGACCGCCGTTCGTCTGGCGACGCGCGGCGGCTACTTGTTCTCTGTGACACTATCCGTCGCCGCAGGATGTTGCCCGCGGCGCCCCGGCTTGAGCAGAAGCGAATCCGACCGGCATCCTTGCGGACAACCGAACCGGCGCGACAACGTTTCTCGACGGGAATCCTGCCCGGTGGTGTCCGGACTTTCCTCTCCAAGTTTCAAGAACGGGCGCGGCGTTTAGGGCCGCACCTTGGGATCAAAGAACTCGGAGCGACGATCTGGCCCCGAAGCTGAGATCGAGCAGCGTGCCCACGCGACGCAGCGACGCAAGCCGTCGGTTGGCGCACGGCGAAACGGCTGCCGCGGATCGCATCGTTGATGCGTTCGCTCAGTCCTCGAGCCACACGATGCGGCCGCATTGATCGCAGGTGGCGAGTTTCTCACCTTTGCGCGCGACCGAGTCCACTTCGCCGGAAATTTTCAGATGACATCCGCTGCATTTGCCTCCGCGGATCGCCACGATCACGGGCGTCTGGCGGGCGGCGACGCGATCGTACACACGCAAGCTCGGTTCATCGACCGCGGTGCGGGCCTGCGCGAAGGCTTCCTGCGCTTGCGCGAGCTCGGCCTCGAGACTGGCGGCGCGTTCGCGATGCGTGCGAATGCGTGCTTCGTGTCCCGCGATGTTTTCTTTCAAAACGGCTTCGGCCGCGGCGAAACGTTTCTTCGCTTCGTCGATCGCGTACATGACCGCCAACTCTTTTTCCTCGAGCGCGGAAATCGCTTCCTCGGTCGCGGCGATTTGTTGGCCGAGCGCCTGATACTCGTCGTTTTTGCGCACGGTCACCTGCTGCGTTTTATAGCGGGCGAGCGTTTGCTCCGCGGAGCCGATTTCCGTCTCCAGCAATTTCTTTTGGGACTCGAGCTCACGCAGCTCCGTGCGCGCCGCTTCGATCGCTGCTTTTTCGTCGGCGATCTTTTTCTCGACGGCGGCGATGTCGGCCGGAATCGCTTTTAACTGCTGCTCGATCCCCCGTCGTTTGCTGTCGCGATCTTGCAGGATAAGGAGCGAGTCGAGGGCGGGATGGCGCATATCGCGGAGTTTTGGGGCGCGGTGCGCGCGCCTCAATCACGAATTCCCGCAACGGCCTTGAGCCAACGCTTATTGCGGGCGCGGCGGCGATGATCACCGCCGCAACGGACTCAAATATAATACATCTCGTCCACGCTGCGCACGGCGAGCATGTCGAGTGTGTAGCTGGCGGCTTTTTCCTCAAACGCGACGCGGATCTCGCTCCAGATTTGATGCACGCGTTTTCCCGATTCGCCGGAGCCAGGCGGAGAAAGTTCGAGGAGTTCGCCTTCGATCACACGCACGATGTCGAGCAACGTGATGGTCTCCGGCGCACGGGCGAGCGCGTAGCCGCCCTGTTTGCCGCGTCGGCTCGTGATCAATCCGCCATTGCGCAACTCGCTGAGGATCTGGACCAGATAATTGGCGGGCACCGCCTCTGCTCTTGCGAGGCTCTCGATGTGGGCAAGACCATCGGCGCCGTGATGGCGCGCGAGTTGAGCGAGCACACGGCAGGCGTAATCGACTTTAACGGAGAGCTTCACGCGCAGAGGTTACGGAAGCGTTTCGCCCGCCCGCAACGTTCTAGTCACCAGATCGCGCAAAACCCGACCGTTTCTCAGCAGTTTCTTGCCGGTCCTCTCCCGCGATACCGTCCTCGGTGCTTCCGCGCTAACCAAGGCACTACTCCCCTCAAAATCCCCTCGGAAAACCGCTCGGAAAAATAACCGGGATTTCAGGAAAAAAACCCGTTGCTCCGCCCCCCGAAATCCGATGCAGTTTTGCCTTTAATTTCGTCAACGTTCTTACGCTACATGTCCGACCAGACCGACTCGCCCAACGCCCCGATTCCTCCCGCCGCCGCAGAGACGTACGATGCGTCCAAACTCGGCAAACTCGAAGGCCTTGAGGCCGTCCGCAAAAAGCCCGGCATGTACATCGGTGGTACCGACGAGCGCGCCTTGCACCACTGCGTTTCCGAGGTGCTCGACAACTCCGTGGACGAACATCTCGCCGGACATTGCTCGCGTATCGAGGTCAACATCCACGTCGACGGCTCCATCAGCATCCGCGACAACGGCCGCGGCATCCCCGTCGACATCCATCCGCAATACGGCATCCCCGGCGTCGAGATGGTCCTCACCACCCTGCATTCGGGCGGCAAGTATGGACAAGGTGGATACAAGTTCTCCGGCGGCACTCACGGCGTCGGCGCAAAGTGCGTCAACGCCGTCTCCGAATGGTTCGAGGTGGAGGTTTCGCGCGACGGCAAGGTCCACCACATGAAATTCGAGCGCGGCAAGACGGTGAAACCGCTCTCCGTCATCGGTCAGACCAAGGGCACCGGCACGCTCATCACGTTTAAACCCGACCCCGAGATTTTTAAGGAAACCACCGTGTTCGTCGGCGCCCGCATCGCCCAGCGTCTGCGCGAACTCGCCTTCCTCAACTCGGGCCTCGAAATCATTTTCACCGACGAGCGTCCCGCCGATCCGAAGCCGGAAACTTATTACTACAAGGACGGCGTCGAAGAATTCGTGCGTCAGCTCAATCAGGGTAAAAACGTCGTTCACCCGAAGCCCGTTCGAATCACCAAAGAGGCGCAGATCTCGCTCGATGACAAACCCGCCGAGGTCCACGTCGAAGTCGTGCTGCAGTACAACGACACCTACAACGACCAGGTCCTCTGCTACACCAACACGATTCACAACCCCGACGGTGGCACGCACCTCTCCGGCTTCCGCAGCGCGCTCACTCGCGCGGTCAACCAGTACGCGAAGTCCAACAATCTCCTGAAAGACAAAGATCCGCAGATCACCGGTGACGACGTCCGCGAAGGTCTCGCCGCCGTCATCTCGATCAAACACAGCGATCCCAAGTTCGAATCGCAGACCAAGGTCAAACTGCTCTCGCCCGAAGTGGAGAGCATCGTGGGCTCCGCGACCTACGAAGGTCTCATGTTTTTCTTCGACGCAAATCCCCAGATAGCGAAGCGCATCCTCGACAAAGGCCTCAACGCCGCGCGCGCTCGCGAAGCCGCCCGCAAAGCCCGCGAAACCGTCCGCAAAGGCGCGCTTTCCGGCGGCGGTCTTCCCGGCAAACTCGCCGACTGTTCCGAACGCGATCCCGCCGCTTGCGAAATCTACATCGTCGAAGGCGATTCCGCCGGTGGTTCCGCCAAACAAGGCCGCGATCGCCGCTTCCAAGCGATTCTCCCGCTGCGCGGTAAGGTCTTGAACGTCGAAAAGGCCCGCCTCGACAAAGTCCTTTCCAACGAAGAAATCCGCACGCTCGTCACCGCGTTCGGCACCGGCATCGGCGAAGGCGACGAATCCGTCGGCGGTTTCAACGCGGACAAAGCGCGTTACCACAAGATCATCATCATGACCGACGCGGACGTGGACGGCTCCCACATCCGCACGCTGCTGCTCACATTCATCTATCGACAGATGAAGGGCCTCATCGAGCGCGGCTACGTCTACATCGCCCAGCCACCGCTTTATAAGATCAAGCGCAAGAAGCGCGAGCAGTACGTGGACAACGACGAGCAGCTCAACCGCATCCTCCTCGAGCTCGGCTCCGAAGACGTGCTCCTCACGCGCCTCCGCGATCAACACCTTTTTGAGCCCGCGCAGATCGACCGCATCGTCGAATCGCTCGCCGCTCTCGAAAAACTCGGCGCAGGCGTCACCCGCCACGGCGCGTCGCTTCCCGAATACCTCGATCTCCACGATCGCGAGACGCACGCCTTGCCGCGTTACCTCGCACGCATTCGCGAGGGCAACAAGGAGTCGCATCAGTTCCTGAAAGACGACGCCGAGCGCGCCGCCTTCATCGCGGCCAACGACCTCGACGCCGGCGTCACCAACACGCAGGCCGATGCCGTCAAAACGCCGTCCACGCGCCGCATCACGCTGCACGAAATCTTCGAATCGACGGAGATGACCAAGCTCCTCAAGGCCATGGCCGCCGCCGGTCTCGACGTCAGCCGCTTCTCGGCCACCGAAGAACCGCGCTACGTGTTGACCGAAAACGCCGGCCAGAAAAACGAAACCAAAACCGAACTCCACAGCCCGCTCGATATCCTCACGCACATCCGCAATCTCGGACGCAAGGGTCTCAGCATTCAGCGCTACAAAGGCCTCGGTGAAATGAACCCAAAGCAGCTCTTCGAGACGACGATGGATCCCGAAAAGCGCCGCCTCCTGCGCGTCAGCATCGACGACGCCGCAAAAGCCGACGCGCTCTTCACGCTCCTCATGGGCGACGAAGTTCCGCCGCGCCGTCAGTTCATCGAAGACAACGCTCTCAACGTCCGCTACCTCGACGTCTAAAAGCTCAGCGTAATTTGTAGTTGGTGGTTTGTAGTCAGGCGCAAGCCACGACAGCTCCCACCCATTACCACCGACTAGCTACCAACTCCCGCCTCTCCCTTTTTCACTGTGTACACGGCAAACGAGAAACTCTCCACCGCCAACATCACCGACATCATGCAGACGGCCTACATCGATTATTCGATGTCGGTCATCATCTCGCGCGCCCTCCCCGACGCGCGCGACGGCCTCAAGCCCGTGCAGCGCCGCGTGCTCTACGCGATGCTCCGCGAAGGGCTCCTGCACAACCGCGCGTTCGACAAGTGCGCAGGTGTCGTCGGTGAAGTGCTCAAGAACTATCATCCGCACGGCGACTCGTCGGTGTACGACACGCTCGCCCGTATGGCGCAGACCTGGGTGATGCGTTACCCGCTCATCGACCCGCAAGGCAACTTCGGCTCTGTCGATGGCGATCCGCCCGCGGCTTATCGTTACACCGAAGCCCGCCTCAAAGACATCGCCGAGTCTCTGCTCGAAGACATCGAGGAAGACACCGTCGATTTCATCCCCAATTACAAAGAGTCCACGACCGAGCCCACCGTGCTCCCGTCGGCGCTGCCGAATTTGTTGATGAATGGTTCGACCGGCATCGCCGTCGGTATGGCGACCAACATCCCGCCGCACAATCTGCGCGAGATCATCGACGCCACCTGCGCCATCATCGATCGCCCGGACATCTCGCTCGACGAGATCTGCACCATCATCACCGGCCCCGATTTCCCCACCGGCGGCATCATCTCCGGACGCGAAGGCATCCTCTCTTATCTCAAAACCGGCAAAGGCATCGTCCGCACGCGTGGCAAAGCCCACACCGAAGAAACCAAGACCGGCATGGAGCAGATCGTTATCACGGAGATCCCGTATAACGTAAACCGCGCCAACCTCGTCACGCGCATCGCCGAGCTCGTCACTGCGAAGGAAATCGACGGCATCCGCGACGTCCGCGACGAGTCCGACGAAAACACACGCATCGTCATCGAGCTCAAACGTGGCGAGCAATCGCGCGTCGTCATCAATCAGCTCTTCCAAAAGACCGCCCTCGAATCCTCCTTCGGCGTCACCCTGCTGGCCATCGACAAGAAGCGGCCGAAGCAGATGAACATCAAGGAGCTCATCGAGTGTTACATCGAGCACCGCCGCGAAGTCGTCACCCGCCGCACGCGCTACCGCCTCAAACAAGCCGAGGACCGCGCGCACATCCTCGAAGGTTATATCATCGCCCTCGATAACCTCGACGACTTCGTCAAAATCATCCGCGCCTCGCAGAACCGGGAGGAAGCCAAAGTACGTTTGATGGCGAAGTATCCGCTCTCCGAGCGCCAGACCGACGCCATCCTCGAGCTCCGTCTTTATCAGCTCACCGGCCTCGAACGCGGTAAGATCGAAGCCGAATACCTCGAACTCCAAGCGCTCATCGCCGAGCTCAAGAGCATCCTCGAGTCCGAACAAAAACTCCTCGAAGTTATCAAGAGCGAGCTCCGCGCGCTCCGCGATAAATTCGGCGACGATCGTCGCACCGAAATCGTGGCCGCCGCCGGCGACTTCCGCATGGAAGACGTCATCCCCAACGAAGGCTGCGTCATCACCGTCTCTCACCTCGGCTTCATCAAACGCACGCCCGTCGCCGAATACCGCTCTCAACGGCGCGGTGGCAAAGGCATCATCGGCGCCGAGACCTACGAAGACGATTTCGTGGAACGTCTCTTCACCGCCAGCACGCACGATTATCTCCTCGTGCTCACCACGCGCGGCCAATGCCTCGCGCAAAAGGTGTACGAAGTTCCCGAAGGCGCCCGCACCGCCAAGGGCAAATCCGTCGCGTCGTTCCTCCGCCTCAACGAAGGCGAAAAGATCGCCGCCATGCTTTGCGTGAAAGAGTTCTCCAGCGATCTCTTCGTCGTCATGGCCACAAAGGCCGGCGTCATCAAAAAGTCGCGCCTCTCCGACTACGCCAACGCCGTGCGCGAAGGCGGCATCATCGGCATCAATCTCGCCGAAGGCGACAGCGTCATCGGCACCGTGCTCACCACGGGCAACGACGAGCTCATCCTCGTTTCGCACCAAGGCCTCGCCGTTCGCTTCCGCGAGCGCGATCCGGAAACCGGCGAAGAACTCTTCCGTGCCACCGGCCGCGCCACCGCCGGCGTCACCGGCATGCGCTTCAAGCTCAAGAGCGACTACGTGCAGGCGATCGAAGTCGTCGATCACGAGAGCAAATTCCTCGTCGCCAGCGAAGCCGGCCTCGGCGTGCGCACGCGCTTCGAAGACTACCGCCTCGTCAATCGCGGCGCCTCGGGCGTCTGGGCGATCGACCTGCCCGACGACGGTTCCGTCAATCTCGCCGGCGCGCTCAGCGTGAAGGACACGGACGAAATCATGCTCCTCACCACGAAGGGCCAAAGCGTGCGCTGCCCGGTCAACACCATCCGCGAAGCCAATCGCGGCAGCAAAGGCGTGAAACTCCTCACCCTCGCCGAAGGCGACAAGCTCCTCAGCATCGCCCGCGTGGTCGAGACCGAGGAAGAACTCGACGCCGCCGGCGCCAACGACACACCGTCCGATCCCGCCGCACCGCCCGCCACCCCCTGAGGTTGCACGCGGCAATCCCGCGCCTCTTCCCTCCAAAGGCCCGCGCACTCCGCGGGCCTTTTTGTGTATCAGCTTTTCCGATACGCCATCAGCCGGCCGGCCGGCTGAGGCGCGCGCCGCCTGGCTTGCCGCCACGACGAAGCAGCAACGGGCCACAGCAACAGCGCACTGAACGCCGCAGCGTATGACCCAGCCCCCTAGCCTCCGAAAACCGAAGCTGCATTTCGACACGGCGGCGAGTCCAAGCCACGTCACCTTCGACGATGGCAAGAAGCTGCGACGAAACCTCCCGTGGTCCGTTTACGTGGAGGCGTGCTAGAATCACGACGAGACGGATCTAATCCGCGTCATCATCGGCGATTGGCTCGTCTTGCTGCGAGGTCACAACATCGGTCCGCTCTTCGTTGCGATCGAGGGGCAGACGTTGATTTGCGTACGCGCCATACCCGAGCTGGCGCAGGAACGCGACCGCGAGAGCGACACGTTTGTCTTCGATCTCAGTTTCGGCCGGCCGCCGCCGAAGCCGCTGGGAGGCGAGCGCATCAGGCAAATCGAGTTAATATGAACAACCCGATGTAGTGCGACCGATACGGAGATCGCTGCGGCACGGCTTCGCCCTGCTTGGATCGTTGTAGCCATTATCCAACTACCGAGTGCAAAGTGCAAAGTTTGAGGTTGCCCCGATTTGACGGACAGTGGGTGTGGGGCAAAAAGGAAACCCAATCCAATGAGGACCCAAATCAGTAAGCCATCCGCAGGGAAGGCAAAGTACTCGCGTGAGTACAAGGTAGAGGCGTTAGAGTTATGGCGTAAGAGTGGCCGCAGCGCGGCTAAGACTGCCGAAGAGCTCGGGATACGAGCCGCACTGTTGTACCGTTGGGCACGGGATCTTCGGGTCGCCGCCCAGCAGGGCGGCGACCCGAAGATTGAGCGACGTGAGAGCGTCGATGAGCTCAAGGCGCAGATCAGGCGATTGAGCGAGGAAAACGCGAAGCTGCTCGAGCAACGCGAAGTCCTAAAAAAATCGCTGGGCATCCTCTCCGAAGAACCGCCGCGAGGTATGCCCAAATCGAACAGATGAAAGGGCGGTACAAACTGTCATGGCTGTGCGAGGCGTTGATGGTCTCGCGCAGCGGTTATTACGATTGGATCCGGCGCCGCGAGGTGCCGGGCAAACGCGCCGCGCAAAACGCGGTTCTGCGCGCACGCATCGAGCAGGAGTTTACCCGCAGCCGGCAGACGTACGGCAGCCACCGAATCGTTCGCGCGCTCGGCGGCGGCGTGAGTCGCAATGGGGTCGCCCGAATCATGCGAGAGCAGCACCTGCGGGCCCGCCAGCGCTCCAAGTACCGGGTGCGCACGACTGACAGCGGCCACGGCGATCCGATTGCGCTGAATCGTCTTCCGGGCATCAAGATCGTGAAGCCCGACCAGGTCTGGGCAACTGACGCGACTGGTATTTTGACCGGACAGGGCTGGCTCTATGTGGTCGCCCTCATCGATCTGTTTACCCGCCGGATCGTGGGCTGGAGCATGAGCGAAAACCTCGACGCCAACATGGCCTGCACTGCATTGAGGATGGCGCTGGAGGGCCGGCGCCCGGCAGCAGGACTGGTCGTCCACTCGGACCGCGGGACGCAGTTTGCGAGCCTGCAGTACCGCACCCTCCTGCGTGAGCGTCAGTGCGTCGCCTCGATGTCCCCCAGGGCAATGCGTACGACAACGCCTATATCGAGTCGTTCTGGAGCAGCCTCAAATACGAGTTGGTCTACCACCGCAAGTTTGCCACACGGCTGCAGGCCCGCACCGCTGTGTTCGATTATATTGAATCGTTTTACAATCGCAGAAGGCTCCACTCGAGCCTCGGCTATGTCAGCCCGGCAATGTTCGAAGCCCAACTACAATAAATAAATCATCCCGCTTCCACTGTCCGAGAAATCGAAGCCAACCCAGTTTGACCCCTTTTGGCTTCTCCACCGCCCCTTCGCCGCGAGGAGGCTCGGCCGGCCAGTCTCCGCCCCGTTTTTTCCCACCACGCCCTGTGATAAACCACCACCGTAAAGCCTCCCGCGCCCCACGCACCTCGTGAACAGGCAAACCTCCCAAATACTCCTTCGCCAGTCCCACGCTGGCGGCGGCCTTGCGCACCTTGCACAAGTGGAGAAATCCGAGGATCGCGCGCCGATACTCGTTCCGAATTTTCCAGGAAAACC
>CALFXL010000010.1 GCA_937958045.1 uncultured Opitutaceae bacterium | reverse complement strand
AACAATCTTTACTCCGGCTTCACCGCCGCCGGGCCGGTGAGCGGCACCACCGATTTGAGCGCCGCCAACAACACCGCCGGCACCAACGGCCTCGGCACGATCCAGTCCAACACGCTGGAACTCGCCAACGTCGACCTCACCGAAGAGTTCGCCAACATGATCACGGTGCAGCGCTCCTTCCAGGCCAGCTCGCGCCTCGTCACCGTGTCCGACTCCATCCTCGAAGAAATCGCGAACCTGAAGCGCTGATAAACACCCTCGAAAGTGAAAGGCCCTGCGCGGCCCGCCGCCACACCGGCACCGCGCTCCCGCCTCCTCGCTCTTCACCCTTCACCTTTCTCCCGTCATGGCCGCCAAAACCGATTCGAAAGACATCGCGCCGACTCCCGCCAAGGACGCCTCCGAAGGCGCTCCCGCGGTTGCGAACAAACCGATGGCCGCGCTCCTGCCGGTCGTCGCGGTCGTCGTGCTCGCGCCGGTGCTCAGCTTCGCGATCGGTCAGTACGTGCTCATTCCGCAGTTGAAGAAACAAGTCGCGGCGCTTCCGGCCGACCTCACCGTCGCCGCCGCGCCGGCCGCTTCTTCGCATGGTGGACACGGCTCGGGCAAAAAGAGCGAGTCCTCCTCCGGAAATCCGTCCACGTACGAATTGGAAAACGTGGTCGTGAATCTCGCCGGCACGCTCGGCACGCGCTACCTCAAGGTCACGTTCCAAGTGAGCGGCGACAATACCTTGCGCGCCAGCTTCGATCAGAACAAACCCAAGCTGATGGACATCACCATCAACGTGCTCTCGTCGCATTCCCTGGCCGACTTGGAAGAAGCCGGTGCGAAGAACATCATGCGCGAGAAACTCGTCGTCGCCTACAACCAGGCGATCGGACGCAAGGTCGTTGACCAACTCTACTTCACCGAATTCGTGGTTCAGTAACGCCCGCGCTTCCTCGCCTTTTCCCCGCGCCCGTCATGGCAGACGAATCCCCCAACTTTAACGAGATCCTCGACCAGAGCGAGATCGACAAACTGCTCTCGGAAGCCGTCACCGCTCCGAAGCAGCAGATCTTCCGCGCGGACGGGCGCAAGATCGATGGTTCGAATCCGCCGAAGATTGAGACGTACGACTTCCGCAATCCGGTCTTCCTCACCGAAGTCGAGCTGCGCCGTCTGCGTCTGCTCCAGGAGGATTTCATTCGTTACCTGACCGCGCGCCTCTCGCTTTTCCTGCGCATGGAGTTCGCCCTCAAGATGGCGAAACTCACCACGCTCACGTATCAGAAGTTTACCGACAATCTGCCGAACCCGACGCACCTATGCCTCTTCAAGGCGGAGCCGCTTCTCGGAGTGGGCATTCTCGATATCAATCCGCGCCTGGCGCTCACGCTCGTCGATCGCATGCTCGGCGGCCGCGGTCACTCCGTGAAGCTCGAGCGTTATCTCACCGAGATCGAGATCGCGCTGCTCGAAGACGTCATCACCATCATCCTCGAAGAGTGGTGCCATCAGTGGAAGCACGAGAAGGAGCTCCACCCGCAGATCATCGGCCACGAAAACAACGGCCGTTTCCTCCAGACTTCGCCGAAAGACGCGATCATGCTCGCGCTCACGCTTGAGGCGAATTTCGGCGATTGCTCCGAACAGATCCAGATCGGCGTCCCGTACTACACGATCGAGCCCATGGTGAAGACCATGCAGGCCCGCCGCCAAAAAGACGCCGCGCCCGGCGGCGTGTCGGTCAAAGCCGAGTGGAAACCGATCTACGAACACATCACCATCCCGGCCCGCGCCGAGTGGGATGCCTTTGAACTTTCCCTTCGCGAGATCACCAACCTTCGCGTGGGCGACATCATCGAGATGCCCGCCGGCATCGTTGATCAGACCCGCGTCACGCTCAACGGCACGCCCAAGTTCGTCGGCACCGTCGGCATCGAAAACGACCGTGTCGCCGTGAAACTCACCAAGAAAATCACCGTGGAGCAGGATCCCGCTCCCAAACTGACTCCCCATGGAAGATAAGACTCTCGATCTCGTCCTTGATGTTAAGGTCAAGGTCACCGTTCAGCTCGGCTCCTGCCAGCTCCCGATGCGCGAAGTGCTCGAACTCGCGCCCGGCGCTGTCATCCAGCTCAGCCAGCACGCGAGCGACCCCGTCGGTCTCTACGTAAACGACAAGCTCATCGCGTACGGTGAAGTCGTCGTCGTGGAAGACAGCTTCGGTATCAAGATCACCGAGCTCGTTGGTTCGAAAGCGTGAGCGCAAGTGCGCTGCACAAAAATCCAAACGCCACACTTCCAAACGCCAAAGAAATCTTCAGACCAAAGCCCAACCTTGCCTCCCATAAAAATGCCCTCGCTGTTTTTTGGCACTTGGAACTTTGGCCTTTGCACTTTTGCCGGACGCGCCGCGCGCCCGGTCCTCTTTACCAGCGTCACCCGCTGGCTGCTAGTGGTAGTCGGCTGCGCCGTTTTGGCGACGGCGCAGCCGATGAGTGCAGCTTCCGAATCCGCGAACGCCGCGGAACTCGCCCCGGAAAAACCTGCCTCCTCCGATCCCGTCATTTTCCCGCGCAACAGCGCCGAACGTCCCGCGCCCGCGCCGGCGCCTAGTTCCTCGGGCCCCAATGTTCTCGTCGTCCTCACCGCGCTCGCTTTGGCCGCCGCCGGCGTGTGGGTGTGGGTGCAGCGCCGCCAAGGCATCGCGATCGCCGCCCGTGGACAACGCAAACTTCAGATTGAAGAGACGCGTCCTCTCGGCGGTCGCCAGTATCTCGTCGTGGCCAACTACGACGGGAAAAAATACCTCCTCGGGATCACGCCCGGCCGCATCAATCTCCTCACGCCGCTCGAGAGTTCGCCCGAAGCGCCACCGTCGCCCGCTCCGGAGGTGAAATCATGAACGCCAGCGTGCCTGCGGTGAATGTTGTCCGCCGGTCTTTCTTGTCCGGCGGTTTTTTCCGCGCCTTCGCGCCGCTCGCGCTCGCCCTGTTCTTTTTTCTCGGGCCGGTCGTTTCCGCGCAGGCGCCTGAAACGCCTCCCGCCGATTCCGCGCCTGTGACGACGCCCGCGGAAGGTTCGTCCGAACCGTTCCGCCTCAATATCGGCCTCGAAGGCACCAATCGTCCGGGCGATGTTGGCGTCGCCATCCAGATCGTGTTGGTGATGACGCTGCTCACGCTCGCGCCCTCGCTGGTCATGTTGATGACGAGTTTCACGCGCATCGTGATCGTGCTCGGGTTTGTGCGCACGGCGCTCGGCGTGCCGTCCGCGCCGTCGAACCAGATCATCATCGGCCTCTCGCTTTTTCTCACGTTCTTCCTGATGGGGCCGGTTTTTGACCGCGTGAACTCGGAGGCGCTGCAACCCTACATGGCCGGCCAGATTGCGTCGGGTGAAGCCTTCGATCGCGCCACGGTGCCGCTGAAGGATTTCATGCTGAAACAGACGCGCACGCGCGATCTCGAGTTTTTCCTGGAGCTCGGCCGCTTCGGTCCCACGCCTGTATCCGAACTTCCACTACGCGTGATCATCCCCGCGTTTGTGATCAGCGAACTGCAGACCGCGTTTCAGATGGGGTTCATCTTATTCCTGCCATTTCTCGTCATCGACTTCCTCGTCTCCTCGGTGCTGATGGCGCTCGGTATGATGATGATGCCGCCGACCGTGGTCGCGTTGCCGTTCAAACTCCTTCTCTTCGTCCTCGTCGACGGCTGGCACCTCGTGGTGAAGAACGTCGTGGATAGTTTCCAGCTATAGCGCCGCAGCCGATCGCCGCGGAAAACTCCAAACGCCAAATCTCCTAACACCCAAACAACGCCTGAAAATCGAATCTCTTAAAAGCATGCGCCGCATGGCGCGCGGCGCGTTTGCCGCTTTCTTGGATATTTGGTTTAAGCCTTTGAATCTCCTCCGCCCATGACTCCTGAAATGGCCGTCGATCTTTTCAAAAACGTGGTGATGTTCGCCCTTTACATGGTCGCGCCCTTTCTCGGCGTGATGCTGTTGATGGGTCTCGCCACGAGCTTGCTGCAATCGGTGACGAGTATTCAGGAGCAGACCCTCGTCTTCGCGCCGAAGCTCATCGCGTTTGGTCTGATGGCGGTCGCGCTCGGGCCATGGTTGCTGCGTTCGCTTTCGGAATTTGCCACGCGCACGATCACATTGATCAGCACGTTGGGCGGCTGAGAATGCGTGAATTTTCGATTTGGATGGGGATTTTGATTCGTTAGCCGGCCAACATCGCCCGTTTTTCCCCGCCTGAATCCGCGCATCGAAAATCGATAGTTCAAAATCGAAAATCCCATGCCCGCCGATCTGCTCTTCGCTTGGATGTCGGTACTGCTGCGCGGGCTGGGTGTGGTCTTGTTCTTGCCGACGCTGGGCGCGCGTCCGCTGCCGCCGACGATGCGTGTGGCGCTCTGTGTTTTGCTCGCGACGCTGTTGTATGGAATCGTGCCGCGGACGGCGGTGCTGCCGGGTACGATGCTTGGGCTGGTGCTCGCGACGCTCGGTGAAATCGTGCTTGGGCTGGTGATGGGATTCATGGCGCGATTGATTTTTTCCGCGGTGGAGATGGCGGGGCGCGTCATCACGCAGGAAATCGGTCTCACGGCGGCACCCGGCATCGAGACGCCGTTGCCGTCGAGCGAGCCGCTGGCGTCGTTTTTGTCCATGTTTGCGGGCATGTTGTTTTTCCTGGTGGGCGGACATCTGGGCGCGCTGGCGGCGTTTGCGCGGAGCTTCACGATCGCGCCCGCGGGCGCGGCAGGCTTTGCACCGCTGGCGGTGGAATCGCTCGTTCAATCCACGGCGCATCTTATCGAGTTGGGCTTTCGCATCGCCGCTCCGTTCATGGCGCTGAACTTTTTGGTGATGCTCGCGTTTTCGGTGCTCGGCAAAGCGGTGCCCAAGATGAGCGTGTTTGTGCTGAGCTATCCGATGCGCTTCATCGTCGGCGCGATCCTGCTGAGCGGTTCGGGTGCGCTGATTGTGCGTTATCTCGGACCGGAATTCGACGAACTGCCGTATCGCATGCTCGAAATCGTGGGCGGGGGATGATCCCTAACGACGCGTTGGCAGGCGCTCGGGAGGAATCCTCACCGCTCGGCAAAATTTACCCCAAGGGGTTCACCCTAAGCGCCGTTTGGGCGGTTTCAGCAGGGACTGTCCAAAAATAATTTTTTAACTTATTTATATATAACTAGATAAAAACGTTTCGGTTGGGCTGGCACTCACTTTGCAGTTAGGGCGGTTCCCGGAATGGCCGACGAAGACAAAGATTCAAAAACAGAGCAGGCGACAGCGAAACGCCTCAATGAGGCGCATGCGAAGGGCCAGTTCGCGCGTTCGCCGGAGATCTCGGTCGTTTTTCTGTTGGCGGCGGCGCTCGGGGGCTTGTCGCTGACGGTCGGCTCGGTGTCGCAGGATGTCTCCGCGTTGGCGCGTAATGCTTTCAGTCAGATCGGCACGATGCGCCTGCAGATCGATACGGTGCCGCTGCAGTTGACGGAGACGTTGTTGTTCCTGGCCAAAGTGGTTTTGCCGATTCTCTGCGCGTGCGCGCTGGCGGCCATGCTCGCGGGTGGACTTCAAAGCGGTTTCACGCTCACGCCCGATGTGCTCGGTTTTAAGCCGGAGAAGCTCAACCCGATTCCCGGTCTTCAGCGTATTTTCAGCAAGAAGTCGCTCGTTCATTCCGGCGTGGATCTGCTCAAGCTCATTTCGATCGGGCTCGTGCTGTGGGTCGCGGCAAAAGGCTTTTTTGAAGACCCGCTTTTCAGCACGCCGGTGGAGGCCGCGTATCTCGGTTATTTCGTGAAGCGCTCCGCCTTCGAATTTCTTTCGCGCCTCATCCTCTGCATGAGCGTCATCGCGGCGATCAGTTACTGGTACGAACTCATCAAGGCCAAAAAGGACCTCATGATGACGAAGCAGGAGGTGAAGGATGAACAGAAGCAGTCCGAAGGTGACATGAAGACCAAGGCCGCGATGCGTCGCATGGCGCGCCGTCTCCTTCGCAAGCAGATGCTGGCCGCCGTGCCTACGGCGGACGTCATCGTGACCAACCCGACGCACTATGCGGTGGCGTTGAAGTATGAGCGCGGCGTCGATCACGCGCCGGTCATTCTGGCGAAAGGCGAAAATCGTTTTGCTCTCCGCATCAAAGCGCTCGCCGCCGAACACGGTGTGCCGGTCGTCGAAAACAAACCCGTCGCGCGTATGCTCTTCGGTCTCGGCACGGTAGGGGAGGCGATTCCCGGCGAACTGTATCAAGCCGTGGCGGAGATCCTGGCGTTCGTTTACCGCACGCACCGCTACTACTTCCACCGACTCAAAACGCGTCGCGTCGAAGCCGCGCGCGCCGCCGCCGCCTGAGCTCCTTTCACTAACACTTCACTCAACACTTTCTCATGTCCGCATCCGCCACGCTCGCCGTCCCTCCACCCCCGGGAAACCAATTGCTGAAACGCGCCGACCTGCTCTTCACGGGCGCGCTTTTTGCGACGGTGCTGCTGCTCATCGTGCCGGTGCCGACGCTGCTGCTCGACGGATTGCTGGCCATCAGCATCGGCCTCTCGCTGCTCGTGCTGCTGATCGTGATCTACGTGAAAGATCCGCCCGAGTTCTCCGGCTTTCCCACGGTTCTCCTCGGCTTCACGCTTTTCCGTCTAGCGCTGAATATTTGTACCACGCGACTCATCCTCACCAAAGGTCACGCGGGCGGTGTGATCGAGTCGTTCGGTCACTTCGTCATTCAAGGAAACTACATCGTCGGCTTCGTGCTGTTCCTCATCCTCATCGTGATCAACTTCGTCGTTATCACGAAAGGTGCCGGCCGTATCGCCGAAGTGAGCGCGCGCTTCACCCTCGATGCGTTGCCCGGTAAACAGATGGCCATCGATGCCGAGCTCAACGCCGGCATCATCGACGAAACCACGGCCACCACGCGTCGCGAAAAGATTCAGAAAGAAGCCGACTTCTACGGCGCGATGGACGGTGCCTCGAAGTTCGTCCGCGGTGATGCGATTGCCGGCATCTTGATCACGTTGGTGAACGTCATCGGCGGTTTCGCGATTGGTGTTTTCCAAATGGATCTCTCGCTCGGCGAAGCGGTGACGAAGTTCACGCTGCTCTCGATCGGTGACGGTCTCGTTTCGCAAATCCCCGCGCTGATCGTGTCGGTCGCCGCCGGTTTGCTCGTCACGCGTGCTTCGGAAAACACCAATCTCGGTCAACAAGTCGGCGCGCAGCTCGTGCGTTATCCCCGCGCGATCGGCATCGCCTCCGTGATGCTTGGCATGTTCGGCATCATGCCCGGCATGCCTTTCCTGCCGTTTGCGGTTTTGAGCGGCATCACGGGCTACATCGCTTACACACTTAAAAAACAAAAACCCGCCGAGACTGCTGCGGCCGCTTCGCCCCCCGCGGCTGCGGCGGCGGCCAAGGCGGGCACGGGCAAGGAAGCCGCGCCCAACGCTCCGGCGTCGGTCAAGGCCGGCGGCGACGATCTCCGCAAATTCATCGATCTCGATGTTTTTGCGATCGAGATCGGTTACGGACTGCTGCCCATCGCCGACGCCTCCAAGGGCGGCGATTTGCTCTCTCGCGTCACGGGTGTTCGTCGCACGCTCGCCCGCGAAAAGGGCATCATCGTGCCGCCGGTTTCCGTTCGCGATAATCTCGAGCTCGAGCCCAACGAGTATCGTTTCCTCCTGCGCGGAAAACCGATCGCGCGCGGCAGCGTTTTGCCCGGCCGTTGGATGGCGATGAATGTATCCGGTTCTTCAGTACGCCTTCGCGGCGTGCCGACGCGCGAGCCGGTGTTCAACCTCGAAGCCACGTGGATCGACGAAGCGGAGAAAAAGACCGCCGAGGTCAACGGCTACACCGTGGTCGATCCGTCGTCGGTGCTCATCACGCACGTTTCCGAAACGCTCAAATCCGTCGCGCACTTGCTGCTCGGCCGTCAGGACGTGCAGACGCTCGTCGATCACCTCAAGGAATCGCATCCCGCGCTCATCGCCGAGTTGCTGCCCGATCTCGTCAACCTCGGCGTCATTCAGCGCGTGCTGCAGAATCTGCTGCGCGAAAACATCTCGATCCTCAACCTGCCGCTCATCCTCGAGTGCATCGGCGACTACGCGGCGCTCACCAAAAATCCCGACGATCTCAGCGAGCTCGTGCGCCGACGCCTCGGTTTGTATTTTGTTCCTGAATACGAATCGAAGCCCGGCTCGGTCAAAGCCTACACGCTCGACCCGCGCCTCGAACAGATTCTCGCGGGCAAGATCCATCGCTCCGCGACCGATGTCGGCCTCTCGCTCGATCCCGCGACCGGCCATCATCTGCTCAACGAACTCACGCAGCGCTGCAACGAGCTCGTGCAGCAGGGCCTGCCGCCGGTATTGGTCGTCTCGACCGAGATCCGTCTCCCGCTCAAGCGCTTCTTCGAACCGTCGTTACCGCGCCTGGTGGTGCTCGCGTTCCAAGAATTGCCCGCGTCCAGCGAGATCGAAAACGCCGGCTTCATCCAGATGCCGCCGCACCTCGCCAACCGTCTCGTCGAAACCAAAGCCGCCGCCTGAGACTCCACGGAAGGCCCTTGAACATACTTTCCCTTTTCACGCTTCACGCTTCACATTTCTGAAATGTCCGCCCCGAACCTCAAACCTGGAGCCACCTATAAATTCACGGTCCGCTCGGCCGACGAAGCCGTGCGCGCTATCCGTGAACAATTGGGCGAAAACGCCAAGGTGCTCTCGGTGCGGCAAGTGGGCGGCGGCGGTTTGTTCGGCCGTCCAAAACTCGAAGTGGTCGCTCAGATATCCGAGCCTGCGGAGCCGTCGCCTCAAACCGCCCCCGCGTCGACGGAATCCGCGTCTTCGCCTCCGACGATTTTCCGCTCTGACGAACCGGCGTTGCCGACAGGTTTGGCCGAGGCGGCCGCGAACACGCTTTCGCAGGAACGAAGCAATCGCACGGCGCCTTCGTCTGCGGCGCGTCTGCCCGATTTGCTGCGCCGCAGCGGTTTTTCCGAGACGATGGTCGCGCGGCTGCAAGCGTCTCCGACGCTCGCCGGACAAGACGATCGTCCGCTGCATCAAGTGCTGGCGGAGGTCGGACGTGCGTTGCGTCAGCATGTATCCAAACGGCCGATACGCCCGTTGCCTGCGCGTAGTGCTTTTTTAGGTACACCAGGCGTTGGTCGTACGACGGCGCTCTGCAAATGGCTCGCGCGCGATGTCTTCGCGCAAGGTCGTGTCGGGCGGGTGGTGAAGGCCGAGTTCGATCGACCCAATCCTGCGGAAGGTCTCGCGGTTTTCTGCGAAGCGCTCGGCCTCACGCTCGAATATCACGCGCCCGCTTCCGAAGAAGAAACCGCGGCGCCCGGTGCGACCCTCGCGCCGGAGCCGGAAGGAGGTTTTCTTTACGCGGATTTGCCCGGACTCTCGTTGCGTCATCCTGCGGAAAACGCCGCCATCGCGCGCTTTCTCGACCGCGAGCAATTCGCGGGACGCGTGCTCGTGCTCAATGCCGCTTACGACTCGGCGATGCTGCGTCGCGGTTATGCGGCTGGTCGCGATCTCGGCGCCACGCATTTGGTTTTCACGCATCTCGACGAAGTCGACCACTGGGGAAAACTCTGGGACTTCTTGCTCGATGGTGAATTGACGCCGCTCTTTCTCGCGACCGGTCCGAGTCTCACCGGCGATTTGGAGGAAGACGCTTTTGCCGCGGTGCTGCGGCGCACGCTGCCCGGTTCGTGAACACGTTTTTCTAAGACATCATGCGATCGATCTTTTTATTCGGAGGTTTTTGTGGATTCGCCCTGGTCGCCATCACTGGCTGGCTGACGGAGCGCTCCGTCGATCTCGTCTTGCGCGACGCTGCGGTGGGCGCGCTTGTCGGCGGATTTCTGTTTCGCTGGTTCTGGAACATCTGGGTGAAGGCGCTCGTGCAAGCCGTAGAAGCCAAACGCGCCGCGAAATGTGCGGCCGAAGAGGCCGAAGCGGCCGCCAACGCCAAACCAGTCGTATCTGTCGCCAAGGCGCGTTGATCGCGCGGTTATCGCGCATGACGGCGTTACGCGTTTCGCGCGTTATCGTTTCTCGTCCGCAGCGTGAGAGCGCTGAGGCCCGGAGACCTCGTTTGCGTCCGGGGCGTCTTCTCGCTTTAGCAGGACGGCGGCCGTGCCGATAAAGGGCACAAACGGATACTGCGATCTCCTGATCAGGGCTGAAATTGCCTGCGTACGAAGACGCGAGGGTAGGGCCGATTGGCTCTGGTTCGGCAAACTTTGCCGCTGAAGATTTTCCTCGGGAGCGGCTAGGGCTTATTTGCGCCGGCTTCGGGATAAAAATATATTTAAGACAAACGCAATCAGATGGTTGCGTAATCGTTTTTTAGGTTGGCATCCCACGTGCAAAAGGGTCGGGCGTATCATGCATCGCCTTTATCGCTTCACCCTCAACCCCGCCGTCCGGCTCTAACAAGTCCGACAGGATCGCCCTCATCGCTCATCGCTTCCGTTATGAAAAACGCTTCTTCCGCTGCACTGGTTCCCGATCCGATCCCCTCCTCTGCCACTGCCTGGCGGGTGTATCAAGGGGCTCAATCCTCGAAAATTGACGAAAAGGAGCTGATCGAACGCTACCTCCCTCTTGTCCGTAACGTGGTGGATCGCATTAAGTTGAACCTGCCGCCGCATGTGGATGTGGACGATCTTTACAGTGTGGGAGTCACCGGCCTGATCGCCGCCGTGCGCAAGTACGATCCGGAGCAGGGGCACACGTTTGCCGGTTATGCAACGACCCGCATCCGCGGAGCTATTTTGGACGAACTTCGCCGCCTCGACTGGTGCCCGCGTCGCGCCCGCGCCAAGGCCAAGAAGCTCAAGGAAAGCATCAACGAGCTCGAGCAGAAGCTCGGCCGCGCCGCTTCCGAGGAGGAAGTGCGCAAACACCTCGGCCTCACGCCGAAGGAATACGCGAAGTGGATGGAAGAAGCGAAGCCGGTGTGCTTCATCGCCATCGACCAGACCGCCGACAATGAAGAGTCGGACGGCGCTTCGCTCCACGAATTGATTGCCGACGAAGGCGATGTCTCCGTGCGCGACCGCATGGAAAAGGAAGAGCTGCTCAAGCTCGTCGCCGATCGCATCGCCGAATTGCCGGAGATCCCGAAGAAGATCCTGGCTATGTACTATTTCGAAAACATGCGTCTGGCCGAAATCGCCGCGGTGTTTAACCTCACCGAATCGCGCATCTGCCAGATCCACGCGCAAACCGTCCTCGGCTTGCGTGCGTACATCAATCGCGTCCGCAACCGCTGAAAAACGCCTCATCGCGTTTCGGTTTAGGCAAGGGTCGCCGGCTTCCGCGACCGTTGAGCGAGGGCCGCAGGGCAAAATCTGCCGGTCGGCGTTGTGGCATGTGATTTACAAACGGATTCTAAAGCTGCGCCTCCGATGAGCCGTTAGGGGGAAACGCCCAGCGTCATTTCGCCATGCTCATCATCATCGGAGCTCTCATCGTTTTTGGATCCACTCTCGGAGGCTTCATGCTGGCCGGAGGAAATCCGGCTGTGCTCCTGCATTTGTCGGAGTTTGTGGTGATCCTCGGTGTCGGTCTCGGCATCGTCGTCATCGCCAGCCCGGGGCACGTGATCAAAGAGATCGTTCACAAGACCAAGCAGGCGATGTTCGGCAAGGCCGCCGACAAGCAGCAGTATTTCGAACTGCTCAAAATGCTCTACGAGATCTTCATGGTCGGTCGTCGCAACGGCCTGATCGCGCTCGAAGAACACGTCATCAATCCCGAGAGCAGCAGCATTTTTGCAAAGTATCCCGCGTTTACGGCGCACGAGGAACGCATGCAATTTCTTCTCAATGGCATGCGCCCGGTCATCGACGGCAAGATCAAGCCCGACCAGCTCGAAGACCTCATGTTGACCGAACTCGAGGCCAAGGCCGAGGAGGCGAACCATCCCGTGCACACGCTGCAGATGCTCGCCGATTCATTGCCCGCCGTCGGTATCGTCGCCGCCGTGCTCGGCATCATCAACACGATGGCCGCGATCGCCGATGGTCCGGAAGCCGTCGGTGTGAAAGTCGCCGCCGCGCTCACCGGCACGCTGCTGGGTATCTTTTTTGCCTACGGATTCGTCGCGCCGCTCGCGGCCCGCATCCACTTCATGAACCAGACCGACACGCAGTATCTGCGTTGCATCCTGTCCGCGGTCGCTGGTTTCGCCAAAGGACTCGCGCCGCTCACCGCGGTGGAAGTCGCCCGCCGCTCCCTCGACGGTACCGTCCAGCCGGGAGCCGATGAGCTGGAAGCCACGCTCAAAGCCATCCCCACTCCGGGCAAATAAACATGGCCGGCAAAAGTGGAGCCTGGAAAGTTGCCTACGCGGACTTCGTGACCGCGATGATGGCGCTGTTCATGGTGCTTTGGATCTCTGCCCAAGATCGCGAAGTGCTCATCGCGACCTCGCGCTATTTCCAAAATCCCTTCCAAGCCACGATGCAGGCTTCCTCAGGCGTCATGCCGCTGGAGAGCAAAAAGTCGGCCCAACCCGCCGGCGCGGAAAAAGGCTCCAACAGCAAAGACTCCACGAATCGCTCCGTGGACCTGCAGTTTCTTAATTCGGTCGCGAAAGATTTCTTCCGCATGATGCAGCTCGACGAGACTGCCGCGGATAAACCGATCGACATCCAAGTCACGAGCGACGGATTGCGCGTCACCGTTTTCGACCGCGCGCGTCAGCCGGTTTTTAAAGAACACACCGCCGAGTTCACCGAATGGGGGCGCTTTGTCATGCAAAGCCTCGCGTGGATGATCGACCGCCACCGTTTTCACGTGGTGATCGAAGGCCACACACGCGCGGGGCTCGAGTTGAAGAATCCCGATTACTCCGCGTGGGAACTTTCCTCCGATCGCGCCAATGCTTCGCGCCGCGCGCTCACCCACTACGCAGTCGACGAAGGCAAAATCGACCGCGTAACGGGCTTCGCGATGACGCGCCCCTTGCCCGACCAACCGGAAGATTCCGAAAGCAATCAACGCGTCACGCTCAGCCTCAGCGTCGGTCATCCGAAAAAGAACGGCGACGATTCCCCCGTCGCGCAGCCCGCTGCGCCGGAGACTGGCGCCCCGTGACCGAATCGCTAACGTGAGCGTATGAAACCCTTTTTGTCAGGACGTCCGCACGCCGCCACCGAACCGCTGCAAAACTCCGGCCCCACAGGCCCGGGTTTTGTCGCCAAGTCCGCCGACAACCACACGCATCCTCCCGGTGCGACCTCCGGCGCCACCGTCGAGTGCGTCAAACAAGGCGATAAAGTCACGCGCCTGATCGTCACCTGCACCTGCGGCGAGCGCATCGAGATCGAATGCATCTATCCCGCAGGGAGCTGAAGCGGGGCTGATTCTGCTTAAATTCCAGTGCGGCCTAGGGCGGTTTGATTGCACTCAATCATAATTGCGAACTAGCGCCGCTATATACTATCGACTACGCATGAGGCGTGCGCTTTCAGCCCTTTTGATATTACTCAGTGGCTGCATGCCGCACTACGTGGACTTGGTTGAAAAATCCGGTGATAACGCGGCGGGCATGATCGAGCGACCCGCGGGGCACATTATATTATCTGCAGAAAACTCACCGGGAACGTGGGTGCCGACAGAAGCGGACGTCGCGATAGTGGAGTCTGAGTTGGCGCTGCTTTTCGCGAAGCCGCACGAGCGCTTTAAAGAGAAGCGGGACGCCCGCCTCTCCGAGTACTGGGTTCGGTATTACGGCGTGGTTCGCGATGGAAAAAGATTGATTGTCGGTGAAGGAACGCACGTCTCACAGACCGACCTTGCTACATTTGAACAAATGAATTCAAAGCCGGATACCGTTCTGCTTCCACCCTATGGAGGCGGACGTATGCACTTCACTGTCATCTACGATGTGGATCAGAAAAAGAGCATAAGCGTGCAATTTAATGCACCGCTATAGAGCGCGAACATGAGCGCTCATCGAATGACACGCCGATGGCGTCAGCGTGAGAACCCGCGTGTTCGCGGTCATGTAGTGGAATTTTGAATACGCGTGCTTTCGCGGGCGCGCAGTTTCACTTCCCGCAGACGGGGACTTGTTCGACGATGTCGAGGCCGAAGCCGTCAAGGCCGATGACCTTGCGCTGCGTGGAGGAAAGCAGCCGGATTTTCTTCAAACCGAGCGCGGCGAGGATTTGGGCGCCGATGCCGGCTTCGCGGAAATCGCGCGGAGTGGGCGGCGCTTTTTTCGCTTCGAGGGTGGCCGCGGTTTTCACCGGAGGGAGAGAACCGAAGGGATCGTTTTGCAGATAGAGAAGCGCGCCGCGGCCTTCGGCCTGAATTTTGCGCAGAGAATGTTCGATGACGGCGTCGGAGCCGTCGGCGCTGCGTTGGCGGAAGACATCCGCGAGCAGATTCATGCGGTGCACACGCACCAAGGTGGGCGATGCGTCGAGCGTGCCCAAGGTAAGCGCGTAGTGACGGCGATCGGTGAGGCGTTCGCGGAAGGTGTGGAGATCGAAATCGCCCCAGGCGGTGGTGAGGCGTTCGGTGGCGATTTTTTCGACGAGAAGTTCGGTGCGGTGGCGGTATTCGATGAGTTGGTCGATGGAAACGAGCGGGATGTTGAAGCGTTTCTTGAATTCGACGAGGTCGGGTACGCGCGCCATGGAGCCGTCTTCTTTGAGGATTTCGCAGATGACGGCGCAGGGTTTGAGTCCGGCGAGGACGGCGAGATCGACCGCGGCTTCGGTGTGGCCCGCGCGTTCGAGAACGCCGCCGGGACGGGCCGCGAGGGGGAAGATGTGCCCGGGTTGAACGAGGTCGTCGGGCGTGGACGCGGGATTGGCCAGGACTTGGATGGTGCGCGTGCGGTCAGCGGCGCTGATGCCGGTGGAGATGCCGGTGGCGGCATCGACCGAGACGGCGAAGGCGGTTTTGAAGGACTCGCGGTTTTTTGGGACCATTTCGCCGATGCCGAGACGCGCGAGGTGCTCGCTGGTCATGGGCACGCAAATGAGGCCGCGGGCATGGAGGATCATCATGTTGATCGACTCCACGGTGGCTTTTTCGGCGGCGATGATGAGGTCGCCCTCGTTTTCACGGTCTTCGTCGTCGGTGACGATGACCGGTCTGCCGGCGGCGATGGCGGCGATGGCGGCTTCGACGGTATCGAAACCGCTGCTGAGCGCGCGGGCGGAGCAGGAGGAAGGCTCGGAGGCGGGAGACGTCATGACGGCAAAAGGGCCGTCAGTGAAATCCGCAGGCGAGGAGAGGGCAATGGCGCAGTTGAACGCGCGGAGTTCAGGCCGCGCGGTAATGCGGAGGGCGCGCCGAGCTTATTTCTTCGCGGGCGGGGTGACGGTCGGAGCGATTTGCTCTTCGATGGTGGTTTCGCCCAGCTGCACGTTGTACGCGTAGATGTTTTCGTTGAGGAAATCCTCGATGCGGCGCATCGCATCGGAATGCGCGCCGGGAAGACCGCGCATGTAGTCAGTCGACAGCGGGTAGATGATCGCTGGATTTTCCTCGGTGTTAACCGCGGAAATAAAACGCCGCGCGGTCAGGTAGCGCTGAGGAATGGGACCGCCATCGGGACCGTAGTAGGAAAGAATGAAAACCGGGCGCTTGATGGACTTGGGATTGTCGAGAAGCGCGTTTTGTTTGAGCAGCTTTTCGCCGAAAAACGTGCGGGCGAGCGCGGGTCCGGCATCGCCGCTGGTCCAGCGCGCTTCGGCCAGCCAGCTGGCGAGATCGACGGTGGGATTGATGCCGATGGCACAGCGGAAGCGGTCGGGACGAAGTTGAAGCGCGCGCAGCGCGAGGTAGCCGCCACGTTCGTGTCCCATGAGGGCGACGCGTTTGGTGTTGATCGGGTAGGCGGTCGCGAGGGCGTCGAGCGCGATGAGGATGTCTTCGACCTGCACTTCGTCGAAAGCGTCTTGTGCCTGCAGGCGGTGTTTGATGCCGAAGCCCCAGGTGCCGCGCGGGTTGATTTGGACGACGACGAAACCCATCGCTGCGAGGGCGTTCATTTCGTTGTGAAATTCACCCGAGGTACGCTGCCAAGGTTCGTCGGCGCAAATGACGATGGTGGGAATGGGTTTTTGACGGACGGCGCGAGGGATGGCGATCAAGCCGGAGAGTGAGCCGCCAGCGGGATGGGGCATTTGAAACGGAATGGACATCGCCCGCGTGTTAGGATCGATCCAAGGAGCGCAGCGGACGAACTCCATGAGTTTCGCGCTGGAGCGGTCGAAAATGTAATAGCCACCCGCGTCGGTTGTGCTGCGGATGTATGCGAGGAAGCGATTCGCAGATTCGTCCCAGCCAAGGATGTCGATGCTATAGTGCGGAAAAGCTGTATCGAGTTCGGTTTGCACCTGTTGAATCTCCGGGCGAAGCCAGATGGCTTTACGGAAACCATCCTGATAGCGGATACCGGCGAGCTGACGGGTGTAGCGATCGAAGACGAGGGGATTAGAGAAGAGAAAGCCTGCCGCGGGCGGGTCTATCAGGTCGATGCGCGGACTTTCGACAGGTTTGCCGAGGCGCTCGCCGGTTTTGAGATTTATGCTGTAAATACCGTAGGTGTCGCGGCCGACGTTGGAGGCGTAATAAAGAATGTCGGGATTCTCGTCGAAACCGATGGGGATGGAGCGTTCGCCCAAGTAGTTTTCCGGTGAGACGGAGAAACGCGTGTCGGGGATCTTGGAAATTTTATCCAAAGGCGTCCACCGGCCGACGCCGAAGCCGCTTTTGGCGACCATGTATCTGTGGGGAAATGCGCTGCGCGTGGTGCTGGGGACGACGGCAGATTGACGTCCTTGGCGGTCGATCAGGATGTGGTAATCGCCGGACTCCTTTTCCATCGGCCCGTAGGTGAGTTTGCCGTTGGCGATATTTACCGCAAAAAGCCCATAGTCCTTCGGGTCGGATGTGCGAATGAGGATATGGTCGGGCTTTTTGGGGTCGAAGTCGAAGAATGTCGGCGAGCGCGGTGATTGCTTATCGGTAGGTAGATTGCTTGTGCCGCGTTCTACATCGGCGGGGTCATTAGTGTTCGCAAAGATGTCCTCTCCCGTCTCTGCGTCAGGTTCCGGCATGTCAGGGGTGCGTACTGCCGAAGGGGAGTTTGTCGTTTCGGGTTTTAGTTCGCTGGTGTTTTTTACCAAGTCCTTGGGGGTTACGAGGACGCGGCCGTCGGAACCATCGACATTGAAGGCCAGGATCGCGCCGGAGGTGTTCACCCAGTTTTCGCCGACCATCGTGGAGAGATTGCTATTGGTCTCTACAATGAGGCGATTGGCATTACCCCAGCCCAGCCAGCGGACGCGCGCCGGTGTTTTTTCGTGGGTGTCGTCCATGAGCGTGGGCGTGGACGTTTCGTCGGTGGCGACAACGACTTTCGCACGCGCCGTGGAAGGGTTGTCGATCGCGACGACGACGATGCTGACTTTGTTACCTTCGCGAAGCGAGTAGGCGAGGTGTTTGCCGTCGGGGGAAATCGCGGCGTTCTCCGTTTGGAACGGGAGAAAGAGCTGGAAGAAACGTTCGGGATCAGCGGTGCCTACACGAGGAGGCGCGGATTGTGCCTCGGCAGACGGCCCCGATTGGGGGCCGGTGGACGCGGGCTGGGTGAAAGCCGTTGTCGCAATGAAGAGAAAGGTGAGCGGGAGGCTGAACCGGGACATGAGAATGGATTGATAGTAACGCTGGCGGAAGAGATGAGGTTACCAGGTAATCACTCGCCGATGATCCTTCGCGTTATCCGGCAGTGGGTTCTCGCGCGTGAGCAGAAAGTTGTTTGAGGCGCCGGCGAGGAGTTGTCGACATCGACATAATTCGAAAGGACTTGTTGGAAGACTGTTGGAGTCCGTTGCGAGCGGTGTGCCAAACGATCAAACTAATCATAAAGAGCTGATAATTGGATGGTTATAGGTCTGTCTGGCTCGTGTCGTAGCGCGAAATTGGTGGGGAGCAACCGGCATGATGCGTGTGGAGATCAAACTTATGGGTCTTAAGCACCAAGGTATTACGCGTCTGGTGTAGGCGGTGTGGTTGGTCGGCGGCGCCAGTAGTTGGCGAGGAGGGAGCCGGAGATGTTCATCCAAGGGCTGAATACCGCGGCGGCGAGGCCGACGGTGGCGAGTTTGCCCATCGAGGCGGCGAGGCCTGAGGCCATGCCGCCGTTTTGGAGGCCGACTTCGATCGCGACGGTGCGGCGCGAGGCTTTGTCGAGTCGGGCGATCCACGCGAGGGTGTAACCGAGGACATAGCCAAACGTGTTGTGCGAGATCGCCACGAGGATGAGCAGGCCGCCCACCATGAGGAGATTGTCGCGCCCCGCGGCGGTGGTGACGGTCGTGAAGTAGACAATGCCTGCCATCGACAGGATCGGCATGCGTTTCGGCAGGCCGGGGAAAATTTTAATCAGCAAATAATAGAACGTGCCGGCGATGACGGCGAGCGAGAGGAAGGTCAGGCATTCGAGCAGAATCGGATTGGTCGCAAAAAACGTCTGCGTGCGAACCGCCGAGGAGATGCTGCCGAGAAAGATCACCAACGCGATCGGCAGAATGAAGATCATCCGACGACGCGCCTTGGCGTTTTCCTTCAGATAATCGCCGAGCAACGCGGCCCCGATGGGCACGAGGACGATTTTCACGATCTCCATCATCATCGAAACAAAACTCAGGCCTTCGATGAGGCGCCCGGCGAGCAGGCTCATCCACATGGGCGTCATGAGCGGCGCGATGAGCGTGGTGACGGCGGTGGCGGTGATGGAGAGTGCGAGATTGGCCTTGGCGATGTAGCACATCACGTTGGACGCGAGTCCGCTCGAGCACGCGCCGATGAGGATCACGCCTGCGGCGATTTCGTCGGGCAAGGAAAAGGCTTTTGTGAGTCCCCAACCGACCAGCGGCATGACCGTGAACTGGCTGAACACGGCGATGAGCACGCCGTAGGGCATTTTGGCGACGCCGATAAAATCGCGCACGCTCATCTGCGTGCCCATGCCGAACATCACTAGCTGCACGACGATCAGCACGAGCCACTTGTTGCGCAGATCGAATTCGCCCCAGTGCAACAACTGCGCGGGATAAATCATCGCGGCGACGACCGCGGCGATGATCCAAGCGGTGTACTGGTACGTTTTTAACGACGCGTGCGCCCCGAGCCCCAACGCAAAAAGCACAGCCGCGGCGACCGCGGCGGGCTGCCATAGTATCGGGTTTTTGAATACAAGTCCGAAAACAAGAAGGACGAGCGAGGGGAGGACGGCGACGAGGGCGAGACGGCGAAAGGACATTTTTTGGGGAGAAGGGGGGAGGCGGTAGTTGGCGGGGCGTTGAGGCTGGAATAGCCGGCGGGGAAGTGGTCCGACCGAAAGGGTGGAGAAAAGCGGAGGAGACGTGGAGGGTAGACTCTAGCGATGCCGTCCCGGATCGACGGGGCGAAAGGAAGAATGTCGGCCGGCGACCGGCGCTCCCGCGGAGACGGCCGACGAAAGCGTCGGCGCTGTGAGTTTAGAGAATCGTGGAGAGGTGCTGGATGGCGATCGGTGGACTGGCGAGGATGGGGATGCGTTTGTCGGACTCGGGAAGTGTGTCCACGACGCGGGCCATGGAGGCTTGCGCGAGGAGGATCACATCTACTTGCGAGGAGAGTTCGCGCAGCGCGGCGGCGACCTTTGTGTCGTGCGTGGCGGCGTCGCCGGCCATGAGCGCTTCGAAGGCGCCTTCGACGAGGCGCGCGGTGAGTTCGATTTGTTTTCCTGCGGCGGCCGCGCGACGACGTACGAGGTCCGCGGTGGGTTCGAGCGTGGTGGCGAGCGTGGCGATGACGCCGATGCGGCGTCCGGTTTTCACGGCTTCGTCTGCCATGGGTTGATCGACGCGGAGCACAGGTACGGCGGAAAATGCGGCCGACGCTTCAACGGCGGGGCCGATGGAAGAACAGGTGACGAGGATGTGATCCGCGCCGCCCGCTTCGGCGGAGGAAATGTACGCCTGGACGCGACGGGCGATGTCGGCGGTGAGCGAGCCTTTGGCGCGAATGCCGGCGACGAGCGAGTCGTCGACGATGTTGAACGTTTTCACCGCGGGCAGGTGAGTTTTGCAGAGTTGCTGGAAGACGGGGACGAGCGTGGCCGAAGTGTGGATGAGCGCGAGAGTCGGCATGGGCGGGCGAATTATGAATTTAGAATTAGGAATGAAGGATGAACCACGGAGGGCACAGAGTGCACGGAGGTCGGAAAGGGAGTGTGGGGGAGGTTTTAAACCGCAGAGATCGGAAGAGCGCGGAGATCGGAGGGAGCAGATTCTTTAACCACAGATGGGACAGGATACGGAAGAGATGTCGGAATTTTGGACAATATCCCGGGATGGCAGAATCGGATCGGGCTCTGTGAACTCTGTGTCTCTGTGGTTAGTTAAGATTGGGAATTTTTAAAGATGGCCGGCGGCGACGGCGCCGAAGTAGTCGGAGTCGCCGACTTGTCCGCCTTTGAAATTCACCTCGAGTCCATCGGCGGGGCTGCCGGGGGCGTGGGCGCGGCAGATGGGGGCGCCGGGAGCGAGAGGCGCGAGCATTTCGACGGCTTCGATGCCGACGGCGCGCGCGGCATAACTCGATGAATCGCCGCCGGCGAAAAGCGCGCGTTTGAGCGATACTTGGGCGGCGGCCTCGCGCACGATGCGACCGAGCGCGGTGCCGAGGATTTCCGCGGAACGCGCACCGAGGGCGGCGATATGCGGATCGACTTGCGCGGTGCCGCCCGTGTGCACGACGACGTCGCGTCCAGCGGCGAGCGCGCCGAGGGCTTGATGGAGCGTTTTTTCGAGCGCCGTTTCGAGCGGACTGTGAACAAGTGCGCGCGTATCGAGCGCGATCTCGGCGAAGCCGTTGGCGCGCGCCCATTCGATCTGGCGTTTGGTGACGGGCGAACAACTGCCGCATACGACGAGCAGTGGACGCGCGCGGCCGGGATCGGGCCAACTGGGGACGCGTGTGAGACGTTGCGTGGATGTCCAGTGTGCGCAGAGCGCCATCTCGACGCCGGAGGAGCCGACGGTGAAAAGCGGTTCGCTGCGACGCGCGTGGGCATCGAGCAACGCGCCGATGCGCTCGAGCTGCGAGGCGTAGAGCAGATCGAAAAGGATGATCTCATTGCCCTCGTCGATGAGCGATTCGAGGACTTGGCGCGCGTCGGCTTCGGGTAACTCGACGTGCAGGATGTTGAACAGGCCGATGCGACGCGTGGTTTGTTTCGCGAGATGCAAGCGCAGATCGCTTTCCTGCATCGGCGTGATCGGATGCGTGCTGGCGGACGGATGACGATCGAGACGGTAAATGGCACCGGTGCTGCCGATGCCCATGCGCGCGAAAAGATTTCCAAACACGCAGTGACGGCCGAGCGGCGGCGCACCAATGAGCAAGGGCACGAAGGCGCGACGGAAAACATCTTCGCCGACCTGAATCGCGCGTCCGATGCTGCCGACGAGCGGCGAAGAATCGAAGGTGGAGCAGACCTTGTAGTGAACGTGCGGGGCACCGAGCGCGCGCAAGGCTTCGAACGCGGGACGCAGCGTTTCCTCCATCGGATCGGGCGCCATCACGCGGGTGAGTCCGGCCACACCGATCGCTTGCAAACCGGGAAAACGGGCGAGCTGTGCAGGCGTCGGCGGTTCAATAAACAACATGGTGCGCACGCCGGCACGCGCGAGCGATTCCAGGGCATCGGTCGAACCGGTGAAATCGTCGCCGTAATAGGCGAGGAGAAGGTCGTTGGTGTGCGGAACGGTCATTTTTTGAACCACAGAGACGCAGAGGGCGCGGAGAGGGGAGAACAGGAGATAGGTTTTATAGGGCCTATGGGACGTATAGGACGTATATGGGCATTTTGATTCTCTGTGTTCTCGGTGTCTCCGCGGTGAAGTTTATTTAGCGAATTTGGAGGCGGAGAGGGCGAGAGCGGGGCGCTGAGCGATGCAGTCTTCGTACGATAATCCGGCGACGGCGGCTTCCCACCATTCGCGGAGTGCGCGCACGCCGGCCGCCGGACCTTTCGGATGCGCCATGATGCCACCGCCGGCCATGTAGAGAAGATCGGTTGTCTGTGTGCGGCGCCATGTCTCGGGAGCCTGACCGCCCCATTGTCCGGAGGAGACGACGGGGAGGACGGGTTTATTAAGCGGAGCGTCGGCGAGGCAGGATTGGATGGAACGGACAACGGAGTCGTCGGATTCCCAGAACTTGTTGGCGATGCCGTTGACGTGAAGTTGGTCCACGCCGGCGAGTCGCCAGAGTTTTTGATACGCGGGAAACTCGATGCCGAGGAGCGGGTGGCGGTTGAGCATGCCCCAGCCGTTGCGGTGACCGTGGATGGCGAGTTCGCCGAGATCGCAGATTTTTTTGGCGGCGGAAAGACCGACGCTGTTGAGGCTGATCATCGCGCACGTGCCGCCGCTGCGGACGATTTTTTCGTAGTGACGCTGCATGGCATCGACTTCGTCGGAGACGTTGAAGGCGTACATGACCTTCTTGCCGGTGCGATCGGCGTGCGCGTTGATCACGCGCATGATGGCGTCGACACGCACGTCGAACGGCGAGTGCGGCGGATCGGCCATGAGCTCGTCGTCCTTGATGAAATCGATGCCGGCTTCGACGAGCGTGCGAACGAGCTCCGCGGTGGTTTCGGGAGAAAGGCCGATGCTGGGTTTGATGATCGTGCCGATGAGCGGACGACCGGGGGCGACACCCGTGAGCTGGCGACAGCCATCGATGCCGAATTGCGGCCCGCGAAAGCGCGCCGCGAACTCAGCGGGGAACTCGAGATCGAGCAGTTTGAGTCCGGAGAATTGCGCGAGCTCGTAGAGATTTCCCTGCACGGTGGAAACGAGCGTGGGAAGATTATATCCGAAGTTTTCGATCGACCAGGAAACGGTGACCTCGGCGCGTTTGTATTGGATATCTGGATACGACGGACGTCCGGTGGGAATCGCCGGAGCCGGCGACGAGTCGAGCTCCGTGATGTTTTCCACGCGCGCGGCGAAGCGCTGCTTGAGTTCGGCGGTTTCGCCCGGGACCGCAACGAAGGTGCCGGACGATTGCTCGCCGGCGAGTGTGGCTGCGGCCTTGGCGAGGTCGTTGGGCGTTTCGATGAGGTAGCGGGCGATGAGGCGGCTCATGAGAGAAGTGACGAATGGCGAGCAGGGCGAAGGATCGAAGCTGGTGTCTCGCGAAGGAGCGAAGGTGGCGGGGCTGTCGGAGCGGCGCCGCTCGTGAAGTTAGTTTTCGAGGGCTACCGGGTTGGTGAGAGTGCCGATGTTTTCGATCTCGATGGAGACCGAGTCGCCGGGGCGAAGCCAGCGCGGTTCGGGCTTGGTGGCCATGCCGACGCCTTGCGGCGTTCCGGTGAGAATGACGGTGCCGGGGACGAGCGTGGTGCTGCCGCTGAGGTATTCGATGAGCGCGGGGACGTCAAAAATCATGTCGGCGGTGTTGGAGTCTTGAACGCGTTCGCCGTTGAGCACGGTGGAGATGCGGAGGGCGTTGGGATTCGGGATCTCGTCGCGCGTGACGAGGCGCGGGCCGAGCGGGGCAAAGGTGTCGAAGAATTTGCCGCGGCACCATTGGCCGCCGCCGAGCTTGATCTGGTGATCGCGCGCGGAGACATCGTTGCTGCACGTGTAGCCGAGCACGTAGTTGAGCGCTTCGGCGCGACTGACGTTTTTGGCCGCCTTGCCGATGACGACGGCGAGCTCGCATTCGTAGTCCACTTCGTGCGACGCGAGATGTGTAGGAATGAGAATCGCATCGCCGGGGTGCTGGAGCGTGTTGATGCCCTTCACGAAGAGGATCGGGCGCTCGGGGATTTTGGCGTTCGTCTCGGCGGCGTGCTGCCGGTAGTTGAGGCCGATGCAGAGAATCTGGGTGGGCGCTATCGGGGCGAGCAGCTTCGCGATCTGCGCAGGTTCTGTAGTGACTTCGTGGATACCGAAGATGTCGCCCTTGATGCGAAGAGCGGTGCCGTTCGGTTGTTCGGCGGCGTAGTGGATGTGGCCGGAAGGGTCTTGGTAGCGGATGATGCGCATAGGAAATGATGAATTATGAATGTGGAATTATGAGTGTGGGGAAGCGCCGGATGTTCGGGAGCGAAGACGTTGTTTGCCGAGTACTTGGGCGGCGGCGGCAGCCGGAAGTGCAGAATAAAGTTTGATCACCGCGCGGAGCGAATGTCCGTGCGGTCCTTCAGATCTGTTTCTGTATGCTTCATTTCCAATTCTTAATTCACTTCCCTGCGCTCCAGCCGCCGTCGATGAGATGGCAGGAGCCGGTGACCATGGCGGCTTCGTCGCTGGCGAGGTAGAGGGCGGCGGCGGCGATTTCTTCGGGGCGCGCCATGCGGCCGGTGAGCTGGGTCGAGGACATGTCGCGATACGCTTTTTCGGGATCAGGATATTCGGCGATGCGCGCTTTGACGAAGGGCGTCTCGACGCGTCCGGGGCAAAGGGCGTTGAAGCGGACGCCGGTGTGGGAATGATCGAGCGCGAGCGCCTTGGTAAGGCCGACGACGGCGTGTTTGGTGACGGTGTAGGCGAGCCGGTCGCGGACGGCGACGACACCACCGATGGAGGCGAGATTGATGACGGAACCGCGGCCGCGCGCGAGCATGCCGGGGACGAAGGCTTTGCAGAGATTGAACGGGCCGCGGACGTTGACGGCGTGAAGCCGGTCGAGGTCGGCGGCGGAGGTGCCGAGAAGATTGCCCACGTGACCGATGCCGGCGTTGTTTACCAAGATATCCACATTTTGAATACGTTCGGCGAGCGCGAGCGCATCGGCCTCGATGGAAACGTCGAGCGCGGCGAAGTCGGCGCGGTGACCCGCGGCTCGAATGGCGGCAACGGTGCTCTCTCCGGCGGCGGTGTCGCGATCAATCACCCAGACATGAGCGCCGGTGGCGGCGAACGTTTGCGCGATGGCCTGGCCGATGCCGGAACCGGCTCCGGTGACGAGGGCGGTTTTTTGAGCGAGGGAGAACATGAGGATGGGGCGTCGAGAAGTCGCGGACGGAAGCGAAAGTTGGTTGGTCGGACAGGATTAACGGGATGCGGTCAGGCGGTGAGGGCGCCGGCTTCGCGTTGGGCGCGGGCGAGCAGTTCGCGCAGTGGTGTATCGGAATCGATCGCGCCGGTGACGAGGCGGTCGATGATAGTGGCAAGGCGCGCCCAGTGACTGAGGCGAGGAAGCTCGCGGGCGTTGCGATGAATGACTTCGAGCGAGCGGTAGAACGGAATCACGCGATTAACGTCGGGATCGTGCCAGGTGGATTTGCGGCAGCCGATGGCGCCTTCGAGCGTGAGCAATTTGTCATTTTCGGGCGATGCGCAGTGACGCAGGAAGTCGTATCCAATTTTTGGATGCGGGGTGCCCGCGCCGAGGCCGAGCAGCCAGTAAACATTGAGCGACGCCGCGGGGCAGCCGGGTGCGGACGGGAGCGGGGCGACGTCGACGCGACCTTTGACGGTGCTGTCGGCGAGCGTTTCGCCCATCGCGGCGAAACCGAACCAATTGACCATCATGGCGACTTCGCCGCGGGCGAAGGCGAGACCGCTTTGCACGGAGTCGAATTCCCGATGGCGTGGATGCATGGCGGTGTTGTCGCGCACGATGTCGCGATAAAAACCGAGCGCGGCCTCGGCGGCGCTTGTTTCGAGAAAAAGCCGTCCGGCCTGATCGAAGAGCTCGCCGCCGCGCGTCCAGAGCTGAAGGCAGAAATCGTAGACGGTGTTGTGACCGTCGGGATACGTGGCAAAAACGGTGCCCCAGCGATTTTCGGACGGAATAGTGAGGCGCCGCGCGATGGACCGAAACTCTTCCCACGTTTTGGGCGGCTGGAGTCCGGCGGCTTCGAAGAGATCTTTGCGGTAAATGAGGCACTCCGGGCCGTCGTGATAAGGAAGGCCGAGAATCGTGTCGCCGAAACGTTGATAGCGGAGAAGGGAGTCGGTCCAGCCTGATGGGTATCCAGCGGGTGGATACGTGTTGATGTCATCGGCGAGGTTGAGCAGGGCGCCCTCGATCATCGCCTCGGCGACCCAGTCGGTGACGACAAAAGCGGCGTCCCATCGACCGCTTTTCAAGCCGCGTTTTTCGAAGAGCGTGTCATGCAGTTCGTGCAGATCGAAGGCCTGGGCTTCGAGGCGAAGCGTGCAGCCGCTCTCGCGGCAGAAAGACTCCCACTGTTTCTGGATGGCGGATTCGAAAGGACCGAATTTGCGAACGGCGATGCGGAAGGTGTCGCGCATGTTTTTAAGACAGGATTACAGGAAAGACGGAATGGGCGGTTAATGGGCGCTGGCGGAGGGAGGTGTTTCGGCGGCGCTATCGCTGGCGATTTTATTGCCGTGCGTGATGAGGCCGACGGCGATCACGAGTAATGCAACCGCGAAAGTGATGAGGCGTTTGGTGGAGACGCGGCATTTTTTCCATTCGCCGATCGCGACGCCGAAACCGCAGCTGAGCAGGATCAAGATGATCATGTGAATGGCCCAGCTGGAGAAACCGAACGTGCCCATGCGGTCGTGGCCGAGACCGTAGAAGAAAAATTGGAGGTACCAGAGCAGGCCGGTGAGCGCGGCGAGCAAGTAGTTGCGGACGAGGCCGCTGCCGTCTTCGGTGCGGAAGAGCTGGCGGGTCGTGCCGTTTTTCCACGAAAGCCATCCGGCATACAGGAGCGTGGTGGTGAAAGCGCCGGGGTTGGAGAAAAGGTAGTTGGCGGTGAAAGCGAAGTCGCCTGCGCCGTGAGCGACGGCGAGTCGGGTGATCGGTTCGCCGGCGGTGATGGCAAGATTGTACACTGCGGAGAGAACGCCGGCGATGAGGCAGATCGGGATGCCGACGCGGGGATTGAAGTCGGAGATGGTGTAGTCGCCTGCGCCGAGTTCCTGTTCTTTGCGGAAGCCGGCGAGGCCGGTGAAGAGCATGGCGACGGCGCCGATGAGCACGCCGGCGAGTACGAATGAAAAACCATCCTGCGTGAAAATGCTGGAGAGATTTCCCGCGAGAAAAGATCCGATGAAGGTGCCGCCGACGCAGGACACGCCGATGGCGATGGCGTACGTAAGCGAGAAGCCGATGTAGCGGATGGATACGCCGAACGCGATGCCACCGACGCCGTAGAGCGCGCCAAAAAGATAGGAGCGAATCATCGCATCCGTCGGCGCTTCGGCCAGCACTGTATTCAAATTCGGGATACAAAAGTAACCGAAGATCCACGGCAGCGTGAGCCAGCAGAAGGCGGCTTGCACGAGCCAGTAGGTTTGCCAGCTCCATTTGTGGAGGAAGCGTTGCGGAGTGTAGCAGAGGGCCGCGCTGGCGGCGCCGACGGCGTGAAGAGCTGTACCAAGGAGGGGGGCTGGAGTCATGGGGAAGCTAAGAATGAAGAATGATGAGTGACGGAGGCGGAACGGACGATGCGGAGCATCGGCCCTACCTGAGGGCGAATTCGGTTTGGATTTGTTCGGTGTGCTGGCCGACGCGCGGAGCGCCGCGGGAAGATTTGAAACGCTCGCCGTCGATGGAGATCGGGCAGCGGGTGGTGCGGAGCGTGGGGCCGTCGTCGCGCGTGACTTCCTGCACCCAGTCGAGGACCTTGAAGGCGTCGGTTTGCCAGAGCTTTTGCCACGAAAGCACCTCGGCGCACCAGTAGTCGGCGGCTTCGAGACGCGAGACCCAATACGCGGTGGGTTTCAGTTTCAGATGATCCGCGATGAGTTGTTTAATCTCGTCGCGATGGGTGAACCACGTTTGCGGATCGGCGTAACGGGCGAGCGCGGGAAGCTCGAGAAGTTCGCCGAGTTTGACGATGGAGCCCATGGCGAGCGCGAGGTAACCGTCGGCGGTCGCGTAGATGCCGTAGGGCGCGCCGAGGTAGGCGTTGCCATTGTTGATCGCGCTGCGTTGCGGCGCTTTGCCGCCGTCGTTGAGAAACGTGGTGGTGAGCTCGAACTGCAGATCGAGAATCGATTCGAGCAGACTCACCTCGACGAGTCCGCCCTTGCCGGTGACGCCTCGCCGCACGAGCGCGGCCAAGATACCTTGGACGAGATGCGCGCTGGCGGTGAGGTCGGCGACGGAGAGACCAAACGGGAGCGGCGGCTGATCGGCGTTGCCGTTGAGATAAACCAAACCGGAACGCGCCTGCGCGAGCAGGTCCTGGCCGGGAAGATTCACCCAAGGCCCTTTGTTTCCGTAGCCGGTGACGACGCCGTAGACGAGGCGCGGATTGAGCGCGGCGCATTCGGCAGGGCCGAGACCAATACGCTCCATGACACCGGGACGAAAATTTTGGATGAGCACATCGGCCTTCGCGACGAGCTGTTTCACGCGCGCGAGATCGTCGGGATTTTTCAGATCGGCGGCGTAGCTCTGTTTATTGCGATTGATCGAATGAAACAGGGTGCTGTCGCCATCGAGCGAGAGGTTGGAAATGTAGAGCTGGCGGCAGATGTCGCCGGTGCCGGGGCGTTCGATCTTGATGACGCGTGCGCCGAGATCGGCAAGGCGGGTGGCGGCGAACGGGCCGGCGAGAAATTGGGCGAAGTCGAGAACGAGCAGGCCTTCGAGGGGGCGCATGGGTGGGTTGTTTTTAACCACGGAGACACAGAGGGCACGGAGAGCGGCGGGGCGTGTTGATCGGGCTCTGTGAGCTCTGTGTCTCTGCGGTTCTTATGATTTAAGACAGCGTGACGGCGTGAGTGAGGGTTTGGCGGTAGAGGGCGTCGAGTTGGGCGAGCGCGTCTGTATCCGAAATTTGGTTACGGAGCGCGGCGTGTACAATGGGCCCGCCTTTTTCCTGAAACTCCATGTAGCCGCAGTAGCGGGGACGGACCCAGGCGCGATCGAGCGCGGGGAGCGTGTTGACGAAGTAGTTTCCGCTGGCGCGGTTGTTGCCGGCGTCGAGCCAGGCGGAGCGATGTCCGGGTTGTCCGCCGGCCTGCGTGAAAAGTGTGCGTTGAACCGTGGCGGAGGCGGCGAATTGCGCGTAAGCGAGTGCCGCGTCGCGATGCGGGCGCAGCGCAGACACGGCGAGGCCGGTGCCGCCGAGCGTGGTGCGGAGCGGGCTGCTGTTGAGGAAGGGAACGGAACCGAAAGTCAACACGTGGTCCGCGTAGCCGGGGCGCGCGTAGTTGGAATAGCCATACGCGAACGCGCAGTAGGCGATGCGTGTGTTGGCGGACGAGGAAACCAGATCGTGCGAGGCGATGGGATTGCGCGACCAGCAGCCGGGATCGCAGAGCGAGATCAACTCGCGCAAGCGGTCAAAGGCGAAG
Source organism: uncultured Opitutaceae bacterium (assembly GCA_937958045.1). Lineage (GTDB taxonomy): Bacteria > Verrucomicrobiota > Verrucomicrobiia > Opitutales > Opitutaceae > Nibricoccus. Next base: position 3,895 of record CALFXL010000010.1, on the reverse strand, counting down.
CGAGCGGTGTCGGCGCTGACGAAGCGCTTGCGTGTGGCAAAAGGTGTTTCACCGGCCGCGAGGCAGAGTGTGTAGAAATCCATCAAGCAGTTGATGGGGGCGGCGGGGACTTCGACGTGACCCGCGCGCGCCAGCGTGAGGAGATCGTCCCACGTCTGCGGCACGGTGAGGCCGAGTTGCTGGAGAAGATCGTCGCGCCAGAAGGCGATCGGCGTGGCGGCGTCGATCGCGAGCGCCCAGAGATGTCCGTCGAACACGTAGCTCGCGTGCGACTGGCCGGCGGCGTTGGCGGCTTGATCGGCGATGAAGTCGCCGGGGAGATGCTGGTCGAGGGCGAGCAGCGGACGATGTTTCGCGGCGTAGCCGGAGAACGGATGATCGATGACGATGAGGTCGTAGTCGGCCGCGAGTTTTTCGACGGGAAATTCTTCGAAGGCTTTGAGCGAACGTTTTTCCCAGACGATCTCGATGTGGGGATGGAGTTCGCTGAAACGTTGCGCGGTGGCGACCATCGGCAGAAAGCCGCGCGTGTGGTTCCACGTCATGCCGCGGAGGCGAATCGCTGGTTGGGTCATAGTTTCGAAAGCAGAGAGTTTTTAACCGCGAATGAACACGAAGAGTCGCGATCGACAGAGGCGCGGCGCAGGCGTCGTGTTTGGGTCGCTTAAGATTGAGGGATGGGCGTGGCGCCGGTCGCGGAGGACGTGTACGTGGCCTCGACGGTCGCCATGGTTTTGAACGCGTCTTCGACTCGCGTGGGCAGTTCGTCGGTTTCGCCGTCGGCGAAGCGCATGACGTCGGCCATCGTGCTGATGAACGCGTGCGGGTACCAACTGCCGGAGAACGGCACGGGCAGCCACTCGCCGGGACGGCCGGCGTCGTCGAGCTGGCACATCTCGAGGGCATCGGGTTCGCCCTCGGGGTAGTTCATGAGCAGGCCGAGGCGGGCCTTGATGGCGCCGCGCGAGCCTTCCCACTTCACGTAACTCTCTTGGTGGCGCAGACCGAAGAGATGACCGTGATTCGTGGCGATGTTGGCGCGGAGCGTGTCGCCGTAGTCGAGCGCGATGTTGGTGCGCGTGGACGCGAGCTTCGCGGTGAGCGGATGTTTGACGGTCTTGGCGTACACGCCGCGCGGTTCGCCGAGGAACGAGCGAATGAGATCCACGTAGTGGATGCTGTGATACAGGATTTCGACGCGCGGTGTTTTCTCGAGAAACGTCCAGAGCTGCCACGGCATGTACACGGTCACGCGGATCTCCATGTCGTGAACCTCGCCGATGGCGCCGTCGTGGATGAGCTGGCGGGCGGCGGCGATGTAAGGAGCGTAGCGGAGCTGAAAATTGACGGCGGCGCGGAGCTGTTTGCGCTGGCAAATGGCAAGCAGGCGGCGGGCGTCAGGCAGATTTTCGCCAAACGGTTTTTGAATCAGCACGGACGCGCCATCGGGAAGCGCGGTGAGAATTTCGCTCAATGCGGACGCCGGAACGGCGACATCGAAGACCGCGCGTTCGGGGGCCTGTGAAATCGCGTCGGAGAGCGACGGGAAAATGCGTGGAATGGAAAAGTCTTTCGCGAGCGCGGATGCGCGGGCTGTATCCAAATCGTAAATACCTGCGACGGGGAAACCGGCGATGCGGTAGGCGGGCAGATGGGCGTCTTTGACGATGCCGCCGGCGCCGATGGACACGATCGGACGAGGCGAGCGGGGCAATTTCGGAGCGGGGATAGGCAGCGAGGACATTCGGGGAGGTGCAGTCGGGAGGAAGCGAAAGGAGCGAAGCTCGGGGTGGTGGGCGGATCGCGGCGGAGAGACTTGCGGCGACGGTGGGGTTTTTATTTGCAAAACACTTTTTCATTAGCGAACTGCGGCAAGACAAAATATGCGGAACGCCCCCGACTACCCCGTCCCGGCGCTGGAGAAAGGCCTTGATATCCTCGAAGCCCTCGCAGCGGAGCCCTCGCCGCAGTCGCTTGCGGAGCTCGCGGCGCATTTGAAACGCAGCAGCAGCGAGTTGTTTCGCATGCTGAATTGTCTCGAACGGCGCGGCTACGTGGCGCGCGAAGCGGTGTCGGGAAAGTACGGGCTGACGCTGAAGCTGTTCGCGTTGGCGCATGCGCATTCGGCGACGGAGAAACTGCTCGAAGCGGCGCGCCGCCCGATGCGCGCGCTGACGGAAACGCATCGCGTCTCGTGTCATTTGAGTGTGCTCGAGCGCGGACGTTTGCTGGTGATCGCGCAGGAGTTGAGTCCGGAGCCGGTGCGGCTCTCGATCGAAGTGGGGGCGAGTTTTGCGGCGGAGCAAACGGCGTCGGGGCGCCTGTTGCTCGCATGGGAAAACGCGAGCGCGGACAAAGCGCGGATGGCGCAGGAGAAAATTTATGCGCAGATAAGACGCCGCGGATATTCCGCAGCGGAGAGCGAGACGATCGAAGGTGTGCGCGATCTCGCGGTATTGGTGGGAAATCCGCAGACGGGCGTGACGGCGGCGCTGGCGGTGACGCGTTTGTTGAAGCGCGGGCAAAAAGCGGATGAAACGAGACTGCTCGCCGGCATGCGCGCGGCGGCGGCGGCGATCACCGCGGGACTCGGCCTGCCGGTGCAGACGACAAAATAGAAGCGATTTTATGACCCCACAGTTCTTCGAAGATTATGTAGTTGGCGCGACGCGGACCTCGACCGGGCGCACGATCACGGAAACGGACATCGTGATGCACGCGGGGCAGACGGGAGATTTTTTCCCGCATCACATGGATGCCGAGTGGTGCAAGACGCAGGACTTCAAGCAGCGCATCGCGCACGGCACGTTGATCTTCAGTGTGGCGGTCGGCCAGACCGCGGGCGTGATCAATCCCGAGGCGTTTTCGTATGGCTACGATCGCCTGCGGTTCATCCGGCCGGTGTTCATCGGAGACACGCTCAAGTCGCGCTGCACCGTGAAGGAAAAACGCGACGACCCGAAGCGGCCGAATCACGGCATCGTTGTAGAGCTCGTGGAGTCGATCAACCAACGCGGCGAAACCGTCCTTGCGGCGGAGCATTTGTTGCTGGTGAAGCGGAAGAGCTAGTGACGAGCGCTTTGTTTGTGTTGCATTCTCGGAGATTGCCGGCGGGCCGCCGGCGCCCGGGGGCGTGGCACTTTCGCGAAGGGCGCGCTTGTGCTTACGGTGCGGGCGTGACGCGGAGGTAGTCGAAGTCGGCTGGTTTTGAGTTCTCGGCGCCGTCGCGGACGGCGAAGACGCCGAAGGTGGCGCCGGTCCAGATATTGCCGGGACGTTCCGGACGGCCGGTGGTGCCGGGGAAATAGATTTTTGAGTTTTCGGCGTTCAAGTACTCAGGGAGGCCGAGGGCGCGCGTGGATTCAGGATCTTTGTACACGCCGACCCAGCCGAGGTCGGGCGAGCCGCGTTCGCCGTTGCGAAGATGATGTCCGCTGGCGCCGAAGTAGATGCTCTCGCCGAGTTTTTCCCAATGCTCGCCGTCGCCGCTGTGGAAGAACGTGGCGCGCTCTTCGCCGTCGACGGCGATGCGGAGGTGGACGGTTTGGCCGTGAGGATTTTTCGCCGACCAAAGATCGGTGCGACGGCCTTGGTCGGTCTTGCCGATGACGAGACGCGGCTCGCCGTTTTCGGTGCTGACGCCGAGCCAGAAGTTCATGCGCGGATCGTGATAAAAATGGAGACCGGCGGTTTCGCGGGCATCGCGTGCGTCGAACGTGACCCGTGTTTCGATGGCGAAAGCTTTGCGTGTGACGCGTTGTTGCACGATGCCGGTGAGCGCGGTGAGCGATGAGAGATCGCCGGGGTGCGTGAAGATGCGGAGATGGCCGGGGTTTTCGGTGAGGCTCCAGGATTTGCCCGAAAAATCCGGGGCGGTGGTGAAGAACCACTGAAG